>CAZLPS010000025.1:0-45679 GCA_964561455.1 uncultured Opitutales bacterium
GAGCTGCACCGCATCAAGCGGATGAACGCCTATATTGCGGTGCGCGGTTCCAATAACATTTTTGAAAACGCCGACGTGCCGGCGGACCGCATCAAGACGGCCATGTCCGCCCTCCGCCCGGCTCTCAACTGGCGTGTCAACAAAACCCGCTGGGTTGTCCTGCGCTGGCCGACCGAGGCGATGGCGCAACAGGCCGGCAAAAGTACGGAGGCCTTCGAAGACTTTTTCTTTCGCGTCTGCACGCTCGACTACGCCCGCATGCAGCCCGGCATGAAGGCCCTCAAGGCCCTCATGGACCGCACCGATCAAGTGCATCTCGAAGGCCCCGGCGTGGATTTGCATTTTTCGATCAAGGGCATCGGCGCCATCCCCTGCGGCGGCGACCGCAACATCCCCGACGGCGAAGTCTTCACCGCCCCGGTCAAGGATTCCGTCGAGGGCGAAATCACCTACAACGCCCCCACCGTTTACCAGGGCGTGGCCTTTGAAAAAGTCCGCCTCGTGTTCAAAGCCGGAAAGATTATTGAATGCGGCGCCGCCACGAACGGTGACCGCCTGCAAAAGATTTTCGACAGCGACCCCGGCGCCCGCTACGTCGGCGAATTCGCCATCGGGTTCAACCCGCACATCCTCGAGCCCATGCGCGACATCCTCTTCGACGAGAAAATCGCCGGCTCCTTCCACTTCACCCCCGGCCAGGCCTACGAAGAGGCCGATAACGGCAACCGTTCCCAAGTCCACTGGGACCTCGTCAGCATCCAGCGCCCTGAATACGGCGGCGGGGTCATCCGTTTCGACGGCCAGGTTATCCGCCGCGATGGGATGTTCGTCCCGGCGGCGCTGCAAAAGTTGAATCCGGAATATTTGCTGGGGAAGAAAAGGTAATAATTCGAGATTTTCCTTTTCCAACCGCTCACGTTGAGCGAAATCAAAGACTTTGGTTAATGCTTGATTAGCGCCATGCGAGCATACTCCTTCCCCCCTGATATTGAGGCGGAGACAAGGTTTTTGACTGCAGAAGAAGGTGGCCGAAGAATGCCGGCATTTTCAGGATATCGTCCGCAATTCTACTACGAAGGGCAGGATTGGGACGCGGAGCATGAATATCCCGACGCTAATTCCGTGGTTCCAGGCCAGACCGTTCGAGCTTTTTTAAGATTTTTCAGCCCCGATAAACACTTGGGCCGTGTGCATGTTGGAATGGAGTTTCAAATTCGCGACGGCGCACGCGTGGTTGGTCACGGCCACATTACGAAAGTAATGAATCTCGAAGATTCCGCAAAGCGAGTTAGGGACAACCCTTAAGGTCCGCTGCAAGATTTTTCAACTGAGTCGGCGTCAATGCAGGACCGTAATTTGAGTGGCTGATCAGGTGTCACTTCAGTGCGCCGGACGCTCCGAATAGGGGTGCGAGCGAATCGTCTGTTTTCCGACCGAGGAGGTTTCTTTTGCGTAAAATATACAAATAACCCCTTGACGCCCGGTTTCTTTAGTGTACATTATACACAAAAGAAACCCTCAACTCCCTTCCTCCCATGCTTGGACTCAAATACCTCAAAGCGCCGCCCACGGTGCACGTTATTCAGTACGTTGGTGGCAAACCCACGCGCCGGGGTGCCGGCCTGAGTTTCTTCTACTATGGACCCACCACCTCGCTGGTCGCCGTGCCCACCGCCAGCACCGAGGCGCCATTTATCATTGATCAGGTGACCAATGATTTCCAGCAGGTCACCATCCAGGGCCGCTGCACCTACCGGGTGCGCGACCCCGAGCGCCTCGCCGCCATGATGGATTTTACCCTGCAGGCCAACGGTACCGACTACGCCACCGACGACCCGAAGAAATTGCCCGAGCGCATCGTGAATATCGCCAAGGTAATCATTCAGCGGGAAGTCAAAGCCCGCGACTTGCGCGGCGCCCTTGCGCTGCTCGACAAGCTCGCCGACATCGCCGGTCCCCAAATGGCGGCCAACAAGGAGATTGAAAGCCTGGGCATTGAAGTTTTGGGGGTGGCGATCGCCGCCATCAAACCCAATCCGGAAACCGCCCGCGCCCTCGAAGCCCAAGCCCGCGAGCAAATCCTCAAGGAAGCCGACGACGCCATCTATGAGCGCCGCAATGCCTCGGTCGAGCAGGAGCGCACGGTGAAGGAAAACGAATTGAACACTGAAATCGCAGTGGAGAACAAACGCCGGGAAATCGCCGAGGCCAAGATGGAGGCGCAACGCGCCTTGCAGGGCCGCGAGCACGACATGCAAAACATCCAGCGCGAGTTCGACATCAAGCAGGAGGAAAAACGCAAGGCACTCGTCGCCCTCGCCGCAGCCAATGCCCAGAAGGAGGCGGAAGCCCGCGCCTATGGCATCCAAGCGGTGGTCAAAGCCTTCGCCGACGCCGACCCGAAGTTGGTCCAAGCGCTGACTATGGCCGGACTGAAACCGGAAATCATCATCGCCAACGCCTTCCAGGGTCTGGCAGAGAATGCCGGGAAAATCGGCACCCTCAACATCACCCCCGAACTGCTCCAGGACCTGATGAAACGCAAGTAATCCGCCCGCCATGATCCACGAGAGCGACCATAAGATCATCCTCGTCAAGCGGGCCACCCGGTTGGACAGCCTGGTGGCCCGCTACAACACCCTCGGTCAGGCCAAATTCGTCGTCGAAAGCCAGCGGCAGGACTTCGCCGATTACCTCACCGAGCATGACAACTATTACCGCCAACTCGACGTGGCCCGCACCCAAATCGCCGCAGTCGGGCGCTTGCAGGAGGTGGACCGTCTATTCCTGCCCAACTTCATTTTTGGCCCGCAGGATGTGGTGGTCGCCTTGGGCCAGGATGGTTTGGTCGCGAACACCTTGAAATATCTCGAAGGCCAGCCACTCGTGGGCGTCAACCCCGACCCCAAGCGCTGGGATGGAGTGCTGCTGCCGTTTCAAGCCGCCGATTTGGCCAAGGCGTTGAACGAATATTTTTCCGGCCAGCGTCGCAGCCGAAATGTGACGATGGCGGAGGCGACGCTCAACGACGGACAGAAGCTCCGGGCCGTCAACGACCTGTTCATTGGCCAGCGCACTCACCTGTCGCACCGTTATACGCTCGAGCACCAAGGCCAGCACGAACATCAATCGTCGAGCGGCATCATCGTCTCGACCGGGCTCGGTTCGACCGGTTGGTTTCGCAGTCTCATCACTGGCGCAACCCTGATTGCGCATCGGGTGGAAGGCAAAGATGCGGCTCCCCGCCCGGCGCGGGCTTTTCCGGCAGACGCGAACTATCTCTATTACACCGTGCGCGAACCGTTCCCGAGTCGCCATTCGCAGACTAACCTGGTGTTTGGCAAGGTCACGCGCGAAGAACCGCTGCGCCTCATCTCGGAATCGCCGGAAAACAGCGTGATCTTCAGCGATGGCATCGAGCAGGATGCCCTGACTTTCAATTCCGGCTCGGAAGCCATCATCTCGCTCGCCACCGTCCGCGGCCAGCTTATCCTCTAAGTCATGTCCTCCCGGATTACTTTGCCCAAAAAGATTTTTGTTTCCGTGGACTCGGTGATTTTCGGTTACCGCGACCGGCAATTGTTCGTGCCCCTGTTTCGGCGCCGCGTGCAGGGTGGGGGCGAACCCTTTCCCGATTGCTGGTCCCTGCCGGGCGGTCCGCTGCTGGATGGCGAAACCTTTGAGGCCGCCTGCCGCCGTAAACTCGAAGAGGACATCGGCCTGAAAATCGAATATTTGGAACAACTTTATACGTTCGGCGCCCCAGAACGCGACCCGCGTGACCGCGCCATTAGTGTCAGTTACTTTGCCTTCATTCGCTGGCCGGAAAATCCCCTCGTGGCCGGGCGCGACGCCCGTGAGGCCCGTTGGTTTCCCCTCGATGCCATCCCGACCGGCCCCTTTGCCTTCGACCACCGCGAAATTCTCGACACCGCGATTCAGCGCTTGCGGGGCAAATTGCTCTACCAACCCATCGGGCTGAATCTCCTCGACGATGAATTCAGCATGGCCGATTTGCTTGCCATCTACGAAGCCGTTCTTCCCCGCAAGTTGGACCGGCGGAATTTTTCCAAGAAGATTCTCTCGTTCAAATTGCTCACCCCTTCGCGGGTTGTGGCGCGGGCCCGCGGACGCCCCACCCAACTCTTTCGCTTCGACCGAAAAATCTATCAATCCCTTCAACGTGAAGGTTTTTCCATTGGAACTTGAGATGCAGCCTACGGGAAGTTTTACCCGCTTGCTGCTGGGAACGGCGGTGGGCGACAGCCTTGGTTTGCCGGCCGAGGGATTGTCCCCGCAAGCCATCGCGCGGCGTTGGTCCGGGCCATGGCGCCACCGGATGTTATTTGGCCGCGGTTTGGTGAGTGACGACACCGAACACGCGGTCATGGTGATTCAGTGTTTGTTGCAAAATCGGGAAGACGCCGGGAAATTTTCCCAATTGCTGGCCCGCCGCCTGCGTTGGTGGCTGCTTTGCCTTCCTCCCGGAGTCGGTTGGGCCACCGCCCGCGCCATTTTCCGGTTGTGGAGGGGAATTCCGCCAGCGCGCAGTGGAGTCAATTCCGCCGGCAATGGACCGGCCATGCGCAGCGCCGCCCTCGGGGTTTGTTTCGCGCGCGACCCCGCCCGCCTGCGCGAATTTGTCCGGGCTTCGACCCGCCTGACCCATACTGATGTCCGCGCTGAGATCGCGGCCCTGGCGGTGGCCCTCACTGCAGCGGATGCGGTCAACCACCCGCAGGACCGTCCACAGCCACTCTCCGAGTTGGTTGAACTCTGGCAGTCGGCCGGGGTGGGGGACCAGGATTGGCAGGACAGCATTGCGCGCCTGGCGGGCCATGGACGCGAAGGCAAATCCGTGGCCGAGTTGGCGGCTGCCATGAGTTTGCAACGGGGCGTTTCGGGCTATGCCTATCATAGTGTTCCGGTTGCACTCTATGCCTATTATTTGCATCAGGGCGATTTTCGCAAAACGGTTGAGGCCCTTTTGAACTGCGGCGGCGACACCGATTCCACTGGAGCCATCGCCGGGGCGCTGGCGGCGCTCCGTACGGACATTCCCCGCGAATGGGTTCAGGGAATCGTTGATTGGCCGGTCTCCGTTGACTGTCTGCGGCAAGTGGGCGCAGCGGCCGACGGCACGGGGGTTCCGCCCGGCGTTGTTCGTTGGCTGGCCCTTCCCGTGCGCAACTTTTTCGCCCTTGCGGTAATACTTTGCCATGCGGGCCGAAGATTGCTTCCGAGTCAAACCTGAGAACCCACCATCCGGTCATGAATATTTCACTCTCCAACCGTTATCGAGGATGCCTGCTTGGGCTGGCCTGTGGTGACGCCGTGGGCGCGGCCGTTGAGTTTCTTTCGCGCGGCGGTTTTCAGCCCGTTACCACCATGACCGGCGGTGGTCCCTTCGGTTTAAAGCCAGGCCAATGGACGGACGACACCTCCATGGCATTGTGCCTCGCCGAGTCCCTTTTGCACTGTTCCGGATTCAACCCACTCGATCAAATGCAGCGATACCGATTATGGGCGGAGACCGGCCACCTGAGCAGTACTGGCACCTGCTTCGATATTGGCGGAACTGTGGCCTCGGCCTTGAGAAGTTTTCGGGAAACGGGCGATCCGTTTTCCGGGCCGGTTAGTCCCGGTTCGGCTGGCAATGGCTGTATCATGCGTCTGGCCCCGGTGATTTTATTTTGCCATCCTGATCAGGCGCAAGCCATCGCGTGGGCGTCCGAGAGTTCGCGCACCACGCACGGCACGGCGGAATGTTTGGAGGCCTGCCGCCTGCTGGCTGCGGTCATCAGCGATTTGCTGGAGGGAAGGTCACGCGAAGAATTGTTCGATCCGACACGGTGGACCGCCTTGCTGTCCAGCGTTACCAGCCCCCGATTGCGGGAGATTGCGGAAGGTTCATTCCGGGTCAAAGTAGAACGGGAAATTCGCAGCGGTGGCTATGTGGTTGAGACGCTGGAGGCGGCACTCTGGTGCTTCCAGCGGACGAAGAATTTCCGGGAGGCCATTCTTGCGGCCGCCAACCTGGGTGGCGACGCTGACACCACTGGCGCCGTCTGCGGCCAACTGGCTGGCGCCGCCTACGGCTACGAGAACATCCCGGACGAGTGGTTGGAGAAATTGGCCTTACGGTCCCGCATCGTGGATTTTGCCGATCAGCTGCTGGCCGCTGCGGAGAAGCCAGGAAAGAAGGGTTGAAACTCGGAGAGCGCGGAGCACACTGAGGGGGATGGTTTACAGTTTACGGTTGGCGGTTTTCCGTTGAAACTTCCTCCCTTTGCTCCGTGAGCTCCGTGATTAAAATCTTTTTCTGCAATGACTCCCGCTGCGCCATCTCTGCATGCCGATTTTATCTGCCGCCTGCCCAAGACGGAGACGCATCTCCACCTTGAGGGCGCGCTGCCGTGGGAGCTTTTGCACGGATTGGAGGCAAAGCGATTTGCCAAGCCGCCGGCTTCGTGGGCGGCCGATTTTCGTTTTGAATCCTTTGCGCACTTCGAACGCGAGTTGCTCGACATGGCTTTTGCATGGTTCACCTCGCCGGAGCGCTACCATCAGGCCGCGAAATTGGTCTTCCAACGTCACCTCGACCAAAACGTGCGCTATGTGGAGATCAGTTTCGCCTCCGGCGTGATCGAATTCGGTGGGGTCAATGGCCGCGAGGTCCTCGACGCCATCCTCGCGGCCGTGCCCAAGGGACTCGTCGTGCGGGTATTTCTTGGCATTCATCACAATGGCTGCCCGCCCAAGATGCGGCCCATCCTCGAGGACAGCCTTTCGTGGAAAGGGCTGGCGGGTCTGGATCTCCACGGCGTCGAAAGCGTGCCGTTGGAAGATTGGACGCGCGAATTGTGGCCGGCCGCGCGCAAAGCCGGCAAATTCACCAAGGCCCATGCCGGGGAATTCTGCGGACCGGAGTTTGTCCGCCAGGTCATCGAGGAACTTGGGGCCCAGCGCATTGAGCATGGCGAACGCGCCGATGAGGACCCCGCAGTCATTGCCCTGGCCGTCAAGCATGGCATCGCCTTTGACCTCTGTCCGATTTCAAACGTCAAACTCGGCGTTACCCCTTCGCTACGCGAACATTCGTTGCGCCATCTCCGCAAGGAGGGCGTCATTTGCACCATCAGCACCGACGACCCGCTTTGCTTTGGAAATACACTGCAGGACGAATACGAAGCGCTCGCGCAAGAAATGGGCTTCACCCGCGCCGAGCTGGCTGACGTCGCCCGCGCGGGATTCAAAGTTGCACTGGTGGACGAAAATCTGCGCGCCGAATGGATGAGTGAGCTTAACGCCGTGCAGGAGCCCGCATAGCGCGGTTCGATAATAGCGGCCCGGCTATTTTCGTTCGACCACTTCGCGGTCTTTTTCTGATTCACGTCCCAAGAAGCGGCTGCAGTCGCCGTCATCTTGAACCTGTTGTTATGTCTTAATCTCTGAAGGATGAAGAATCTTGATTTCGCGCCAGAGATGCGGCGGAACGTCATCCACCATCAATTCCGGTTTCGGCAGGAACGCCACAAAACATTGCTCAATACCCAATTCCTTGGCGGATGTCTTCGCGTATTCCGCCCCCCCACTGCTCCAACAATAAAGTTCCCATCCTTTTGCCTTCAAACCCTTCACGTAGCCAATGGTGGGCACAATCGGAATCCGTTTCGTTCCCACGGAACGAACCAACGTGTCATCAACGTCTATAAATGCGACAGTCAAGATGTCACTTTCAAAGATTACCATAGGGGTAGTTATTCGGCAGGACGAGCTTGAATTTGTTCATTCCGTGCTTCAGGGTAAAACCATGTATTTGATAATGAAGCGGCTCGCATCGATGCCGGTGGTTTTGCTTTCGCTCCTGGCCGGCGTGTGCGCCATGCCCAGCGCAACTTTCACGGCTAAAGGCCCCATTCCCGGCCAGCCCTGGAGTGTCCCCTTCGCCGGCAATGTTTTCA
This sequence comes from uncultured Opitutales bacterium, assembly GCA_964561455.1. Taxonomy (GTDB): domain Bacteria; phylum Verrucomicrobiota; class Verrucomicrobiia; order Opitutales; family JABDGR01; genus JABDGR01. The sequence continues at coordinate 7,965 of CAZLPS010000025.1, forward strand.
CCGACCTGGCCTGGATTCCCGCCGGTGCCTTCACGATGGGCAGCCCCGCCAGCGAAGCGCCCAACAGATCCGATGAACGTCCCCAAACCCAGGTGACCCTCACTCAGGGCTTTTGGCTGGGAACGACGTTCGTTACCGTCGGCCAGTGGAAGAGCATCACCGGGCGCGGCGTGCGCGAGCAACTGATGAAAGGCATCAACGACGAGACTATCTATGACTTTGGCAGCGGCAAACCACCACAACTCCTGCGCAGCTACATGGGCTGGTCCAAGGACACGGACCCAACGACTTACCTCGCCAATGACGACGACAATTTGCCGATGTATTACGTGAGTTGGAACGACGCCATGGAGTTTTGCCAAAACCTCACCGCGCGCGAACGCGCCGCCGGTCGGCTGCCGGCCGGATACGCCTACACGCTGCCGACGGAGGCCCAGTGGGAATACGCCTGCCGCGCCGGCACCTCAACTCCAAACTACGCTGGGGCCAACAGCGCCGAAATTGTCGACCGCATCGCCTGGTATTCCGGCAACGGTGGCGACGGTTATGTTGGCCGCGCCGCGCCCAAGAGCAAGTTTGGGCCGCGTTTTGTCGCGCAGAAGGAGCCCAATTCCTGGGGTCTCTATGACATGCTGGGTGATATATCGGAATGGTGCCGCGATTGGTATGGTCCCTATCCTGGTGGCAGCGTCACCAACCCCGCCGGGCCGGCGAGTGGCACCGGCCACGTCAACCGCGGCGCCAATTTTGGCGTGGGCCTTGCCGATGTGCGTGCCGCCCGCCGTGCCACCAACCCACCTGCCGAGGAGAGCGCCTACCGTGGCTTTCGTCTCGCGCTGGCCCCTTCGCCATGAGCAATTCCTTTGAAGTTATCGTCGTGCCCAAAAAACTTGCCGGTGAACGCGCCGACAAGGTCCTTGCGCAGATGCTAACCCAAATCAGCCGGTCGCGGGTGCAGGCCGCATTTGCGGAGAAAAAGGTCTGGCTCTACGAAGAGTTGCTCACCCAATCGTACCGGGTGGCAAAGGGCGACGTTTTGACGATTGAAGTCCCCGACCCGCCATCCGACGAGGTCGCGGCCGTCGATGGAAAGTTGGTGATTCTGCACGAAGACCAAGATTTGCTGGTGGTCAACAAGCGCGCGGGCGTGATCATGCACCCAGGCGCCGGGACGGGGGACGACACACTCGTGCATTTTGCGCTGCACCACACTGGCGGCCGATTGAGCAAACTTGGCGGCGCCCGACGACCCGGCATTGTGCACCGATTGGACAAGGATACCTCGGGCGCTGTCGTGCTGGCCAAGAGCGACCGCGCCTATATGGCGCTGACGAAATTGTTCTCCGATCGCGAGGTAATGAAGGAGTATCTGGCCCTGGTGAAGGGGGTGCCGGATTTGCGCTCGGGGAGCATTCGTGAGCCCATTGGCCGGAATCCCGTTGTGCGCGTGAAAATGGCGGTGGTGCCCGACAGCCGCGGCCGGCCGGCGCACACCGACTGGGAGGTCGAGGAAACTTTTGGGAAAAACGCGGCGTTGGTGCACTGCTGGCTGTACACCGGTCGCACGCACCAAATCCGCGTCCATCTTGCCCACCTTGGCCATGTCCTCCTTGGCGACCAGACGTACGGGTGGAAACCGGTGGGCGGGGTCGTTGGCTCGGCGAAGCGCGTGATGCTTCATGCCGCGCTGCTCGCATTTCCGCATCCGGGTGATGGCTCCGCATTGGAATTTCGCCCGCAATTGCCGCCGGATTTCCTAGAGCTCGCCGCGCAGTTGCGCGAAGAAGCGGGCCGCGATGCCAAAGCGAAGGTTGTGAAACGAATGCACCACCCCAGCCACCTGCGCGAGGTCCATTAGCACCAGGATGGTGGTGAGCGCGGCCGGCAGGATGTCCGCCCGCTCGGGGGTGAGTTTCGGAATGTGGGCGCGTCCGGTGGCGTCCAGCGGGGCAATTTCCTCGAGCAGCGCGGCGAGGTCCGCCCGCGACATTTGTGCGGGCCAGGTTTCCTTGCTTTCGAAGCCACGGCGATGGGCCAGGATTGCCCGCGCCACGGTGAACGCGCCGCCCGTGCCCACCAGCAATCCGCCCGACCGGAAATGAAAACCGCTGACGGCCAAAACCCGGCGCGTGTCCGCCTCAATTGCGGCGCGGGCGGCATCGGGAAACGGCGCCTGCGCGTGCGGCACGAATTTTTCGGTCAGGCGCACAGCGCCCAGTGGCAGGCTCACGGCCTGGGTGATTTTCCCCGAGGTGAAGCGGATGCATTCGAGACTCCCGCCACCGAGATCGGTCAGGCAAAATTCCGTCGCGCCGTGGAGGGCGGGATCGGTCTGGATACCCCGGGCGATCAGCAGGGCTTCGTCGTCGCCACTCAATACTTCTAGCGGGCTGCCGGTGGCGGTCAGGATGCGTGTGGCAAATTCGGCGCGGTTGGCCGCATCGCGCACGGCACTGGTGGCCACCAAGACCCGCCGGGTCGGCGCGTAGGGTCGGGCCATTTCCAGCAGGCGGGCGACGGCGCCCACCCCGACAATCATCCCGGCCTCACTGAGCGAGGATTTATCCCGCCCAATCCCGCCGCTGATGCGGGTTTCGAGGGCTTCCTGAAAAAGCACGCGCAAGGACGAATTGTCGTCCGCGCCACGTGCGGCCACCAGCAGCTTGATGGAGTTGCTGCCGATATCAACGACGGCGATGGTGGGTTCGGACATGACGGTAAAACTAAACCACAGATGGCACGGATGGCACGGATATAGTAATTGGAAGACCCGTGGCTTGGATCCATGCATCCGGGCGGTCCGGGGCATCCGTGGGAAAACCATGCTACAATTCAAAATCCGCCGGGGCGATGACCACGGTGAATTCGCCCCGCAACTGGTCACCCAGCAATTTCGCCCGCACCTCCCCAGCGGGGCCGACGAGGAACGTTTCAAACTTTTTCGTCACTTCCCGCGCGACGGCAATCGGGCGCCGCGGACCGAGGACGGCGACGATGTCATCGGCGAATTTGGCAATACGGTGGCACGACTCGTAAAGCACCAGCGTGTACTCGAAGTCCCGGTATCTCTCCAAAAAGCGCTGGCGGGCGGACGTTTTGGGCGGCAGGAAACCAGCGAAGAGAAAGCCGTTGGTGGGCAGGCCCGAGGCGCACAATGCCGCGAGCACGGCAGAGGGACCCGGCACGGGGATGATGTTCAGTCCCGCCCGCCGGCAGGCACGCACGAGGCGGAAACCGGGATCGCTGATGTTCGGGGTTCCGGCGTCTGAAACCAGGGCGATGGACTGGCCGGCGCGCAGTTTTTCAATCAAATGTACGGCCTGAGCCTCTTCCTTGTAATCCTGGTAGGAAAACAGGGGGCGATTGCTGCCTGCTTGCGCGAGCAGCGTGCGGGTCACGCGGGTGTCTTCACACGCCACCAAATCACAAGTCCGGAGCAGGTGGGCGGCGCGGGGGGAGAGATCGCCGAGGTGGCCAATGGGCGTCGCCACCACATAGAGCGTGCCGGGCCGGGGCGCTTGGAGCGTGGGCGCGAGTTCGTCAGGCATGACGGCGGAGAATAGTGACCTTCGCGCCAAAAAGCGAGGCGCACGCATTCAAAAAGAACCAGCCGGCCAAACTAAAACATAGCCGCCAACCGCCGACTCGCCGCACCCTGCTCTCAGCGAACGATTAAAATGCGCCATTTTGGTTTGGCGTCGGCATATTCAAGGGGTTGCCTTCGAACTTCGCCGGCGGCACCGAGGGCGTGTGCTCGTCGTCGCGATTGGCAATCCAAGCGTCAGAGCATCCGGCCAAGCCACTGGCCAGCGCGGTGGCGAAAAGGGCAATGAGCAATCGGGCAAGCGGGCGCATGGGCGGTCTCAAATGTCGGGCGCAGTCAGCGGCAAAGGCCGCCCGGCGCATTACTGGGCGTGTTGGTAATCAACCTTCAATCCCTTGAGGGCAATCTTGGAGAAATTGCCCGGCTGAATGTCCTGCGTCGAAACAATGGCCGCCGTGGTCGTGGACGGAGTGGTATTGAGCACTTTGACAATCGCGAGGTTTTGGTCGCCAACTTTCAAGTACAATTCGGAATCCGCCTTGACGCCTTTGTCAGAACCCACGTCGAGGGCAATGAGCCACTGCTTCGTATCCACGGAAAGAATGCTGGCCGGCTCGCGGGCGGAAAGATTGGTCGGAACGACCGCAGCCGCTGGCGTGGAGTCGGAAATGACGGTGCCGGGCTTGGCCACATCGCCGGGAACGATAATTTTCGGTCCCGCGATTTGGAGCTCCTTGATCTGCGTGTTAAGCGTGGCCACTTGGTTCTGCAAGTCAGCGATTTGCTGGTTGAGCGCCGGCACGTTATCCGCGATCTTTTGGACATCAGCGGTTTTGCCTTCGGCATCGGCCACCTGGCGTTTCAGAGCCTTGATTTGATCTTCGTTGGCCGATACGGCCTTCTGGGCTTCCTCGGAGGTGCTGGACAGGGTGTCAATGTTTTGCTTGTCGGCCTTCAAGTCCGCACTCATTTTATCAACGGCACTTTGGGCACTTGTCTTGGTGTCATTCAGGTCGGCGGTGGCCTTGGCCAGCTTTTGCTGGTTCGAGTCAGCCGTCTGCCTGGCCGCAGCCAAGTCGGAAGTCAGACCGGCAATCTTGCCGTTTGTCATGTAAAAGAGGACACCAGCAGCAATGGCGCCGAGGACGGCAAGGAGACGCAGGAGTTGCGAGGCAGCGTTCATAATTCAGTAGGGAAGGGTAGAGGGGGAGGGGGAAGAGTGAATATGCGGGGCAATTAGCTCCGAGTCGAGCCATAAGTGTAACCGGAAATTGACGGTGCGGTTGTCTTGCAGACGCCTTTCGCCGGGTTGGCAGCCAAGTGCTCCATTAGCTTAAAAATAAGTTCAACCTGGGGTTCAAGCCCCAATTTCTGGGACATCGCTTCCGCCGTGAAGGTTCCACCGGGGTTGGCACGCAACGTTTGCTGGATTTGTTGTTTGATTCGCAGCAAGTCGGCTGCGGCTTTTTTGCCTGCCTCGACGCCCGGCTGGTGATACGCGTTTATGCCCACCAAACTGCCGTAAAAACCCACCGCCCGCTCAAACAATGCAATAATCAGGCCCACCGAACGCGGGGAGGCATCGGCCAGGGTCAGGGTGATGGACGCCCGGCCCTTTTCAGATAGCGCCTCGCGCGTCCCCAGCAGAAAGCCCTGCAAATAATCGCCCGCGGTGGTGTCCGGCTCAACCTCGATGACCGGGCCGTCGCGGTCTTTCAGCACCTCAATGAACACGGCGAAGAAGTTGGGCACGCCGTCGCGCAATTGCTGCACATAGGCATGCTGATCCGTCGAACCCTTGTTGCCGTAAACCGAAATGCCCTGGTTGACCACCCGGCCCTGCAAGTCGAATTCCTTGCCCAGCGACTCCATCACCAGTTGCTGCAAATAGCGGGAAAGCAGGAGCAGCCGGTCCTTGTAGGGCAGAATGACCATGTCCTTGCGCCCACGGCCGTCGGTGAGGAAATGCCAGGCCAGGGCAAGCAGGGCGGCGGGATTGTTCTCCAGCGGACGGGTTCGGGTCAGTTCATCCATCTCCTTGGCGCCGTCCAGCAGCGCACGGATATCCGCCCCTTGGAGTGCGCCTGGCAGCAGGCCAACGGGGCCCAGTTCAGAGGTGCGCCCGCCGACCCAGTCCCACATGGGAAAGCGCGCGAGGAAGCCGTTTTTCACCGCATATTGGTCCAAATGGCTCCCCATGCCGGTTACCGCCACGGCATGCGGGCCAAACTTCAGCCCCGCCCGGGTATAGGCGGCCTCGGTCTCTATCATGCCATTTCGTGGCTCAGGCGTCCCGCCTGATTTTGAGGTCACCACCGTCAACGTGCGCCCCAATTGCCCCTCCAGTTCCCGGAAAATGAGGTCAAACCCGTCCGGGTCAGTATTATCAATGAAATACACCTGAAGCTTGTCCGTCCCCGGGTGGCCGAGGGCATGGGAGACGAATTGCGGCCCGAGGGCCGAGCCGCCGATGCCGATGCAGAGCAAATTCCGAAACAAGCCGTGCGCGCCGTTGATTTCCCCGGAATGGATCTTCGCCGCAAAGGATTCGATACCGGTGATGGTTGCTTCAATTTCGCGGCCGATCTCCAGCGTGGGCGCCAGGGCCGAGTTGCGCAGCCAGTAGTGGCCCACCATGCGCTTTTCGTCCGGATTGGCGATCGCGCCATGCTCCAGCGCGTCCATGGCGTCGAAGGCGGCGGACATGGGCGCGCGCAGCTTTTGGAAAAAGTCGTCCGTGAAACCCACGCGGGAGAAATCGGCGGCAAAACCGAGGGATTCAAACGGCAGGTAAGATTTTTGAAAATGGGTCCAGCTCATGGTGCGGTGGTGGGTGGAATTGAGCCATTGAGCACACCGCGAACCCGGGGAAAAGACAAGCAGAGATTAAGCGATGCGAAGGCGGGGGAGGTCCGCCGAAGGGGAATATTTTTCAATCATTTTGCGGGGAGTGCTTGACTTGGCAATCAAAAATAATCCAGGAGTACTGGATTGTCCCATGACGCCGGCCGGCCAAATCCTTTTTGGATTGCCGGGGTCCGGGGGTAATCGCTTTGTTTATTACCCCGCTCCCGCCACCGCTCGCCATGGATACCCGCATCGCCTTGTTTCAGAAAAAGGAAATCCGCAAAACCCTCCACCGCGACGAGTGGTGGTTTGTCATTGTGGACGTCGTGGCTGCCCTAACAGATTCGGCCGATCCGGCAGGCTACTTCAGGGATATGCGGCGCCGGGACGCCGCACTGGCCGACGCCCTCAAAGGGGGGGGGCAAATTGCCCCCCCCCTTGCGCTGGGGTTTTCCACCCGTGGCGGACCGCAGAAGATGCTGTCCTGGCACACGGAGGGCATTTTTCGCCTGATTCAATCCATCCCCAGCCCCAAGGCGGAGCCATTCAAACGGTGGCTGGCGAAGGTAGGCAATGAACGCGTGCAGGAAATCGAAAACCCCGAGTTGGCCACGAAGCGCACCCGCGCCCTCTATCTCGCCAAGGGTTACTCCGAGGCCTGGATTGAGAAGCGGATGCGCGGCATCGCTGTCCGTGATGAATTGACCAACGAGTGGAAGAAACGCGGTGTCAAAGAACACCCGGAGTATGCCATCCTCACGGCCGAGATTTCCAAGGCGGCGTTCGGCCTGACACCTGCGGAATACAAGGCTTTGAAGAAGCTGAAGTGCGAAAACCTTCGCGATCATATGAGCGATTTGGAACTGATTTTTTCCATGCTCGGTGAAGCGGCTACCACGGAAATCGCCCGTGCCACCGATTCCCGGGGCCTTGACCAGAACCAAGGCGCCGCGCGGCAGGGCGGCACCGTGGCTGGCCACGCCCGGTTGGATCTGGAGAGGAAATCTGGCCGCAAAGTAGTGAGCCCCGAAAACTATCTGCAGGTTCCCGAATCGAAAAAGCGCCTGGCCTCGGATAAATAAGGCCCGCCGGGTTATAATCATCGCTTATAATTGGAATCGTTTTCTCCTCGCCACCCCGGGGCGGGGGTTTAGGCTTGGGGTGTCATGATTATCGCATTAATTGTCCTGGTAGTTCTCGCCGTCGGCTTTGTGCTGTATGCCGTCGGCATTTATAATACTCTGGTTACACTGCGTAACCGCTTCAAGAACGCCTTCGCCCAGATTGACGTCCAGCTCAAGCGCCGCTACGACCTCATCCCGAACCTCGTCGAAGTCGCCAAGGGCTATCTCGCGCACGAGCGCGGCACGCTCGACGAGGTCATTGCCGCGCGCGGCGCCGCCATGGGCGCCAGCCAGAAGGTCGCCGCCAACCCGACCGACCCCGCCGCCATGAAGGCCCTTTGCGGCGCCGAATCTTCGCTCGCCGGGGCCATGAGCCGCCTGATGGTCGTCGCCGAAGCCTACCCGAATCTCAAGGGCAACGAGACCATGATGCAACTGACCGAGGAACTGACCTCGACGGAAAACAAGGTCTCTTTTGCGCGGCAGGCCTACAACGATTCCGTCATGCAATACAACACGGCGCGCGAGCAGTTCCCCGCCATCCTCGTCGCCAACAACTGTGGCTTTCAGGCAGCGGAACCGTTTGAAATCACCAACGTCCAGGAACGCGATGCGCCGAAGGTGAAGTTTACTTGAAAGGATGAAGGCTGAGGGATGAAGGATGAATCAACACCCTGATTCCCAAGCTCTGGATATGCATGGGCTGGTTCATATTTTATGCTCCAGCCCCCAGACTTCTTGCTCCCACCCGCTCATCCCGTCTCAAGATTTCAAGCGGATTTGAACTGGAAACTAAGAACTAGAAACTGGAGCACTGGGATTTCCTGATTCATCCCTCATCCTTCATCCCTCATCCTTTCCGACAATGGACTTCTTCGCGGCCCAGGATCGCGCCAAGGCGCGCACGCGCTGGTTGATTCTCTATTTCATCCTCGGCGTCGCCGGGTTGGTGGTCAGCCTCAATGTGCTGGCCCTCATCGGCGTCGCAGTCAATCGGGCCCGGCACCCGAATGCCCATCGGTTTTATGCGAACTACGCCTCCGCGCCGGACGGAGATTCGCTGCCGCTGGTCTGGGACCCCGCCGTCAGTGCCATGGTGACTTTGGCGACGCTCGCCATCGTCGGCGGGGCCTGCCTCTACAAGGTATCGGAGCTGCGCGCGGGCGGCGGAGCCGTGGCCCTCAGTGTCGGCGCGACTCCCCTGGCCGCGCGGCCGGCCGAATTTGCTGACCGGCAATTACGCAACATTGTCGAGGAAATGGCCCTGGCCTCCGGCGTGCCCGTGCCGGAGATTTACGTGATGGAGGAGGAGGACGGCATCAACGCCTTCGCCGCCGGCCTGCGACCCGAGGAAGCCGCGATCGTTGTCACCCGCGGCGCCTTGAAATATCTTTCGCGCGACGAATTGCAGGGTGTCATCGGCCACGAATTCAGCCACATCCTCAACGGGGATATGCGCTTGAACGTGCAACTGATTGGCGCGGTTTTCGGGCTGCTGGTAATCGCCATCATTGGCCGGGTTCTCTTGCAGTCAGTCGGCCGCACCCGCTGGCGGGGGCGCAATGGCGGCGGCGGGGCTGCCGGGGTGGCCGTGGCCGGTGGCGCCTTGTTGGTCCTGGGTTATTTGGGCGTGGTTTTTGGACGCCTCATTCAGGCATCAGTGTCGCGCCAGCGCGAAGGCCTGGCCGATGCCTCAGCCGTGCAGTTCACCCGCAATCCCCTCGGCCTCGCCGGAGCGCTGAAGAAAATCGGCGGGCTCGGCGTCGGCTCCGCCATCACGCACGCGCATGCCGAGGAAACCGCGCACATGTATTTCGCGCCGGCGCTCAATTCCCTTTTCGCCACCCACCCGCCGCTCGAGCAGCGCATCCGCGAATTGGAACCCAATTGGGACGGTAATTTCATTTATCTGAAACCCTCGGAGCTTGCACCCGATTTGCCAGCGGATGACGCCGGTACCCCTCCCCGGGTGTCCGCCACCACCGTCCAGCAGCTGATGGCGCCCGCCGGCGTCATGGCTGCCCTCTCGCTGACCCAGGTGCAGGATTGGCGCGCCAGTCTCCCCGCCGAGATTTCCACCGCGCTCGCCGACGCCCCGGGTTGCCGCGCGCTTGTGCTCGCCTTGGCGCTGGATGGAGATGCCGCCAGCCAAGCCGCCCAGCTCAATCGGTTGCGGGAACAGCAGGAACCCGCGGCGGACGCCGCGGCCGCGCTGGCCCCGGTGGTGGCGGGCGTGCCCGCTGGCCGACAATTGCCGCTGCTGGAATTGGCTTTGGCCGGCCTTTCTCGCCAGACTCCGCCGGAAAAAAATTTCCTCGCGGTCCACCTGCGCGAGCTTACCGGATTCGACCGCGGCGGCCAGGGCCTGCATCAATTCGCCTTATGGCGGGTCGCCGAGTACCGGCTCAAGCCCCGCCCGCCCATCCTGGGTTCTTCGGCCACCGAGTATTACCGCACCGATCTGTCCGTCGTGCTTTCCGCGTTGGCCCATTTGTCCACGCCGGATGACGCCGCCGCCCAGCCGGTGTTCGCCCAGGGGCGCAACGCCATCATGGGCATGGCCAGCCTGTCGCTCACGCCGCGGTTGGTTGCCACGCTGGACCGCGTGCAAGTTTCCTGCACCCGGTTGGAAGGCGCGCCGTTTGCCCTGAAAAAGCAGTTGCTCGAAGCCGGTGCCTTAATCGTGCAGGCCGACGGGGTCATCGAACCCGCAGAAAGCGAAATGTTGCGCGCCCTGGCCGCCAGCCTGGGATGCGCGGTGCCGTTGGTCTAAGAAGCTGGAAGCTGGAAGTTAGAATCTAGAATAATGACGTCGGCTCGGTATCAAATGCCCATGAAGCCGTTGCGTGGCTTCTAAATTCCAGATTTCAACTTCCATATTCTGAATCTGCAATTCTAACTCCCAGCTTCTAACTTCTAGCTTCTTACCTACGACTGCACTCCGGCCTTTTTGCGGCGCAATTGATCCACCAAAGTCACCCAAAAGCCCTGCAACACGAGCCAGAACACCCCCGTCAAGCACAGCGACGTATAACCGGCCGCCACGAGCCTGTATTTGTCCGCCCAGTCGGGCGTATGGCTGTAGGCGACATTCGTCATAAACAGGAAGAACCCGGCGGTGATCACCAGGCTGATGATGGAAAACAGCGGGCTCACTAGCTTGTTCTTCTTGTCGGTGGAGGCGGTATCGTCGTTCATATCTACCGACCAGCAAACCCGGCCACGGGTGGGCTGTCAAGCCCGAGGAGGCCTGGAATTCGGGTGGTTATCGCCTAAAACAGAGATTAATGGCACCCATGACTGGACAAAGGGACGGAGGGATCAAGGGACCGAGGGACAATGGGCAACCATTGTTGTATTGCTCTATTGTTATATTGTTTTTCCGGAATGCATTCGCCAGTGGCAAACACGGCTCCCCGAACATCAAACAGCTGCATCCTCGTGGCGCGCGTCCCCTTGTCCCCTGTCTGGCTTAAATGTTAGACGTTAAACATTAAGCGTTTAGTGTTTATTGTTCCTTCTTCTTTTGAATCCCGCCTTGGCGGCCAGATTTGAGCGTTAAACATTAAAAGTTAAGCGTTAAACGTTCTCGTCGGCCGTCTCCTGACTCCTGTATTCCAGTTTCCAGTCCCTGGCTCTCCGCTCCCTGCTCCCAGCTCCCCCTTCGCCCCACCCCCACCCGCCCCCCTCTGTCCCTTGGTCCCTCGTTCCCTTGGTCCCTTTCTTTAGCATTGCCCTCCAGCCCCCAATCGTGTTTTTTCACCCTTTACACTGCACTCTTCACCCTTCCTTTCATTCCCATGAGTGGCCGCATCCAAGGTTTCCATAAAGCCAAACGCACCCGTGTCAAGAAGCTCGCGCACACCCGCACCAACCCGCACCGTTCGCGCTGGTTGGCGGACAAGCGCCGCCGCGCCGCCGCGATCAACCTCAAGGCCGCCGAGGCCGCCCGCAAGGCCGCCATTCCCGCGGGCGCGTAGGAGCAGGGAGCGGGGAGCGCGGAGCAGGGAGTATTCTGCCAGGGAACAATCGAATTTCTCAGCCCTTTTATCCAGTCCGAGCCTTGCCGCTCCGTCCGCCTGCCTTTACTTCTTAATTCTTAAATCATAATTTTTAATTTCCACCCGGGGGAATAGCTCAGTTGGTTAGAGCGCCTGCTTCACACGCAGGAGGTCCAGGGTTCGAGTCCCTGTTTCCCCACCATTTTGGATTTGTACAATCTTGGCCAGACACTGCCGGAAGAGGATAAACCGCCTCAGTTCCAGCGGTTTCTGTAGCGGGCTTCCCATTTTCGCCATTCCCATTCTTGCCAGAAGCAGACGGCAAATGACTATTCTGGCCGGAATTTTGTGGTAAGGGACGTGGTATGGAGCCAAGCGTTGCAGTGGTAGCATGGCCAAGTATTTCAACAGCTTCGCTAAGATGCAGTTTGGTTGTATCCGTATAAACGTTGGTTGTAAGAGGTAAACTTTTTTGACGGGCAAGTTCCTGCATAACCCTTGAATGAATGCCCAAATCCTGCCCCATCGTAATAAAAGTCCTACGAAAGGTATGGAATCCGATGCCGCGTTCATAAGCGTCCTTTGAAGCGATTCCAGCCTTAGCTAGGTCGCGATGGAGGGTTTTATAGCTTGGAACACCTTTGCGAAAGACACGCTCGCCAGTCTTTGCGCTTTTTGGGCGAATGGCATTTAATTCTTGTACCAAATCTGAGCAAAGAGGAACGGTGTCCACTCTGTCCTTAATTTTCGTAGTGACTGGGCGCAGCACAAGCCGGGCATTATCGCCTAGTTGGACATCGCCCCAGCATAGTTTGCGTGCTTCCTGACGCCGTAGGCCAGTAAGGGCAAGGAAACGATAGAGCAAGGCCCTTTCGGGAGCCGCCACTATAAGCCGAGCCAATTCATCAAAAGAAAACGCACGCGGGCCGTAGGAATTCTCCAAGACAATTTTGACCTTTTTAACACGCTTTAGCGGATTCGAATATTCGTAAGTATCCTCGACCCAATTGAGGAAAACTTGGGCTGCATCTAGATAATGGTTCAGCGTGCGAGCTTCGAAGTCGTCCTGACTATTGCGCCAATCCATGAAGCTTTTGGCGGTAACTGTGCGGAGGTTTTGCCATTTGCACGCCTTGGCTACTGTAATAAAGCGCTGCCTCACCAATTCGGGATAACCCCTGCTCGCAACCCGCGTAATTAAATCTTCCAAGAATTCGGCGAAAAGTTCCTCTAACGGTCGCCGCATCGCTTCCCTCGTTGACCCTGATGGAAGCAATCCTTCCGCCTCGCGCTCTGCATCCAAACGAAGCTCCTTAAGCTTCTTTGTCGCTATCTCCTTATTGGTGGTATGAAGGTTGACCTCATGAATTTTTACGCAGTTTCCAACTCGATACCGTCCCCGATAGCTACGGTATCTTCCTTTTGGGGGTATGACGTATTCTAACATAGTTGCCTCCCTTGTGTGTCGGCCAACTGCTGTTGAATATAGGCTTGAATGCAAGCCATTTGAGTAAACCAGCGTCCGCCTATCTTGAAGGCTATCAGCTTCCCGTTTTGAATCTGCCGTTGTACCGTCTTCTTGCTGATACCTAAATAAACAGCCACATCTTCTATTCTAATTGGTCGTTCCTTGTCGAATGCAGTGTTGTCTAGCTCTCCTTTAGTTTGAATGCCAGAAGTCTGGCGGTTAGTTTCTGATTTGGTCATCGTTTTGATTTATTTAATTTTGGATTCCTTTTGTTCGATTTTGTTCCTGACGGACTGAAACGAGTTAAGTTAAGCCTATCGGGTCATAATCTTACTACAATATAGCATCGAAAGGCCGTTTTGTCAAGGGACATTTTGAGATAGCCCCAATTTTGTTTTATCATTTCCAATGTATACTATTGATACTCACTTCAAATAAATTCCTTTAATTTACAAACGAGTTCAACCAACCGGATGAATAGGGGCAATCTGCGTTTCTAATCTATCTAATCAATACTTCCGGCGGGTTTCCCTGCCACCCTTCCGGCATTCCAATCTATTTAAATAGTAATTCCGGCGACGGGACGGGCTAATAGGGAATTCCTTTAACTTCAATCTATCTACCTTAAACCTTGGGGTGGGGTTCCGGCTCCCCTGACAGGGGGTCATTCAATTATAAAGTAGATAAATTAATTCGGTTGGCTATATTCAATCTCATCACTTCCTTCCGTCATTTTGTCCTCCATGAATGTATTCCTTCAAATAATTGGCACCCTATTAGTGGTTTTCGGCGTCGGCATTATCTCTATCACTCTATGCAGGAAGAGCGTCACAAAGGGCAGATGGGCAGGCGTTATAACTTTGGCTGTAATATGCTTCTTCTTTGGCTACGCATTTATCTTTCCCGAACGTACAATTGAGCTTTCAAATAGATATGTTGGCACCCTGAAAGCCTCTGCCCAAGTCGCTACAAGCGGGGCCAAAGAAATCGGTGACTTAAAGACGCGCATTGAAAACCAGAGCGCGACTATTGACCTAGTTGCGAGCCGCGCAAGCGATGCGTTGAAGCTATCCGAAGACGCGAAGAAATTGACCGACGATTTAAGCAAGAAGAACGAAAGCGCAGATGCCAAACTTAAAACTCTGGATGCCTCGATTAGCGAGGTCACGCAGAACATAGCCACACTAACCACCTCAGCAAAAACTGCTAAAGATGATTTGAAATTATTGCATGACCAGCTTTCTAAAGCGGAAACAACGCTATCTCAGTTATACGACTTGCAGCAATTACTTAAACTCCAAGTTCATTTACAAGATTTAGGCGTATCAGCAAAGAATGACAGCTATGCTTCTTATCTTGAATTAGAAAAAGTGGCGAATTCTAACTCCGATGGTGCTACAGTCGCGCAGCTAATTTTGAATGATGTCGATTATTACTTTAATAGAGACCGTTATGATTTTGTTCAAATGTCAATTCAAGACGCTATCAATCATCAGCCTCTTGAACTTTCAGTTGATGATGCGATTGAAATGTTAAATTCCGAGCAGATAGGGAATCGAGAAGCTGCTATAAATAGATTGGACTCACTTGCTAAGAAGTCGTCGGTTGGGCCATTAATCCAGCATCTTTCCACTGAAGACAATTCAAGGGTTATATCCCGAATCACAAAAGCCCTCGAAAATATAACCAAGGAAAAATTCTCCCCGCTTTCAAAGGAGGCTGTTTCCGTCTGGTGGAATAACAACAAAGCCAACCCGGAATTTAACTTTTCTTCAGAAGCCTATAATAGAGGCCAACTTTTTTTGACTGTTGTTTCAACGGGAACAGCCGCGAACTATTCAGTTATTATTAACCCTGACCTTGCGTCGTTAGCCATTCCTTATTTGCAGCAAGTTATAAAGTTTGAACCCGCAGCCGATAAGTCGCGATTTTCACTCGTTTTGGCATTCATTGGATTAAAGAAACTACCAGAGGCAGAAAGTGAACTTGCCGAATTCGAGAAAGAAAACCCAAACTACTCATACCTTCCGGTCGCGCAAGCCGCTTTAAAGATGGCACAAGGTAAGACAGATGATGCTGTAGATTTTATTAACGCAGCATTCTCTAAATCTCCCGCCAATAATTTGAACATTATACGGCATTTTGAACTATTTAAATCAATTGCTGACGATAAGCGAATAAATTGGCCTGCGACTCCAGCAAAGGCACAGCCCTAGGGCTTTATTTTTGATTTTTTTTATCTCATTGCACTTGCAGAAAATAAGTCTTTCAACTCGCACTTAAGGCAATCCCAATAGGACAATTACTTTTAAAATGAAGCCATGAATAATGATTCTCACGCAATCGAAGACCTAAAACGCCAAGTGAACGAGCTTGACGAAGAGCTAGTTTCCCTTTCTACCCAAGTGGCCGCGCTTACGGATTTTATAATTGAGTCGGAATTGAGAAGGGGCCGTTCGAGAAAGAAGACCTTACGCGAAATGGGTGAGAGAGGCTGGGAATATTCAGAGCATTATTACGAATGGCTACGAAAGAACGAGCCTGAGCGGTATGAGAGACTGCTTGCCGTGCTGGAGAAACCTAGAGCAAAGAAGAAGAGGTGAGGCAACTAAAGGTGGGCTTGCTCGTCTGCGATTTCTTAGCATATACTTTGCTCCCAACCGACCCCGTTCAATGGCTATCTATGACCTTTATTCTAAGCGGCAAAAGAGACTCCGAGGAGAAGTCAAAGACGTATATGTTTACGACAGCATCCCAAAGGAGCTAAGGATTCAAATTCTACATATTTGGCACGACTCACTTGGAGATTTTACTGATTACTCGTCAGCATTGCACAACTATGGAGTTTCGACAGTAATCGAAAATTATTCGGCAATTGTCGATGTCCTATGCAGGGAATATAGTATGTTTTCTTTGGCGGATTTAAGAGGCCGTCAGGGACGTAGTTATTATGAAGAGTTGCGCCATTTCTTTCTTGCCGAGCAAGACACTGACCGAGTTCTTTCGGTAATAGAGCTATCATTTTTCGTGATTGACAAAAGCGTGAGAGAAAATGCCCATACCTATAAGGAAAATTGCGACCCTGCGGTAGTTGCCGATACTGCAATCAATGACCTAAACGCACGTTTCCAAGAGCATGGGTTGGGCTACGAATATAGGAGCGGCGAAATCATTAGAATAGATTCAAAATTAATCCATAAGGAAGCAGTTGTACCCGCTCTTTCGTTGCTGGCAGAGAAGAGCTACGAGGGCGCACAAGAGGAATTCTTAAAGGCTTTCGAGCATTATCGACAAGGCAGAACCAAAGAAACTTTAGTCGAAGCCTTAAAATCTCTGGAAAGCGTTTTGAAGGTCATTTGCAAGAAGCGGAAATGGCACTATGACCCTACTGCGAATTGTAGCAAATTAATTGAAATCTGCTTCACCAATGGCTTAATTCCCGCTTTCTGGCAGAGTCATTTTAATTCGCTAAGAAATTCCCTTGAAAGTGGAGTCCCGACGGCGAGAAATAAGCAGGCCGGGCATGGTCAGGGCGACGAAATAAAGGATGTTCCCTCTTATATAGCCTCCTATGTTCTCCATTTGACGGCTTCTGCAATTGTCTTTGTAGTCGAGGCGGAGAAGGCACTTTAGTTTCAAACGCACAACTATTATTCAAATGGACTTACTAAATTTAGATGGGGTTGAACTCAGGAATTTAGGTCGAATAAATATTCTTCTCGGAAAGAATGGCTGCGGGAAAAGCCATGTTTTAAAGGCGACTGAGCGGACTATTTTGAGAAGGGGAAACAACGGGGCAGTTAAGTACCTCAGTCCGGAGCGAGGCGGTGTTCTTTTGTATAACCCGAATATTGATAATAATATTAATCAGAGCTCCCATTGGCTTTCTGAAACACGGCGCAAAAATCAAGCCGGGAATTTTAAAGAGCAAAGTGCTGTTCAATTTCGCAAATTGGAGCTAATTACCCTCAGGGCCATTTTAGATGACCCAGTTAAACGCGCCGACCTTAAACTTACCTTCAATAGCACAATCGAGATAATTAACAAACTGCTAGACCATGTCGAGATTCGCAATGGAGACTCATCATTTCTAATATTCGATAAAGTTACTGGAAAGACAATTACCCCCGACCTCCTAAGCAGTGGTGAATCTGAATTAATTTCATTGGCAATTGAATGTTTGGTATTCAAATCTGAGTGTCTACCGGATAAACTGAATATCCTTTTAATTGACGAACCTGACGTACATTTGCATCCAGATTTGCAAGTGCGTCTTGCAAATTTGTTAAGCGAGGTTTTTGGTGCGGTTCCTGCTAGTATAATAATTGCGACCCACAGCACAGCCCTAGTAAGCGCAATTTGTGACATGCACGATGCCAATCTCGCCTTTATGCGTCGAGGCATAACCGACATTACATTTGCGCCAGCATCTGAGTTGCTACAGAAGGTATTGCCAATTTTTGGCGCACATCCCTTATCGAGCATTTTTAACAAAACCCCTATAATTCTTGTCGAAGGTGAAGATGATGAGCGAGTTTGGCAGCAAGCAATTAGAGCCTCAAAAGGGCGGATTAAAGTCTATCCATGTGCCGTTGACGGCCTGTCTCATCAATTAGATTTTGAGAATGAAGTCGCGAAGATTTTGGAATCAGTGTACGATAATGCCGAGGGATATTCACTTCGAGATAGGGATACGGGTACAACGGAAATCTCTGCCATCGGAGGATTGCGGCGACTTAAGCTACATTGTCGTACAATTGAGAACCTTCTTTTGTCCGATGAAGCACTCGGATGGGTCGGAACAACATGGCCACTTCTCCGGGGAAGAATCGAAAATTGGCTCCTAAAGAATGTAGACCACGTCCATTACGGTGCAATGAAGGCGTATGCAGATTCTGGATATGACCGCAAAGGTGCCGACCTGAAGGAAGTTCGTAATGACCTTGTTGGCCTAATGGGTACAAATAAGCCTTGGGAGACTATTGTTGGCAAATCCATTGCATCCTTGAAAACCACTAATTTTTCCAGCGAAACCTCTCTTTCGTCATTTTTAGGGCATAATGTATGCACTCACATTTTGAAAATTTCATGTCCTACTCCTGCTACGGCTTGACTGCATTTTAACCTACCAATTCGTTTAGTCCTTTTTCTATTTTTTCAGTTTTGCTGGATATAAGTCCCCCAAGTCGCATTTAAGACACTCTGCCAAGGCTGCTACCTCTGAATCTGAGATGCATCTAAATTGAGCCTCAATTTTTGCCAGCGTACCCCTAGTTATATCCCACCCCTTCACCTGTAGACGGGCCGCAAGAACGGCCTGAGTGAGCCCTTGTTTGACTCGGAGGCGGCGAACGGCAGGCCCGACTACATTTTGCGGTCTTTTTGGTTCCATTTTTTGGAACTTGACCATAGCAGGTAACGGCCTAACCTTTGTTCCGATATCGGAGCATAATATTATGAAAACAAAACACCTTTTCGTCTCTACCTTTGCATTGTTCGCCTTGATTGTGTCTCAATCCAAGGGAGCGATAATCTTCCAAGAGAATTTTGAAAGCACTGCGGGAACAAGTGTCCCGGCTGGTTGGATGGTTGACTCAGGCAAGTTTGGCATTACGACGGCAAATCCCCTTGTGGCCGGGATAGACACATCAAGCCGGGTTTTTTCTTTTTCCGCCCCAACTGAGTCAAATGATTCCTTTTCTTCCTTGTTTGACCTGAGCCCATATAAAGGCGTTGGTCAAGTGTTCCTTTCCTTCGACTTTCTTTCAAACGCGACGAATAATCATGGCGGCTTAATTGGCCTTGCTGAGGGTAATAACGCTGGCACAGGTTCTACGGGCATTTGGCAGGCCGGTTCCCCCGCTTCCCAACCGGGGGCAAGCCCTGTCTATTCCTTTTCGGGCAACGGGGCTTGGGAGTCTTTTTCATTTGACGTAACGGGCTATGTAAATACCCGCTCTACCGCCCAATTGCTAAATACCTCGATGAGTTTTGAGAACTGGGATGATGCGTCTGTAATGGGCAGTACTCCGGTTTATTTCGATAATGTAAAGGTCTCAAGTGTGCCAGAGCCGTCAACATCTTGCCTGATTTTCGGAATTGCGGCGACAGTTTTGGCCATTGGCTATAAGAGGACTCGTAAATCCCAGACGCAATTTTGCTAACTGAATGTCCAGAGTGCGGGAAAAAAGTTTCCTCGGAAGCGGAAAGCTGCCTTCAATGTGGTCATCCATTGAACCCGACGAACAACGCAGCCTCGCAGATGCAAAGGGCTAATGCTCGGAGCAATCAGAATGATGCTCTTATAGCATGGGCTTTGGTAGTCGCTACGGTTGTTTTGGCTCTTATTACAGCATCCCTACTATTGCATGAGGCGGGGAGGTAAATTAATCGGATTTTATTGAAAATAGGGTTTGGCAAAATTTAGGCCCCGGATTTTTTGAATTTTCCCTTTGAAATTAACAAATTAGCCTTTTTTTGAACCTGTGTGTCTTAGTTGGGCTACCCAGGCGACGTTGGCCGAGAAATATCATTATTTATTTCACTTATTATGGCTACCCCTCTTTGATACGTCACCTATACATGATATTGTATCATTTCTTTTACTGTTTGACTATACGGCAAATCTGCATAGCAAACCATTTTTCACCCCGCATAGGCTTAATGCCTTCGCCATTTAATTTTTCGGCAATATCTTTCAAGGTCAATTTCTGCTTCCTCAGTTCCATTATGCGCTCGATTGCAGGGTGTTTTATTTGCACGTAACTAGGGCCGCCTTCACATTTTCCACTAGTCCGCCTAATTCTTTTTCTTGCGGCTGCCAGCTTTTGAACGAGATTCGATTTCTCAAATTGTGACACCGCGCCAAGTACTTGACGAATAAGTATCCTAGTTGGGTCACCATCGCTTACTGTAAGTTCACTACCAGAGGATTCAAAGCAAGTGATTCCATGTTTACGAAAATCTGCTAGAATCACCTCTTGTATCATTAAATCTCTTGCTAACCGGCTGGCATCTGAGACTAGGACAATACGAACACCGTTGCTCTTTAAGGCTATCATCATGTCAGAAAGACCGGGACGGTCAAAGCCGCACTCTGTACCCGATACCCCCTCATCCTTGTATACCTCTACAATCTTTAGGCGTTTAGAACGGGCAAATTTCTTGATAGCGTCTAGCTGGCGAGGGAAGCCGTCACCTTCGACTTGCCCTAGGCTCGAAACACGGATGTAGCCGAAAACAGGATTCATAGCCTCTCAGTGTAAGCCCAGTCTCATTAAAGTAAATAACATTATGTACACAAACAGTTATCATAAATCAATTGTATATTTGTATCTGGTTGGTATTGAATAGGTTAGTAAATTTTAAACACAATTTGACCTCATTTCCTTTGGTATACGAGATTCAGGCTCCATCCGGCAATTTACTATACATATGCTAATGCGTTCACCTAATTTACTAAAGGGTTAGACTAATTTGGTAAAGGAGCCGCAAGGGGTCGAGGTGCCTTTAAGGAAATTACCCTGACCTTTAGGAAAATTATACGAGAACCACCTAATTATCGTAAATCCATGACTTGATATCTGTATTTATACCAATTGTTCCTTTACAAGGGGTCTATTTACGATAATTCGCTTCTCTTTGGAGCATTTGGAATATGTTCGCGACCGTGTACATAGCAGGCCGCCTTTCATATACGAGAATTTAATCTAGACAGTCCGGAAAATTGCCTACATTTTGAAACGTTATGTTCGGATTCCTTAGGTTTTGGAAAAACGCCCTCAAAGATGCTTGTTCATGGGGGTGGTTCGTGATTGGAGGCGTGAGTTTAATAAGCTGGGTGTTGATTCCAATTATAAATTCCATAGACAAAATACCGGCATTGGTTCCATATGAGAAATGGTGGGATTGGGCCAAATTTGACGATAAGTGGTGGTTGCCGTTTTCCGTTTTTGCATTAATCGCAATCTCATATCTGATTTGGGCACCTTATAAATACTACTGTGAACTTGAAGAAAGCAGCAAAGAGCGAGAGTCTAACCTAAAGGACGAAATTAAGGAGATGCGTAGATTGCATTTGGCTCAAGCAGACAGAGTTTTATTGACTGCGGCTCCCATGCTTGGGGCTTCAACGAATCCCGAAATTGTGGCTACCTTATTGGACTCGGGAATAGGCGAGCTTGAATCCAATGAATCTGTTTTGGTAGTTATAGACCACATTAACCAAGGCAATCCGAATGATTGGTTATGGAAAGAGATTATGGAATATATTCCTAGAGATAAAATGCTGCCATTTTTCAGGCAACTCGCTATGTCGCCAATCAATAGACATGACCCTTGGAAATTGGCCTTCTTATGGAGGGAATTGTTACCCAAACTATGCTATCCAAATATTCCGAGATTGCCCCCGCCTCCACCTACTGCACCGCCCATTGCTTATTTAGTTTAATTCGTCGAAGCACTATAGTTTTCTGCCATTCGGATACCTCCGTTAAAACGCCCCTAGAGCGCGAATAAATCGATTCCTAGGGGTCTTTGGCCGCAGATTGAGGGGTTTGCCAGTTCATCAAGGTTTGTAGCTTAACGGGCATTGAGGATTGCGGGCCATATGCTC
This sequence comes from uncultured Opitutales bacterium, assembly GCA_964561455.1. GTDB lineage: Bacteria > Verrucomicrobiota > Verrucomicrobiia > Opitutales > JABDGR01 > JABDGR01. Next base: position 29,563 of record CAZLPS010000025.1, read on the forward strand.
GAAATGGGCCGCTCCACCGCCGTCTTTATGGGCTCTAATTGACCTGCCACATGAAACGCAGGTAAACGGGGTTTTGAAATCTTTTCCTTTATATTGGCTACGGATTTCGAGCGCCTTGGCAATGCCAATACGTTCTCCTTCGTAGATTGCCTCTATCGCCAGAGGTAAGGCAATTCGCGGTCTATTTGGCTTCCTATTCTCGGGCTTCAGCGCAACCGTGTGGCTAAAGATTTTCCTGTGCTCGCAGGCTAAATGAATCATTCGTAAGAGCGGAAATTGTTCAGGAACGATTTCGTTGACAATCTTTTTTGGGGAAAGGTCGTTTACGATTTCCTTCAAAAATTGAGGCATTAAAAGCACTTTGCCACCTCCAATTTGCTGATGGTTCTTATCCGAGCCATATAAAAATAATGCGAATTGTTCAATTTCGGGGAGGTCTATGCCCTTAAAAAGGCTTGGGGCATATTCTCGGCCAGCATCGAACTTCTTTTTATACAGGCCTTCCCGCTCAGACCAACTGTCAGTGTCAGTTGACGGCTCAAAATGAACGAGCTTTTTCTCTTGGGGATGGTAAGCAACAATATCGAGTTCGCACTCATAGCCGCCTCTCGCTCGCTTTCCGACCTTGATATTTCGGCGAACGAAATACCCTTTATATTCGAGCCATTCCGCAACAATTTGTTCTAGATGATTGAATTGCATATTCGTAGAGCTTGCCAAAATGACAGAGACAGGTAAACAAGAACTTAACCAATGGACAAAGCATTTATTCTGAGCGAAATCAAGCGCACTGCCTCTGAAAATGGCGGCAATGCTCTGGGTATCGAGCGTTTTACCAAGGAGACAGGAATAAAGCCGTACAACTGGGTAATGTTCTGGGACAATTGGAGCGACGCTTTGAAGGAGGCAGGATTTGCGCCAAACCCATTCTTTCGCACTTACACACACGACACTTTGATAGAAAAGCTCGTTGAGTTGATTCGGGAGCTTGGCCAATTCCCTTTGCAGCGTCAGATTGTTAGGAAATCCAAGACCGATACTTCATTTCCGGGAGAGCGGTCTTTTCGCGACAAATTGGGCAACAAGGGACAAATGGCGGCAAGAGTGCTGGCCTATTGCCAAAGCCGCTCAGGCTTCGAAGATGTAATAAAGATTTGCTCAGGGATTGCGGCTATTGAGAAGCCCGCAGAAATCGAAGAGGAGCCAAGTGCCGGGAAACCGGGTTTCGTTTACCTTTGGCAATCCCATCGCCGTTATAAAATTGGGAAATCCTTTGACCTTGAACGCCGTCAGGGTGAATTGGCGGCGCAGTCTCCTTATGAATGGAAACGAGTCCACGAAATCAAAACCGATGACCCGTCTGGAGTTGAAGCCTACTGGCATCGGCGGTTTGCCTCTAAAGCGACAGAGCGAAATGAATGGTTTGAGTTGACCAGTGCGGACGTTAAAGCATTCAAACGGTGGAAAAATATCTTTTGAGCCATGAAATTTAGCCATATCAAATACGAAAATCTTAGCCCACCCCAACAAGAGGCTTATAATTTTCAAAAGGTTTCCGCCCTTCTCGCAGATTATGGGTTTATCACAATTCGATTGTCCGATGATTGGCAAGGAGCCGATTTTATCGCACAGCATATTTATGGAGAGTTTTTGAAAGCACAGTTAAAAGGCCGGGTAACTTTTGATAAAAAATATAAAGGCCGCGATTTGTACATTTGCTGTCCGGTCAATGGCCATTGGCATCTCTACCCACATGATGAAATGCTTGAAAAAGTTGTCACAATGAAGAATCTCGATTCAACTAAGCATTGGGCGAAAGATGGAATCGTTCACTGGCCAAAGCCGCCTGAGGATATTCAAGCCCTCCTAAAACCCTTTCGTCTATAGGAGCCACCACTAAACCAAAAATCGACTTTATGAACGCTAAATTTATCAGTGTCCTGTTACTTCTTGGCGTAGTTGCTGCCCCAACACTTGATTCAGTGAATGAAGCTAGATATGGCGAAAATTGCGGCGATGCCGAATAGCGTTGAACGTTTAGCGGACTACGATGCCTTGGCATCGAAACTGGGGGTGGCACCTAATTCGAGACAAAGCGAGACCGCTGCCGGCAAATGGACTATTAGGACAACTATTTCTCCAATTGATGATGCAAAAATAGTGTCCGCAAGTTTGGATTCTGATAGCCCAATTTCAGCGCGAATTGGGAAATCCACCCCTACTTTAATTCTGAGATTTAAGGAGGGAAAGGTCGAAGTATACATTAATTTCGGTATATTTCTGGGCAGTGAAAATATTACCTCAACCATTAGGTTCGGGAAGGAAGAGGCGCAAACGCAGAAATTTAGCGTGTCCACTAACTATGAATCGGCTTTTTGGCAAGGTGAGGTACAGACATTCCTTACCCACCTGTCCAAGGTCGATACTTTTGTCATTCGTGTTACGCCATACGGCGAAAGCTCTGTAACGGTTTCTTTCACTTTGGCGGGAATCGACAAAGTTCTTGAAGCAATTTACGCAGCATCCGTCGCTAAAAAGTGAAGACCACTTGTCAAGGCGACCATGAATAAATCCGACCAAGGCGATATAATTGTAGCACTGGCAATCTATGGAGTCTTGAAGTTTCAGGGTAATAGCAAGCCGGAGCGTCGCCGAGTCCTCAATTTTATTGTGGGAAAAAAATTGATAAAATTGCAACCCGATGACTTGGAGGAAATTTCTACCAATCAGACTAGGCTTGAAAACCGCCTTTCTTGGAATAGGCATCACCTTGCCTTGAAGGGTATCATTGAGTCAGGCGCACAATACTACGGGATATGGCGACTACCGCTAAAGAAGATAAAGAGGATTGAGGAATGGTGCATTGGATGCGCCAAGAAATATGAACAGGATAAAGAGTACTTTTCAAAAATATCCGGGGCGAATTATGAATTTACTGTCGAGTGCTGTAATCTAATACTTCAAATTGCCAAAGGTGATTTTAAGCAGAATTTCTATCCACGTTAGTTTCCGGCTAGTAAATGATTGCTGTGATTCATGCCCTTCTGAAGCCGCATTGTCTTTAGGCCCCAACTCACTTATCGTAGAATAACTTTAAGCCGACGTAGATAAACGTCACTTCAACCATACAGCCTCCAAGCAATTTAATTTGGTCTAGCTCTCTCGAATGCTCGCCAAGTACAAACCAAAATAATGCGCTAATTATTACTGCTGCAATTGATGCCGCCCAAACTAGGCTTGCTCGCAGAACGGGCCGATTTATCGAGCCGATGAATATTGCCCGAAAAACAATTGACAGCACGAAAATAATTAGGGCAGAAATTACAAAATAAACGAAAAATAGGAATAGATAGGCCCAAAAGTTTCCCTCTACTCCTTTCGATTCGCGAAGAGACTCAGCGGAAAAGTACAAACCCAAACTAAATCCAAGAAGGCCGCAAATAATTCCGACGAGCGCCCAACTAAAGAGTTTGGTTTTCCTGTCCATATGGATTTTAAGAGAAAAGCTAAGCCACTGTTGCTATCCAAGGCAACAATCTTAACAAGATTTTCAGCCTTCTTTGCCTTCCTTGCGCGTCAAGTAATCCATGATTGGTTGGGCACTGCGTTGAGAATTATGGAATAAACATGCCGTCACAAGATTATCAAATGAATTGTCGCCGCCTTTTGATACAGGCTGGATATGGTCAAGGGTTGCGCTAAACCTTGTAAGCTGTTTCTGGCAGTAGTGGCACAGGTATTTATCTCGCTCAAAAACCTTAAGCCGATTTTCTTTGATGTTGTAGAAATCAAGTTCCCGTTTTGGGTCAATTCTTGGCAGTTCTTCCTTCTGGGCTTTTGACATTGCTTCGCGGCAAAGAGCAATTTCCTCAGGCAGATAGACACGATAAGGAGTCCCTTCTCTGTTTGTATCTCCAGCAGGTGCAATTGCGCCTTTGTCACAGAGACCCGCTAGAGCATCTTGAACGGTCTTGTAAGCCAATGCAGTTGATTCACTTTCACGCGCACGAAACGATTTGATGACCGTGTTCTGAAGTCCCCTCACGCTTACACGCACAAAGACATCGCCTGTTTCGACAATACTATGACGGAACATATGCCAATATACTGGCGCTTCATACGGCTGAAGAATAGGTTGAAGATAATCAACGATACTGCTCACGATTTCGGGCAATTCAAAAAGCTGAAATGATTCTTTAAACGAAGGTTCGATACTCGGGGCCTTTGATTCAAGGCCGTCAAGCAATTCGCGGATTTTGTTGATTGAATCTTTCATTTGGCTGCCATTCTAAAGGGATTGATTTTTGGGGCCGGTAGCTTGCTCTAAATTCATTGCTTTGGGCGTCTATAAGCGTCTTTCCTCAATCCAAGTCTTCATCGTGTTTGCGATAAAATTCGAGCGGTTGCGATTCTGGGAACCGGCCACTTTGTCTATCCTTGCCAGCAGGGTTTCGGGCAACGAGATTGAAATCATAGTCATTCCCTTGGCGCGGGATGAATTTTCTGACTTTCGGCGGGTCTTTGGCATGGTGCTGCTTACGGTAGGACTCTTTTCGGGATAGGCAAGGCGCTAAATTGACGATGGGATTTATCGTAAATCAACCGGGCATTCGATTGTGCGGGGTGTTGCGGGAATTGCGATATGGTGCTACTGTTCTGTGTCATGGTAACACTGAACAATTGTTATCTAATTTTTGAGTGCTCTAATTGCTGGGAAACGGTCACTCATAAGGCGATTTGGTTTAAGCGAGCGGGGGTATCTTGCCCCTATTGTGGACTTGCACTTAACACAATCGATTTTTGCCGAAAAATTGACCTTGAGAATAAATGGCTTGCCGATTTTGAGTCCAAGATAAAGCAGAGCTACAATTAGGCAGACTTAACATGCTTAGCCGTACAGTCTCAACGGCAACGCAAAAATCAAATTTATACCTTCGAAAGAGACGCTTTTGCCTTCCGAACTACGCCGAAAAGCATAAGGCTAAAAAGGAAGAATATGTCTCCAAAGAAGACCATGAAGGTGAAAATGCGAAGATTTAGATGCCAAAACCAAGTGACGTAAAGAGACAGGTATAATACGCCAATCGTAAGGATTGACGCTCTCATAGCCAACGATTTCATGTCCTCAACAAAGCCCTCTGGAAAAGGAAATCTAATCATCAATTCATTTATCCAGAAAAAGTTGGCCGCAAAAACCGGCAGCGTTAGAGCCAATGAAAAGATAATTATTTTAACAATATCCAGTTTCTCAATCAGGTCTGGTTTGTAATGGTAAAGAATCAAAAATCCGGGTGAGACCGTACTCATAAAAACAAAAACCGAGGCGACTAATGCCGTAGGCTTTAGATTCTTAATTTCTGTAATCCAACTCATTTCACCAACTAAGCGCCACTCCCAATCTTCCGCAACTCCAAAAGACGCGATTTTCTCGTTGATAGTCATTTGCAATTGGGTAACTATTTTGGCATGTTTGAAATCATCAAAGTACATGGCTTTCGTGGCATAAACGTTTTGGAACTTAAGCACCTAAAGAAGATAAACGTTATTTGTGGCACAAATAGCAGTGGAAAGTCTACAATCCTAGAAGGCATCTTAGAGAAAAACAATAGGGATATTGGCAAAGAATTCACAAAATTGCATATTGCTGAAATCCAATTGCGCCTAAGTCAAGTGCCCGAATTAGAGCATACTAGATGGGTTTTTCCAAATTATACCAAATACTTGGAGCGCTATGTAGGCAGGATAATCTATAAGGAGCAATTAAGGGAATTCATGATGACAATTTCCGAAGGATGGCAAAGGCAAAATTCAGTGTCCGATACTTTGCCCACTTACACCGAGTCGTATTTGAGAGATATTTTTTCAAATGAGATGAAAGCCGTCTTAATTCCCTCTAAACGACAGCTCGATTTCGAGAAGACCATCGAAACTCAGGAATCAATTAGACCAACCGGCGAAGGTATTCTAAATTATCTTTTCAGTGCAAGGACTCAAAATCCCTCTTCTACGAGAGGCAAACAGTTGAAGCAGATAGTAGCAGCATTTGAACAAATTTTGCCCGATTTTCATTTTGACACATTTTCTACAGACGGGAATAAGGTAATTTTGAATTTTTCCAAAGGAGAAGGCAATTGGCTTCCTGCAAGACATTGCGGTCTTGGATTGCAAGAGGTTCTTATGATTTTGTATTTCTCATTAGCATCCGAGTACAACCTCATTTTATATGAGGAGCCCGAAACCCATCTGCATCCGGACATTCAGCGGCGACTTTTCCTGTACTTGGAGGAATTTGCCCAAAAGCAGTTTGTTTTTTCTACACATTCAAATGTTCTGATTAGTACGGTGGGACTTGATAGCGTATTTCTATCAAGATTTGATAATGGCATTAAAATCGAAGAGGTTACAAGCAAAGCAACGCTCTTGGCTAGTCTGGGCTATTCAATCGCCGACAATTTGACTTCAGACTTAATTATTTTAGTCGAAGGGTCAACTGATGTTCCTGTAATAAACGCATTTCTTGAGAAAATGGGTCTCGCCAGTAAATATAATATCAAAATCTGGCCGCTTGGTGGAGATATGATGGCGCAGCTAGACTTGAAAGTTTTCACTGAATCCTACAGAGTTGTTGCGTTAATTGATAGAGACCCCGGTAGTGATAATGTCAGAAACAATTTTTCGAAAGTTTGTGACGACTTAGGGATAGACCATACTAGACTGAAAAAACGAACCATCGAGAACTATTTTTCTTTGCGAGCCTTGAAAGCTGTACTCAAGGAAACAATGCCTCAGGATATATTAACTTTAGATGATAACAAATTGCTTAAAGAGCAGATTGGCTTTGATGTAAAAAGGTCTAATCGTAAAATTGCCGCAGAAATGACACTTGATGAAATAAAAGGTACAGATTTATACGCCTTTTTAGAAAAGATTGGTGGGATGTTAGAAGGTGAAGTAAAGGCTAAGGCCGCAATCTAAGGCTAAGTCAACTTGCTGGATAGCCTCCAAATGCTTCAAAAAGCCGGTTTCTAGGCGTTTTGACCCGTTGCAGGAGGGTTTCCCCCGTCCGGGGCTGTCAAACTCGTCAAATCAAGGGATACGGAAGGGTCTTCCAAGACCTCCCTGAATATGTAAGGCGAGAGGTTAAACAGCCATTTTGGCCCGTACTCAATTCGCATTAGAGCTTCCAACTCTTCCTGAGTAGCATCAGGGGTTGCCTTTATCCGAGGTAGCGACCGAACAATCTGGCCGACTTTCTTCCAAAACACCTTTGCATTCGGATTAAACCAACTGAATCTAGGCCCGACAGAGCGGGGGAAGTTGCCGGAATAGCGAACGATTTTTGCCCCTTTGTCCTCTGGCCTGCGAAAAAAGCAATGTTTTGAAATATATTTTGCAAAATAATTGGCGACGGCATCCTTGTTCGTCTCAATTGGCATGAACTGTGTCCGGCCAAACCCAAACTTAGACGCGGTTTCCCTCCAGAATTTCCACTCCTCTTTTAGTTGAATTGAGGCAGATTTGTAAATTTTTCTATGAAATTCCTCAAAATTGACATTACTATAAATATCCCCTTCATTTAATAATATCAGAATATGCCAATGGATTGAACCTGAGTCCATTCTCTCAAAAACCCTTACCCAACATTGGTAACGCTTAGTAAGCTTTCGGCCAATTGGTTTAAAAAGTCTGTGTGCCTCCTTGGCATCTGTTACCCGTCTGGGAAGCGTTAAGGTCAAAATGGCGATTCTGACCAATCCGTGTTTTTCAATAAGCCCCAAAATATTCTCCTTAAGGGCAAAAACCGTTTTCCGGTGATTGGACTGCAAAAGGAAAAGGGGGTTATTGGTTCCGTAGTTACTTCTTTGACAAGGAAACATCGCATGGGCTTTTCCCAAGTCGCAGTTTCTCAAATCTTCAGAGGTTATATCATTATTATTACTCATGGTACCGTTTTTTGGTTGTTGGTTTATGGTGCTAAATGGAAGTTACATGGCCATAGCTGCGCCGTAGCACCTGCAATGGGCTAAATTCAATTGCTTCAAGGTGCAATGGAGCCCCTCGCTAAATATGGACTATTTACTAAAAAAATCCCCCGTTACTTCGGCTTTACCCGTCCTGCCTGAAAACTCGCCCTTATTCTACATCCGAGGGGAAAATGGTTCTCTTCTGCTCCCCTAAATATATGAAAATGACCCCTAATCGACAAGGGGAAGTTTTGGAAAACACGTTTTTACAATTATTTTATTGTGATAGATGGCAATCGATTCAAAGAGGCGGCTTGCAACCCTCAATTAAATCTAAAATAACTTTGCGAATATGAGCAGGGAGCTTTGCCCAATAGGAGACGATTTGAGCCAATTCCTTACTATGAGGGCCGGAAGAAAGTGGTAATAGGAGTGGTACACTTGATTCGCCACCTTCGCTAACACCTTCCATAGCAGCTACTTGTCCCAATTGGTGCAAAGTCTTCGAGTCCCTGTTCTCCCACCATTTCAGATTTTGGACAATCTTGGACAGCGACGGACGGCAACGGATAAACTGCCTCATTTCCAACGGCTTGCGAAACGGTTGTTGAATCTTGATATTTTTTGGGTTGGACAACGGTTTCCCCAAATACCCCCTTTTGACCACTTTTTAGTGGCTCAGGAAGTGAACCAGTGGCCGGGGTGGGGGTGCCGATTTGGGCAATATCCGCCAACATTTCAATCCCGTCCCGAAGGGGTAGTTTTGTCGTGTCGGTGTAGGTGTAGTCCGTGAGGCGCAAACTTTTATGCCTGGCCAGTTGCTTGAGTACTCGTGCTGGCATGACCTTGCATTGGAGTAGGGTAATGAAGGTGCGCCGGAAAGTGTGGAATCCGCCTACCCGGCCCAGATCGTCTTTAACCTGGATGCCCGCCCTGGTGAAATCACGATGCAGCGTTTCCATGTTGGGCACCCCCTTCCAAAATACCCGCGTCTCGGGTTTGGCAAAGACCGGGCGAGCCGCTCGGAATTCCGGCACCAGGTCTTTGGGGATGGGCATCCAGTCGGGACGGCGGCTTTTCGTTGCCTCGCGACGGAGGGCCAGGCCGGGATTGTCCCCGTCCAAGTGGACATCCGCCCAAATCAAGCGGCTGGCCTCCCGGTGGCGTAGCCCGGTGAGGGTTAGGAGACGGTAAAAGAAACGGCGGCGAGGACACGCGGCATAGAGGCGGGTCAACTCATCCTTGGTATAAGTGCGCGGACCTTCCGGCTGCGCTTCCGGCTTGGGTAGCTTTTGCTGATGCTTGAGCGGATTCGGCGTCTCATAGGTGCGTTGCGCCCAGTTCAGAAAAACGCAAATCGTGTCGAAGAAATGGTTTTGGCTCCGCACGCCGTAACCGTGGTTCGAGTTTCGCCAGTCGAGAAAACTTTTCGGCGTTATGTCGCTCATGGTTTTCCAACCGCAAAACTTGAGCACCATCGGAAACCGCAACCGCAGATTGTCCATGTAATCTTTCGACTTCTCCCGCTTGCGCACGTCCTCAATGAACTCGGCAAACAGTTCCATCAGTGGGCGCTTCATGGCCTGGCGCGTGACCTTGCCCGGAATCAGTCCGGCCTCTTCGCGCTGGGCATCCTCGAAAATTTCCTTGAGGCGTTTTTCCGCGACCTCCTTGACCGTGGTGTAAAGCGCGACTTCGTAGATTTTCGGATTGTCGCCGACGCGATAGCGCCCGCGATACTCCCGGCGTTTCCCCTTTGGTTTGAGCAAATATTTAAGCATGGGAGTCTCCCTTTCCTTTGGCGATTTGACGTTGAAGATATTTCTGCACCTCCGAGGCGAGGACATGCCGACTCGCGCCTATCTTGAAGCTGGGCAGGTGCCCCTGGCTGATTAACCGGCGCACGGTCTTTACGCTTTTACGCAGCATGGCCGCTGCTTCTTTCAGCGTGCCTGGCAACTCGGGAGGTTCGGGAGGAGGAGTGTTCATGGCTTGGACTTTTTTCGAGACCGTGGTGCCTTCCTTGGCGGCGAGGGCTCCGGCAACGGGGATGGAGTCGACGCAGGAGTAATGGAATATGGAGCGTCAATTGACGCCTCATCACGTCTATCCAGGTCCTCCTCTGCTTGCTCTTGTTCTGCCTCCATATCCAAGGCAGCAGGGTGGGCATTGAGGAGATATACGACTTGGCCGCGATTGATTTCGACGCCCAGCATTTCCGCAAGCCAATCGGCGATTTCGCGATAACTGTAGCCTTTATCGCGCAAGGCTTCCATGGCCTCCAAGTAGTCACGGAGGTTTACCTTGGGCGGCATCTTCAAGGCTCGCTCAAAGACGGTTTCGGGTGACTGTAGCAGGTATTCTTCGTTGCTCATGAGATTTACATTATTATACAGTTTATCCTTTGGCAAGCCGTATTCTTACTGTTTCTCATGTTTGACCCGGGGGGGCTCAAATCGCCCACCCGGTAGATGGTTGGTTCGACCAGAATCCTAAAGGCCGTGAGGACCCAGAAGGAGTGGAACAAGGGAGATAATTACCAAGACAACCGCGTAAGCGCAAAAGCGCCGCCTAAACGGATTTCCTCCCTGGGTAAACGTCAAAGGCAGAACAAGGAACGCAGCGATGATTATCAAATCCCCATTGTTCCACGTGAGCATCAATTCAAAATTAGAAAATGCCGGAACCTGCCCGTGATTCTCTCCGAAATATCTGTCGAAGCGACCTCTGAGAAATCCGCCCCACCAACCCATTAGGCAGAGAATGTAGATAAATCCCGCAATAAAATAGCCAGCGGCAATCGTCAGTCCATTTTTGGTGGCAGTTTGAGAGTTCATAAAGGGTTCCTATCACTACTTCAGGTTTATTTAGCCGGGTCCGACCGCAAAATAACTGTCCCCGGCGGTAGAGCGTCGTGAATGTTTACCGTCGGAGTATGCGTGCCGTATTTCACTAAGGCAGCACCATTACCGCCTGGAATCAGATCGAGCTTTGTGAACCAGTCAACATGGCCGTCGAGATAGACAATATGCCCACCCTCGCCGAGATACATCGAGTCGGGCGACCATTCTCCGTTTGATTGCAAGCCGACCGTCCAGGCTAACGGAGTTGTGGTCGGTGGCGCGTCTAGGGGCAGATTGGCGACGATGGTGTAACTAAGGGGCAACCGCGCGAAATTGTCACTAACCTGTCCAGTTCGCGGGTCTAGAACATACGTCGGTATCTCTTTTCCTGCAAGTTTGGGGTCGTTCTTGAAAAGCCAAACTGAACCGTCATCGAGGCCAGTTTCTTTTGCTAATAGCTGGGCTACAGCGTGAGCTGTCTCCCCTGGCTGGACTTCAACCTTTCGCGTGTGGCCGTTGTTGCTGCAATAGACGATGTAAAATTGCGCAATTCGGCGAAGATTGGCCATCGAAGAAGGTCGCGCCGCAAAGTTTCCGGGGTTGATTATTGTAATGACGAGGACAATGGCGATGAAGGACAACACGACGCCTCCAAAAACATAACGCATCCAATTCCGGCTGAATTTATTGCTCATAGATTAGTGGATTTTAGAAATCGTAGAACGACCGAATTTTTCGAGTCCAATTGTCTCAACGGTGGGATGCAGCATTCAATATCGTACCTTTCCGCGTAGAACGTTACACAAAAGCAGACCTACCAACACTCAAAAAGAAAATGTATATCAGAAGTAGAAGGGATACTGCCACAAGTAGGGCAGCCACAATCTTACTCGACCTTGATATTTTTGAACGAAGCAGCCAGACGGCCAACGGAATAGTCAAAATTTGGCCTAGCGTTATTGCCAAACATATCGGTATCAGGCCGTCGCTCGATAGTATCTGAGCTGGAAATATAATGGCCAGCACCCATAATATAATCGCGGCGACACTAACCCAAATAACTACCCGCTGAATATAGGCAGGTTTTTTACCATAGGAATCAATTATATAGACTGTCAGTCCATAAAGAACGGTTGCAATCAAAAGAAGGATAAGGGCTTTAATCATTTCTACAATTGAGTGCCTGCAAGGCGTTCGCCTGCAATTTGCTTTTTTGGCGTATGGCTTGCAACGCCAATCGGCTGTAAATGGGTGGGGATGTTGGCATCACTTTTCTAATCGATCGCATCGAATTTCGACGCGTGGCCGCGCGGATTGGCTCACTTGCTTCGACTTCGGCCTCTGGCCGCGCTGTATCAACCGGATCACGTCCTCAAAACGGATAATTTTCGTCAATTTGCGCTGTCTCCGGCCAGGAAGAAGCGGAAGCAGTGCAAACCGGCTCAGCAAACTCGATTTCATCATCATGGTCCTCATCACCCGGAGACCGGCTAAGCTGGTGGAGTGTCAGGCCAGTTGAATCAACAGACACCGGGACCGCCAACGTAACCGGAACCACCTTTTCCACGCCGTCCACCGCCTCCAGAACGAGGCAGGTTGAAAGCTCCGTGCCTGGAGGCGCGATGCGAATGCCCCCTGGCGTGTCCCTCAGTCGCCTCGCCGGGATGGTCCGCACGTCGCCGGTCGCGGCCGGGCACTTGGCCCAGCTTGGGTTCAAATGTAAGGCCTCCTCCACGTTTAATGTTCAACGCTGGACGCGCAATGTTTGGCCGAAGCCGAAAACATAAAGAAGGTTGATGCAACGGAATCTCCGCTAACAAAACGCCGTTGTTGGGGTCTAATTGGGAGGCTCCAAACCACCCCATGCGCCTATCGTCTACCCCCTTTGGTGTGCTGTTCGGCACCTTGATATTTCTCGGCCGTGCGACTGCGGCGGCAGCACCGGAAGCGCCGGTACCGACGCTGGCGGTCACCATCCGGTTGATGGGTGCAAACCCCAGGATGGGCGACCCGATCCCCATGGAGGTGACCGTGAAGAACCTTGGGGCTGCTCCCTTTGAATACACGAGTTATCCGGGCCGCTTCGGCCCGCTCCAATTGCAGGCGCGGGAGGTGACCGGCCGGGCCGTAACGGATCCGAACGCCATTGACCAGCGCGGGATTGCCGAGACAGTCAGCCTGCGGCCGGTAACGGTACCTCCCGGCGGGTCGAGCACCGTGGTGGTCGACTTAAATGAGTGGGCCTTGATTCGGGCCCCGGGAAATTACACCGTCACCAGCACCTTTCGCGGCTATTTCGTCAGCACCCACGCGACAATTTTGGCTGATTCCAGCGCCATCACGGTCGCCGTTCAGCCTCGTTCAGAAAAGGAAATGGCGGCCCATGTTGCGGACTTGACCGCCAAACTGCGGGCGGCGGGCGATCTCCAGGTTCGGTATGAGCTGGCATCCCAACTCATGTTTACGGGCCGGGAGGAAATCGTGCCGGCACTTTTGGAATCCATGCGGGTGTATGGGGGCGGCTTCGCGGAAAGCCGCGCCTTCCTCTTTTACCTACCCCATTCGGCAGCCATCCGGCAGGCCATCATGGACGATTCCGCCCGCCACGGCTTGACCAATTCCACCGAGGGCCTGCTACGACACTATGCCTTGCCCTCGCCGAAAGGCATCAGCGTGAACGATAGCGACAACAACATCACCGCCGCGGAAATGCGCCCGCTGATTGCCCGCTCGCTGGCGCTGGACAACCCGGATTGCTGGGCGGCGGGATGCAATGCCGCCCTGCGTTATCCCGATGATTCCCTGACGCCCCTGCTGATTGCCATGACCGAGACGACCAAAGTGCCGGCCGTTTACATGGTCAGCACGCCGGACGGTCCCATGAACTACATCGCCCAGACCGCCATCCAGGATCTGGCATTTAATCGCACCGATGAATCGGTTCAGGCATTAAAGAAACTGTTACAAAGTCCAGATCCCAAAATTGCCGAAGTGACGGCCAATGGCATTCGCACCTCCTATTTGTCAGGAAATTCCTATAATCAAGGCCACCGCCTGCTGCCTGGGGATTTTGACCCGAGTCTGCAAAAGCCCGAACCGAAGAAAAATTAGCCCGTGACGGGTTGGCGCCAGCCGATGGGTTAATGATACCTCCCGCGCAATTCTTCCACCCAGCGCCGGTGGGGGCCGGAGAGGGTGAGCTGGGCAAGGCGGGCCGGGGTCGCCCAAATGAAACCAGCCCCAGGGTTCTTAGCCGCGTCGGGGGCGTTCTTTGGAAGCGAGGCGCGGTGGATGGATTCGACGAAGATTTGGTTGACGATCGTGCGGCGTTTGATGGCCAGGGGCGTTCTATCAACGATGGCCGAGGGCAGGGAAGTGGCGTCGGGCAATTCGCACTGGTTGGCGAGACGGCGGGAGGTGGCGGCTTTGCGATGCAGGAGCAAGGCGCCGTCGCGCTCAATCCACAAACGGGTTAATTCCGTGCGGAGCATCTTCTTTGCGGCCAGGCGCGGGAGGGACTCCGGGTCGCCTTGCGCGGCGGCGACGCAGGCGGTGACGAGCGGGCAGATGGTACAATGGGGATTACGGCGGGTGCAAACGGTGGCGCCGAGTTCCATCATGGCCTGGTTGTGGTCGCCGGGATTGGACGCATCGAGGAGTTCGTTGGCGGCGGGGGTGAAGGCTTTGACGGCGGTGGAGCTGTCTTTGAATTCCATGCGGTTGCCGAGCAGGCGGGCGAGCACACGCACGACATTGCCATCCACGACGGCGGCGGGGGCGGAGAAGGCGATGCTGGAGATGGCGGCGGCGGTGTAGGGGCCGATGCCGGGCAGTTCGATCCATTCCTCCGGGGTTGTGGGCGGGGCAGGCAATTTAATGAAATCGCGGGCCAGGGCGTGGAGGAGTCGGGCGCGACGGTAGTAGCCGAGGCCTTCCCAGAGCTTCATGACTGCGGCTTCGCGGGCGGCAGCGAGGGCCTTAAAATCAGGAAATTTCTTCAACCAGCGGTCGAAATAGGGGAGGACGGTCTCGACTTGGGTCTGCTGGAGCATGAATTCGGAGACGACTGTTTTATAGAGGCTGGGCTGCTCGCGCCAGGGGAGGCGGCGGCGGTGGGCACGGTACCATGCTCCGAGGGCAGCCTGAAGTTGAGGGGCCTTTGCCAGCAGCGGAGCCGCCGAGACGGCGGCGCTCCCGTCCCGGGAGGCAGCGGCGAGGGGGATGCGTTGGGGGGTTGAGTTTTGCGCGGCTTTCGACATAACCAAGCCATGATAACTAGGCGAAATGACAACGACGGCGACGACAAAAAAACGCGCCGGACTTCCTATACCATCAAACTCTCCCCGGAGCAGATGGACAAACTGAAGGCGTGGTGCGACCACCGGATGTGGTCGTTCTTCCAGGTGGAATACGCGCGATTTGCATTCAAGGGGGACAACGTCAACGTCGTCTGCTACGATTCGGGCAAGTGCGTCATCGCGGGCAAAAAGACGGAGGATTTTGTCACCTACGTGCTGGAAAACGAAATTACCGGTGAGGCCAAGCTGGGTTATGATGAGGTGCACCATCCCGATTGGTTTGAGCCGCATGCGGGTCTCGACGAAAGCGGCAAAGGCGATTTGTTTGGTCCGCTGGTCTCGGCCTGCGTGGTGGTCAGCGACACCGAGACGGCGCGTCGGTGGATGGATGAGGGGGTCAAGGACAGCAAGGCGATCAGCTCCGATGCCGTGGTGATGCGGTTGGACAGAATGATTCGCGCTTCGCGCGGCGTGGCGGTGCGCACAGTCGTGCCGGGCATGCACAAATACAACGAGCTTTATCTGAAATTTGGATCGAACTTGAACAAGCTGCTGGCATGGTACCATGCGCGGGCGCTCGAAGCGGCCCTCGAACAACAACCCGTGCCATGGGGTCTGCTCGACCAATTCACCAAGCAGCCGCTGGTGCAAAAGAGCTTGCGCGCGGTGCCCAAGGGATTCGAATTGCGCATGCGGACCAAGGCGGAATCCGATCCGGTGGTGGCGGCGGCGTCCATCGTGGCGCGGGCGGAATTCGTGCGCCAATTGCACACGCTGTCGGTACAGGCGGGTGAAGAATTGCGCAAAGGGGCGAGCGCGGAGGTCAAGGCGCAGGCCAAGCGGCTCGTGGAAAAATTCGGGCCGGACCGGCTGGGTGATTATGTAAAACTGCATTTCCGCACAGCATATGAGGCTTTGGGCCTGCCAGTGCCGGAAAAGAAAGTTTGGTTCAAACGCGGAAATTCGAAATCCGAATAACGAATTTTGAATGATGAAAGACGAAATAAAGCAG
>CAZLPS010000026.1:0-44569 GCA_964561455.1 uncultured Opitutales bacterium
GCAAGCCAACCAAATCTTTCAAAAATCGGGGGATTTAGATGCGTCTGCCCTGGGGTAGGGACGCCCCTCCGAGGCGTCCGCAATCTTGCCAAAGGGTAATGGTGCCGTGATGATGCCCCGATGCCTGCTCCTGCCACCCGCCACCCGTTAACTGTCGCCGACTATCGCCAACTGCCCCCGGCCGGACCGTATTTTCAGCTGATTGAAGGCAAACTGGTCAAAGTCCCCAGCCCGCGCAAATCCCACCAGAACATCGGCACTGCCATTTTCATGGCGTTGCTCGCTTATGTCAAAAACGGCCACCCTTGCGCCTTAAAGACCACCCCGTTCGAAGTGTATCTGGATGACCGAAACGTCTACCGCCCCGATATTCTGTTGGTATCCGCTCCCCGAGAATCTCTGGTCCTGCGGGCGGACGCCGTCCATGGCGCCCCTGATCTCGTGGTCGAAGTCCTCTCGCCCAGCAACACCCGGGCCGAAAAGGACCTCAAACGACGGGCCTACGCGCGCGCCGGGGTGGCCGAAATGTGGCTGGCTGATTCCGACCTGCGCACCCTCGAAGTCTTCCGTTTCGCCGAAAATCAAGACCGCCCAGTTATGGACCTGGCTCAGGGCGACACTCTGACTACGCCACTATTACCGGGTCTGGCGTTGAATATTGACACGGTTTTTGGAGTTTAGAGCTTCGGGTGAACATTTCCGGAACTTGCCAGCGGTCAAAAATAATGTAAACATATCCCCATGTCGGCGACTGCGTCCAGTAATCTCTTAAGTGTCTCGGACTACCTTTTGTTGCCCGAGGGCGGCCCGCGTTATCAACTTATTGAAGGAGATTTCTTCGTGGCCCCGAGCCCCCGTGGATATCATCAACAAATTGCAGGACGAATCTACCGTCTCCTCTGCGATTGGGTCGAAAAGAAAGATGCGGGTCTGGTGATGTTCGCGCCGTTTGACGTTTATCTCGACGACCACAATGTCTACCAGCCGGATGTACTTTTTATCGCTAAAGCACGGCAAGCGGATGTTTATCAGGACGACGGAGTTCATGGCGCGCCCGACCTCGCCGTCGAAGTGCTCTCACCCGGCACTGCATGTTTGGACAAGGATTCCAAACGCCGCGTCTACGCCCGCCATGGGGTTTCCGAAATGTGGCTGATCGACCCTGAATTGCAAACGGTGCAGATCTACCGCTTCTTGGAAAATGCCGAGCGCCCGGTAGCGTATTTGGAATTGGGCGACACCCTGACCACGCCGCTGCTGCCAGGGTTTTCAGTGGCACTGGCCAAAATCTTCGGCAGCTGAAGGCAAATGCGATGAAGGCTGTCGAGAGTGAAAGGCAGTTGCGTCGGCTGGCCCATCCTGAAGTGCCGGAGGATGTTTGGTCTGGCTTTGAAGATGCCGAAGATGGTTTTGGACTTGAGATAAAAGACGAGCATTTCGATCGGCCACCGTTACTTTAGGGCCATGGAACTCATTGAATACGTGGCGTCTATTAGTCAGCAAATCCCGTATATTCTTCCCAGCTATTACCGGTCCAGCGCAGAAAACAGCGAGAAAGGGGCTTGTCGGACCTTTCAAGAGCTTGGGATGTACTTCGACGCAATTCACCCAGGTTCTCCTGCGCCAAATCACCCGTTGCCAAGATAATATCCCGAGCAGGTATCGAAATTATGATGTTACCGGGAACTTTGGTCGCAACATATTCCCAGATTTCTGGAAGGAAAACCAACGTGGCCTCATAATTTCCCCCGGCAGTGAACACAAAAACGGGGGAACCGCCGTGCATTCGAACCTCCAAGTTTAACGCACGAAGATTGATCAATGCCCGTTCATGAAGCTCAGTTTCCGACACGCCGAGCCGTTGAATGTCCCTTTGCGCCACAAGTTGAAAGTGGGTGTCCAAATCGAAGGCATAGAGGATAATCAAATCCGCCATAAAACGCCGTTCCACGGGCATGTCAACCGGGGCAAGTTTTACGTCGGTCGGCCCGGATTTTGGCAACGCCACGTAAATGCGGGGTACCACAAATTCAAGCGTCTCCCGGGAAGATTGAGACATGACTACACCTGGGTTTTTCAGCATTCAGAAACCAGCATTCAGAAATCCCAATCACGCCCCCGTCACTTCCTCCTTCGCATCCACAATCGTAAACATTAGCTCCGCCGACGAAACAACTTTCCCCTCCACTTTGCAGGTGCCTTCGGCAACGCCGATTTTCATGCCGCGGTGCTTGATGAGCTTCACGTGGACTTCCAACTGGTCGCCGGGGACGACGGCCTGGCGGAACTTGATTTTGTCCGCGCTCATGAAAAAGGCGATTTTGCCCTCGGAGGATATGCGCCGGAGCATCAGGATGCCCGCGGCCTGCGCCATGGCCTCAAGTTGGAGCACCCCCGGCATCACGGGATGGCCGGGGAAATGGCCCATGAAAAACGGTTCGTTGATCGTGACGTTCTTCATCGCGATCAATTCATCGTCACTGATGATTTGCGTCACCCGGTCAATCATCACAAAAGGGTAGCGATGCGGCAGCAGGTCGAGAATTTGACGCACGTCGAGCGCCTTGGCGGTGGCGGCGACAAATTTTTCCGGGACCCGGGCGGGCTTTTTCCCGTCCTTTTCCGCCACCATCCTTTCGTGCAGGGCGGCCGTAAGCTTCGCATTGAGCGCATGTCCGGGGCGCACGGCCACGATGTGCGCCTTGAGCGGCATTCCGAGCAGCGCGATGTCACCTATGATGTCCAGAATCTTATGGCGGACGAACTCGTCCTTGAACCGCAGCGGCTCCTTCGAAATGATTTTGTCTCCCTTGATGACAATGGCGGAGTCCAAACTTCCGCCCTGAATTTTGCCCAGCTTGAGCAATTCCTCGATGTCCTCGTAAATCGTAAACGTGCGCGCCGGCGCGATTTGCGCGGCGTAGACTTCTGGGTCAATATCCAGCGAAAGGTGCTGGGTGTGGATGCCGCGGTCATCGGCGGAGGTGCAGGTGATTTTGAGACCGTCATAGGGCAGGGCGATGATGGAGCGATTGCCTTCGGAAATGCACACCGGTTCCTTCAAGGCAAAATACTTGCGCTCGTGCTTCTGGTCGGTGGCCTCGGCTTGTTGCAGGAGCAGGACGAAGGGTTTGGCGGAACCATCGAGAATCGGCGGCTCGCTGGCGTCGAGTTCCACGAGGACGTTGTCAATGCCCAGCCCGCTGAGCGCGCTCAGTACGTGCTCCACCGTGTGTACTTTGGCATGCCCGGCGGTGAGGGTGGTGGAGCGCACCAGCTCGGTAATATGTGCGACATTGGCGCGAATCTCCGGCTTGCCGTACAGGTCCGTGCGGCGAAAGACCACCCCGTAATCCTCGGGCGCGGGTTTAAAGGTGAGGTGGACTTCCTCACCGGTGTGCAGGCTCGTGCCCTTGGTGGAGACTTCGCGCAGAATGGTGCGTTGCTTCATGCCTTAAATCCCTGACCCTAGCAGAGTTCCGCCGCTTGTAAAGAAGGGAAAAATGCCAGGCGCTGTCGAAACGGGGCTTGCCAACGCAATGCCCAATGGGAAGGATTCCGTTGTGCTTTACCGTCTCGAAATCAAAGAGGAAGCCCGTCAGCAACTGCGCGCGTTGCCCAAAGATTTGCGCAGCCGCATCGGGGTGCGGCTGGAGGCCTTGCAAACCGACCTGGCTGGAGATGTGAAGTAACTCGCCGTTCGCACGGACGAATATCGCCTGCGGGTGGGCAGTTACCGGATCCTCTTCGTGCTGGAAAGCGACCTGATTAGCGTATATGCCGTCAAAGATCGAAAGGACGCTTATGAGTAAACTTACTCTCGAAAAGCCCACGCTGAAATCACTGGCTGCGGAGATGCGCTGCGTGCATGAACGACTTGAGAACATGGAAGACCTCCTGGAGCTTCGCGCTGCGGTGGAGCGAAACGCCGGGAAGCCCGGCGTGCCGTGGAAACAGGTGAAAGCCGAACTTGGCCTTAAATGAGGCTATCGGCCAGCATCCACGGATTGCCCTAATTGCGGCTACGCTCCAGAGCAGGCACCCCAATGGACAGCTTTGGCAACACCAACCCCAGGAAGATGCCGAAGCATCATTTCTTCCGCGCACTCGAAATCTATTATGATACGGCGGTGCGGGCGGACATCGCCAAGCAGGATTACTCCGTCTGCCCGCGATATTGGTATATTGACGCCACCTTTGCTTGTGAAGGCTGCGGCGCCGAATTCATCTTTTCGGCCCATGAGCAAAAATTCTGGTATGAAGATTTGCGGTTTTATGTGGATTCCAAACCGCGAAATTGTAGCGCGTGCCGGAAGAAAAATCGCCGGTTGAAATCGTTGAAGCAGCAATATGATGGCCGAATTGCGGAAGCAATTTCGTCCCAGGATCTTTCCCTGAAGATCGCAGTGGTTGGGATTCTGGACGAATTGGCCGCCCCGCCAACCCATCGGCCGTCCGTGAGCATTCCAAAACTCTGGGTTGGTTTGCCCAAGAAAATGGAAGCCCATCGCGAAGTTCTCGTGAAGCAAATAAAGAAACGGCAAGCTGCCGCTGGTCCGGATCGCTGACCTCACTTTGCCAGCGGCGGCCTGGTGGATTCGGTGACCGCCGGTACGGCCAGATCAATACAGTAACCGGTGACGGAGTTTTTGGTCGGGCCGACTTGGACGACGGGAGTATAATGGCTGCCCAGCCAGAGCGCGATGTCCCGGCCGCTGGCGTCATCCACACCAAAATACTTTGCGCCGTACTCCGACAAATCGAGGTTAAACAGAAAGATGGCGTCCGGCGGATGAGCCTTGAGTTCGTCGAGCACATGGTCAGGGCCGGCAAAGCCCAGGGCCACCGGCTGAAAATCCATTTCCGCGAGCGGATTGCGAATCCGCAAGTGGTAATTCACGGCAATGCCTTCGGGAAACGCCGCCAGGGTGCGGGCATTCGGGGTGTTTTGGCGAAAGGCGGCGATCATGGTGTTGAGGTATTCACCAGCGGTATAATCCCCGGGCTGAAACGAGTAGAAACGGTCGCGACCCGTGCCCACGGGGTAATTTTTGAGCGCGTAGTAACTCAGGCTGGTGCGCAACAAAGTGCCCGACCCCAGGAGCATCAATGCGGAGAATGCGACGGGGAGCAGCCAATTCCGCCGCATGGCTCCCGGAGTCGGCCGGCTGGCTTCCGCCAGGATCAGGTGCACCCAGAACAAAACTGCCAGCGGCATTTGGAAGAAACCGAAATGCAGGATGCGCGCGCTTAAAATCATGCGTCCCAGCATCAACGCCGCCGCGATTCCAAAAACCGTCAAGGCAAGGCTGCGGGAAAAATCCGCGCTGCCATGCCAAGCCGTCCGCAAGCTGCGAATCGCATAAGCACCGGCGGCGAAGCAAACTGGCAAGGCAAACTCCGGGCCCAAATCGTCCGAAAGCCGGGCCAGCCAGGCGGCGGCACCGGCGGCCAACAAGACAATTATGGGCCAAGCCCACCACCCGGCGCTATGCCTTTTTGTCCGGGTCCAGGCATGCGCGGCGATCGCCATGAGTCCGCAGGTGAGCACAAACCAGCCACCCTGCCAAAGCTCGAACCGGAAATTCAACCATGGCTGGTCAAATCCGAAGATGACCTTCATGAGTGGGGAACCCTCGATTGTGCTCCGGAACGAGCTGGAGAGCATGGTTCCGGGCACATAGTTGGCCGCATATGACGCATAGGCTAGGCCGCCTTTTGCCGCAAAAAATAGAAACACTGGCAGCCAAGCGCAGAAAAAGCCGCCGGCCAGCCAGGCCAATGCGCGCGCCAGCCACCTGCGGGCGACCGCCCATTGAGTATGCGGTGCCTCAATGCGCGCCGATTGAATCACCCGTACCAACAAATAAACTCCCAAGGTTCCCGCAGCGGCCAGCAGCTCTTCCGGTTTGTCCAAATACGTGATGGCCATGCCAAGGCCTGCGATGGCAAGCCAGATCGGGCGACCGGATTTAATATGGTGGAGGAGCGCCCATAACATCAACAGCAAACCCGCAAACCCATAGGTGGCTTGCGACGCATAAGGCGTAATGAAGTTATAGTTGGAGATGGGGCCATAGTTGCCGAAGGCAAAAACGCAGAGAAATACCACCATGCCGAGCCAGCCTGCCAGCCGGTTGCCCAGGGTGCCGAAGATTGCCCGCAACAAAAGCAAGACACCCACCGTGACCGCGAGATTGAGCATCACGATGGTATTCAAGCCGACGCCAAACACCTTGAATGCCGCCGCCTCCATCAAATGGGCCAATGGCCCATACCAACTGACCACATCCTTATAGAGCAAATCCCCCTCATTCAAACGCCAGGCCGCATAGAGCGTGCGGGGAAAATCAATCAGGGGGTCCGACCAGCGCAGCCAGCTCCTTGCCAGCAGAAATATAAACAAGCCGGCAACGGAACCCCCCTCCGTCACCGCCAGCGCAATGCCCACCCAACGCGGTGCAGGACGAAGAGTCGGGATTGGCGCCTCCGTCACCGTCTTAGCCTGCGGCGTGGACGGGTTCGCGCGCGCCGGCTGGCTCGCAGATGACGGGAGCTTGCTCATCGGGGGTGCTGTTTATTAGGCGGAAGCCGCCGGGCATGGCGAGCGTGAATGCGCTGGAATGGGGCGCGCGTTGCTTCTGGCGGTGGCTGCGCGCGCATCAGGTTCAACCGGTTTGGATATGGCATTTTTTGAAACTTGTCGCTAGAAGAGGGGTTAGCTTAAGCGCTCATACCCCAATTACCCAAATTAGGAAATCCCTCCTATGAAATCGCTCATCCCCTTCGGCCTTCGCCGTGTTTTAATTCTGGCATCCATTCTTGGAGCGCTCACCCAACCGGCGCTGCGCGCCGCTGATGCCGCATTGCCAGCTGTCGCCAAAACCAATGTCTCCGCTCCCGTCACCATCACCGACAACGGTGGCAACTGGACCCTCGACAACGGCATCGTCAAGGCGACGATTGGCAAACGCGACGGCCGGATGACTGCGCTGGTGTTTCACGGCGTCAATACCATGGGTGGTGGTGGCTACTGGGAGTCAAATCCGGCGAATCCAGCCCCCAGCGTCACCATTGACCCGACGGCCAATGGCGGCCAGCGCGCGGAAGTCTCCATCAAGGGCGCTCCGGGCCGCGGCATTGATATCGAGTTGCGCTATGCTCTCGGCCGCGGTGAAAGCGGGATTTATGCCTACGCCATCTACACCCATCCTGCGGCCAACGGCCCGGGCAGTTTTGGCGAGAATCGTTACATCACCAAGCTCAACAAGACCTTCAATTGGATTTCCGTGGACGCCGACCGTAACCTTCTCGAATGCACGCCGCAGGACTGGGGCACGGGCGTCGTCATCAACGCCAAGGAGCAGCGTATTCTAAACCAGGGCTACTTCCAGAATACCGTCGAGCACAAATACAGCTACAACGCCGTGCAATACAAGATTCCCGCCTACGGCTGGTCCAGCACCAAGGATCACGTCGGCGTCTGGTTTATCAACCCGACCACGGAATACCTTTCCGGCGGGGCGGCCAAACTGGAACTCGTCTGCCATTTCGACGCCAACGATAATCCGGATCCGATCATCCTCGATTACTGGTGCGCGGGCCATTATGCCGGTGGAGCAGGCTGCAACATCCCCGCTGGCGAAGAATGGAGCAAAGTCGTCGGTCCCATCTATGTGTATTGCAACACCTTGGCCGAGCCCAAAGATCCCTCGCCAGCGGATATGGCGAAGCTGGAAGCGACGGCCGGCAATCCGGTTGTCCCGGCGGTTTGGCATGATAATGCCACGGCACTTTTCAAAGACGCCCTTGCCCAAGCCAAAAAAGAAACGGCGAAATGGCCTTATGACTGGGTCAACGGCGTGGACTATCCGCACAAGGATCAGCGCGGTGCGGTCGTGGGCCAGCTCGTCCTCAATGACCCCCAAGCCGCCTCCTCGAAACTCCCTCATTTAACAGTCGGCTTGGCCCACCCGGAATTCACCAGCGGCGCTGGTGGATTTGTGAGTCGGTCGGGCAACGGCAATGTCGTTACTTGGGATCACGACGGCAATTATTACCAATTCTGGACCGACGGCTCGGACGACGGCAAATTCACGATTACCAACGTTCGCCCGGGCAACTACACCCTCCACGCCTTTGCCGATGGCGTGCTCGGTGAATTCGCCCAGACCAACATCACGGTTGAGGCCGGTAAGACTCTCGACCTCACCAAACTGACGTGGACGCCCGTTCGCTATGGCAAACAAGTTTGGGAAATTGGCTACCCCGACCGCACCGGCGGTAAATTCTTCAAGGGCGACGGCGATAACTATTGGCGCTGGGGCTGGAACATGCGCTACGCGCTCCTGTTCCCGAACGACATCACCTACACTGTCGGCAAGAGCGATTACCACAAGGATTGGTTCTTCATGCAGGTGCCGCATGCCGAGGGCACGGACTGGTTGAATCCCGATGCGAAAGATCCCGCCAACCAACCCTATGGTTGGGTTAAATCGTTGCCGACCGGCTCGGGCAATCCCTGGGGCCAATGGGGCCGTGGCCGCGCGACCACTTGGACCATCAAATTCAATATGGACAAGGTATCGCCCGGTTACGCCGCTTTGCGCGTCGCCCTGGCCGGTGCGGACGGTGGCCGGACGCTGGCCATAACTGTCAACGGTCAAGATGTCGGTGCCATCGGCGATAACAGTTCCGCCGCCAATGCCCCCATCGTCGCCACCAACGCCCTTCGCTACAACACGGACACGGGCGTTTGGCAGCAACGCACCAAGACTTTTGACGCTTCGCTCCTAAAGGTGGGTGAAAACGTCATCACCCTCACCGTTCCAGCCGGCAATCTCGAAAGCGGCGTCGTGTATGACTACCTGCGTCTCGAGGTGAACGACGCCTATAAGGTCGACGGCACGAAGATCGCGTCAACTGTCGGACCGTAACGTGGATTGATTTGCTGACCCGGTTTCGCCGGCGGTCTTGCGGCAGAAAAATGCCCGAGACTGCCGGGGATGGCGGGCCCGGCGATGGTTAATTCATCCAACCCGCAGGGCCAATTTTGGGGCCGGGGCATACGGGGACAGCCATCCGGGCATGTTGCCCAGCGGCAGGACGCTCTCGTGCAGTTTGATGCCGAGCGATTCGCCCATGAACCGCCGGCGGGCCGTAATTCTTTTCCAGCAATCGGGGTGGCGTGCGGCAATTTCCGCGCGCAGTATCTCGTCCGCCAGCGCAATGCCGTCTTCCGCGTTGCTGCAACAGAATGGTCCGGCCGAAATCGGGATGATGTCCGACTGCAGGGCCATGCCGGACCGCAGCGTCACGCGGCTGCCCTTGGCAAAAGGCGAGTGCACCCACTCGTCGAGATGGATGTAGTGGCCGGGGTTGAGGGCGAGGGAAAACAATTTTGAATTTCGGGCCGTTTCAACCGCGTCAAACACCTCCCCGGCAAGGGCGCCAATGTTCACGGCTTCATACCACGCCACGATCACCTCAAAGTAATTGGCCACGAAACGCGGGTAGAAATCCCGCAGTTCGGCGCCCAGTTCTTCCGGGCCGGAGGCAATTACTCCGGCACGCGCCGTCAATGCGCCTTCATTGCCAAAGGCCAGCGTGAAGGCGTCACCCCGTTTCGCGGTGCGGTCGGACGGGCTGGAAAGCCCCCTGCGCGCCTTGTCGCCGAAGCTGACCATTGGGTGGCAGGAGAGCGTTAAACCGCCGGAGTCGTATTGGCGAGCCACCTCCTTTTCGGAAATTCCCTCCCGCAGCAATGCGAGCGCCCGGCGAACACTGGTGGATGTGTAAGCAGACGCATATTCGCAGCGGGCGATTTGGTCGGCCGAGTTGAACAACCGCAGCCCGTCTTCAACCGACATGAAAATGGCGTTGGCATTAACCACTTTTTCCGGGTCGCCTGCCAGCACGCGCAGGGCATCCACGATAAAGCTCGGGATTTCCATGGCCGTTTGCGAATGGGAGATGTTTCGACCGGAAAAGTGTTTCCAACCGGCACATCCGACCCAGACTCCGCGGCCGACGCCAAAATCCGCCAGCAGCTTCTTCAGCGATATTGAATGGTCCCGCGGTTGACCCATGAGGCTGAATTCCTGAAACAATTCGATTTGGCAGCGTCGCGCGGGGTCTGGCAGATAACCCAGGCATTCGTTCCCCACGAGCAGGAGGCGGCGACCCTTCGTGTCCAGCATTAGCAGGGCTTCCTCAAAGCGGGGCTCGAAACCGGTGAGAAAGTTCAAGTTGGCCGAATGCTCGCGGTCGGCGTAAACCACCAGAATATCGAGCTTGTCGCGCTGCATCCGCTCCACCGTCCAATCCAGCCGTTGTTCGAATTCGGCCGGGCTGATGGTCGGAAGGAAGGCCGGAAGGCCAAAATCGGGAGGCTCAATTTGGGAAAGGGAAATCATGGGCATTGCCGGAGGAGGTAAAACCCGGCAATCGTACAACCATTACTGAACTGGTGGTGAAAATCCACTTCGTTTTCCTTCCTGCCATTCCCGTATTGCACCCCGGGCCCTTGGCAGCCATTCTCGAACGGAACTCGCTCCATCTCCCCGCACCACTCATGGCCCGTCCGCGCAAGTCCGTCACCCCCCGTCTCGCCCCACGGAAGTCGCCCGCCTGTCCCTTGCTCTATGCGGCATCCGACACCAATGCCGACCAGTACTATTTTGGCCGGTTCTTCGCGCCCGATGCCTTTCTCGCTTTGGGCCCGCGTGGCAAACGCGTGGCGGTGATGCCCACGCTCGAATATGGCCGCGCCCTCAAGGAATCGACTTACGACACGGTGTTGCGGCTGGATGAATGGCAGAAGCGCGCACGGGAAACCTTCCACCGCGAAGACGCGGGACTGGCGCATGTGGTCAAGCTGCTCGCGCGCGAGTATGAGGTGTCGCGCTTTATCGTCCCTGCAGAGTTTCCCTCCGGCATGCTAATGAAGTTGCGGGCGCTGCAAATTCCGGTCGAGGTCAGCGACGGCCCGCTCTTTCCCGAACGGGAGATCAAGGACAAGGAGGAAGCCGCCCTCATTCGCGAAGGCTGCGATGCCTGCGCCGCGGGATTGTGGGCCGCCGAAAAGGCCCTGCGGCGCAGCACGGCCAAGCGCAATGGCGAACTCGTGCTTGAAGGCAAGGCGCTCACTTCTGAATCCTTGCGATTTTTGGTGGATGTCGCCTGCATGGAAAATGGCGCGATCGCCCAGAATACCATCGTGGCCGGCGGCCAGCAGGCCTGCGATCCCCATTGCCGTGGCTCCGGCCCCCTCCGCGCCAGCGATTTGATCATCGTGGACGTTTTCCCCCGCGTGATGGACTCCGGCTATTATGGCGACATGACCCGCACTTTTTTGAAGGGCCGCGCCACTGAACCCCAGCGTGCGCTGGTGGACGCCGTGCGCCGCGCGCAAAAAATCGCCATTAAAAAACTTGGACCCGGCGTGACGGGCAAGAAAGTCCACCAGTCGGTCCAAAAGTATTTTACCAAACTCGGCTACGAAACCCGGCACAAGGCGACGTTTGTCGAGGGCTTTTTCCATGGCACCGGCCACGGACTGGGCCTTGACATCCATGAGCCGCCGCGGGTGAATCTCACCGGCCCACGGTTGCACAAGGGCACGGTCGTCACCGTCGAGCCGGGCCTCTATTATCCCGGCCTCGGCGGCTGCCGCATCGAGGACGTCGTGCAAATCACCGACGACGGTTGCAAACTGCTGTCGGATTACGATTATAATTGGGAGCTGCCGTAGGAAATGCAAAAGGAGAAATGCAAAATGCAAAATCGAACTTTGCCTGGAAAGGTGGCGTCCAGCTTTTCGCGCGAATCTGTGTTGGCCGGTTTATCGGCTGGCTATAGACGCGAAATTTTGCATTTTTAATTTTGCATTTTGCATTTCTCCATGCGTTCCCTCCTGGCCAAATTCCCCAAGTTGCGCGTCGTCGTCGTCGGCGACGTGATGCTGGACGAGTACATCTTTGGCGAAGCCAACCGCCTTTCGCCCGAAGCCCCCGTGCCGGTGGTTACCTTCAAAAAGGACAAGAATGTCGCCGGCGGTTCCGCCAATGTGGCGCTTAATCTGGTTTCGTTCGGCGCCCGGGCGGAATTGTGCGGGTGGATTGGTCGCGATGCCTCCGGGGACCGTTTGCGGGCATGGCTCAAGCAGGAAAAGGTGGATTTTGACCCAAAGTTTGCCCGCGCGGAAACTTCGACCATCGTCAAAACCCGCATCATCGCCGGGCACCAGCAATTGTGCCGCCTCGACCGCGAAGCCGCGCCGCAGGAATACGCCTTGGAGGGTGCGGAAACTCTTCGCCTCATCGAAAAAAAACTGGCCGGCGCCGCCGCCTTGATTTTCTCGGATTACGCCAAGGGTTCCTTGAGCACCGAATTGGTCGCCCGGCTGACGAAAATCGCGCACAATAGCGGGGTGTTCGTCGCGCTCGATCCCAAGCCGCGCCGGCCGCTGGAGGTCGCCGGGCTGGATCTGCTCACCCCAAACTGGAAGGAAGCCCTGGAGATGGCGGGTTATTCGCCTGATTTGCCCGCGTCCTCCATGCCGTCCTACGACACCGTGGTGGCGCGAATTGACCGGAATTATAAACCCAAATTTCTCGTCATCACCCTCGGCGAGAAAGGCATGTTGCTCCGCGGCCCGAAAGAAAAATACAAAATTCTCAAAACCTATGCGCGGGAGGTCTTTGACGTCACGGGTGCGGGCGACACGGTCATCGCGGCGCTGACGCTGGCGCTGGCCGCAGGCGCGCCACTTCCCTTGGCGGCCCATTTCGCCAATACCGCCGCCGGCGTTGTCGTTGGCAAGTTCGGCACGGCCACTGCCACATCCGAGGAAATCCTCAACTATCATCCCCAGGGCTGATCCAAATAAATGCGGCGGAAGGTGTGTGTGGCACTGCTTTTTAATTTTTAATTTTACCTTTTTAATTTCATGAAAACCCCCGCCAACACCAAAGCCGGCGAACTCCGTCGCGAATCCGACAGCATGGGCCCGATTGACGTGCCCGCCGACCGCTATTGGGGGGCGCAAACGGCCCGCTCGCTTATCCATTTCGCCATTGGCCGCGATAAAATGCCGCTCGAAGTCGTCCACGCCATGGGCACGTTGAAGAAGGCCACGGCCCTCGCCAACCAGAAGCTCGGCAAGTTGTCGCCGGAATTGACGAATTTCATCACCACGGCGGCCGATGAAGTCATCCATGGCGAACTCGACGAACATTTCCCCTTGGTTGTGTGGCAGACCGGCAGCGGCACGCAATCGAACATGAACGCGAACGAGGTCATCTCGAACCGCGCCATCGAGCTGGCCGGCGGCGTATTGGGCTCGAAAAAGCCGGTGCACCCGAACGACCACGTGAACATGTCCCAGTCGTCGAACGACACCTTTCCAACCGCCATGCACGTGGCCGCGGCCCTGGAACTGAAAAACCGCCTGTTGCCCGCCGTGCGCGAATTGCGGGAGGCGCTCAACGCCAAGGCCCAACAGTTTGCAAATTTAATCAAATCCGGCCGCACCCATTTGATGGACGCCACGCCCATCACCCTCGGCCAGGAGTTTTCCGGCTACGTCGCGCAGCTGGACGACAATCTGCGCCGTCTCGACCAGGCTTTGCCCGATTTGTACAAACTCGCCATCGGGGGGACGGCCGTGGGCACGGGTTTGAACACCCATCCGCGCTTCGCGGAATACGTCTGCGCGGAAATCGCCCGCGAGACCAAACTGCCCTTTGTCTCCGCGGAGAACAAATTTGCGGCCCTTGCCGCTCATGACGCCCTCGTCGCGGCCAGCGGCGCCACCCGCACCCTTGCTTGTTCACTGATGAAGATCGCCAACGACGTGCGCTGGATGGGCTCGGGCCCGCGCTGCGGCCTCGGCGAGTTGAGTCTCCCGGAAAATGAGCCGGGCAGCTCCATCATGCCGGGCAAAGTCAACCCAACCCAATGTGAGGCGCTGACGATGGTTTGCGTGCAGGTATTGGGCAACGACAGCGCCGTGGCGTTCGCCGGCACGCAGGGCAATTTTGAATTAAATGTTTTTAAGCCGGTGATGATTTTCAACTTTCTGCACAGCGTGCGGCTGCTGGCGGATTCCTGCCACAGTTTTACCCACCATTGCGTGGCCGGCATGGAGCCCAATGTCGAGCAGCTGCGCAAGAACATGGACAATTCGCTCATGTTGGTGACGGCGCTCAGCCCCCATATCGGCTACGACAAGTCGGCCAAAATCGCCCATCACGCCCACCACCATCATCTGACCCTCAAGGAGGCCGCGCTCGCGCTGGGGTATCTCGACGCCGCCACCTTCGACCGCCATGTCCGCCCGGAGGATATGCTCGGGCCGAAGGAATGAGATTTTCTCTGCGGGTCTAGACTTCGTTGGAAATAAAGGTTTGCCCCATCCCAAACACCAGCAACGCAATCAGGCCGAAATACATGACCGCCATGATGAGGCGTTGCGGCGCGGAGATTTCGAAAAAACGCTGTTCCGCCGCGGACCGCCTTCGAAAAAGGGAAAACAATCTTGGCAGCGCGAGGATGATGATGAACACCAGCATGATGCCGGTGCGCGCCGTGGCGAGTTGGTTCGAAAACACATAGATGGCATAGCCAATCAGGATCACGAAACCGATCAGCCACAACCAGGGCGAGATGGCGGTGGCGATGCGACCCCCATCCATCTGACCCAGGGGTATCAGGTTGAACAAATTCAGGAAGAATCCCGTGTAGGCGAGGGCGCGGTACATGGGATTGCCGGTCGCGAGATAAATCACTTCACATCCGGCGGCGGCCATTGTGCCAAAGGCCGGTCCGCCAATTCCCACGCACGCTTCAATCCAGGCATTGCGCGGAGCCTCTTTCAAGGCGATGAACGCGCCCATGAACGGAATGAACACCGGCCAGCCCACGCGCAGTCCGAAATATTTCGCGACGATCAGGTGCCCGCACTCATGGATAAAAATTAAAATGACAAACCCCCAGGCGAACCATGCGCCGAACATTTGCGCATAGACCCAGATCATGAACAACATGCTTCCACCGGTCTTCAGGAACGGCCAACCCAACTTGAGAAACACCAGGCCAAATTTTAGCACCGGCCCCAGGAATTTTACCAGCATCACGCCAACCACGCCCAGCGGGGCCAGCATTTTCTGCAGCCAGGTCTTCTCCTTTGGCGCAGGATGGAAGGCCCCTGGCGCCAGTGGCGGCGGCACGGCTGGAGGCGTGGGCGGGGAGACGTTTTCCGGCGTCGAATCCATGCCTGAAGCAATCGCCTAATCGCCGGGTGGTCAATTTTGTTCTCTCGGAACACCACCAACCCAATCGACTGGCCGCCGAATAAGTCTCGCCAATCAAGATCCCAAAAGTATGCTTTCCCATTCTGGCAGGAACGAGCGAAGATTACCCCCGGTCATGAACTTTCACCCCACAGTCTCATTTTTTATTCGATTCGGCCTGGTTTGGGCCAGCGTGCTTTTCCTCGAAGCGTGTACCAGCAAGGAAAAACAAGCCCAGGCCCTGGTGGCCTCCGGCCAGGCCAAGTGGGCCAGGAATGACCCTGCTGGGGCCCTGGCGGATTACAACCAGGCCATAGACCTCAAGCCCGATGATTTTCTCGCTTTCTTCTTTCGCGCTGAGTTAAAAATGTACAAGGGTGACTTGCCTGGTTCCATTTCCGACTGCGGTAAGGCCATCCAAGCCAATCCGGGATTCGTCCAGGCCATGATTGCGCGGGGCGACGTGAAGAACCTCAAGGGCGATTTGCCGGGTGCCCTGGCCGACTATTCCGCGGCCATCGCGATCAAGACCCCCGCCGCCATCCCCGAGCTGCCGCCGCCGAGTTTTACTTACGCCTATTTCCGGCGCGGGGTGGTGAAGCAAATTCAGGGCGATTTCAACGGTGCGCTGGATGACTATGCCAAAGCCGACAAACCAGTTCCGCTGTCGCCCGGGGGCGATTTGCCGGCACTTTACCGCCATGTCCTCTTTCGCCGCCTCGGCCGCGAACCGGGTGACATCGCCCAAACCGCCGCCGCCTGGAAGGACGAATGGTTGAAGGACATTGCGTTGTACCTCGACGGTAAGATGAGTGAACCGGATTTTCTCGCGGCGGCAGAAAAAGGCGACCAGGGGACGCTCGGCGACCGCGAATGCCAGTCCACTTTTTTCGCTGGCGAGGTGCATTTAATCAACCGGGATTTGGCCGGCGCGCAGCGGCTGTTCAATTCCAGTGTGGCCACAGAAGGCACCCAGGCCGATGAACGCGAATTTGCCCGGGCGGAACTCTCGCACTTAAACGCGCCCATCCAGTAGTCTCGGAGGAGTGGGCGCCGGAAATCAAGGGTGCACGCCCCCGTCATTCTTTCTCGCCAAACAACTCGTGCTGGCGCGATTTCGCCGGGCCCGGCGCAGGCGGCGGCGCATGTAAATGCCGCGGCGGATTCGGCACGCGGGCGGACACGGCGTCCTCGCGCTCGCGCACGATGCGCTCGCAGATCGCCCGCACGTGCATCTTCAGCCACAGCGCCGTGCTGCTTTCGGGACGGTAATCCGCCGGGCCATAGGCGTGAATCCGCCCGGTTTGCAACAGGCTGTCGTTTTGCGCGAATTCTGCGTGGTTCGCAGGGTCATAAACGGCATAGGTCTGCCCGCCATTGCGGCGCACCACCGAAAACACCGGCACGTCGCTCGGGCCGTCGGCCACGTAAATCATGTTCTTGATCGGCACCCGCCGGTCCTCGGGCCGCACGACCGCATTAACATCAATCGCCGGGTTCTTGTTCGAGCCCTTGTTGATTTCAAAAATGAAGCGCGTCTTGATCGTGTTGTCCACCATGACGCCGATTTGGGCGATTTCCCAGTCAGCCCCGTCGAGCGCCATCTCCTCCTGGCGGCTAAAGTGCGGGGGGAGGGGATTCTCGACAAATTCGCAGCCGTAGATGCCGTCCATGAACGGTGCCACCGCGCTCCCGCGGATCATCTCGGCCAATCCCGTGCTAATGACGTAGTGCTCCAGGCCAATCTCATGCCGGGTGAATTCCGGCCGGCTGCGGACCACCTCGCGCAAATCCTCGAAAATTTGTGGCAGTCCCGGAAAGAATTTCAGCTTCCCGCCCAGTTCCCGCAGCAGCCGGTTGTTCAGCCCGCGCATAGGCCCGTTGCGGACGTAACTGAGCAGATGGTTCAAATAAATTGTGTCTTTCGACGCATGAATGCCGCGCCGCGCATAAATCCCCGGCAGTTTGTTTACTTCTGTCCAGAATTGCCGGTCATCCACCCCAAAATGCGCAAACAACGGAGCCTGCATGTACCCGGGCACGAGCGTCTTGTCAAAATCCCACACCACCGCGACGGTTTCGCGGCTCCGCAACGTGTTTTCGGTTTCATTCATCCCGCCCAGCTTAACTGAGCCAGGGCGTCCTTAAAACAAAAAACTACATGCGCAGGCTTCCCACCGCCCTGGTTTTCCCCTAATCTGCTTGGTTTGTTTGATTTCATAATTCATAATTCTTAATTCATAATTCTCGTCCATGACCGTTCCCGCCATCGCCCCGTTTGCCAAGCGCCTCACCGAAATTGATGCGCTCATGGCGGCGTCTGACTTTTACTCGAACCAGCGGCGGGCCGCCGACCTCGGGCGCGAACATCAGAAGCTCACTGAACTGGTTTCACTCCACGCCAAATTTTCCCAGGCCGCCAATTCCATCGCCGAAAATGAGGCACTCCTGGCCGACCCCAAGTCCGACCCTGATCTCCGTACCCTCGCCGAGGAGGAACTCGTCTCCCTGCGCGCCGATCTGCCGAAACTCCACGAGCAGGTCATGCTCGCCATGCTGCCGCCCGACCCCAAGGACGCCCGCAACACCATCGTCGAAATTCGCGCCGGCACCGGCGGTGACGAGGCCTCGCTCTTTGCCGCCGAAGTGGCCCGCATGTATACCCGTTATGCCGAAACCCACGGCTGGAAGGTTGAGCCGATGGACTCCAGTCCGTCCGAAGCTGGCGGCGTCAAGGACGTCACCTTCCTGATCACCGGTGACGACGTCTACCGCACTCTCAAGTGGGAAAGCGGCGTCCACCGCGTCCAGCGCGTGCCCGCCACCGAGGCCAACGGGCGCATCCATACCTCTACCATCACTGTCGCCGTTCTGCCCGAGGCCGAGGAAGTGGACGTGCAAATCAACCCGGACGAAATCACCATCACCGTCGCGCGCGCCAGCGGCCCCGGCGGCCAGGGCGTCAATACCACCGACTCCGCGGTGCAAATCATCCACAAGCCCACGGGCCTCATCGTCAAATGCGCCGATGAACGCTCCCAATTGAAGAACAAGGCCAAAGCGTTAAAAGTCCTCCGTTCCCGCCTGCTCGAACGCATGCAGAGCGAAGAGGAGGCCAAATACTCCGCCCAGCGCAAAGCTCAAATCGGCACCGGCGACCGCTCCGAACGCATCCGTACCTACAATTTCCCCCAATCGCGGGTCACCGACCACCGCATCGGCTTCACCGCCCACAACCTCACGCAGTTAATGGAAGGCGAAATCGGCGATTTGCTCGTCGCCCTCGCTGAAGCCGAAAAAGCTGAAAAGATTAAGGCCCTCGCCGACAAGGCCGGCGGGGCGAATTGATTAATATCGAGTAACCCATAGACGTTTTGTAATGAAAAGCAGCGTTAAATCGGACCGTTATTTTGTATATTTACATGAAGGATACGTCGATTCGTTTTGCAGAGGATTCCTTCCCTTGGCTCGTCCAGTTGAATTGAATGACCCATTCGAATTTTTGCTTCCGAATAAGGAATACCGTAATTTGAAAGATTGGTCGAATGACGTGAGAACCGCGAAAGTATTTCGTCAGGCATATGAGAATATGTTTCCTCAAAATCAAGGGCATTGCTCAGTCGATGATTTTCTTGACCGAATGGTCGAAGCGCCAGCGGAAATAACTCATGGTTTTATAAGGGAGTATCAAAATAACGTCGCCGCTGTTTTTAAGCACGAGGCGTCAAGGAATTTTGCCATTCTTTGCTGTACGAAAAACGAAAATTGCGCCTTGATGTGGGCGCATTATACCCGCAAGCATAGGGGTTTTATGGTCGAATTGAACCGAAACCAGTCACCTTTCTCAAATATTGTTCAAGAAGATCTCCTCCTTGAAGTTGAATATGACAAGCCGAGAATGCCCTTTGAGTTAATGGATTTCAACAATATGGAAGTGCTTGTAAGGAACGTTGCAAGGCGTAAGCAAGAAGTATGGAAATATGAAAACGAAGTCAGATTTCTTTTTGGCATTGAGACATGCAAGAAAAATGGATCTATTGTCGAGGAGGGGGACGCATCCCAACCGGGAGCGAGATTGTTATTGAGTGTACCGCCAAAATCACTCAATGGTGTAGTTTTTGGTCTGGCAATGAATTCGGATTTGAAGGTGAAAATCAAGGAAGCAATGACATCGCGTACTTGGGGCGATTTCTATATCAAGCAATCTGCCCCCAGTGATTCGAAATTTGAATTCACTTATGAGTAAGATAGTCGATTTTTGGAATTAAAAATGGCACCGTAAATACTACACAAGCAAGCTCGACGAATTGAGGCAGACGCTTGACCGTTTGGATACCATCGGAGGTTCGCATGTTGTCGAAATGAATTGTTTGCGAGCAATCGATGCCTGCCAAAAACAACTCAAGGCCGAACACAGGATTGAAAACTAGTCCGTTACTTTCCCATTGCCGACCAAGCAGGTCCGAAATGACAGCCGCTTTCCGAGGCTTTCTGAGCCTTACTGAAGGTTTCTGAGGGTCAACGGGTTCCAAATTAGGACACTACCAAGTGCGGAGCTTGATTCTTCGCTACAACCTGTCATTATTGAACCGTGAAACTAACTACGAGCTGATTATCTGGTGGAGCCAGGCCGACAAGGCATTTCTTGTTGAGGTGCCGGAATTATTTGGTTGCATGGCCGACGGGGCCACGCAGGAAGAGGCGTTAGCCAACGTGAAACTGGTCATTGCCGAGTGGTTTGAAACCGCCCGCGAATTGGGCCGACCGATTCCGCCACCCAGGGGTCGTTTGCAATATGCCTGAGACCCCTTTGGGCGGTAGGCGGTTTACCTGAAGAAGTTGACCAATAAGGCCCGCGACCCAATTTTCAAAGAAGTGAATTTTGACGCTTGACGGCTTCGCGACTTCGACTCACTTTAACAGGTAACCTTATGGTTACATATCTAACGAATGGCGCCCGCCCTGCCGGGTTAAACCGCGTCTTGAAGGCCGTGGGCGACCCCACTCGCCGCCGCATCCTCGATCTTTTGGCCGGCGAGGATCTGCCCGTGGGCCGAATCGCCGCGCAATTTAAAATGAGCCGCCCCGCCGTCATCAAGCACCTGCAGATTCTCCACTCGGCGAAGCTTGTCAACGTCCGCCCGAGTGGCCGCGAACGCATCCAGTCCCTCAATGCCGCGCCCTTGCAACAAATGGACGCCTGGTTGGCGCGCTACGAAGTATTTTGGGAATCTTCCCTGCAAAAACTCAAAAACCAAATCGAATCCACGCCATGAAACTGATCAAAAAGGAAATCACCATCAACGCGCCGGCCGCCAAAGTCTGGGCCCATCTCACCGAGCCGGCCAAAATTGCCGGCTGGTTCGCGCCGAACGACTTTGCGCCCAAGGCTGGCCACCACTTCAAAATTACCGGCTCCGCATCCTGCGGCGACATTCCCTGCGTCGTGCGCGAGGTCGAGGTGAACCGCAAGCTCGTCTATACCTTTCAGCCGTCCAAGTTGAATTTCGAAACGCTGGTCACCTTCACGCTCGAAGAACAAGGCGCCACCACCAAGCTCACCCTCGTCCACTCCGGCTGGGAAAAACTCACCCCGGATCAAGCTGGTTACCCCGATCAGTATAACAATGGTTGGGGCACCTTCCTGGGCAAACTGCAGGTGCAGGCTGCGGCCTGAACCGGGAGCGGCGTGCGCTGGCTGGGGGCAAGGGTTCGCATCGCAAATTTCGCCATCCCAAGGTTGCGGGAGCGCTAATTTTGAGTGGCAAAGAAGGCGAAGATGCGCATCATTATCAAGAGAAGCAAGTCCACCGCGCCATTCAGGAGGCCCGCCAATGACACCCGCCGATCTATATTTAAAATACACCCGCTGGAGTGAAGAGGATGCCTGCTATGTTGGTTATTGCCCTGACCTATTCCCCCATGGCGGGGTTTGCCACGGGGTAAAGGAAGAAGCCGTCTTCAAGCAACTCAACGCTCTTGTGCGCGAGGAAATTGCCGATCTCCGGCGCGACGGGAACCCCTTGCCGCCCGTCGCCACCCGCCCCATGCGCGAAGCCGTGGTGGCGTAGGCTTGGAGGTTTTGCTCTTGGCGAAGTCTTGGGTGGCTCCTGTTTCAGCCCTTGGCCCAGGCTAAATTCAAATCGGATAGGGTTGGGTTACGAGATTTTTGAGGTCCGGATTGGTCTCGATCACGTCAATGGACCCGTGCCAATACGCCCGGTCCAGCTGAACCAGCGGCAGGTAGGCCCAACCGAGAATATTCTTCAATTTGGGATTGGGGCCGGGAGGGTAACAGACGATGTATTTAGGCTCCCACACGCAAATGTCCGGCATGTGCATCCCCGTGGTGTATGCGTGCTGGCCCGACATAAATAGTCGACTGGAATACTTTCCGTTCATGCTGAGCAAAATGTAAATTCCACCATAGAGAAACGTCGCCAACCCCAACAGGAGGGCGAGGCGCAACTTTGATATTTTTCGCATTTTCACAATCTTACCGGTAAAATGAGCTGCTTGAGGCCACCTCGCAAGGGTTCTTATGTGGTGGCCCAATTATTCGGTACCAACCCGCCGGGTCGAAGTTCAAGAGTAAAGCATGGACTCGTAGAGGTCTTTCTGTGGGTAAACACCTCCGTTTCGCAATCGGCCGTTCGCGCTTACTCTTCGTCCACCATGAAAACCACCGACGAATCCACTTCCGATCCCGCAGGCCATAGTGCGCACCTCAAAGTATCGCTTACGGAACTCATTGACCATTGCCGTGGCGACGTGGATCGCGTGCAGAGTCCACGATTCCAGGCTCTGCTCGAAACCTGCGCTGAAGTGCTCAGCGGCCTCCGTACCGCCTTCGAACATTACGGAAAGCACAAAGAAACCGCATGGAGTGGCCCGGAAAGCGATTAAAAGAAGCTTTTCAGTGCCATGCCTCCATGTACTGGGCCACTATTTGCGCCTGGAAGAGCGGGGCTTGGATCGTCGGGGACTGGGATAAGGAGTTTTGCCTCCTTCTACCTCCAGCTTAATCCTCTGCAATTCCTCGGCGTCAATCTTGTCCTTGCCCCGAGGCGTAGTCAGTTTGTTGCGGAGAATTCTAAGAACTCGCGGAAATGGTTGTTGAACTTGGACGGACTCGTTGGTGGTTCCCCGGATAATTTCAAGCGCGGCAACGCGATTCTGCATTGACTGGCGCGCCCAATAGGCCGAACGGCCAGTTTCATCATGCGGTTTTCGCTTGATAAGCGTTTGATAATGATAAGGTTAGCCTAATAATTGGCAAGAAGAATCTGGCTGAGGTCCGAACTGCGGGATTGGCAGGCAGTTTGCAATTTTTTGCCCAAGCCAGCCAGTTCGCCACCTATTCGGTTACGAATTGACGGAAGGCGGACTCAAAGCCAATAGTGTTCCCCACTTATTTTCTCGTAATTTCATGTTCATTTTTGCCGTCTGACGGAGTCTATATAGAGTAGATTAATTAGAATCGGATTCCCCAATCTGCCGAATATTCGGTACACCCAGAATGTCCCGGGTCGGCAAATGCAGAACCGGCCGCCATATTTCCATGCAAAAACTGCGCCAGGCACTTTTGGCCGCTGCGCCTTTCGCGGTGCGGTTGTATTCGTTCTTCGTGCTGCTGCTCTGGGTGATCGTCATTGCCAGCACCCTCTTGGGTCCGAAGTCACGGAACCTTGCCCGCGTCCAGATAGGTTGGGAATCGGTGGCCCTCTTTTGGTTAGTTATGGGAATCGGCATGGGTGTTGTCTGGTTAATATTGAGGCGGATTCTTTCGCGGACGAAAATCAGCCTGATTCGGCAGCGGCTGCTCGTGGCCGTAACCGCGAGCGCATTTTTAATCTTGGGCTGTGCCCTTGGCTTAGGGTTGGTTGGCGCCTTGGGCAACCATTCGGCGACCATTGCAGTTTTCCCCAACCTTACCGTCAATGGCAACGCCGCCCGACTGATCTTGGACACCGGCGGAACTTCCGCGCTATGGGAGGCTGGGGCGAGACGGTTGGGGGTGAAATATGCCGAAGCCCCCGCCGACGTCTATTCCGACGCCCTTTCGGCACCCATGGTGATCAGCGCGGGCGGCAACACTTTCACGACCGCCATGATGATTCACCCCTTTTCGTCGGACGGAACCGATCCAGCTAGACAAAAGGATGGGGCCATCGGCTGGTCCGAAGTTCGGGACAATATTCTGGTCTTCGATTCCAATCAGCACACCATTCGGGCCGCGCGAGAGTTGCCAGCCGAAACGGACGGCTGGATTAAATTGAAAATACTGCCTGCGTTGGAGCTGTTGATCGAGATTCCGCTGCCCGACCAGAAGGCTGGCCGACTGCTAGTGGATACGGGGTTCACCGGTGGGGTAGGGTTGCCGCCCGGTGAATGGACAAGGTGGAAGGCCGCGCATCCCCAAGCTCGGGTAACCCACTTTGATTACGACGGCGCTTGGATTGACTCCGGCGAGGCTGAACAATCGCAGGCGGACAAAATAGAGTGGGGCCCCCTGGCCCTTACCGGGGTGGAAGTGGATGGATTTCCAGTCACTGACGGCAATGAGATTGCGGTGCTCGGAATGGAAGCACTCGCCCGGTTGGATTTGGTGGTGGATGGCAAAAACGGTTGGGCCTATCTGCATCCCCGGGCGGCGGCTGAGCAGGGCGGAAGGGCCGCTTGGACGGTCGCTGGCGATGTCCGGATTAATGGCGATTCTCTTCTCGCTTCCGCCTGCTTTGATCGAGGCTTGAAGAAAGAACGGAACGACGACTTCGATGGCGCTCTGGCCGACTTCACCAAAGCCATTGAACTTAACCCAAATATGTTCCTCTATTTCCTGGCCCGTGGCGTGGCCAGGGAATCCAAAAACGACTACACTGGCGCGTTGGCGGACTTTGACCGCCTGGTCGAATTGAATCCGACCGACGCCGATTCCTTTGCCAATCGCGGAGAATGCCTGCAAATGCAGGGCCACTACCCGGAAGCCCTCGCCGATTACACCCAAGCGATCCAAATGGATCCGGCATCTGCGCGCGAACCCCGCCTGCTCCGCCAGTTTCTGCTGTTGCAGGAGGGATTGGCGCCGCCGGACGCCTCACTGTCCGCGGCCGGAATCGACGATGCCTGGACCAAAACCCTCGCCCTGTTTTTGGGCGGCGAGGTGGACGAAGCTGGCCTGTGGGTCGCTGCTAGGGTGGGGGACTCCCAGCCAGATTGCATTCGGCAAACCGAAGCCTTTTATTTCGTTGGCATAAGGCACCTGCTCAAAGGCGATCGAACGGGCGCTGCCGACAATTTTCATCAAGCCATCGGCGCGGGCGACAAGGGTCCCTTTCACCGCCTCGCCCATGCCGAACTTACCCGCCTTGATACCGCCCCGGCGGCCGCCCCGTAGTCCCACCCGACCCCGACGTTTTTATCCCATTGGGCGGAGAACCGAAAAAATAATTCTTGTCAATGCATCGGGTTTCGATGTATCGTCCCGCCCATGAACTTTAAAGGCAGCCTCCCGACCCTGATTTTGCAGAACCTCAGCCGGGGTTCGAATCACGGCTACCGCATCGCCCAGGAGATTAAACAAACCTCCAAGGGCGTCCTGGATTTCAAGGAAGGCACACTCTATCCCGCCTTGCACAGTTTGGAGGGGAAGAAACTGATCACCTCCTCCACCCGGCTGGAAAACGGCCGCGAGCGCCGCTATTACAAACTCACCGATAAGGGCCGGAAGGTCCTTGTCAAGGAACGCGAGGAATGGCACCAGTTTTCCGGCGCCATCAGCGGTCTGCTCAAGGAGGCCACATGAACGCCGATCAAATCAAAATCCTCTGCATTGACTTCGGGCTAGTGGTGATAGTGGCGTCGCTTACTTGGGGTTGGAATATCCCCTTAAAAGACCTGGTGCGGGCACCCTGGCGTGGACGACGGGTGCAGAATCTTGCCGAGTGGCTGGAAATCGCCACCGGGAAATTGGTGCCCTCGGTGCAGGCGCGCGTTCGCGCGGAGATCGAGGCGCATTATGCGGAGGCAGTGAAATCACGCCAAAATGCCGGTTTGCCGACGGCCAACGCGCAGGCTGTTGCCCTCGCTGATTTGGGCGAGGCCCATGCCGCCGCGAGACGGTATAACTGGGAATACCTGACGAAGGAAGAAGCCGGGCAGCTCGCCAGTTATATTAACGACACAGATCTTAATATTCCTCCGCCACCAATTTTGCAGCGGAACCGTTTTTTGAAGTTTCTAAACTGCAACTGGGGATTGGTGTTTCTTCTCTGCACATCCATTTTGACCGGACTTGCGACCCGGTTTGATCCCGATCCTGAAGGATTCCACGGACGCCACCTCGTCATCGTCGTGTTCATGCAGGCAAGCTTGCTTTTGATGTGGATCCCCGGGAAAAAACTTTGGCAACGCACCACGGAATTGGCCAACCAAAAAATCTCCCCGGACCTGCTGGGGCGGTTAGTTCTTCTCCACAGCCTTGTGCGACTTGGTTGGGCCGCTTTCTTCACGTCGGCTTTTTACATTGGAACTGATTCTTTAAATGCGTCTGATATTTTATTTATGCTGATATCGGCCACGATTGCGGTCCGAAGTTCAGTCAGCGTGATTAAGTTCCTTCGCCTGCGCCGGAAAATCTTGTACGCCGATGTCGAGGAACTGAACCTGCCGCCGCAAAGGCCCACCACTGCTTAATTAATCGGTCATGAATCTTGGTCGAAAGATTATCCCAAAAAACCTTTCCGACTGGCTCGAAATCGCCACCGGGGAGCTGGTGCCGTCGGCCCAAGCCCGTGTCCGCGCGGAAATCGAGGCCCACGTTGCCGATGCCGTGCAGCGCCACCGCGAACCCGGCCTCGCTGATTCTTCCGCCCAAGCCGCGGCCTTGACCGACCTCGGCAACGCCCGCGCCGCCGCCCACCGCTTCGCCCGCGAGTATTTGACGCAACGGGATATCCGGAAACTGGGCGATTTTGACCGTCCTCGCGGGGAGGTGTTACTGCGCCACGTTGCTTTGCTTTGCATCCTGGTTTTTGGTTGGCACGCACTCCACGTCCACAATTCCCACGATGACCTGTATTATCAGGGCCCTTACCTTCTATTTTACAGCTTTGTCTATTTCGTCATGGCGGCTGCCTTTGCGGTCTTTGCTCTTCGGACCCTGTCCGCCTTCTGGCTTTCTCCCGTCACGGTGGCGCGGCGCATACTTTCGCTCCGTCTCGTTCTGATATTACCTTTTTTAGTTCTGGCCGCCGCCGCATTATGGCTTACTCATCCGTCCCCCGGGTACTTAACCGCTGGAATGATCAGTCTGTTGGCCGCTGGCCTTTATTCCTTCCTGTCCCTGTATCGGCTCCGCAAAAAGCTCCACCACGCTGCTGACACCGACTTCGCCACGCCGCCACCGGCAAAAAACTAACTGAAGACCTTCAATATGATCCTTGGCAGGCCCATCGACCTCCCCACTGGGGAAATTTCGCCTGAACTTTCGGAGTGGCTTGATCTGGCCACGCACGGCCTCGCGCCATCGGCGCAAGCTCGGGCGCGGGCGGAAATTGGGGCGATTTACACCAAATCCCTTCTGGCGAATAAGGCGTGCGGCCAGTCCGAGGCCGGGGCCCGGGCCGCAGCGCTGGCGGAGCTCGGCGATCCGCAAGCAGGCAGCCGGA
Source organism: uncultured Opitutales bacterium (assembly GCA_964561455.1). Lineage (GTDB taxonomy): Bacteria > Verrucomicrobiota > Verrucomicrobiia > Opitutales > JABDGR01 > JABDGR01. The sequence continues at coordinate 26,963 of CAZLPS010000026.1, forward strand.
AATTGGGATTGCGGCTGGAGCATTTGACCAAGTTCGATACCGTGCTGCTGGCCATACGGTCGGGAGTTCAAGTTTTTACCTATGCGATTCTGGCCTTGCTGCTGGTGCTTTTTTTCCACCCCAAGCCCCTTGGCGCGGCGGTCGGCCTCCAAATTGTCCTTGGCTGCTTGGTTATTTTGGTGGCCGCAGACACTATCCGGCGGGCAAAGAAGTTCGTCGCGAGCCGCCAGCTGGTTTTGTTGCTGGCTCTTGCCTGGTTGAATGCCGGCGGATTCATACTGTTAAGTTTCGTCGAACCGAGGATCACTCCTGCAACCCGCATTTTGGAGGCGCTGATTGCATTCGGCCTGACGCTGAGCGCTGCGAGAATCACCTGGATAGTCTTCCGCCGCACCCATCTCCGGGCCATGCTGGGCGATTCGGAAATAAGACTTTTTCGCGAGCCCGAAGTGCCCAACCTCTCCACCTGGCTCTCCATTGCCACGGACGACTTCGTCCCGTTGGCCCAGGCGCGCATCCAGGCCGAAATCGAAGCACACTTCACCGAGGCCGTGCTATTGAAAGTGGCGGAAGGATTGGCCGAAGCCGAGGCGCAGGCGGCGGCGCTGAAGGACCTTGGCAACCCGCACGTTGCCTGGTTGCGCTTTAGCCGGGAGCACCTCACTGCTTCGGATGCCAAACAGGTGTTCTCGGAGGTGAGGACGCAAGTTCTTATGGGAACGATTTGGGCATTTGGTCCGCTAGCCGTTTTTTTCTGGCCCAACCTCTCATGTTTGATGAGCTTGTTACTCGTTATTCCCTTTGGCTACGTCGTTTACCGCGTCTCCCGTTTCGTTGTCCGGCGATCCCGTCAGGACGTAACCCGGCGCACGATTTTCCTGCTCCTCTCCCTCGTTTGGTTGAATATCGGCTACTTTATCCGCATATTTCTCTTCGACCAGTCCAATGACCATTTCATCCAGGTGGATTCGTTTGTCATGGTGTTTGGCCTAACCTTGATGGCCGCCGTGACCAGTTTTCGCCTCCTGCGCCTGCGTAAAAAGTTGCCATTCGCCGCCTCGGGCAATTTGCCCCCTTTAAGTCCTGCCGGTGTTTAACGCCACCCCAACCCACCATTGATGATCTTTAAACGCCTGCCGGTTGCTCAAAGTTTACCTGAATGGCTCGATCTTGCCACCCGGGATATCGCTCCGTCGGCTGCGGCCCGCGTCCGGATCGAGATCGAGTCGCATTACTTGGAGGCGGTGAAAGCACGAATGGATGACGGCTTTTCCGGCCCGGCCGCCCAAGCCCAGGCGTTGGCTGATTTAGGCGATGCGCCCGCGGCCGCCCGGCGTTTTCGCCGGGTATATCTGACCAAAAAAGAAGTTTGGTTTGTTGACCTGCGCAGTAGATCGGCCGTGAATTTTATCTGGCCGATTGTCGGTTGTTTGCTTTTTCCGGCCGTCGTCTTTCCCAATCTGGCGACCCTTCCCGGCGATGATGGCCCCTCCCGGATTTTTTCCACCGTGGCGATGCTGCTGTCTTTTGTGCAAGTCGTGCTGATCTTCGCCACTTGGGTTATGGCCCAGGGACAAATGAACCCGGCAGTTATGCGAAGGATCATCCTGCTGGATTCCTTTGCCGTCTTCAATTTCATCGTCTTGGCCTTGATTTGCGGGCGCGAAGAAAAACTGGATGGCATTCATGAGTCGAGGGAGATTCTCGATTGCCTTGCCTATACTTTCTTCAACCTTTGGGTTGTTGCCCGCATTCCCCTCAATTTCCTCCGCTTGCGGAGGAAATTGCAGGCCGCCGGCGACGACGACCTTCGGCCCGTCTAAACAGTTTCCACCCGCCACCGTCTGACCCCTCCGCCATGAATTCCGTCCGCCGGCCAGCCGTGCAAAATCTCTCCGCCTGGCTCGAAAGTACCACTGGCGACCTGGTTCCGTCCGCGCAAGCCCGTGTTCGCCCGGAAATCGAAGCGCACTACGCCGAGGCGGTGCAATCCCAATTGTCCCGCGGGGCGGCAGAACCGGTCGCACGGGTGGCAGCCCTGGCGGATTTGGGCGAACCCCGCGCGGCTGCCCGCCGCTTTCGCCGCCAATATTTGACCGTCAAGGAGGCTCGCGAGGTGACTCATTGGCTGAAAGCCAACCGCGGCCCGGCGCAACTGATGTTCCTGGGCTTCTATTTTGAAGGCTTCCGGTTTCTTTTGGCCGGCCCGGGTTGGAAGACCTCCGACCTCCCCGCCCGGTTTTGCCTGGCTGCAGTGCTCGGACTTTTTCTAATTTACGCCGGGACCAATCTCGCCACCTTGGTGCTGGCCCGGCGGCCCGCCACCCTGAAGACCCGCCGTTGGATTTTCCTGAGTACCGCCATCAACTGGTGGAATTGGGGCATGCTGAATCTGATTTGGTGTTATGTGGATGAATCGAACGGGCGTTACGATCACGGGTGGCCGTTTTTCATCAACGTTATTCTACCGGTTGTAACGACGATAATGTTGGTTCTGACGGGTTATATGGGCCTCCACTACCTCCGTCTGCGAAAGAAGATCGCGACTCTCGGCGACCACGATTTTGATCCTGTCTGAAGCATCTGACCCATTTCCGCCATCCGTTTGGCCGCCTCCCTTATTGCGCCCTCGCGCCTCCGGTTCGCCCAAGCGTTTATGAATTGCTCGATCCGGCAGGGTTTTGCTCTCATGCGCTGGATCTGTCCCCGTTGAACTATCGCGCCATCCCGGTGGGTAAACACCTCCGTATCGCAATCAGCCTTTCGCGCTTATCTTCCGTCCAACATGAAAATCACCGAGGAATCCTCTACCGATCCCGCCGTCCATTGCGCCCACCTCAAAGCATCGCTTACAGAACTCATTGATCATTGCCGCGACGACGTGGACCGCGTGCCGAGTCCACGTTTCCAGGCTCTGCTCGAAACCAGCGCTGAGGTGCTTAGCGGCCTCCAGACCGCCTTCGAACATTACCAAAAACATGAAGAAACCGCGTGGAATGGACCCAAATCCGGGTAAGGTCGTTCTCAATGCCATCTGTATGCCACTTTTTGGTGGGCCAGAAAGCGGCAAAGGGACATTTGCCCCCACAGGCCTATGCAAAATCTTTGCCAACTCCGGCCATCCTCTCCGCCGAATCCAGCATCCCGCCCTCGCGGCCACGGTTCGCCCAGGCATTCATAAATTGCTCGATCACGTCCGGGAGGACGTTGCGCAAAGGCTTCGTGCTTTTGCCGCCCTTCGCCAATATCGCGCGCTGTATGGCCAATGCCGCCATGTCTGTGCCCGTGGTGAGTTCATTCAATGCCCCGTATTCCCATAGGTACTTCTCGCCGTGCTTGTTCAACTTCTTGCGCACCTTGGCCAGGGCGTTTAAGACCTTTTTCAATTCCACCGCCGAAAGCGTGGTCAGTTCCTTTTTTAATTCCCGGCGCGTCGCAAAGAACAAATTGAAATGCCGGCTGCGATTCGGTTTCGGGTGTTTGATCGCGTTTTCCACCCGCCCAAGTTCGAGCAGGATTTCGCCATAGTGCGAGGCGATGCTTTGGCTGAACGTCAGATTGATGGCCTTGGCCAGATCTGTGCGTTTCGTCCCTTTTTGGTTCCACGCCAGGCCCGCCGCATACGCAATGCCGGGATACATGACCGGCCAAGGCTGGTGGTTGCCGCCGTCGCCCCACGAGGTGAGCAGGAGACCTTCCGCGCCGTGCGTCCGACCGAGCTTTGCCGCGCTTTCGATGTTCACCAACATGTTGTCCGTGCGGCCAGTGAACGTGTTCCATGCCGACGTGCCCGGGCAGACCCAAAATCTGCGTTTCGCCGCCGCCAGCCTGGCGCACTGCTCGGCGAACGGATGGTTGGCTTCGTAGCCCCAGAGTAACGCCGTAGCGTCGGTTGGAACTTCGCCGACCAGTTCCGGCGCTTCCAGCAAGATGTCCGCCCAAAACAGCATTTCACGGCCATGCTTGGTCGCGAGGGCGTGGAGCTTTTTCACGAAATCTAGATACACGCGGTGCTTGCCGTGCTCTTTTACCAACGGCTTGCTCCAACCTTGGCCCAGCTCCCAGGGTTCGTCGCCGCCGACGTTGAATTTCTTCGAATGAAACTGAGGCAGAAATTCCTGCCACAAAGAATCCAGAAATTTCAAGGTCGCCGCATTGGGCTTCAGCGTGGTTCCGTGCGGCACCCGACCCTTGAGCGGATGGGTGAAGCCATCCGGACATTCGGCAAGGCGCCTAAATTTCGGATGCTTGAGCCATCGTTCGAAATGGCCGAAGGAATTCAAATTGGCCGACAACTCGATAAAATTTTCCCGGCACAAGGCTTGCAGCGCCGCAACATCCTGCGCCGTCATCGGATCGGCCTCTCGCCACACCGTTTTATGCTTTTGGAACGCAAAGGTATGCTCGGTATAAAGCTGGAGATGGTTGTATTTCAGCAAGGCGAGCTGACGCACCAGATTGCGCAGCGCTTCATTGGTCGGCACCTTGCCCCGGCTGATATCGAGCATGAAACCGCGCACCTTGAAATCCGGCTCATCCTCGACGCGCAGGCAGGGCAGTACGTCCCCGCACTGCCGGCGCAGTTGGTCCAGCACCCGCCGTCCGTGTTCCAAGCCGGCTTCACTGCCCGCCACCAGCGAACTGTATTGCGTGGTAATCTCGAGCGCATATGCCTCCGGCCCAAAGCCGGGATTAATCGCCAGACACAATTTCGGCCCCAATCCTGGCACGCGTTGCACGCCGAGCGTCCGCTCGACCCGCTTGGGTGGGGGCCAGAGGAGAAATTCGGCGGAGGAATGGGTTTTGGCCATGAATAAAACGCTTGTTGGATGGGCATCATGCAACCTTCCAGCGGAAAGTAAATATAACAGCTCTATGAGTTCAGGAATCAGAGTGCAGAATTCAACCTCTTGACCACCAGCCTGAATTTCTCTAGGATTCGTGAATGCGACAAGTCCTTGTTCATCCGGGTGAAGACGGTTTTTGGTTGGCCGAATGCCCAAGCCTGCCGGGCTGCATTTCCCAGGGGGAGTCCCGTGACTTGGCCATTATTAATATTCGGGAGGCGATTGAAGGTTACATTCTTGCACTGAAGGATGACAACCTGCCGGTACCGGAAGAGAATTTTGATGCCATTCTGGTTGCAGTATGAGCAAGCTTCCGCAGGTGTCCGGAGCGGATGTCGTCTGAGCCTTGCAAAAGAAGGGCTTCACGGTACGTCGTCAACACGGCAGTCATATAATCATGCGTCGAGCCGACCCTTTTGCCCAAACAGTGGTGCCGGATCATCGCCAAATTGACCGGGGCACTTTACGGGCCATTTTGCGCCAGGCAAACTTGAACGTGGACGAATTTGCCGACTTGCTCTAAAGGCGCCTTATCGGGTGCCTTTTTTGCCCTCTTTTCGGGCGCCCGAAAACAAAAATTGCTGGGCCAGCCCCGCCAGCGGGCCAAAATGGGCACGGCCAAACTGCGCCACCTGTGCCGGCCGCCAGCCGCTCAGCCCATAACGTTCCGCCATGGCATGTAGAATCCAGGTATCCACCGGAAACGCCTCGTATTTCGCCGCGCCGAAAAGGAGAACACAATCGGCGATTTTCGGGCCGACCCCGGGCAAATCCGCCAGCCAGGCATGTGCCTCAGGGTAGGCGGCCTTTCTTATTCGTGCCTCCCAGCCTGGTTCTGCGGCCAACCGCTGCGCCGTTTGGTGAACAAACCGCGCGCGGTAACCGAGCGAACAGGCGCGCAAGTCGCTTTCCTGGACTTCCGCCAGCCGCGCCCAAGTCGGCAGGGCGCGAATTTCACCCCACACCGGTTCGCCAAATCGCGCGGCCATGTTTTCGCACATTTGCGCTATGTGGGGAATCCGCTTGGCGCTGCTGCAAAGGAAGGCGAGGAGGGTTTCACTTAACGCCTGCCGCAGCAGCCTCAAGCCGCGGTTGGCCGTCACGCGCTCGGCAATCACCGCGTCTGTGCGCCAGGGTAACTGGTCGAGTAGCTTCTCGAAATTCACCTGTGCGGCGAAATATTCTCCGATGGCCGGTTCAACCCGTGCAGCCAATGTTGCCGGGCAGCTCCATTCCAAAGTCTCGTTCATCCCTGTGCGCACCCGCGCCACGCAATCAGACCAAACGCCCTGCCAAATTGCGGCATCGTCGCCCGGTGCCCGCCGCCAGCGAAAGGCTTGGCCGCCGCGCACGGTTTCCTCCAATGCCATGGCGCTAATCTTAATGGACGGCGTGATGGCCCTCCACGGGAGCCAGTGACCGGTCGGCTGGCCGCCATTGTGCTCCAAGTTCTTTTTCACTGGCCGCGCTTCGGCAAAAGCCGGATTCACGGGTTGACCTTCTCAGGGGTGGCGCTGGTGGCAATAGGCGCGGGGTCGGGAATGCCCCAGAGGAAACTTTGGCGGTCGGCCAGCACGTTGCCCGCCGCATTTTTCAGGGTGATCTTCCAAGCCACCACGGCTTCATCTTTGTCGGGCCACGCCGAGCCGGTAAGGCCAAGCAGAATTTCGTTCCATGTGCCGGTGTCGGCGGAAAAGGTAAAATGCTGGTGCAGGGGCTCCGCGTGGTTCTTGCGAATATAATCGAGATCGGCCTGGGTACCTGTGGGCAGGGTCGTGCGCGGATGAAATTCCAGGCTGAGAATGAAATAGTAGCCGGCGCGCTGCTGGGGGTCGGAGCGTTCGATGATGCGCCCGCTGGTGTTTTCGTTGCCCGTGAAGTATTCGGAAATGCGCCGAAATTCAAGGTCGTCAATGAACCGTTGATCCACATGCGTGATGGCCACGCCGTCCGAACTGATGCCAGGAGGGTTGCTGGTGGCGCTTTTCGGCGGGGAGGAGCATGCCGCGAGCATCGCGAGGCCGGCCGCGAGCACGACTCGCGCCCACGCCTGCCGATGCGGGAGACTGTGCATGACACACAATGCCGGAAGGGCTCGAAGCCCCCTCAGGACTTGTCCTTCTTCGAGGATTTAGCGGCCTTGGCGGCGGCGGCAGCAGCCTTGGCGGCGGCTTTGCGGCGCTTGACGTAAGCGACGCGACGTTTGCGTTTGATGACTTTGTTGTATTGTTGGCCCATGGGAATAGAGAAGCTCAAGGGATAACGATGCCGCACAGGGGGGTCAAGGGTGCATATTTGGACGCTGAGCGAGGAGCAGGGAGCGGGGAGCAGGGAGCCAGAATGCGGAAGCCAGAAGCTGAAAGATAGAATTCAGCCAGCTTTTTCACATTGATTTTGTAGAAGGCGCTCGAAGATCCGCGAAGTTTAGTGACTCCCCGCTCCCTGCTCCCCGCTAGTTATTCCCCGTACTCCGCCCAGGAACTGCTCGTCTCCCACACCCGCACACTGACCAGGCGAATCGGGTGGGCGATGGGATAGGTGGCCCGGGGGTTCGCCGCGTAGGCCGCCAGACGCTTTTTCGCCTCGGCGAAAATCGCGCGCGCGAGCACCTCCGTCGTAGGATCCTGGCTTTCAAATGCGATAATCTGCGCTCCGTAGGCCGCCTTGAGCGTCGCAAATTGCGGATCGCGCGTGTTGACGCACAAGGCGTGGTCAAAAGTCTTGAGATACTCCCAAAGCGACTCCTTCAGGGCCTTGAAATCGCAGACCATCTCGTTCCGGTCCAAATCCGCCGCCTCAATGACGACCTCCACTTTGCGCGAATGCCCGTGCGGATATTTGCACAAGTCGGGGTGCTTCGAGAGCATATGCCCGCTCTCAATTTCAAAAATTTTGCAAATTCGGTAAGGCATGGATTTTTAAAGAAGTGTTCTAGTACTTAGTGTTCTAGTGCTTAGTTCTGTGCGGAGGAATGGGCGAAGGGCGAAGGGGGCGGGGGAAAGAGTGAAGGGTGAAGAGTGAAGAGTGAAAGGCGGAGGTGATGGGCGAAAGGCGTCGTGGGATGGCGGTCGCTTAGCGACCGGATGAGAATAACCGTGGGTTTCAACCCACGGAAACAAGGCGCCCCAAATGGCGGGCGTCGCGTAGCGACGCTTGAACTTCATTCATGGATGGATTTTTGTATTCGAATTGGATGCGGTATGGCTCACGTCCCCCTCGTATTGCCAAACAGTTCAATGTGCAACCGGTGGCAATACGTATACCCATGCCGCCGGCACAATTCACGCAGCGCCGGCTCTTTCGCGCGCAACGCCTCGAGGGTGATGCCTTCAGGCATGAGCAGGACTTTTTCAGGCGGAATCTTTCCGCCCAAATCCCTTAAAAGCAATTGTATTTCCGCCACGTCCGCCTCCCCCGCGACCACGAATTTCAGTTGAAACGGGTAGTTTTCGATCCATGCCCGCACCACCTCCGGCTGCCACCGCAACTTCTCGTGCCGCTCCCGCCATGTCGCCGGCAAACGGTCATCCGGCGCGGAATTCTTCAATTTCGGGCTGAGCGAGGCCAGGTGACAGGCAATCCCGCCCGGAAAAATTGTTCCTGCCGTCTCAATCGTGATATGCTTCCCCCTTTCCCGTAGTGCCGCGGCGAGCGCGTGAATCTCCTTGGCCACCATCGGCTCCCCGCCCGTCAACACGACATGCCGCGACCCATGGCTGTCCACTTTCTGCACAATTTCCATGATGGACAAATCCGAACCGTCGGGATTCCACGACGCATAAGGCGTGTCGCACCAGTTGCACCGCAGGTTGCAGCCCGACGTCCGTACAAATACTGACGGCGTGCCGGCCAGCATGCCTTCGCCCTGAATCGAACGGAAAATTTCGGAGATTAGCATGTCAATGATTCTTCAGCAATGAACCCCGGTATCGTTTAAAGCGAGGCCGGGAAAATGCTCAATCCCGGTCCGACTAACCAATGGTGAAAAGGATGACAGAGTTGTCATCGACCTGGCTCAAGCTTTGCTGAAAAGCTCGAATACCGTCCAGCAGCGGTTCGCCAACATCATCTTCAGAGGTTCCATTGAATTGGTTGTAATAGCTGCACAGTTCCTGTACCGAAAATGGGCCACCGAGTTTGTCCAAAAAGTCCCGTTTGTGCGCAGAGGTAAGCAGAAAATTGGTGGACTCACGCTCTTTGGTGAGGAAAGTTGCCAACTCGTCATATTCAGATTTCATCAAGTTGATCTGTTGCTTTTTTAAATAGACCAGCAGGGTTGCCAAAAGAAAACCAGATGGGTCATAGGTGGCCACTTCGGTACCTTGCTGCCGTAAAAAATCATGATAGACGTCGCGCGGCGCACCAAACAGACGCTTTTGGGGCAATGCTGCTTTCCGCAGACTTTCAAGCGCGCTTTTGGGTAACTTTATAAATGTGGCAATTGCCGACATAAAGGGGGAAGAATGAGCTGCAATCGTCTCTATAGCGAATGTTGTGCGGCCCGCACAAGGTAAAACTATTTGAGCCAATGTTGTCTAACTTCGGCCCAGTTGAGGTCTCAATGGCAGCGGCGCACTACTGGCATAAGTCGTGGGATCCAAGAGCCCGGCATTCATAAACGCCTCTCGGCGCTCGACGCACGTGCCACATGTCCCGCAGTGGATATCCTCACCCTTGTAGCAGGACCAGGTCTGCGCAAAGTCCACGCCGAGCTCATGTCCGCGCGCCGCGATCTGGGCCTTGGTAAAACGAATAAACGGCCGCAGCAGCGCGATGCCCGCATAGGTGCCCAGCCGCATGGCATCCGCCATGGCCTGCATGAAATTCTCACGGCAGTCCGGGTAAATGGCATGGTCGCCCGCATGCGCGGCAATGACCAACCCCGCCGCACCAATGGACTCCGCATAACCCGTGGCGATGGAAAGCATGATGCCATTGCGGAACGGCACGACGGTTTGCTTCATCGAATCCTCCTCGTAATGCCCGTCGGGTATCTGGCCGCCAGATTTCAACAGCGCGGACTGAAACAGCCCCGGCACGAAATCCAGCATGATGACTTGATGCGGAATGACCAATTTCCGGCAATGCCACGCCGCGCAGGGAATTTCCCGGTGGTTGTGTTTCGAGCCGTAGTCGAAACTCAGCGCGCCGATCACTTCATGCGCCGCCTGCGCGTCGTACAGCGCCGCCGCCGAGTCCATTCCGCCGCTGAGTAAGACCACGGCATTCATGGGCGACGCCAGAATTTCGGTGCTCCCGCCGTTGCGCCCGCCCGCGGATGCTCCACGACGACCGCCAAGCCCAATCCGCCGCGCGGCGCGAATTTCCCTTCGATCTTCATCGCCCGCGGCCGGCAGGCGCGCACAAGATCGTCCAAGATGCGGTTGATGACGGCCTCATTAAACGCCGGTTCGTTGCGAAACGACGCGAGGTAGAATTTCAGGGCCTTCGTTTCCAGGCACGTTTTTCCGGGGATGTAGTCTATCGTAATGCGGGCAAAATCCGGCTGGCCCGTCACAGGACAAAGAGACGTAAAATCCGGGCAGTCGAGGTGAATCCAATACGGGCGCTTGGGCTCCGGATTGGGAAAGGTCTCCAGCCGGGCGTCGCCGGGCGACGCCGGCAGGGCGGTTTCCGAGCGGCCCAGCAGGGTGAGGCCGCCAGTTGATTTCCGGGAACGTTTCATGGCCGGATAGAATTGCCGCAAAAGCGCCCGGGCGCAATCTAGGAAAATTACTCTGGGCCAATCGATTTAACATCGTGGCGCGTGACGTAGCGCTGAGCTTCAGCCAGCGCTTCTTCGATATTCGAAATCCCTGAAGCGCGGGCTGAAGCTCAGCGCTACGTCACACCACCGCAGCCAATTCTCACGGCTGGTACAGCCACCACTTGCGCGTCATCTGTTGGTAGGCGGCATCCTGCGCGTCCCAAAGCTTGAAAAATCCGTCCACGTTGGCGAGGCGGCCCTTGGTGGTGATTTCCCGCCACCATGCGTCGGAGCCCCCGTAAATATTGAAATCGTGCACCAAAAGTTTGTCGCCTGCCGCCCGCGCATAGGGGTTGCCGCTTTTCGTCCACGTCCAGGCTGCATCGAGCTTCATCAGTTCAAACGCCAGGCGGGTGGGTTCGACGGCGTTCCAATTAGTGATGGCGACATACACCCCGCTCTTTTCATTTTTTTCCCCGTAAGCCAGGGGCATGAAGCTGAGGCCACCGAGCTTGAGGGCATTCAAGGTCGCCGCCAGTTGATCGGGCGGGATGTGCGGCGAATAGTTCAATAATCGGAACGGATAAGGTGTGTCCACCCCGTGCTTGAAGTTGCCCATGACGCCCGCGAGGCCAGTGAGACTGTAGCCGAAAGCGGCCTCGGCGGTCGGGATATTGGGCGAGGTGGGAATCCAGGGCAAGCCGGTATCGGCCCAGAGCATGGAGCGGTGCCAGCCGCTCATCGGCACCACGATGAGCTTGCCGTGATTCCATACTTCTGGCGAAACCTGGAACAATTTCCGGACGGGATCTGAAACTTGGGGCGAAATGGGCAGCAGGCTGAGATTGTCTTTGGCGAGGTAAGCCACCTCGCCGATGGTGAGGCCATGAACGTAGGGAATTTTCAATGCGCCGACGTAACTCATCCATTTGTCTTCGATGATCGGCCCGCCGACTTTGAGACCGCCAAGCGGGTTGGGCCGGTCTAGTACAACGACGGTTTTGTTTTGTTCAAAGCAGGCCTCCATCGTGCACAGGAGGCAGCTGATAAAGGTGTAGGAGCGTGTGCCGACGTCCTGCAAATCAATCACCATCACATCAATATCGCCCAGCATGTCCGGTGAGGCTTTGCGAAAGTCGCCCTTTTTGTCGCCGTCCACGGTAAAGTAAACCGTATAAATCGGCAGGCCGGTTTTGCTGTCCATTTGCTTTTTTGGCATGGAAGCGCCGGCGCCAATCGTCCCATAAATGCCGTGTTCCGCGGCATACAGCGCGACGAGTTTCACGCCCGGTGCATGGCGCAATACATCAATAGTGCTCACCCCCGCAGCGTTAACGCCGGCGGGGTGGGTCAACAGCCCGACGCGTTTGCCCTGAAGCACGGAAAAGTTTTGGGCCGCGAGTACATCAATGCCCAACTGAATATTGGCGTGGGAAACCGGTGCCGGCGCCGGTATCGGCCCGGGCTGGGGCAGCGGTGCGGGCAATGGCGCCGGTTGCGGAAGGGGTTGCGGCGCCGGGGTCGGATAATAGGGCGTAGGCGCATAAACTTGGGATGGCGGAACCGTCGCGGACCCCGCGCACCCGTCCATCAATCCGCCCGCCGCCAGCGATGCCAATGCCGTGACCAGACTCACAAGAAGCCGCGGGCGGGCAAGATGAGGAAATCTCATGGGGCGCGATAAAGGGGTGCGAGCATCTCCATTAAGGTTGTCGGCCCCCAAAAGCAAATCCCAACCGAGACCTTGACAATGCCCCGCCCGATGCTTGTGCTGGATCCAGAGTTCCTCAACCCACCCCGGTCATGATTACGCACTCTCTGGCTTCTTGGTTGGCTTTCATCAGCATGAATGGCAGCGAGATGTTTCTAATCTTTTTGTTTGGTATTCTTGGGACCGTCTTTTGGATTTGGATGCTCGTCGATGCCGCCACCAAGGAGCCGGACCAGGGTAACACCAAAATTGTGTGGATTCTTGTGATTGTTTTGACCCATTGGATCGGGGCCCTGATTTATTTTTTCGCCCGCCGCCCCGAACGAATCAAATTGTCTGGAAGATAGAAACCCACCTTGGCCGCGCCTTGACAATCGCCGGCTCCAGGAACATAATCCGCGGAAAGAATGTCTGACTGATGGCCATCCCCATGAGCGAAAATAATTCCCCCCGCCGCGTATGAGTGGCGTGCCCGCGAACAAGACCGCACCCCGCGCCCTGCTGCTTGGCTTGCAATACGCCGATCAGACCCGAGCCGAAGCCGAAGCCCTACTCGACGAGTTGGGCGAGTTGGCCGCCAATTTGGGCATGGTCGTTCCAGTCAAGCACCTCGCCCGTCTGCGCGAGAAGAATCCGCGTTTCCTCCTCGGCACGGGCAAGACCGCCGAAATCATCGCCGAGGCGAAGGCGAACAATTGTGAGTTGATCGTCTTCGACGACGAACTCCACCCCGCGCAGCAACGCAATTGGGAGGCCGAAAGCGGTCTCATCGTCATTGACCGCCACGAGGTGATTCTCGACATCTTCGCGGCTCGCGCCCGCACCCGCGAGGCCCGGCTGCAAGTTGAACTCGCCCAGGCCGAATACTTTATGCCGCGATTGCGGCGGGCTTGGAGTCACCTTTCGCGCCAGCGCGGCGGCGGCGTCAATGCGCGTGGTGAAGGCGAAACCCAGCTCGAACTCGACCAGCGCCTCGTGCGTGACCGCATCCAGCGCCTGCACGCCGATCTCGAAATCGTGCGCAAGCAGCGCGGCGTCCAGCGCCGCCAGCGCCTCCGCGTGCCCCTGCCCACGGCGGCCATTGTCGGCTACACGAATGCCGGCAAGTCGTCGCTCCTCAACGCCCTTACCGGCGCGCACGTGCTCTCCGCCAACAAATTATTTGCCACGCTGGACCCAACCACCCGCCGTTTGAAACTGGCCTCCGGTCGTACATTGTTGCTGACCGACACGGTGGGCTTTGTGCGCCGCTTGCCGCACCGGCTGGTTGAAGCATTTAAGGCGACGCTCGAAGAGGCGCTTGTCGCGGATTTGCTCATTCATGTGGTGGATGCCTCCAGCCCCGAGGCCACGGTGCATCACGCCACGACGCTCGCGGTCCTGCAAGAACTGGGCGCGGAAAAGGCCCGCATCCTCACTGTTTTGAACAAGGTGGACCGTGTGGATGATCCGTTGCGCATGGCGGAACTGAAGGCTGAATTTCCCGCCGCCTTGTTTGTCAGCGCCCAAACCCGCGCCGGTCTCGACCAGCTGCTGGGAAAACTCGACGATTTTGTAGCTGAGGAAGCCCGCCCGCAGACCCTCCTCATTCCCCATTCGCGCTACGACCTCATCAACCGGCTGCACCAAGCCGGCGCCGTCCACCGCGAACAACCCCGCGACGAGGGCGTGTATATTGAAGGCCTGCTCCCGCAGCGCCTGCTGGAGGCCGTGCGCGAGTATGTCATCGCCTCACCGGCTCCGCATGAATTGCACGAGGACGAACCGGCGGCCGGGAATGCAGTGGCGTGAAAATCGTCCAAGTGGGGTCCAATTGTTATATTGCTGTATTGTTAAATTGTTGAAGTCCCCCTTTGCTTTATTGGCCTTCGCAGGCGCGGTCTGGCAGCAATATAACAATACAACAATATAGCAATAGAACTGGCTCAATGAATTTCTCCACCCGCATCCCCGCTTCGCTGGACGACAACCCGCTCGCACGGGCCGTCGCCTCGCGTCGGGCTGCGGGCCTCCCCTTGTATGATTTGACGCTGTCAAATCCCACCCAGGCTGGCTTCAATTATCCGACGGCGGAGATTGCTGCGGCTCTGGCCGCCGGAGCCAAGGCACTCTATACACCTGACCCTCGGGGATCCTTGACCGCCCGCGAAGCCATTGCGGAATATTATCATGGCCGCGGGCCAGATGCGGTGGATCCTTCCCAGCTGCACCTGACGGCGAGCACGAGTGAAGCCTATGGATTTCTCTTCAAATTGCTCGGTGATGCGGGTTCGGAAGTATTGGCGCCGCGGCCTTCTTATCCCTTGATCGAACATTTGGCCGCCTTGGAAGGTTGGTCGGCCCGCCCGTACCCGATGCATTTTCGGGATAATGCCTGGCAGATTGACCATGCCGCGCTGGCCGCTGCCGTCACGCCCGCCACCCGCGCCATTGCCCTCATCCACCCGCACAACCCCACGGGCAAAATGATTCGCAATACCGATGCCCATGCTTTGCTGGAACTGTGCGCCGAACGCGGCCTCGCCCTATTCGCCGATGAAGTGTTCGTGGACTATCCCGCACCCGGGCACGAAATTCACGCGCAAGCTTTCGCCGCCCACCACACCACCGCCCTCGTTTTCGCCCTCGGTGGTCTTTCCAAAAGCTGCGCCCTGCCGCAATTGAAGCTGGCGTGGATCCACGTCGGTGGCCCCGCCGCCTTGATCGCCACCGCGCAATCGCGCTTGGATTTTATTACGGACAGCTACCTCAGCGTCGGCACCCCCGTGCAGGCCGCCCTGCCGCAATTATTTGAAATCGGCGCCGGCCTTCGCGCGCAAATTCAAAAACGGCTTGCAGAAAATGCCGCCGCCCTGACCTCCCTGCCTTGGCCCGGTGGATTCACCGTGCTCCCGCGCGAGGCTGGCTGGTGCGCGCTCCTCCGCCGCCCGCTGGCACCCGATGAAGAATCGTTGCCACTCAAACTTCTCGACCGCGCCGGTGTCCTCGCTCATCCCGGATATTTCTTCGACTTTGAATCGGACAGCTGCGGCTACCACGTCATCAGTCTCCTGCCCGAGCTGGAAGAATTTCGGCGGGGAGTCAACGCCCTGTATGAATGGCTGCCGAGACTGGCTTGAACGCATAGTTTACAGTTTACGGTTCTACATCCGCCGTAACCGCAAACCGCAAACCGCAAACACGCATTCCGCTAACTTCTTCTCTTGTGGCGCCTTCGCGCCTTTTATCGAAGCTGTAAATTGCAAATTCGAGACGGCCGGTTGATTCCACGGCAAGCAATTCTGTAAAGCAATCGGGAATGGAATCAGACCAGATTCCTGCTTTCTTGGCCGACGCATGGTATACGTACCCCCGGCCAAATAAGGATTGTCAGCAATCCAAGATACAATTAATTGAAGCGGCACCTCCCGCGTTGTTCACCGCCAGCCCCTACTACCAGTGTCGTACCCCAAACTTCGTCCTGCTCTCAACCCGTCCTGCCGCCGGGGTGGCTGTCTCAAGATTCTCCTCATCGTATTCGTGGTGGTGGTGCTGCTCGCGGGCACCGCCATTTTCTTCACCGTCCGCTGGGTGCATAAGATGGTGGACACCTACACGGCCACCGCGCCGGTCGCGCTGCCCAAGTCCCACCTGCCGGATGCCGATTACCCCGCCGTCGAGCAACGCATCAAGGATTTCACTGCCGCGCTCAATGCCGGCCAGCTTACCGCACCGCTCGTCCTCAACGAGCAGGAACTCAACGCCTATCTGGAGCGCGCCGACAAGGAAGTGGGTGACGCCGTTTACGTCGTCCTTGATGGTGACCACATCAAAGGCCAGGTCAGCTACCCGCTCGACTCGCTGGATGTCAGTTGGGTCAAGGGCCGCTACCTCAACGGCAACGTCACGCTCGATGTTTCCATGCAAGACCACCACCTCTGGGTCTCCGTCCTGCAAGTCGAAGTCAACGGGCAATCGCCGTCGGACAGCATGATGCAGGCCTTCCGCGCCCAGAACCTTGCGCAGAACGCCATGCGGGACCCAAAAAGCGCCGCCGCCATCGCCAAATTTGAGAGTATCGTGGTGAAGGACAGCAAGCTCATCATCACACCCGCAGCGCCAGTCGCGCCCACGCCCGCGAACGTCCCGGCTCCCGCCGGCGCCGCGGCTGCAACGGCCACCGCCACCGCGCCGTGACGCTGAACGGGGGCGAATTGGCCGTGTTGCGGCCATGGAGAATGGCCGTGGTTTATAGGGCGTGCAGCCGAAATGTTGGAATTTAACTTTTGCGCCAATTCCGCGGTGGATCCCCCCGGCCTCTGTCTTGGATTCTGAAATTTGAAATCTCCATTTGGGCAACACGGTAAATGAACGCCGGTTGTTTGCGAAACCTGGTTTGGCAGCCCTGCTTACGGTTTAAAGTTTGCGGTTTCCAGCTTCCTTGACGCAGCAACTGAAAACTGTAAACCGTAAACCGTAAACAATCCCAAACTCACTTCTTCGCCTGCCGCGCAATCGCCGCCTTGATAAACGCCGCGAACAGCGGGTGCGGGCGCGTTGGCTTGCTCTGGAATTCCGGGTGGAACTGCACGCCAACGAACCACGGGTGCGCGGCGACTTCGACAATTTCCACCAGGTTGCGCCCCGGGTTCACGCCCGCGATGCGCAATCCCGCCTTGGTCAGTTGCACCCGATAGTCATTGTTGAATTCAAAACGGTGGCGGTGGCGTTCACTGACCAATTCCTCGCCATAGGCCGCACGCGACAGGGTGCCCGGAGTCAATTTGCAGTCATAGGAACCCAGGCGCATGGTCGCGCCCTTGGCCTTGATGCCCTTCTGCTCTTCCATCAGGTGGATGACTGGATGCGGCGTTTCCTCGTCAAACTCCGTGCTGTTCGCCAGCGCGAGTTTCGCCACATTGCGGGCAAATTCAATCACCGCCACCTGCATGCCGAGGCACAGACCGAAGTAAGGGATGCCTTTTTCGCGCACGTATTGCACCGCGCGAATTTTCCCCTCGATGCCTCGGCTCCCAAAGCCGCCTGGCACCAGCACGCCATCCAGCTTGGAGAGCATGGCGCGCGGGTTCTTCTCCACCGCCTCGGCATCCAGCCGTACGATGTTGACTCCGCAATCGTTGGCGATGCCCCCGTGCGTGATGGATTCGTAGACGCTCTTGTACGCGTCCTGCAATTCAATGTATTTCCCGACCACCCCAACCGTCACCCGCCGCTTGGGCTTCTTCAACTTGCGCACAATTTCCTTCCAGGCTCCATTCGGTCGCTTGCGGGTTTTGAGGCCCAGCAGGTCGAGCACGATGTCGTCGAGCTTTTCCTTGGCCAGCATTTCCGGCAACTCGTAA
>CAZLPS010000027.1:0-43321 GCA_964561455.1 uncultured Opitutales bacterium
GTCCCTCTGTCCCTCTGTCCCTCTGTCCCTCTGTCCCTCTGTCCCTCGATCCCTTCAGAGAAAAATGGAGCCGGGAATCGGATTTGAACCGACGACCTACGCATTACGAATGCGCCGCTCTACCAGCTGAGCTATCCCGGCCTGCCTTCCCTGCCCGAGGGCACGGAGACAAAACAAGGGGTCAGTATGGCATCAGGAGTGGGACTGGAGCAAGTATTATTTGCCCTCGGGAGGGACCATTCCCGGAACGCATTCGGAACAAAACCGTTCAAGGCGCGAAATTCGACGATCATCCACCCCTTTTACCGAAAAAAGCGGGTAGGGACGCCTCTCCGAGGCGTCCGCCGACGACATTAGAGCATTTTTGAAAATCTCATAGTCGCTTGGAGAAGGTTACACTGTCGCCCCAACGGGGCGACGGAGCCAAACCCAGGGTAGCTCCCGCAAAGCGGGAGCTACCCTGGGACTCCTCCCAAAAAACACGACTGCCCTGAAAGGTGCGGAGGAGTGTCGTCGCTTCCGTCTGTCGTCGCAATTTGGCTACGGAATTCTCTTAAATGCTCCAGACAATCGGCGAAGAAATCCGTGCACGTCAAAGCGGTCAGGAAAGGGTCTGGGCGAAATCGCCCAGTAGCAGAGCGGCCGAAACCCTTCTGCGCGAAGCGCACACACCACACCCATTACCGCTAAACCGCTCACCCTCGACACGGCGGGGGCGCTGCGGAAGGGGGGTTACGTGACGTAATTTATTTTGACACGCTTTTAGTTAACCATGCTCGAAAGCGGTTCGAAGCTTTTTGCATCGCAGTTTTATGCGTTTGATTCTTCGAGTCGGGATGTTCGAACCAAATTGTCTCGTAAGAAATACCCAAATTCCATTTTACGAATTGCCCCATAAGCGTTGGAGACAAATTAAGCCAATCGAATTCACCCAAAATATGATTCGGGTGTTGCGGTGTAACATGGTAGAGGATGTCTACATTCGCCCGATACTTGGCATCCAAGCTCAAAAGCTTATTACCAAATGGCTCGATTGCGTTAGCAAGAGCAACAAGTCGCTCAATTGCGCCAGCTTCTTCGTGCCCTTTGGGTGAATCGAACACCCAAGTCAATACCATCGCCTCCGAATAGGTCGAATCCTTGTTCCGCTGGTGCATTTTATCCTCCCTTACTCGACTTGGCTGAATGCCGAGATGTGCGGAAATCAATTCTGCGTCCGCCTTCGATTCGCAAGATACCATCAAACTGACATGTGAATATCGAATCATAATAAGGGTCTGGCATTTGAGATAACATAGGCTAATTTAAGCAAGCAACGATAAACCGGTTACTCGTGAACACGGCGGGGGCGCGGCGATAGGGCGTTAGTTCATTGCAAATGTTTTGGCGCCGGAATAGGCTCGTTTGAGAGTCATGGACAAAGATGACCCAGAACCGAAGACCCAGCCTTCGGGCAACCGACAGCCGCCACGACCGCCACGTCGCACAGCGGTTGGACTTGCTCCAGACGGCGATGATTCGCGCAAGAGAGGCCGGGCCACGATAACCAAGCCAGCTAAGGGCGAAGGTAAATTCATCCGTCAATCGCAATATGGACATGTGACTGTCGAAATTGTGCCGAATGGAAAGGGGAAAGGTGTCGAAATTATCAGTGATGTGCCTGGAAGCGCGATTCCAGTGGAATATATGCAGTCTGTGATAGACGGCATCTCTTACGCGCTCGACGGCATATTTGTCGGCTACCCAATAGATGACGGCACCCAAATGGTTGACCTGGTTGTGCGGTTGGTTGGCGGCTCATTCCACTTGGTCAATTCAAACGACATTTCGTTTAAGATGGCGGCCATTTTTGCCATCATAGACGCGGTAAAAAATGCCGAGCCGATTATGATAACGTAAAGTTGTAGCCCTGAGTTGTAACCCGGTGAAGCAGACATACGTCAATCCAAAGGCGGATGCCTCTCCGAGGCGTCCCTACCCCATCGCCTGCTTGGGGAACCGGCCGGAATCAGGCTGCGACCTTCGCCCACAGCCACATCCCCAGCAGCGCCCCCTGCAGCGTGCAGAGCACGACATCGTGTCCGGCAGTGATGACAAACAGCTTCAGCGACTTCATCTGGAAAATTGAATTCACGCCCTGGCGCACCGCCACCAGGCCCACTCCGACAAACAGCCCCACCTTTGCCCCGCCCAGCCAACCCAGCGACGGATGCCCGGCCACCAGCATCTGGTGCTCCGTGATGAGCGTCGCGATGACGGCAGTCGAAACAAAGGTCAGCGCAAACGCCCCGCCGAGCATGGCGGCGGCCTTTTTGGGCACGAATTTCATGTCCTCCTTGGAAAAATTCATCTCCTTCATCCACGGCTTCACGAACATGACCGGCGAATACCACAGCCAGCCGAGGACAAAGCCGATCGCGGCCACCGCGAGTACAATCAGGTAATGGAGATGGAACAGGGTATGCAGCATGGCGGGCGGGGGATGACCGAAGGCATGGTAAGCGGCAGAAGCGTGCCCGTCAAGCAGCGGCACTGGGTGGCGGCACTGCTTTGAAGGAGCGCGGAACTTTAGCTGGCAAAGCCTCCATCCAACGGCCGTCCGAAAAGGCCAGCTTTTAGCTTGCGAACCGCAACCCGAAAACCTCAATTTGATGGGATGCCCGCCGCCCATCCGCCCTCCTCGCCTTCCCCGTTTGCCGCCCCCGGCTCCACGCCGCCCGGTTTGGCCAAGCCCACGCCCGTCACCGTGCTCACGGGCTTCCTCGGCGCGGGGAAGACGACCCTCCTCAACCACCTGCTCGCCCAACTCCCCGGCAAGCGCATCGCCGTCATTGAAAATGAATTTGGCGAGGTCAGCATTGACCACGCGATCATCGTCGGCGCCGAGGAGCAGGTCCTCAGCAACGGGTGCGTCTGCTGCACGGTGCGCGGCGATTTACTCCGCGTGCTCAAGGAGTTCGGCGACCAGAACAAGATTTACGATTACATTCTCCTCGAAACCACCGGCCTCGCCAATCCCACGCCGATTGCGCAGACCTTCCTCCTCGACCCGGCCCTGCAAAGCCGTTACCGCCTCGACGCCATCGTCACCATGGTGGACGCCGTCAACCTACTCCGCCATCTCGACTCGAAGGACGAAGCGCAGAAACAAGTCGGATTTGCCGATGTGATTATTTTGAACAAAGCCGATTTGGTCTCCGCCGAAACCCTCGACCAAATCGAAGACCGTCTCCATGGGCTGAACCGGACCGCCCGCATTGTCCGCGCCACCCGCGCCAATGTGCCCGTTGCGGCGGTCCTGGATTTGCAGGCCTTTGCGTTGGAACGTGCGCTGGACCTTGACCCGGAATTTACGCGCCCTGAGCATCCCTTCACCTGGGCCGGACTATATACACTGCCAGCGGGAACTTACCGACTAACGGTGTCGGCCCACGCTGCGGAACACGACGAGCAATGCAGCGATGACCATGGCCATGAGCATGGCGACGAGCAGGAAGGCCACGGCCACCATAACCACGAACACGGCGAACACGAACATTCCCATGAACCAGGCGGGCACGAGCATCATCATCACGAAGAAGGCCACAAGTGCGCCGACTGCGGCCATGACCACGAAGCGGAACCTGCTCATGACCATGAGCATGAGCACGAGCATGACCACAGCCACACGCACCCGATGACCTTTGCCTGCCTGGCACTGCCCGACGCCACGGAGAAATCCTGGCAGGCTGCGGTCATGGAAGCCGACACCCTCTTCAGCACCACCGCCAATGCGGCCCACCCCGGCGCCGCGCTGCGCCCGGAGCGCAAATTGCGCGAATTGGAGCTGCCGGAACATGACAACGCCTTTGTCCTCGAGTTGCCGAAAGCCGGCGCCTACGCGCTGTTTGCGCACCACGATATCACCGTCCACGGCGGCGGACTGTCCCGCGAGGGCCGCAACTTCACGCCTGCGCGCACCGACCGATTCAAGCACGCGCACACGCACGATGACCGCGTCAAATCCTTCACCCTCCAGGCCAATGGCGACCTTGTATTGGAAAAGGTCAATGCCTGGCTCGAAGAACTCCTCGCCAAGGAAAGCGACCACCTTTACCGCATGAAGGGCTTTCTGGCCATCAAGGGCGTAAAGCAAAAATACCTGCTGCAAAGCGTGCATCAGCTTTTTAGTGGTGACGTCGCCGGGCCGTGGGGTCCGGAGCCGCGCCGCAACACGCTCGTCTTCATCGGCGAGAACCTCGACCAAAAGGCCCTGACCCGCGGCTTTTTGAAATGCCTGGCCTGACGGCGGTACGACGGTCCCGCTGTTTTCGCCATTGCCAATCTGCCTGCGGATGGTTAGCACCAACGTTTCATGCGTCGTATTGCCCTATCCAGCTTTGCCGCCGTCCTTGCCCTGCTTGGGCTGGTCTCCTGCGCAGCCGTCCCGGCCCAGCAGAATGTAAAGCTCGTCGTCGCGGCGACGGACAATTTTCGCCCGGTGCTCGCGCAATTGGCGCAAGACTATTGTTTCCGCCAGCCCTGGGTTTCCATCGAGCTGCACACGGCAACCACGGCAACCCTCGAGAAGGATTTCAAGGACGGCGCGGCCTTTGATGTCTATATTCCCGCCCGGCCCGACAGCATGATGGCGCTGGCCAATTCGGATGCAATTAACCCGCGCAGCATCGTCTTTCCCCTACCTCACAATGAGTTGGTTCTGGTCGCTCCGCCAGAATCGGACCTGCGGGTGCTTTACGGGGATTACACCCCCCTCGCCAGCGCCAGCGTGCGGCAAATCGCCGTCGTCAACCCGGATTTACTGCTCGGCTACCTCACCCGCGAGGCGTTTATCAGCTTGAAACTGATTGCCCCCACGGGCGACTTGGCCCAACCCCTGGTGGGAACTGGCGGCCCCGCCGGTTCCGCTCCCGGGGCTCCACCCTCCCTCCTGCCAAGTTTGGCCACCGTCTCCAGCCTTGCCTCCAAGCTCCTCTATCTCAATACAGAGGCCGATGTCCTGGCTGCGGTCAAAGACGGCCGCGCCCAAGTCGGCATTGTTTTCCACACCTCCGCCCTCACGGATAAAAAAGTTCGCCTGCTGACCCGCCTGCCGGATGGTTCCTACGAGCCGATTATTTACAGTGCCGCCATTCCCCGCAATGCCCCGCACAACGACGAGGCTTGGCACTTCCTGGACTACCTGCGCAGCGCTGAAGCACTGGCCACAATGCAACGCAACGGCTTGTCGCAATAGCCTCCATCGGGCCACCGTCCGAAACCGGTCTTCCCTTACTTTGACGCCGGCACCGCCGGTATGGCCGGTTCCCCAATCAATTGGCGGACGCGTTCCATGAGCAGCGTTGGACTGAACGGCTTGGTATACACATTCAAGGCCCCGGCCATAAGCAGTTCATCCTGCGTGCTCCCCTTGCCCTCGCTGGTGACGATGACCACGGGGATTTCGGCCAGCACGGCGTCAGCCTTAAAATCGCGCAGTAATTCCAAACCGGTGCGGCCCGGCAGCATCACGTCGAGAATGGCCATGTCCGGCTGCTCCGCCCGGGCCTTGGCGCAGACGGACAGGCCTTCGCGGCAAATGACGACGGCATAGCCCGCCCGGCGGAGATTGAACTCGATCAACTTGACCATCATCGGGTCATCGTCGGCGATTAAAATAGTTTTCATGGACGGAGTTATAAAATTACACGAGGCATTCCCATACCAGCATGGTCTGGTCATCGCGCGGGTCCGCTTCGCCGGGGAGGGCGGTGCGGATGCGCTCCTGCAGTGTTTCCCACATGACCTCGCCGCCTTGCTGGCGCAGGGCGCTGAGCGTGGCCACCAATCGCTGCCATCCGCCGACTGGATCGAATTTGGTTTCCCATTCGTAAAGACCGTCGGTCACCAGCACCAGTTGGTCGCCGGTGGCCAGGGGCAGTTCCTCCACGGGATAGCGGATTTCCGGGTACAAACCCAGCGGCGGGCCGGAAGGCGCGATTTCGCGCGTGGGGCCGCCCTGTCCCCGCCCCAGCCACAATACCGGGCAATGGCCCGCATTGGCCACCAGCGCGCGGTCGCGCTGGGGTGTAATATAGACGAGCGCGCAGGTGGCAAACAGCGTCAATTCACCCGTTTGGCGGCAAAGGATGCGGTTGAGATCTTCGATGAGCTGGCCGAAGGGCCGGCCTAGATCCACTTGGATGCGCAGCGCCGTGCGCACCATGCCGGCAAACAAGGCCGCCGACATGCCCTTGCCCATCACATCCACCATGGCCAGCACCAGCCCGCCATCCGGCGTCGGGCAAATATCCACATAGTCGCCGGCCGCCGTGCGCGCATTGCGTCGGCGCACTACCGCGCGACCGCCCGCCACCAGCGCCGGCGCCGGCAGCGGCAGCAAATCATCCTGCATGTCCGCGGCAATCTCAATTTCGCGCAGCGCCTGTTGCTCCCGCTCGCGCACCAGCGCGTTGTCGGCGTTGGCCACGGCGATGCCGAACAAATCCGCATACGTGCGGACGGTGCTCAATTCCGAGGCCACGAGGTACGGCCGCTTTTTGCGGGCCAGCGTCAATGCGCCCACGGTCAAGCCCCCGGCGCGCAACGGCACGCAAAAACCGCATTCAAATTCGCGCCACACCGGGTCCGCGGCAATTTCAGCGGAAGTTTGCCAGACGGTTTCATTGCCGCTGCGCAGCACCGTTGCGGCTGCGGTATCGGCGGAATGCTCGAAAACCGCAAATGGCAATTCCGCCAGGCCCTCCTGCAAATCCGCCTGCATACCCTTTTGAAAATGCAATATCAGCCGGTCGTACGGCACCACTTTCGCGATGTCACCCACCGCCCGGCGGAAAAAGTCCGGCAGGCGCTCGGCGGCAATCAGCGCATCACCCAACCGGTAAAATGCGGCGAGGCTTTCGTAGCACTGTGATATCTCCGCCAGCGCCAGTTGCAGGAGCGGCTCCGACGCCCCGCTGGGCGCCGCGACGCCGGGCATGTGCTTCAACATCACCAGGCGGAAGCCCGCCGGGCTGGTCCAATGCTCCACCCGGTCGCAGGATTGCTGGATAAGGTATAAACCCCGTCCCGAGGTTTGCAGCGGGTCTTGCGGCAACCCCGCCGCGAGTTGCCCCGGCTCGAGCCCGGCGCCCTGGTCGGCTACTTCGAGGCTGATTTGACCGTCCCCAGCCGACCACGCCACTTCGATCTCACGCTTTGCGTCCTTCCCGCTGCCATGCAAAATGGCGTTGGCCACCGCCTCCGCCAGCACCAACTCCCAACGGGAGATGTCTTCCGCCGCTGCCCCGGCCTGCCGCAGAAAGGCGGCAAAGGCCACGCGCAATGGCTCCAACCGCTGCAAATCAGCGGGCATGCGCAAACGTTGCCCAAAAAAATCCATGGAGAAATCAACCAAGGCGCGGGTTGCGGCCAATCCGCCTGCGCGCGCAGGCAGGCATAACCCGTCCTGGGCGGGGTTGTCCACCGTGAAGGTAAAGGGTGACGCAGGCAAGAGCGGGCGCACCAATCCCGTTGGCAGGATAAGATTGGCCATTAAAGCGTATGTATCGTGCGCTTTAGCGGAAACTTAAGCGGGATGGGACGATTGCTCCACCGCGCAAAATCCGCTTTCCGGGGTGTTTACCTGTCCAAACCTCTGGTCCCTCGCCCGGGCAATTTCAGG
This sequence comes from uncultured Opitutales bacterium, assembly GCA_964561455.1. Lineage (GTDB taxonomy): Bacteria > Verrucomicrobiota > Verrucomicrobiia > Opitutales > JABDGR01 > JABDGR01. The sequence goes on from CAZLPS010000027.1 coordinate 7,664, forward strand.
TCATATTCTTGCGGGCGTTCGGGTTGCGCATTCTGGGATTGCGACGAAGTTAAGACCATGCAATTAACCAACTGTTCTCCACGTGTCATGTCCTTCTTCCGCTTCGAATACCGCCCCGACCGCAAAGAACTGCTGGTCCACATCTCCACGCCTCAGTTCACGGCGGCGACGGTCCCGGAATTCAAGATCGCCTTTGAAAACGCCTGGAAGCCGGACATCACCAGCGTCGTCCTCGACCTCACCGCTGTCGAATTCATGGACAGCTCCGGCGTCGGCGCTCTCCTCGGCGTCCAAAAACGCCTTTCCGCCCAAGGCGCTCCCGTAACGCTCAAAGGGGCGCAACCGGCCGTCGTGAGTGTCATCGAGCTCCTCCGCCTCCAGCGCGTATTTAAAATGGAGTAGGCAGGCAGTGAACGCCATCACCCAATTCGTAGTAGCCCCCATCGCCCAATTCGTAGTAACCTCCATCGCCCATTTCGTGGAAGTCCCCATTGCCCACGTCGCGTTCGTCCCAATCCCCCATTTCGTTCGCTTCGCGATAAGCGCCAAAGGCGCGCCTCATCTCCAACCCAGGGCAACGCCCTGGGATTAATCTAGCCAAGCAAAATTAAGCCCTGAGAGGGCGCCCCAATCCCTTGTTCCTTTCTTCAAACCAAAATCGACTCCGACCTGTCAGTCTTGGAAACCAAGTTGAAATAATCACCCCTTCTTAGCCATTGGCTTGCGTAACCGCCCGCCATCCGGCCCACCGCCGCCCCGCCACCGCCGATCCCTGGGCGATTCTATCGCGCGGACGCGCTGACCGCGGCGCGCGCCGGGGCTCCGGAACGACGGGCGTTTACGCAGGCCGGGGTCATTGGCGAACATTCAAGCCTGCAAGACGGGGCGAGTTCCGATTCGTATAAGATGGAATGGAACTTGCCGGGGTCTGGTACGGCCATTTTTCCATTGATACTACCGTCCTCGCGGCAGCACCAAGTTTCCAATTACGGTTCCGAGATTGCTTGTCGTATTCCAAATTCCAGATTCCAAATTCCAAATTCTGCACCTTGGCTCCTGTATCCTCACTCCTGACTCCTGTATCCTTCGGCTGATCACACCCACGCCAGATGGCGGGCATAGCCGTCGGCCATCCAGGTTTCCTGCTTTTCCAAATCTATCACGCACAAACGATGCAACCGCGCGAGGGTGGCAGCGTTGGCGGCGGCGGCGGGGTCGAGTTTCAACATCCGCGTCAGTGGAAATGCAAGGTGGCGGCCGCTGATATCCGCGGCGATGGGGCGGGCGTAATTGATTTCCGTATTGGGGTTGCCGGCGATCCGCAATAAGCGCTTTTCCTCGCCCGTTTCGACGTGGAGGTGGAACAAATCCGAGCTGCTTTCGGAAAACCAGCAGCTTTCGCCGTCGGGGGTCCAACGTGGGTATTGGCCGCGGTCGCGGAGACAGCGGATGGCGCCGTTTTCGAGATTCCACAGCCAGAGGCCGTCCCCGCCGAGGAGCACGAGCGGCTTGTGCGGATGCAGGTCGCCGCCGCGGCCGAGCGGGCCGCCGGGCGGGAGGGTGCGCTCGTGCTTGCCGGTGAAGGTGACCAAATGAGTGCCTTCCGCGCCATAAAAGACAATCCAGCGCCGCCGCGGGCACCAAGTGAGCGGGGCGAAGGCATCGCGCGGGAGGGCGACGAGGTGCAACCCGCCCTGGCGGAGATCAATGATGGCGAGGTGGTGGCGGATGTTGATGGCGGAGATTTGGGTGTTGGTTGCGACCAGCGCCAGCAGCGCGTTCTTCTCCGGCCAATGGGTGAGCAGCCAGATGGCCCATTGGTGCAGGCCCAGCCGCAACAACCGGCGGTTGGCGCCGGTCGCAAGGTCGAATTCGCGAATCTCACTAAAATCGCGCACACCCAGGCGCATCTGACAGCAATAGGCCCACGCCAGCCCGCGCGCGGCGTCCACGGTGATCGGGCAATCCACCCCGCCGAGAAAACCAAACTCGCGCGGGGAGGCAAAAGTTGTTTCGGCCAGCCGCAGGTGGCCACCGTCGTCCCACAACACGCGCCGACCGCAGGCGCGCGGGGCGACTTCGCGAAAGCCCTCGGCCAATTGCAACTTCAGGGGAAGGGCCATGGGAGGTTTTTTGGCAGAATTAACAGAATTTCCCGGAATTATCGCTTTTGGAACAAATTTTTCCAATTCGGTTAATTCTGTCAAAAAAAACTGTTTCCACCTAGCCCCACAACTCCGCGACGCATTGGATTTCGACGGCGGCGTTCTTGGGCAAACCGGCCACCGCCACCGCCGCGCGCGCATGCCGGCCACGATCGCCGAAAACTTTCACCAACAAATCCGACGCGCCATTGATGACCGCCGGACTGTCCGCAAATCCGGCCACTGCGTTGACGAACCCGTGCAGCATCACCAAGCGCTCGACATTGTCGAACGAGCCCGCCGCGGCCTTGAGCGCCGCCAGCGTGTTGAGCGCACAAACCTGCGCCGCCGCATAACCAGCGGCGACATCCAGGTCGCGACCAACCTGACCGGAGTGGGTGATGGCGCCATCGCGCAGCGGCAGGGTGCCAGCCAGAAAAACCAGTTTGCCGCTGCGCACAAATGGCAGGTAATTGCCAGCCGGGGCGGGGGCCGGCGGAAGGACAAAACCAAGGTCGGCGAGTGCTTTGTCGTAGTTCATGGTTAATTCTTCAAAGTATTCTGAAAATTCCGTCAAAAATCGCACCCGTCATTCAATTGACCACATTGATCGGCGCGCCGCCGAAAAAGGCCCGCACGTTGGCGAGGGAAACGGCTAGCAGCCGGCGGCGGGATTCCTCGCTGGCCCACGCCAGATGCGGCGTCATTACACAATTCGGCAGGCCCAGCAACGGGCAATCGGCGCGCATGGGCTCCGTCGTCACCACATCCAAGGCCGCGGCGCCGGGCCGGCCCACACGCAGGGCCGCCGCCAGCGCCGCCTCGTCCACCAAGCCTCCGCGCGAAGTGTTCACCAGCAAGGCATCGGGTTTCATTCGCGCCAGCAAGGCGGCATTGACGAAGCGGGTGTTTTCCGGCGTTTGCGGGCAATGGAGGGAGACGATGTCCGCCCGCTCAAATATTTCGCCGATGTCGGCCCAAGCGAATGGTTCCCATGCCGGGGCGTTCGCGCGGCGGCGGGAATGCGCCAGAACCTTGGCGCCAAGCGCATGGGCGATGGCGCCCACGCGCGCGCCAATGGCGCCGAAGCCAATAAGGCCGACCGTCCGCCCATCCAATTCGCGCAACGTCGTCTTCCAATAGGAAAACCGCGAGCTGCGCACCCAATCACCGGCACGCACGGACTGGTCATGCAGCGCCACCTGGTTGCTCCATTCGAGCATCAGCGCCACGGCGTGCTGGGCGACCGAGGCTGTGCTGTATCCCGGCACGTTGCAAACGGTGACGTGGCGCGCCCGCGCGGCTTTGGCATCAATGATGTTAAAACCGGTCGCGAGCACCGCAATCAGTTGCAAATCCGGCAGCGCGGCGAGGGTGGCGGCGTCAAGCGGCACCTTGTTCGTCAGCACCACTTGAGCACCCGCACAATTCTGGCGGATGACGGCGGGGTCGGACGAGGTGAGCGGATGCAGCACCAATTCGCCGAGCGCGCGAAAACCCGCCCAAACGTCGTCGGGGAAATCAAGGGTGGCGGCATCGAGAACAACGATTTTCATCGGCGCAGCTTTTCAGGCCGAGGCGCGGCTGGCAAGCGCATCTGGAGGCGGGGGCGGGAATTTGAGATTTGAGCATCGAACCAAGGATGAACCACCAAGGGAAATCCAGCGACCCAGGGTACGACCCGCGAATCAGGCCGTAAACGCTGGCGATTTTTCCACCGTCCGTCCGTTTTTAAACTCGAAACCTCCAACCCAAAACCCGAAACTAACGGCATGACTGCGTCCCAACCCGCCAGCGTCGCGATTGAGGCCGTGGGCAAGCGCTTCGGCGACGGGCCCGCGGTTTTGACCAGTGTCACCCTGACGGCCAGGCCGGGAGATTTCATCGCGCTCATCGGGCCCAGCGGTTGCGGCAAAACCACGCTGCTCCGCCTGCTCGCGGGGTTGACGGTGCCGAGCGCGGGCGCCGTGACGCTTGACGGGGTCATTCCCCAGCAGGCGCGCGGGCATTTGTCGTTTATCTTTCAGGAGCCGACCTTGCTGCCTTGGCTGTCGGCGCGGCGCAATGTCGAATTGCCGCTGCATCTGCAGGGCATGGCGAAACCAGCGCGGCAGGCAAAGGCGGAGGAGCTGTTGCGGCTCGTGGGCCTGGATTCAGCTGGAGCGCAGTATCCACGGGAATTGTCCGGCGGCATGAAGATGCGGGTATCCCTCGCCCGGGCGCTGACGCGGCAGCCGGGGCTGCTGCTGCTTGACGAGCCATTTGCGGCGCTCGACGAAATGACGCGAAATCGCCTCAATGAGGACCTGTTGCGATTGCGCGCCCAAGCGCCATTCACGGCGTTTTTTGTCACGCATTCGGTCGGCGAGGCCGTATTTTTGAGCAACCGGCTGTTTGTGCTGGCGGCGAATCCCGGGCGGGTGACGGCGGAAATTGTTGTGCCCTTCCCCTACCCGCGCGCGGCGGAGTTGCGCGAGACGCCCGAATACCAGCAAATCGTCGCGCGGGCCACCGCGATGCTGCGCACCAGCCACGGCGAACCGGCGAAAGGAGGTGCGCCGTGAGCGGATTGCCCAAAAGCTCGTGGTGGCTGCCGCCGGCATTGGCCGGAGCGGCGATTTTGGCGCTCTGGTATGGCGCGATGGCCATTTTTAAAATTCCGGGATTCGTCCTGCCCGCGCCGCATGAAATCCTGGCGGCATTATGGCGCGAGCGGGCCGCACTTATTCCGGCGGCGTTGCATACTGGTGGCGCCGCGCTGGCGGGATTTGGCGCAGCTGTGCTCGGCGGCGCCGGCCTCGCGCTGGCGCTGGCCAGTTCGCGCTGGGTGAAGTCGGCGGTATATCCCTGGGTGCTCGTGGTACAAATGGTGCCGGTGGTGGTGCTGGTGCCAATTTTCGTCATCTGGTGGGGCGCGGGCGCGCCCAGCATTTTGGCGATTTCATTCGTTATTTCATTTTTTCCCATCGTTGCCAGCACGACCCTTGGCCTGGTTTCGACGGACCGGGGCATGCTGGAGTTGTTCACCGTATTGCAAGCCACCAAGGCCCAGGAGATTTTTCAACTGCGCCTGCCTTATGCCCTGCCTTACTTTCTGTCCGGGGTGAAGATCGCGGCGACCCTCGCGCCCATCGGCGCGATTTCCGGCGAGTTCCTCGCCGGCACCACCCCCAACAGCCTCGGCTACCTGCTGCTCATTTACCGCAGTGACCCCGGCAAAATGTCCGACGTCTTTGCCATTGCGCTGGTGGCGTGTGCGCTGGGATTTCTCTTTGTCGGCGCCGTCCAATTATTGAGCACGCGGTGGCTGCGGCATTGGCACGAATCGGAGCGGAGTCGCGAGTAAGGAGGGCAACGCGGGCGCAGCGGGACTGCGCCCCGGCAAAAATGGGGCGAGTTTTCGCCTTGAGCCGCGGCGGGCGCGCGCCGATGATGCGCGGCTCATGGAAATTCCCCTTGAGCGCTGGAACCCGTTCTTCAGCCTGACCGGCCTAGTCGTCGCCGTTTTGGCGGGATTGCTGTTGGTCGCGGTGATGGCGCATCGGGAGAAATGGCCCGCCGCAGAAGCGGAAACCCGGTTGCGCCGGGCGAAACGAAGTTTCGCCGATTACTTTTTCGTGCTCCTCATCAGCGCGATATTTTTGATTCCGGATCAGGGTAACGTGTTCGTCGCCGCGGAATTGTTCGTGGTCGGCGCCCACCGGACCATGCGCCTGCTGCGTCAGGCGCGCAGGCAGAAGCTCAACCCGGCGCAATGCCTCAAGAATGGGGCGGCCGCATCGGAATTCGCGCTGCCGGGCCTCTGCTCTGCAGGCTTGGTGGTTAGCAGCGCCCTGTTTTATTTTGACGTGAACCTTGCGCCGTATCTGGTGGCACCCATTGTCATCTTGTTCACTGCCTCGGCGAGTTGGGAGGCGTGGCTGCTCCTGGCCAGCGACCAGGAATCCGCCAATTAGGCCCAACCCAGGTGCGTCGGTGGCGGCGCGGTAGCCTCCGAACGCAAAATCGGAGCGCTGTATAAAAACCCAGCCAGCGGCAGATGAATTGACCGCGCGCGGACCACGCAGGCGGGTCCAGCGCAATGCGACGGGACCAATCTCTAGGCATACGGGAACTTGACCCATTTCGCGCCGGCCTTGGCGCTCTTGAGGGCGGTATCGATGAAGGTCATGCCGATAACGCCGTCCTCGACCGTGGGATAATCCAAATCCTTCGGCAGTGGGCGGCCTTCGACTTCCGCTTCGATGGCCCGGTAGGCCTCCAGGTAGACGTTGGCAAAGGCCTCCAAATAGCCCTCGGGGTGCCCAAACGGCACACGAGTGAATTTCTTGGCCGCCGCGCCGACGTAACTGTTGCCACGGCGCCAGATGGCCCGCGGCTTGTCCGGATATTTCACAATGAGTTCGTTGGGATGTTCCTGGTGCCATTCCAAGGCGGCCTTGTCCCCGTACACGCGGATGTTCAAATTATTCTCCTCCCCAATGGAGATTTGCGAGGCGTGCAGGACGCCTTTGGCCCCGCCGGAAAGGCGCACGAGGATGTTGGCATCGTCTTCCAAAGCCCGTCCCGCGACAAACGTCGTCAGATCCGCACAGAGCGACTCGATGCGCAGACCGGTGATGTAGCGCAGGAGGTTTTCGGCATGGGTCCCGATGTCGCCGAGGCAGCACGCGGCCCCGGACCGCTTGGGATCGGAACGCCAACTGGCCTGCTTGTGGCCGGTATTTTCGAGATTCTGGAACAGCCAGCCCTGCGGGTATTCCACCACGGCCTTGCGGATTTTCCCCAAGTGGCCGGACTCCACCAGTTCGCGGGCCTGCTTGACCATGGCGTTGCCCGTGTAATTGTGCGTGAGCACGAAGACTTTTTTGGTTTCGCGCACAATTTCGCGCAGCTTTTTCGCCTCGGCGAGATTTAGCGTCATGGGCTTTTCGCACACGACGTTAAAACCCGCCTCCAAGAACAATTTGGCCGGCGGAAAATGCTGGTGGTTTGGGGTCGCGATGACCACGAAATCGAGCCGGTGCATCGCGGGCACCAGGGATTCGGCCTTCACCATTTCCGCGTAGGTGCCGTAGACCCGCGCAGGGTCGAGCATCAGGTCCTGGCCGGACAGGCGGGAGTTTTCCGGATGGGCGGAAAAACAGCCGGCGACCAGTTCGGCCCTGCCATCCATGATGGCCACAATGCGGTGGACGGCGCCGATAAACGCGCCACGCCCGCCGCCAATCATTCCAAAGCGAAGTTTTCGTTTCATAGGGGATAGAGAAATTGCAACACGGAGGACACGGAGAGCACGGAGGGGGTTAGATAATCAAACGCTTGATACCTTGTTTGAGGAGGCGAACCTTGAAATTGCTGAGCAAGGCTACGCGATTATTGGAAAGGCGCAAGTAGGTAAGCACTTGGGCTTCGTGAATGGGCAATAACGCCTCGACGGCTTTTAGCTCAACGATGATGGTTTCCTCGACAAACAAATCCAAGCGAAATCCCTCGTCGAAAGTCAGCCCATCGTACTCTACCGGCACCACTTTTTGGCGTTCAACTTTCAGACCTCGTTTGCGAAGCTCCTGTGCCAAACAAGACTCGTAAACAGACTCCAACAATCCTGGCCCAAGGGTGGTATGGACCTGTAAGGCTGCCGCCAAAATTTGGCCAGTAAGTTCTTCTTGTTCCATAAAAATCCTCCTCCGTGTTCTCCGTGTTCTCCGTGTCCTCCGTGTTTCAAAACGCTTATTTTTTCTCAAACGCCGCGTCGAAGGCGAGTTTCGACGGGGCAAAGTCGAGGCGGCGGACGAAGGCGCAGCTTTCCGTGGCGCCGTGGATGCGGTCCATGCGACCGTCCTCCCATTCCACCGAAAGCGGGCCGCGGTAGCCAACGTCGTTGAGGGCCACGATGATATCCTCGAACTGGATGTCGCCGCGACCAAGGGAGCGGAAATCCCAATACCGCCGGGCGTCACCGAAATCGGTGTGGCCGCTGAAAACTCCCGCGCTGCCATCACCATGGCCCCACCAGGCATCCTTCATGTGGCAGTGATAGATGCGGGAGCCGAAGGTGCGAATGAACTTTACATAGTCCACGCCTTGGTAGCCAAAGTGCGAAGGGTCGTAATTGAACCCAAAGCGTTTGTGCCCGCGCATGGCGTCCAGCGCGCGCTGGGCGCTGGCGAGGTCAAAGGCAATTTCTGTCGGATGGACTTCCAGGGCGAAATTGACATTGGCCTTGTCAAAGGCTTCGAGAATCGGCCCAAAACGCTTGGCGAAGTCATCGAAACCGCGCTGCAAAAATGCCTGGTTCGTCGGCGGAAACGCATAGCAAGCATGCCAAATGGATGAACCGGTGAAACCGTTGACCACTGCGGGAAATTCTTCCTTTGCCGCGGCCTTGCGACCGGGTTTGGCGTCGAGAAAATTGCGGCAGGCCTTTGCGGCCAGCGCCAATTTCTTCGCCGCGCGCTGGCGCACGCCCTCGGGCTGGCCGTCGCCCCACACGTCCGGCGGCAGAATCGCCTGGTGGCGCTCGTCAATCAAATCGCACACTGCCTGGCCGACGAGGTGGCTCGAAACGGCGAAACAGGTCAATTCATTATCGAGCAATATCTCCCAGTGCTGCTGACAGTATTTTTTGGAGGCCGCGGCCTGGTCCACGTCAAAGTGGTCGCCCCAGCAGGCGAGTTCGACGCCGTCGTAGCCCATCTTTTTGACAAGCGGGGCAAGGTCGGCGAGTTTCAAATCGGCCCATTGGCCGGTGAAGAGAGTGACGGGACGGGGCATGGGGAATTTGTTTCGAGTTTTGGGTTTTGGGTTTCGAGTTTTGCGATTCGGGGCCTCGGCAATCGTTTCGGATGCTGAGTTGCGGGATTCGAGTTTCTAATTCCAAGATGCCTGCCTAACCAAGCAAATAAGCAGTGCCCGCTCATTTCCCACGATGGGGCCTCCATTCCAGCGCAAATCGGGCAATCCTGTCCTTTTTTCGCAATAAACTGTTGACTATCAATCGCTAAAATGCGTAAATTCCAAGCGAAAAATGTTTATCTCCGGCCCTATTCTATTATACTCGGCCCATGGATGAGGAACTCAAAGCCATCGCCCGGGCGCTCGTCTGGTGGAAGCCGCCGGAGGAGGTGGATTTGATGTATCTGGTGCGCCGGGTGATGGAAATGGGGACCCCCAAGATGGTTGATTGTGTCCGCAATAGACTCGGTCAACAAATATTTCGTGACGCCTTGGCGCAGGCAGAGGCGGGCAATTTTTCGGCGGCTTCCTGGAATTACTGGCATGTCATCCTTGGCGTGCGCCCCACTCCTCCATTGCCCCAGCGCCCGGCCCCGCCCTCTCCTTATGTTTCAACCCAAATTAGGCGTGTTGCCGCCGGCGCAGTTAAGTCTCTGGCCGATCCTGGGACAGGTTCCTGAGCATTTCGTTTTGTATGGTGGAACCGCCGTGGCGCTCCGATTGGGGCATCGCACCTCGGAGGATTTTGACTTTTTCTCGGCGCAGGCCTTCGTGCCATCCGACTTGGTCCAACAAATGCCTTTTCTTCAGACAGCGGATGGTTTCGTCTTTCAGAACCAACCCAATACTTTTTCGGTGGCCGTGCCCGTCTCCGGCGATCGCGTGAAACTCTCTTTTTTCGGAGGTTTGGCTTTCGGGCAGATCAATTCACCCGACTGCAGCGCGGACAATAAATTGAAGATTGCCTCTGCCGAGGATTTGCTCGCCCTTAAACTTGGTGTCATCCACTCCCGAATTGAAGCCAAAGATTATTGGGACATTTGGGCTTTGTTAAAATCGGGCTTCAGCCTTCCCGTGGCGCTGGGCCATCTGGATGCGTTACATCCGTTGACCAGCAATTGGCAGATAACTTTGCGCACGCTGATTTATTTTCAGGGCGGCGATCTCGATACACTTTCCGCCGACCTTAGGCGCGACCTCGAAGAAGCCGTAACGCAAGTCCGCGAGGTTCCCGAATTTTCCGGCCCCAAGCATCCCATCGGGTGGATGCCGTGATGGGTTGTTGGTTTCAAATTTTGAGTTTAGGGTTTGGCGTTTTGGACCGCAGCCAAAGAGGAATTCATTGTTTGTTGAAAATTCACAACACCACCAGCGAATCGCGGTGGACGAGTTCGTAGCGTTTGCGGCCGGGGAATTTTTTCGCGATTTCGGTGCTGGCCTGCCCGGCAATGCTGCGGGCCTCGGCCGCGCTGAATTGCGCAATTCCCCGGGCGACGGCTCTGCCCTCCGGGCTGACGATGGCGATGACATCGCCGACCGAAAAGTTGCCTTCGATGCCCGTGGCACCCTTGGCCAAAAGACTGCTCCCCTTTTCGCGCAGGGCGCGCTCGGCGCCGGCGTCCACGCGCACGCTACCCGCAGGCTGCTGGAACCACGCGAGCCAGCGCTGCCGGGCCCCAAGCGGGATCTTCTCCGGGACGAAAAACGTGCAGACGCCATCACCCGCCAGCAGCTTCGGCAAAATCGCGGCGTCCACCCCGCTGGCGATGATGACGCCGCAGCCCGACCGCGCCGCAATTTTCACCGCGGCCAGCTTGCTGATCATGCCGCCCACGGCCGTCGCGCTCTCCGTGCCGCCCGCCAGCGACTCAATTTGCGGCGTGATTTTTTCGACCACGGGAATGATTTGGCCCGTGCCCTTGCGGTCCACCAGGCCGGACGCCGTGGAAAGCAGGATGAGCAAATCGGCATCCACCAAGCTGGCCACCAGCGCGGACAAGGTGTCGTTGTCGCCAAATTTCAATTCGTCGGTGCTGACCGAGTCGTTCTCATTGATGATGGGCACAATGCCGTCCGCCAGAATCTCGTCCATCAACTCCTTGACCGCAAGGTGGGGCCCGCGCGGGCCCAGATTATCCCGGGTATAAAGCAATTGCGCCACGGTCAGTCCAAAGGGCGTGAAGGCCTTCTGCCAGGTGTCAATCAGGATGCTCTGGCCCACCGCCGCGCATTTTTGCACGGAGGTAAGTTTGCCGGGACGTTTCGTCAATCCCAACTTGCCCATTCCCAATCCGACCGCGCCGGAACTGACAATCAACACTTGCGAACCCGCCGTCCGCAACGCCGCCACCTCGCGCCCAATGGCCATAATTTTATCCGTATCCAGCTGCCCGACTCCGGACGTGAGAATGCCGGTGCCAATTTTCAGCACCACGCGACGGACGTGATTCTTCGATTGCTCCATGACTCAAGGCTGAATTGTTATATTGCTGGATTGTTATATTGTTTCCATTGCTCCCGGGCAAACAAGGGCCGACCAAAAGTTACCGGTCGCGAGTATACCTACTCCCTCAGCAACCCGCGCAACAATACAGCAATAGAACAATTCAACAATAATTCCTTCACACCTTCAACAACTCGGCCTCTTTGGAGGCAAGGTGCTTGTTGATTTCGGCGATGAATTTGTCGTGCTCGGTCTGGGTGTCCTTTTCGCCCCGTTTCAATTCGTCCTCGGTGGCGACGCCGGCCGTCTTCGCCTTCTTCAGGGCATCGTTGGCCTCGCGGCGGGCCGTGCGCACGCGGATGCGGCCTTCCTCGGCCTGCGTATGGCAGACTTTGACCAGCTCCTGCCGACGCTCACGGGAAAGATCGGGCATCGGGCAGCGGATGATGTCGCCCTGCACGAGCGGATTAAAACCAAGCTTGGCGACTTGGAGGGCTTTTTCGATATCGCGCAGGAGCCCCTTGTCCCACGGCTGCACCTGGATGGTGCGGGCATCGGGCGTGGTGATCGCGGCGACCTCCTTGAGGCGCATCGGACTGCCGTAGGCCATGACTTGAACCGAATCAATCAGGGATGGGGAGGCTTTGCCGGTGTGCAGCGAGGAGAATTCGTGCAGGGTGAACTCGACCGCCTTGACCATAGAGGTGCGGCAGTCAGCGAGGATTTTTTTGGTGTCCATAAAGGGGAATTATGATTTAAGATTTATGATTTATGAAGGAAAAACTGCGCCGGAATATCGGCGTCGGCGGCCTGCCCATTGCTTGCCTCCACTTACTAGTTTCTCCTGCTTGGTGCCTGACTTCATAAGTCATAAATCTTAATTCATAAATTAGCTTACCATCGTCCCTTTGCTCTGGCCCAGGACCGCCAGGCGGATGCCATCAGGGTCGGCAAGGTTGAAGACGAGGATGGGGATGTGGTTGTCGAGACAAAGGGAGAAAGCCGCCGAATCCATCACATTGAGCTGCTGGCGCAGGGCGTCGAGGTAGGACAAGGTGGCGTATTTTTTCGCGTTCGGGAATTTCTTTGGGTCCTTGTCGTAAACGCCATCCACCTGCGTGGCTTTCATCAACACCTGCGCTCCCAGTTCGGAGGCCCGCAGCGCTGCGGTGGTGTCGGTGGAAAAATACGGATTCCCCGTGCCCGCGACGAAGATGACCACGCGGCCCCTCTCGAGGTGGCGCAACGCGCGGCGCAAAATATATGGCTCGGCGACCTTGTCCATCGGGATCGCCGTCATGACGCGGACTTCGACGCCGAGTTTTTCGAGCCCATCCATGAGGGCCAGACCGTTGATGACGGTGGCCAGCATGCCCATGTAATCGCCGGTGGCACGGTCGGTGCCCTGGGTCGTCATGCCCTTAAGCCCGCGAAAGATATTGCCGCCGCCAACCACCACCCCCACTTGCACGCCCAACTCATGGACTTCCTTGATCTGCCGGCACACGCGGGAGAGAATGCCGCTGTCAATGGGATCGCCACTGGCGGCATTTTTCAACGCCTCACCACTGAGCTTAAGGACAATGCGGCCGTATTTCGGCTTGGGCGGCAAACGGGCGGGAGCAGACTTCATAAAAAACCCTTAATGCCGGGAAAAACGCGGCGCGTCAATCCTGCGGTCGCATCCCTCCCATTGACCATCCCTGACCGTGGCAGACACGGACTTGTCCACCGGCGCGACGGTGTTATCTTCCCCCACATGGAAAACCACGAAGGCATGAGGGTGGTCGGACGGCCGCGGCCAGCGACATGGGAGAGCTTTGTCAAATTGCAGCGCATGGCGAGTGAGATCAGCGCCGGCAGCTATTCCCAGCCGCGCACGGCCAAAGGGTTTAAAACTTTTGAAGGATGTGAGGAATGGACATGGAAACACCGGACTTACCGAGCCGCTCGCCCACCAACGATGACCTCGTCGCCCTCGCCCGCGAATTAAACCGCTTGGGGGCGAAGTACATCGTCATTGGCGGTTTTGCCGTCGGCCGCCTTGGCGACGACCGCGCGACCAAAGACATCGATTTCCTTATTTCCAGCGACATGGCCAATCAGGGCCGGGTGCGCCAGGCGCTGGAAATTCTGCCGGATAAAGCCATCAAGGATCTGGGACCGGACGAAGATATGGCCGAGGTGGTAGTGGTGCGGGCCTTTGATGGGGTAACGGTTGATATGATGACCAAGGCCTGTGGGGTGGCCTATGATGAAGCAGAAAAGGATATTGAGTTCGTGGAGATTCGTGGCGTGCGCATACCTTTTGCAAATATGGATTTGATGCCTAATTAAAACGTTCCCACCGTGACCAGGATGTGCTGGATCGGCAGATATTGGAACGAATCAAAAGGGAGAAGCAGAGCAAACTTTAATCCGAGCGAATGATTTGCCCGCCAGCACCCCCAACCGTCCAGCAATAGCGCAATACAACCATTGGCCCAGTCGCGTCACAATCGTGTAAATTCGCGCCCATCAGCACATTCCCGCACATTCGGGCTTGCGCCAAAGCTCGTTTGGCGGTTTTTTAAAGGGCTGGCCAAACCGGCCGCGCATGCCAGAAAAAACCCCCAAAGCAGAACTCATTCTCCACGGCGTGCCCGCTTCTCCCGGCGTGGCGCATGGCACGGCTTTTGTCTTTTTGCAGAAGGAGCTCGAGATTCCCGTGTATGAGGTTGAGGAAGCCAAGCGCCCCGCGGAAATCCGCCGATTTGAACAGGCGCTGACCGCCACTCGCGCCCAGATTTCCAAACTCCGCGCTGAAGTGGCCAGTTCCCTTGGTGAAAGTGAGGCGCATATCCTGGACGCCCACTTGCTGATTCTCGAGGACAATGCCCTCATCGAGGAAACCATCCACGAGTTGAAGCACAACGGCTACAATGTGGATTACTGCTTTCATACCATCGCCCAGCGCTACATCGACGCCTTCGGCCGGATGGAGGACGAATACCTTCGCGAACGCGCCGCCGACATTCGCGACGTCGCCCGCCGCGTGCTCCACCAGTTGCTCGGCCACTCCGCCGCCTCGCTCTCCCGCCTCGGCGGCCAGCGCATCATCATCGCCCAGGATATTTCCCCCTCAGACACGGCGAGCATGGACCGCCACAGCGTCTTGGCCATGGCCACCGATACGGGCAGCCGCACCAGCCATGCGGTCATCATGGCGCGCTCACTGCAAGTGCCGGCCGTCGTCGGCTTGCATGATGCCACCAAGAAAGTCGAAAACGGCGACCAGGTGTTGGTGGACGGTTATGAGGGGCTGCTCATCATCAATCCCAGCGCCCAGACCTTGTTCCGCTATGGACGCATCGAGCAACAGCACCGGAACATTCGCCAGGCGATTGAAAGCGTCATCTCCCAGCCTTGCGAGTCGCGCGATGGCCAGCGCCTTGGCCTCATGGCGAACATTTCCGGCCCCGAAGACATTGACGACGTCAAGCGATTTGGCGCCGAGGGCGTCGGCCTCTACCGTACCGAAGCACTGTTCATCCGCCGCGACAAGTTTCCCGACGAAGAGGAGCAGTTCCAGGCCTATAAAGCCGTGGTGGAAGCGCTGAAGCCCCGACCCATTGTCATCCGCACCCTGGATCTGGGCGGAGACAAGCACACCAGCACCTCGCACATCACCCACCAGGAAGACAACCCCTTCATGGGCTTTCGGGCGATTCGTTTCTGCCTCGACCATGCTGACATGTTCCGCGACCAGTTGCGGGCGATTTTGCGCGCCAGCGCATTTGGCACCGTCAAGGTTATGTATCCCATGATCAGTGGCCTCCAGGAGCTCATTCAGGCCAATCTGCTGCTGGAACAGGCCAAGGATGAATTGCGCGCCCGCAAGCAGAATTTCGACAAGAATATCTGCGTGGGCAGCATGATTGAAATTCCCAGCGCCGCCTGGACCGCCGACCAACTCGCCCAGCATTGTTCGTTCTTCAGCATCGGCACCAACGACCTGATCCAGTACCTCCTCGCAGTTGACCGCGTGAACGACCGCGTCGCCCACCTCTACGAGCCCGCCCACCCGGCCGTCCTTCGCGCCATCCAGCACATCATTGCCACCGCGCGCCAGCACAAGATCACCACCAGCATTTGCGGCGAGATGGGCGGCGACCCGCTCTTCACGGCCATTTTCCTGGGCCTGGGCGCTGACGAGGTTAGCGTCGCCCCGGCCGGTTTGCCGGACGTGAAATACCTCCTGCGCAACATCCGCCTCGACGAGTCCCAAGCCCTGGCCGCCAAGGCCCTCCAGCAATCCGATCCCAAAAACACTCTGGCCATTCTGCGTAAATTCTATCTTGAGCACATGGGCAACCTGGCCCGTCCCGAAGATGTGGCAGGGTGATTCCACTCCCTCACTTCTCCCTCCAATCTTCCGCCAATCCATACCCTATTTCCTCGACTCCCGGGACCCGGCCCGGTAGGATGAGAACTTTGTCCTCGCCTGCGGGTCTAAGGCTGCAACGCCGTCCCCCGCTTGCCGCGGGGCTTTCTTCCTTCCTTTCCCTTCCGTCTGACGCATGGCCCGCAAACGCAAAGATCCTTATTACCACCGGGGCGAACCCGGCGTTTGGAGCAAAATTCTCAAGGCCTTGGGCGTCATCGCCGTGATTGCCGTGGTGCTCAGTTTGGGCTGGGCGCTTACCCTGTGGGAACCCAAAAAGATCAAGTTCGACGACCCCTCGGCCCAGCCCGTCGGCGAAGTGCCCCGGGAAGTATCCGCCCTGCTCGACCAAAGCAAGGAATTGGAAAAAAATTTCGCCATCGCCGCCAAAACCCGGGACATTACCGAGGCCGACCTGTCCAATCTCCGCGAGTCGCTCCGCCTGCAATTGGATTACCTCGACAAATCCCACAATCGCAACCTGGCCGAAGGCAATTCCCGCATCGCCCGAATGTCGGTACTGTTGCAATCCTACGAAGCCAAGCCGTTGCGCCTCCATAGTATTGACCTGCAATCGCGCGCCTCCGACCTCGAAAACCAGGGTGATCTTGACGGCGCCAAAAAACTTCTGTTTCAGGCCGATGAACTCGAGAAGCAAATCATGCGCGATTATTCCAAGGGCAATGCTTATACGGAAGCCATTGACCGCGACGTCGTACTGCGCCATCACATTGACACACTCACCGCGCAGCCCATGTTTGACGACAGCCAGTCCGCCGAGGTTACAGCCAAATTCGCCCTCGACCGTCAGAACTGGCAGTCGGCTCTCGATAATTTCAAGCGCGCGCTGGATTTGCAATTGCGCTTGGATCGCGAGTTTCCCCAGCAACGGTTTGTGGACCCCGCCCGGGCCAATGCCCTCCAGGGCCAAATCACCGCCCTGCGCTCGCTTCCCGACCACCAACGCGTGGAAAAAGCCCTCGCCGACGCCCGGGCTGCGGAAGCTCGGGGCGCCAGCGACCCCAAGGAATATCTGTCCGCCGCCCAATTCTACCAGGACGCCCTTAAGGATCAATCCGACCTTAACGACCACTATCCCGATTCCCGTTTTGCCGACAAAGCAGGTTTGACCTCCATTCGCGCCCTCCTTCAAACCGCCCAAAGCCATGCGCTCGCGGACGACATCAAGACCCAGGCCGCCGCCCTGTTTGACGATTTGCGCCACCGCCAGACGGACAAGGCGGCCGCCACCATCCTGGCTCTCGCCCAAAAGGCCGCCCAACTACACCAACAATTCCCGTTGAGCACGCTCATTGACCCGGATTTGCAGCAACGTCTGGACTTTCTGGCCGCCAAACGCGACAGTCTGGCCGCCATTCAGGAACAATCGTATGCACTGCTGCTGCCCGTGCCCGGCCAGCAGCGTTATCAGCTTGCGAAGACGGAGGTCAACCAGACCCTCTACTTCGCCGTGGCCGGCGGTAATCCTAGCCGCAGCCAGGGACCAAAATTGCCCGTGGAATCTGTAAGCTGGAACGAAGCGCAATTATTTTGCAAGCGGCTGTCCTGGGTGCTTGCCCGGCCCGTGCGCCTGCCAACCATCGAGGAGTTTCATTCCGCCCTGGGGCCCACCGACAGTCTCGACGTCGCCGCCGTTAGTTGGAACTTCGACAATTCCAACGGCCAAACCCACGACACCGGTACGAAGGCTGCCAACCCCAATGGCTTTTTTGATCTTCTCGGCAACGTCGCCGAATGGCTCGATCCGCCCTTGGGTTATGACGACGACGTTGCGCCCATCATTGGTGGCACCGCCCAAACCCAGGTGGACAATATTCGGGCCGCACCGCTGGCTAAAACCGACTTTGCCTCTCGCAATCCGTTTACCGGGTTTCGCTTTATCGTGGACACCGATGACTCCGTCCCCGTGGTGTCCGCCCCAGCCGCCAGTTCCAGCTCGGTGGCCAAATAGTCCGTGCAATTCCCGCGACCGGTTGGCCCGGGCCCTACCCACTCGCGCGTTCATAACTGCTTTTGAAAAATAGGCGGTATATCCCGCCGCCCACAAGGCCGCCGATCAAGGGCGCAGCAATATAGACCGTAAGCCAGCCGTGGCCGTTGGCGGTAAAGGGCACCCCACCCCATCCGGCCAGAGCGCTGAACAGCCGCGGCGCCAGGTCGCGGGCCGGATTGAAACACGCCATCGTCAATGGACCAAAAAGTGAAATCAGCAGCGTGATGGTCAGCCCAATCACCATCGGCACGTATGCCGTGGGCCGGGCCTGATTGCGCTCGTCCGTTACGCCCAAAATCACCAACACCAGAATCGCCGTGCCGGCGATTTCCGCCAAACCGGCGGCCGGCCACGCAATGACGGCTTCCGCCACCGGCGGCAACGGCTTGCCGCAGGGATTGGGAAAATATTCGCCAAAAATCATGGCCGACGCCTCGCTGCCAGGCGCGCCCCGGACGATGCCATGCGCCATTTCAAAAACCCTCAGCGCCCCGCCATAGATGACGTAGAGCACGGCACTCGCTGCAAATGCACCCAGCAATTGCGCCACCAGATAACCCGGCACTTTCTTCCACGGGAAGCCGGCCCAACACGCCATGGCCACCGTCACCGCCGGATTCAAAAATGCCCCGCTCAGCCCGCCAGTCAGGTGAATGGCAATGCCAATGCCCAAGCCCCAAACGATGGCTACTTGAAAAATCCCGACCTGCGCATTGAGCAGGGTGGCCGCGGCCACGCTGCCGCAGCCGAAAAAAACCAGCAGGAACGTGCCGAAAAATTCGCCGACCGCCCAGACCGGAATAATGCTTTTTTGGCGGGAATCCATTTTTAACGGGCCAATTGCGCTTCGCCGGCTAGCTTGAACTGGCTGCCGATTTGCTGCAGTTGCAGGGCGGTGAGCTTCTCCCGCGGCAGGGCGCAAAACAAATCGATGCGCCGCGCCAGTTGCGAAGCCACGTCCACAAACGCCCGTTGCTTTTGGTCCTCCGGGCCTTCGACTGCCGCCGGATCGGGCGAACCCCAATGGGCCACCACCGGCTGGCCCGGCCATACCGGGCAGGATTCGCGCGCATTATCGCATACCGTAATCACAAAATCGAATTTGACCTGCCGGTATTCATCCCACGACTTGCTGCGCGCGGCAGCCGCATCGAGCAAATACTTCTGCTTCAGCACCCAGATGGCCAGCGGATTGACTCGACCTGTCGGCACGGCACCCGCGCTGTACGATTCGAACCGCCCGAACCCCTTGGCCCGCAACAGGTATTCGGCAATGATGCTGCGCGCGGAATTGCCCGTGCACAGGAAGAGGACTTTTTGAGTGTCAGTTGTGGTCATGGCAGAAATTAGCAGGCGCAAGGGGGGCGCGGGCGGTTCGCGGCGCGAATGGGAGCACAGAACGGTGCCTGGCCCGCCAGGCGCCCCCGCAGCTTCTTCAGCTTCGCGGCATCAGCGCGAAACGTGGCGTCTTCCCCAGCACAATCCTGCAAACAGCGCAAGTTCGCCTCCAGCTGCGCAGGTCGCCGGGCGGACAGCCGGTATATGCGCCAGTTCCCGGCTTTGCTCGCCACCACCAAACCCCGCGCTTTGAGGTACCGCAGATGCTTGGATACCTTCACCTGCGGTTCGCCGAGAATCGCCTGAATATGACAGACACACAACGGCCCCTGCAGCAGCAGGTTCAACATGCGCAGCCGCGTGCGGTCGCACAAGCACTGGTAAATGCGGATCAATTCCACGGGACAAAACTATATACCCTTACAGGAATGTTCAACAAGGAAAATCGGCGGGCCCCGGGCAACAATTGGGTGACGTCCGCCACCGGCTGGCGCACACGCTTGCGCCGTGGAGTTATCGCCCCCCTGCCTGATCACCCAGGCGCTCGGCCTTGTAGCCACCCTTCGCGCGATCCGCCAGCCACAGTGCGCCAAAAATGAATATCAAGGCCACGGGCAAAAAGCCGACCGCCTGCAATGCCGCCGGACCGCCATCCTTGTCATAAATATCACCCATATAAGAAAGCACAATTGAAACGGAAAGCATGCCCATGCCACCCATTAAAGCCAGACCAACTGCGCCGGTGCGCGGGCATCGTTCCGAAGTGAAGCCAATCATCGTCGGCCAGAAATAACATACGCCGACGGCAAAAATGGTCGCCGCAGCATAAACCGCTGCCTGGCTCTGCGCTTGGCTGAGCCAGAACAATCCCGCTGCGGAAAAAATTGCGGAGAAAAGAAGCATTCCACTAGGCGACAATTTGTGTACGACAGGTCCGGCAAACTGTCGGCCAACGGCCATCAGACCTGTAATCCATACTAATACTAAGATTCCGGGCACGTTCGCGGATTTTTTCAAGATGTCGGGCATCCATTGGCTCGGCCCCAACTCCGTTGCCGCTGTCATCAACATGCAGGCCAATAAAAGCAAAAACAAAGGGTTTAAGCAGGCCTTCCACATTTCCCGCGAGGGGATGCCAGCTTCGACGCGCTCAGTTCGCGGCAATTCCTGCCGCAAAAACATGAAACCATAAGCCGCCAATGGCACAAGCATTGTCAATATTTTAAATCGCCACGGGCTGTAATGGGTAAACGCCGAGAAATTTACCTGCGTTAGACCATATGCCACCAACCCACCAATGACTGATCCTCCTGGGAACCAAACATGGAAATAATTGAGGCGTTTGGTTTTTTCCTCGGGATAAATCGTGGCAATAAGTGGATTGCACGCCGCCTCAACCGAGCCGTTGCCAATGCCCATGAGCAACGTCCCAGCATAGAGCATGTTATACCCTGTCGCGCAGGCCGTAACGACGATCCCGGCAAGGTGGCACGCGAAAGCCAGCCACACAATGCGCTTAAGCCCCAGCACGTCGCATAGCGGTCCGCCCAGCATCATAGCCAGAGTAAATCCCCAAAAAGCCGTGCCGCCAATTATACCAATTTGAAGATTAGACAAATTAAACTGCGACCCGAGATCTCCCATGATGTCGCTACGGATGGCGAAACTCATGGCGGTGACAATCAAAGCAACACAACTGGCGGCAAACATTCGGGAACGATGAGTATGGGGCATGGGTAATTGAGGTTGGGGGTGGGCCCATGGTTAAACCCCACAACCCATTCTGCCGCAATCATTAAAAAAGCGCCGCCCGGGCTTTACAACCCCGGCCTCGCGCTCACTGGTTTCGACTGCCGCCGGTCATCTTCCTTCATCCAGCCCCAAAGGCTCCGCCCCACCAGCCCCACCGACACCGCTGCTGCCGTCATTTCCATAATGGACGCCCCAATGCGCTGGTCGTCCATGGCATCGATGGTGGGAAAAATGCGCGGCGCGAATTTGTAAGTGGGATACAGTTCCCCGTCCGACAGCGCGAGCAGCCCGAGAATGGGCATGTGCGCAATCATTAACATAAAGGCGCACACCAGACGCACCGGATAATTGCACGGCGGAAAGACCCGCGACGGACTCATGAACATCCACCACATCTGCATCGCCGTGATGAAAATTGTCAGGTGCTCGAAAATATGGATGGACCGGTTGCGCAACGCCGCCTCGTACAGCTGCGGCAAATGCCACAGCGCAAAGGTCAGCACAAATGCCATGCAACACACCGCCGGATGCAGCAACCGCCGCGCGACGGCCTTTACCCAGGGCCGCGCCAACACCGCGTCCACCATCCACCACGGCAGCCCCCACAACATCAGCGGCGGCGTCACATAGACGATAATCAGGTGCTGCACCATGTGCAGGAAGAACAGGTAGTCCTCGCCAAACTGGTCCAGCGGCGAGCCGACGGCCAGATAGTTCAAAATTAACCCGCTGAAAAACGCCGCCGCCTTCCACCGGGGATACGCTGTCCCTGCCGGCGCCAGCCGCCCGCGCCAGGGCCCCACCCCTACCGCGTAAACCCAGCCCGCCAGCAGGAGGCTGAGCAGCAGCAAAGGTTCATTGTGCCAATGTAATTGGACCGGCATCCCGCCACTCTATCCCCGGTCTTCGGTCCAAGACGAACCAAAACCACCCATTGCCAGCCACAAAAGATTTGCCATGCTCCCGCCGGCGCGTTACCGCTAAGGCGCCCCGTTTGCCCCGGGTTTTACTTCGTTCCACGTCGGCGATTTTCCCCACCCGCGTCATGTCCCGCACTCAGTCGCTCAATTTTAAAAAACTGGTGGAACGCCATTTCGCCAGCCTTTACCGCTTTGCCTATTGCCTGGCTAACGAAGAGCAAACGGCCTGCGACTTGACCCAGCACACGTTCTTTCTCTATGCCAACAAGGGTTCGGCCATTCGTGAAACCCACAAGGTCAAATCATGGCTCTACGCCACCTTGCACAACGAATACTTGCGCCAGCGCGCCGCGCCCCACATTGAACATCCGCCGCCACCACCGCCCATCCGGGCCGACTCCGCCCTGACCGCCCCCGAGAACGTGGCCGCGCTGGACGGCCCCAGCGCCGCCGCCTTGTTCGCAAAACTGGACGAAGCCATGCGTGCGCCCCTCGCCCTCTTCTACTTTCAGGAATTGACCTATCGGGAAATTGCCGAGGTGCTCGGCGCGCCACTCGAAAACATCCAGGCCCGGGTGGCGGATGGAAAAGCCCAGCTCAAGAAAATCCTCGCCGGCCGCGCCAACCACATTTAACCCGTGTCGTCATGACTCCCGCCGAAGCCCAAACCATCCTCAGCCTTTGCCCACCCGGCGACGAAACCAACCCGGATATCCCCGGTCTCGATGCCGCCCGGGAATTGGCAACTGGCGACGCCGCACTGACCGCCTGGTGGGAACAGGAAAAATATTTTGACGAGCAATTTAGTCGCAAACTTGGCTCCCTGACCCCGCCAGCCGAGTTGGAGGCCACCATCCTGCGAGGTGGCGCGACGATCTTTTTCGCCAGTCGGCTCATCGCCGAAACCACCGGCGAAGAACCGGTCACCCTCCCCGAGGGGCCGGATGCCCAGGCCGCTCCATCCGCCCCCGCCGTTTCCCTGTCAGACCCCGGGGACGCCACATCGCCCTCACCCAGGGCTGCGACCTGGTATTGGCGGGCGGCCGTCTATTCCGCCGGTTTCGTGGTGGCCATTTTCCTAATTCTACTTGTCGTGGCGATTCCCGGCATTTTAAAAACCAAAGCCACCCACGGACCCGAATTGCCCGATTTCACCCTTTATGCGGCGCGATTGGCCGATGTCCCATCACTCCCGCCAGCCCCGGGTCAAACCATCGAAGACCTGCGCCGCACCCTGGACGAGGGCCACGCCCCCAACCCGCCGGGGGCGGCCGTACTTGCGATCGTTCCGGGCGGCGCCACGCCCGATTCTGTAGCCATCAACAATTGGAACGTCCACCAGATAACCCATTACGTCGTGCCGTCCGGAGCCAATCCCACCCACATTTTCATCCTGAACCGGGCGGAGTTTCCCCACGATGAGGTCACCCTCGAAGTTTCCGACGGCGACCTGAACAATTATCACGTGCAGACCTGGAGTGCGGACGGCTTTATTTACATCGTGCTCAAGCCCCGGTCGGCAAAACCGTAAAAAAAATGCTTTGGTTCTTCGTGACTTGGTTCTTGGCTCGAAAACCGGTGTCCGGTGTCCAGTCTCGCTTTACAAATTCCAAATTTAAAATTCTGATTTAAATTTCTCGATTCTTAATTCTTATTTCTCCTCCCCCCGTACCCCGTCCTCAATTATATACTGTCAACTATCCATTCTCCATTTTCACTTATCGCAGCCCCCGCACCGTCGCCCGCAATTCATTCTCCAGAAGTTGCCGCGCCCCCGCCGGCAACCGGTTGAACGCTTCCTGCGCTTCCGGTGACTTTGCTCCGAGGGCCGGGGAATTTGTCGGCGCGGAGCGTGTGACCGCAGCCGCAGCCACCGGTGCCGCGATGGGGGGCGGCGCTTCCTCCACTACCGCGCTGTTAGCGGCCTTGCCGACGGGCACAGGCCTCGGCGCGGCTGGCACGGGCGACACCACCTTGGGCGCTGCCGCTTGCACCGGTGGCGCCGTGGGCGGAGTCTCTATTTTTTTTTGGCCGGCTTCCTGGGGGAGGCCGGCGGAGAGTTCCGTGAGGTCTTGGAGCAGTGAATCAATCGCTCGCATTCGCCCCTGTTCTGCCGCCCGCAAGAGAAGCACTTCAAAATTCACGCGCTCATTCAGCCCGGTGCGCACGGAATCCTCGCCCGCATGCAACGTTTCCAAAATCCGCAATAGCGAATCACCGCGCGCGGGCACACCCAGACTGTCAGTTGCGCCCTTGCCGCGCACGGCGTCGAGCAGCGCTTCGCGCAAGGCCGCCTCCAAGTCGTTCAACACCCGGTTGAGGTCGCGGCCGTCGGCGGCCAGTTGGTCCACTTCACCCACCAACGTGGCATATTCACCGGCGGCCAGCGCCCGGGCCAAGGCACGCACTTGTTCGGCGGACGCCAGGCCATAAACATCCAGTACATCGTCGTCGGAAATCTTCGTCCCGCAAAAGGAAATTAACTGGTCGAGGATGGACTGGGCGTCCCGCATTCCACCCTGAGCCAGCCGGGCGATGGACTGCAACGCCGCCGACGTCACACTGATGCCCTCGGCTATGGCAATCTGGCCCAGCTTATTCGCAATCTGCGCGTCCGGAATCGGACGGAACTCAAACCGCTGGCAGCGCGAGATGATGGTCGCCGGAACCTTCTGGGCCTCGGTCGTGGCGAAAATGAACTTCACGTGCGGCGGCGGCTCTTCCAGGGTCTTCAGCAACGCGTTGAATGCCGGGGTCGAGAGCATGTGGACTTCATCAATGATGTAGACCCGGTATTTCCCCTGCGACGGCCCATACTGGCATTCCTCGCGCAGGGCATGAATGTCCTCGACCTTGTTGTTCGAGGCTCCGTCAATCTCCCGCACGTCCATGCAGGTGCCATTCATGATCGCCTGGGCCAGCGCCGACTTGTCATCCGGCGCCACGTTCGGCCCGCCCTCGGCATTGATCGCCTTGGCGAGAATGCGCGCAGTCGTGGTCTTCCCCGTCCCCCGCGGCCCCACAAACAAATAGGCATGCGCCAGCCGGTTCTGCGTGATGGCGTTCTTCAACGTGCGCACGATGTGCTCCTGCCCGACGATCTCGTCGAACTGCTTCGGGCGCCACCGCCGCGCGATAACTTGATAGGCTTCAGCCACCCATTCAGTCGAACGAATCCGGGCGCATGGGGCAAGTGTTTTAGTAAACTTCTCGAATCAAGAAGCTGGAAGTTGGAATCTGGAATCCAGAACCCACCCCCCCAATTCTGTCAATTCCGTCAAAGAACAAGACCTCTTCGTTCTCTCCGCTCCTTCGCATTGAAAAAACACGTTCGCGCCCCTTCGTGGATCAAGATTCCTCCTTTCTCATTTTGCGTTTTGCATTCCATTTCACTCTTCACCCTTCACTCTTCACTCTTTCAAATCCCCGGCCACGCTAATCATACTGAATCACTTCGTTGGGCTCGACGCTGGCGGCAGGCACCGTGGCGGCGAGCACCTCGGCCAATCGCGCTGCCTGCCCGCGAATTTCCGGAATCGCAACGGTTTCCCAAAGCACGCCCTGGAGCAGCGCGCCCAGCGTGTGCAGCCACGGCAGCGGCCGGTGATCAAACCCCTTCACCATGCCATCCGCCGTGGCTTCAACGCCCAGCGCCAACGGGTCATGGGTAATAATGCCCTGCGCCAGCAGGCTGACCAGCAGCGGATGCTGGTATTTGGTGTAGTCCGTCAAAGGGCCCGTGCAGTTCACCACTTTGGCCACCCGCAACTCGCGAATTTGCTGGCTTCGGCGGTCGCGGTATTCCACGCGGGCCACGCCGCTTTCCTCAACAATATTTCTTATCCTGCCGGCCAGAAAATGCACGCGACCGGAATTCGCCAAATCCTGCATCCAGGCACCCACTTCCGGGCAAACGCGGTGCCGGTGCGCCTCCCATATGGGCCGCAAGTGCCGCAGGAATCGGGCCCGCTCCGCCATCGGCCAGTTTTGCCAAATGGCCGGCGTGACCGGACGCAGGCTGTCCAAGACGCTCCGCCAGCCAAATCCAGCTCCACTCGCCTCCGCCGCCTTGATATTCGCCCGGACTACCCGGATCGCTTCCCGCACTGTGGCTGGGAGGTTTTTCGCGTCCACGAACGCCCGCCATGGCGGCTCCCACCGATGCTCCTTGGGCCGGAAACCCCGCCGCGAAAGCAGGTGGATCCGCCCGCGATGATCGCGGTCGGCGAGTTCGAGGGCCAAATCAATGCTGGTCAACCCCTGGCCGACCAGCAGCACCTCATCGTCCGGCTCCAATCCCCGCCAACGATCGCGATTCCAGGCAAAATGCACGTAGCGCTGGGAGCTAAAAAACTTGAGCGGCTTTTGCACCGGATACTCGCTGGGCAACACTCCGAGCGCCAGCACCACTTGATCGGCAAATACCACCTGCCCGTTCTGCAGAAGCACCAACGCTTGACGGCCGTTGTGGTGCAAATCCACGGCCTCCTGGGTGATGACATTGAAGGTCACCCCGCGCGGTGCTTCCATCCTCGCTTGGGCCAGTTGCTGGGCGAGGTATTCCCCATAAATCGCCCGGGGCAAAAAGGAATCCGCCCGGACGGGCGGCAGCAGGGCCAGGCATCCCGATCCCTGCGCCTGCCGCTCCCGCGCCCATTCCAGAAAATGATTGGGCGCCTCCGGCCAACAACTCATATTTCCCGCCGGAACGTTCATCCAGTGGCGCGGGGAACTCGCGCTGAACGCCAACCCCCGGCCAAGTTGTTTGCTCCGTTCGATCAATGTAATTTCAATGGGAGCCCGGCATCGGCGCAACAGACCCGCACAGACGAGACTGCCAGCCGCGCCGCCACCAACAACCGCTATGGAAGGTTGCGCCATGGGGAGATTTTATTCGGTTCGCGTTGGTTTCAGGGCTTGCCGGGCGTCGGCTGGGCCTTCCCCTGTTCTAATTTCGGCGCCGCTGATCCGGGAAGATGGATTTGATCAAAGATCCCGCCGTCATCGAAATGCTCCTTTTGCGCTTTGGCCCAACCGCCAAAATCCGCAATGGTGGCGAGCTTGATGGCCGGAAACTGCGCGGCATATTTGGCGTTGCCGTATTCCGTCGCCGGCCGGTACCAGTTCCGGGCGATTACGTCCTGGGCCTCGTTGGTATAGAGAAATTGCAAATAGGCCTGGGCGGCTTCGCGGGTGCCGTGTTTGTCCACGGTCTTGTCCACCAGCGCCACCGCCGGTTCGGCCAGGATGCTCGAGGACGGCGTGACGATTTCCAACCCATCCGCGGCGAACTCCTTGACCGCCAGGTGGGCTTCATTCTCCCACGCCAGCAGCACATCCCCTTGATGATTCTGGGCAAAGGTCAACGTGGACCCGCGGGCCCCGCTGTCCAATATGGGAATTTGGGAATAAAGCTTCTTAACAAAATCTTTGGCGCCGGCCTCGGTACCGCTCTTCTCCTTCGCGTACGCCCAAGCCGCCAGATAGACCCAGCGCGCCCCGCCACCGGTCTTGGGATTGGGCGCAATACTGGTGACGCCCGGTTTGACCAAATCGTCCCAATCTTTAATGCCCCTGGGATTGCCCTTCCGAACCACAAAGATGATGGTGGACGTGTAGGGACTGCTGTTGGCCGGCAGCCGGGTCTGCCAATCCAGCGGCAAAAGTTTCGCCTCCCGGGCAATGGCGTCAATGTCATAGGCCAGCGCGAGCGTAACCACATCGGCCTCGAGACCGTCAATCACCGCGCGCGCCTGCTTCCCCGATCCCCCATGGGACTGGTTGACGACCAGTTCCTGACCGGTCTGGGCTTTCCATTTTAAGCTGAACATCTTGTTCAACTCCCCATATAGCTCGCGCGTGGGGTCATAGGAAACATTGGTCAACGTTACCGTTTTTGCAGCCGCCGCGGGCGGCTCTCCGGCCGCCGCCAGCCGGCCACCGAATGATTCCAAAATGATGAGGCTCAGGATGCACCAAAAAATTCGGGGCACCCTGACGGCCCCCCAAGAGTTGCACCCCCCGCTCATCGTGACGGCGTTGGCCCGAGTCCGGAAATAATGATTTCGTAACATGGAACAATAATTATGTACGGTGGCTTGTCTCGAAAAACTCAGCCTCACCGCCTGCGGATGATGGGCCGGCTGTTTTCAGGTCGGCGACGTTAGTCCTGAACAAGGGGCACTTTTGCCCATTCCCCGCCTTCCGGCAAGCTTAATCACTACTTTTTTTATATGTATTAATTTGATATAGATTAAGGGGTTTGCACTGACTGAACCTCCACGACCCAAGCGGTTGTTCATGGGTGCCTGCTGGTTCGATGCCGTCAAATCTGCCAGTCCAAATCCGCCCCGGACCGCTTATTCGCCAATTTGTCCCGCACCGCCAGTTGCTTCTCCTCGTAGACGACCAGCGAGTTGGCCGGCACGCTTTGCATCAGAAAAACATTGGCCCCGATCGTCGAATTTGCGCCAATGACCGTCGCCCCGCCGAGAATGGTCGAATTCGGGTAGATCGTCACGTGGTCCTCCACATCCGGATGGCGCTTGCCCCCTTTGACTATGTGACCCGCTTCGTCCTTGACGAAGCTGCGCGCGCCCAGGGTAACCCCGTGATAAAGTTTCACGTGGTTGCCAATGCGGCAGGTTTCGCCCACCACCACCCCGGTGCCATGGTCGATAAAAAAATGGGTGCCAATGCTCGCTCCGGGGTGAATGTCCACACCGGTGCGCCCATGCGCCCACTCCGTCATCATGCGCGGCACAATCGGCACGCCCAGTTGGTACAGGCGGTGGGCCAGACGCTGGATGGCCACGGCTTCCAAAAACGGGTAAGAGAGAATGATTTCCTCGCGCCGGATTGCCGCCGGGTCGCCTTGAAACGCCGCCTCGACATCCGTGTGCAACAAGGTCCGCACCTCCGGCAGCATTTGGCAGAATTTCCGGATGATCGGAGGCGTTCGGCCCGTGGGCTTGTGCGGATTTCCAATCCTCACGCCCTTGCGCACTTGGTCCGCCAGCCGGTTAAACACCGCCGCCAGCCGGATGGCGGTTAATTCTTCGAGCGACCCGTGCTGCACCGCATCCTCATCGTGAAAACCGGGAAACAAAATTTGCAGCAGATCCTCGCAAATCTGGCCCACGGCCCGCTTGGACGGCATGTTGTGCGCGTCCCGCTTGTTCAAGCCGCCGACCTGTAAATAGGAGCGGAGCAGTTCAGGCATGGTCTCGTCCAACGCCTCTTTGATCCAAACTGCGTCCTTGCGCGGTTCCACGGAGGCCGCCGACGGCGGGGATTCTTTGTTGAGCAACAGAGTGGTCATGAATTTTAACGCGGCAAATGTTTATTCCACGGCAGTTTGGCCAGCAGTAGTCCCATCCCGCAGAAATCGGCTATTCCGGCAAAAATCAACCCGCCACCCACCAATCCAGCGAAACCGAAAAACCCGCGGTTGACCAACCAGCCCAACAAGACCCCCGCCAGCACCATGGCGCCCGCCGCAATCCGCACCTGCCGTTCCAGACTGATGCCCCCGGCGCTGCCGCGCACCACCGGTAACCCCGCCGCAATCCAGGCCAGGGTTCCACCTGTGACCACGACGGGCTGGAATCCCGACTTGTCCAGTTTCGTGGCGGCGGTCCTGGCCCGTCCATCGGTCCGGCAAATTAAATAGAGGGGCTGGTCTTTCGCCGCGTGGCCGCCGGCCACCAATGCCTCGGCCGTCAAATCGCCCAGCGGTACACTCCGGGCTTGGGGAATATGGACTTCCCCAAATTCAACCGGCGTGCGGACGTCCACCACGCGCAATTCCGGTTGCAGCGCCAGCAATGAATGAAGTTCTCCCGGAGCGATCGTCTTCATGATTCCCAACTGTTGCGCAGGGTCTTCAGCACGCGGACCAGCGTGTCCACCTCCTGCGGTGTGTTGTAAAATGCCAGGGAGGGCCGCACCGTGCTTTCGAGGCCAAAATGCCGTTGTGAGGGTTGTGCGCAATGATGGCCCGCCCGCACCGCAATTCCCTGCCGGTCCAGTTGCTTCGCAATGCTTTCATTGGAAACTCCGGGAATGACAAACGACAGGACGCTCGCCTTGTTGGCTGCCGTGCCAATGGGTCGCAGCCCCGGCACTTGCGCCAGGGCCTGCGTGGCGTATTCCAACAGCGCGTGTTCATAGGCGGCAATGGCGGGCAGGCCAATCTTCATCAGATAATCAATCGCCGCGCCCAACCCCACCACCCCGGCAATATCCGGCGTGCCCGCCTCAAATTTTTCCGGAGGCTCCTGGTAAACCGTCTCCTCGAAGCGCACGTCTTTGATCATGTGTCCTCCGCCCTGCCAGGGTGGCATGGCCTTGAGCAAAGCCGCCTTGCCGTAAACTGCCCCGACGCCCGTCGGCCCAAAAACCTTGTGCCCGGAGAAAACAAAAAAGTCCGCATCGAGCAGTTGGACGTTAACGGGCAGATGCGGCGTGGATTGTGCCCCATCCACCAGCACCGGCACGCCGCGGGCGTGCGCCAGCGCGATGATTTCCTCGACCGGATTCACCGTACCCAGGGCGTTCGAAACGTGGGCCACTGCGACCATCTTGGTTTTGGAATTGAGCAACTTGGCATATTCGCCGATAACCAATTCGCCCCGATCATTGATCGGCACCACCCGGATCACCGCGCCCACCTGTTTGGCCAGGATCTGCCAGGGCACGATGTTGGCATGGTGCTCCATTTCGGTCAGGATAATCTCGTCCCCGGCGCGGATCTGTTCCCGCCCATGGCTCTGGGCGACCAGGTTGATGCCTTCCGTCGTCCCGCGCACAAAAATGATTTCCTTCGCGTCCGCCGCGCCCAGGAACTGCCGCACCTTTTCCCGGCCCGCTTCAAACAACTCCGTGGCGCGGGCCGCCAGCGTGTGCGCCGCCCGGTGAATGTTGGAATTGTCGCGGCGGTAAAACTGCGCCGTCGCGTCAATGACCGCCTTGGGCTTGTGCGTCGTGGCGGCGTTATCAAGCCAAATTAATGGTTTCCCATTTACCTCCTGGTGCAGGGCGGGAAAGTCCCGCCGCACCGCGTCAATATCAAATGCCGGCAGCAGCGAGCATGACTGCGGGTGCGTGGCCCGGGCGAGCGGCGACCGGAAAGAGGCCTCCCCGGCGCGCAGAAAATAGTATTCCGACGACGGGACCGGGGCGTTCTGGCCGCGCTTGGGCAGCGTGGCTCCCGGCGCATTTTCCGCGCCGGCCTTTCGGCTTTGGAGTAGATTGCCCTTGCAGCGGGGCTCGCCAAAGGCGTGGGTGTCACCTTCGGCGATTCCCCCTTTGGGCGCCCCGGAATTAGTGCCGGCGTCCGGTGATTGCGGATGCACCGGTGGCACCGGCACCCGCGTTTCCGCCACGGAAGGGGTCCGCTCCAAGTTGGCGATGTCCGGCAAGCCGGACACGCCCGCGGCCTCGCTGGAGGCCCCCACCGCATCGCCATTATGCGCAAATGCTTCGGCCACCAAACGCCTGACCAGATCATTATGGGGATCCGCCGGCCCTGGCGCCGCCACCACCGGAGAACGATTATCGGTTGTAATCATGATATTGGTTCACCACCACGTTGTCCAACCGTGCAATCGCATCGGACGTAAGCACGGAAGCGGAGAAGTACCTGGTCACCAAATGCGACGCGATGGAGTTCTCGTTGGTGCCCATGTAGCGAATGGATAATCCCGGCTCGACTTCACCCGTGACCCCGACCTTCTGCAATCCGACCACCCCTTGTTCGGCCTCCCCCACCCGGAGCAAAAGGATGCTCGTCGTGGTCGCCTTGTCCGTCAATTCCAGCTTGTTGCTGGGAATCAACGGCACGCCGCGCCACGTCAAAAATGGCGTGCCGAACAGTTGCACCGTCGGCGGCGGCACCCCCCGGCGGGTGCATTCACGGCCAAACGCGGCGATGGCCTTGGGGTGGGCCAGGAAAAACGCCGGCTTCTTCCAGACCAGTGTCAACAAATCATCCAGATCGTCCGGCGTCGGCCCGCCCCTCCGGGTCTTGATGATCTGCGCCGGGTCCACCTCGTTAATCAGTCCAAATTCAGCATGATTAATCAGTTCCCATTCTTCGCGCTCGCGCACGGATTCCACCGTCAGGCGGATTTGCTCCCGCAGTTGGTCAATCTGGTTGCTATAGAGGTCCGTCACGCGCGTGTGCGTGCGCAATACTGTCTGGAGCGTGCTCAGATGATATTCACGCGGCGCCCGTTCGTAGTCCACATAAGTGGTCGGCAGCTTCGGCTCCCCGCCGTCCACCGTGAGGATTTCCTGCCGGCCTTCCCCGAACTCGTTGGCGGCCTGGCCCTTGGCCGCCTTGGCCACCCGGTTGACCCGGTAAACGCCGCCATCCACGTCCACCCAGGGCAGCAGGCGGTGCAGCCAGCGCGGCGTGATTTCCGTCATTTGCGGCACCGTCACGGTGGCCGTGGCCAGATTTCGCGCCGCCGTGGCGCTCAAGCTCAGGCGAGGTTCAATAACGTCGGTGTTTTTACTCATGATGATTTTATGGCTTGGGGATCAGTGTTGTTGAAAAGTAATAATTGGCCGGGCACCTCGCGGCTCTGCGGCGTCACTCCCCGTTTGAACGCGCCGCAAGGGGTCCGCCCCAAGCGGGGATCGGCGGTCGCCCACGGCGCACGCCATCCGGGAGCCAGTGGCCCCGGCTAAATCATCCCGGCGGAATAAACGGTGGAAGCGAATCGACATGAAGGAAATTTCCTTTTCATGGCGCTTCCAGAAGTCCGGTCAGCAACCGAGTACAAATCTGCCACTCACTGATGGTTGGTATCGGGCCGACCACGGCCCCGAATCATCCATTTAGGACCGTCATGTTAGGATTCGCATCGCCCTTGTCAATCCCGGGATTCAATTTCTCTTGCCAGCACTAAAATGCGCGATACGTTCGCCGTACACCATTGAATGTTTAAAGTTAATATAACGATCTCGATAGAGATTACCGCCAGCGCAGATCCCATTCCCCCCGAGGGCCTGGTCCCGTAAGTGGCCGGATCTTCTGGCGCAATTCCCGCTTCAACCCGACTGCCATTCCATCATGACTTCATTCCTCTTCCTGACGTGCGTTGCCATCCTCGGTATCTCGTTCCTCTGCTCACTCACCGAGGCCGTCTTGTTCACGTTAAATCCGCTCAAGCTCAAGCTGCAGCATCATCGCGGGGAAATCCTGGCCGGCCGCTGGCTTGCCATGAAACAACGCATCGAGCGACCGGTGTCCGCAATCCTTATTTTCAATACTTTGGCCAATACCGGTCTGGCCACTTTGGCCGGCGCAATTTTTGTGCAGGTCTGCGGGGCGCAGTGGTTGTGGCTCTTTTCCCTGGCCTTGACCCTGTTGCTGCTCTTTGCCGGTGAAATGGCTCCAAAGATACTGGGGGTGCATCACGCCGAACGCCTGGCCCCGCGCTTGATCGGCCCCCTCACCTGGATGTTGAAATTGTGCCGCCCGCTGGTGGCCGTGATGGAAAAATTCTGCGTCCTTTTGAAACGTACGCCCGAGGCGGAACGCAACGCCAGTGAGCGCATCATGGACATTATTACCCTGGTGCAAGCCGCCAAGTCAGAACAGTTGCTGAACAATCGCGAGGAAATTATCATCATTCATGCGGCGACGCTCAGCGCCCGGCGCGTCAAGACGGTCATGGTGCCGAGGGACTCAATCAAGTTCTTTGAAAAGGAAAAATCGCTGCGGGAAAACGTGCTCGCGGCCGGCCCCAAGTTGCACCGCAGCTATCCGGTTACCGCCAGCGGCCAAATTGTGGGCTCCATTCGCGTCCGCGAATTGTTTGTCCAAAGCCTGAGCCAGACCATCCCGGCAGACTGGACCCAGCTAATCCGGCCCGCCCTGACGATTGAGGCCATGGCTCCACTTACCCAGCTCCTCGCCCAGTTTCTCGAAAAACATGAAATTGCGTCTCTCGTGACTGACGCCCAGGGCCGACTCATCGGTTGGATTACCCTGGATGACGTTACCCAGGTGCTCATGGGGGCCAGAATTTAAGAATCCCCGGAGTTTCCTGGTCGCATCGCCAGCAACCGTCCGACGCGATTTTCTTGCGGTTAGCCTTGTTTCCGCTCCGCGGCGCCAACTCCCGCCGGGGAGTTCACCGGCACCGGTGCTCCTGGTTTGGTGAAAATTCGCGGCCGGCGGAAGCGGGCGTGCGCCAAATCACCATGCTTGAGTTTCAACTTGTCGAGGTCATAACGGCTTAATTCCACGTCGAACCATTCGCCGGTCTTGTTGCCGACCACCTGCACCCGCGCCCCGGCCCCGGCCGCAAAGACGTGGTGGACGACCACCGGAATGGTGTCCGCCGCCGGCTCGCGCATGAGTTCAATATCGTGCGGGCGCACATAGGTGACGGCACCCTTCGCCGGCGTGGCTTCATCCGGCGCGTTGGGGACGGCGGTAAATTCGAGGCGGTTGACGTTGCCCAAAAACTCAAAGACGAATGGCGTCGCGGGATTGTCGTAAATCTCTTGCGGTGGACCGATCTGCTCGATGCGGGCGTTGTTCATCACCACGACTTCATCGGCCAGTTCCAGCGCCTCCTCCTGGTCGTGGGTCACAAAGACCGTCGTCAGTTGCACCTGCTCATGAAACCGGCGCAACCAGCGCCGCAATTCCTTGCGCACCTTCGCATCGAGCGCGCCGAATGGCTCGTCGAGCAAGAGCACCTTGGGCTGCGTGGCGAGTGCGCGCGCGAGCGCCACCCGCTGCCGCTGGCCACCGGAAAGCTGGTGCGGGCGCCGGTGCGCGATGCCGGGAAGTTGCACCAGTTCGAGCAGCTCGTTGACTCGCTTCGCAATTTCCTCTTTGGGCGGGCGCGTCTTGCGACCACGGACCTTCAAACCAAACGCCACGTTCTCAAAAATCGTCAAATGGCGGAACAGCGCGTAGTGCTGGAAAACAAATCCCACGCCCCGCTCGCCCGGCGGCGTATCCGTCACATCCTCGCCATGGAGGTAAACCCGCCCATTGCTGCCAGGGTCGGCATACTCGAGGCCTGCGAGCACGCGCAGCAGCGTCGTCTTGCCGCTGCCGGACGGCCCGAGGAGCGCGACGAGCTGGCCGGTGGGAACCTTTAGCTCAAGGTTTTCCAAGGCAACAAATTGGCCGAAGGTCTTGCGAATGTTTACAGCATGAATGCTCATTAAGTCGAAATCCGGGAGTGGTGGTAGTCGGGGAAAAGTTATAGCCGGGCGGGGCGGGCATTACGCGACTTTTTTTTGCGCCCGGCCATGGCGCCATTCGATGAAGTTCTTGAGCACCATCGTGACCAGGGCCAGCATGGTGAGAAGGGACGCGCACGCAAACGCCCCCGCATAGGTGCCCGGCGATTGATAAAGCAATTCAATGTGCAGTGGCAAAGTGTTCGTCTGCCCGCGAATGTGACCCGAAACGACCGACACCGCGCCGAATTCCCCCATCGCCCGGGCGTTGCACAGAATCACGCCATAGAACAGGCCCCACTTGATGTTGGGCACCGTGACCCGCCAAAAGGTCTGCCAGCCATTGGCCCCCAGCGTTAATGCCGCGTATTCTTCGTCATTGCCCTGCGCTTCCATCATCGGGATGAGTTCGCGGGCGACAAAGGGGAAAGTCACAAACACCGTGGCCAGTACAATGCCCGGCACCGCAAAAATAACTTTGTAATCGTGGTCCATCAGCCAACCACCAATCCACCCCTGCCGCCCGAAGATCAGCACATAGACCAAACCCGAAATCACCGGCGAGACTGCAAACGGCAGATCCACCAGGGTAATAAGGAGGCTGCGGCCGGGAAACTGGTACTTGGCCAGGCACCAGGCGGCGGCGACCCCGAAAATCGTATTCAGCGGCA
>CAZLPS010000028.1:0-42604 GCA_964561455.1 uncultured Opitutales bacterium
AAGCGAGCCTACGAACTTTACAAGCAGTGTGGCTACGAAAACAGCAAAACGAGGCAAAACTGGTATCAAGCAGAACGGGAAATCAAGACGAAGTCTTTCTCGGATTCATTGTTGAAATAACTTCAGCCGGCGGCGCGAGTACATTGCAGTAGGGAAACACCCCATCGCGGATACTCGCCGAAAATTATATACTCAAGATGCAAGGGCGGGACAGCGAAAGATGGCAAACTCCATTTGAAGCCAATACCATGGGCACTGCGCGACAAACTCATGAACTCGGCATGGTCGGATTAGGAGTCATGGGGCGGAATCTGGTGCTCAATATGGCTGACCACGGTTGCACGGTGGCGGGTTACGACAAGGATCAGTCCAAAGTTGAAGCGCTGCGGAAGGGGGCGCCGGCGGGCACGGTTAGCGCCGCGGTGAACCTGAAAGATTTCATCGCCCTGCTGCGCAAACCGCGCGCCATTATGATGCTGGTGCCCGCTGGCGCGCCGGTTGATTCAGTCATCAGCGATTTGCTGCCTCATCTGGACAAGGGCGACCTCATCATTGACGCCGGAAACTCGCACTTCATCGACACCGATGTGCGTGCCCGCGATTTGGCGGCGAAGGGCATTCGATTTCTCGGCGTGGGCGTATCGGGCGGGGAAGAAGGCGCGCGTCACGGGCCGAGCATCATGCCAGGTGGGCCCAAAGCAGCCTACGAACGTGTTCGGACCATTTTTGAAGCGGCTTCGGCAAAGGTTAACAACGAGCCCTGCGTGACCTGGCTGGGCCCCGGATCGGCGGGGCACTTCGTGAAGATGGTCCACAACGGCATCGAATACGGGCTCATGCAGCTCCTAGCGGAGACTTATGACTTGATGAAACGCGGCTGGGGCATGAACGATGATGAAATGCGGGATGTCTTTGATTCATGGAACCAGGGCGAACTCAACGGCTATCTGGTTGAAATCACCGGTCGGATTTTTGCCAAACAGGACGAGAAGACCGGCAAAAGGCTGATTGACGAAATCCTCGACGTGGCCAAACAAAATGGCACGGGCCTGTGGACTTCGCAAAGCGCGATGGAACTGCAAGTGCCGACCCCCACGATTGATCTGGCGGTGGCGATGCGGGATTTGTCCAAACTCGCCATGGAACGCGAGCAGGCCGGGGCGATTTATCCGCAAGCCCCGCGGCGCATCACCGGCGACAGGAATACTTTCCTAACCCAATTGGGCCGCGCACTTTATTCCGGAATGATTATCACCTACGCGCAAGGCATGGCGCTGTTGGCGGTTGCTTCGGTTAAATACAAGTATCAGCTCGATTTGGAAGCGGTGGCAAGGATTTGGCGCGGTGGCTGCATTATCCGCGCAGGCCTGCTGGAAGATTTTTGTGTGGCGTTTCGCGCGAAGCGCGATTTGCCCAACTTGCTGCTGGATCCCAATCTGTCGCGCAAGGTGCTGGAGCGCCAGGAGGATTTTCGCCAGATAATTCGCCGTGCCGCCGAGTCCGGGGTGCCGAGTCCGGGGCTGATGGTTTCGCTGGGTTATTTTGATGCCTATCGTAGTGCGTGGCTGCCGGCCAATCTCATCCAGGCCCAGCGTGATTTTTTCGGCGCGCACACCTATGAGCGCATTGATACGAAGGGTGCCTTTCACGAGGAATGGGAGAAGAAATAAATCCATGAAAGCAAAAAAAGAACTCGACCCGACCGTGTTCGTCATTTTCGGGGGATCTGGTGATTTGACCTGGCGGAAACTCGTGCCAGCCCTGTTCGACCTCTACCGCGATGGACGGATGCCAAAAAAGTTCGCGGTTATCGCCATAGGGCGATCCGCTTTTTCTGATGCCAAGTTGCGTCTGCGTCTCCTTGACGGCGTGAATCATTTCTCGCCGAAAGGAAAAGCGAAAAGCGCGGACTGGAAAAATTTCAGCAGCCACGTTACCTATCAACAGGGTGATTACACGGACCTAGCGAATTACGTTCGTTTGGGAGAGCGCTGCGCCAAACTGGACCAAGACTGGCAGGAAAAAGCCATCCGCATTTTTCACTTGGCTACGCCGCCCGAGTTGTTTGGAGTGATTCCGAAAATGCTGGCCGCCGCGGGTCTGAATCAGGACCGGCAGCGGGCCCGAATCGTGGTGGAAAAGCCCATCGGTCATGACCTGGACTCGGCGCGAGTATTGAACCACCTGCTCACGGAGAGTTTTCAGGAGAAGCAAATTTTCCGCATCGATCACTATTTGGGCAAGGAGCCGGTGCAAAACATGCTGGCCTTCCGTTTCGCCAACCCGTTGTTCGAACCGATTTGGAACCGGCGTTACGTGGATTATGTAACCATTACGGTGGCCGAAGCGGTGGGCGTCGGACATCGCGGCGGCTACTATGACGAGTCGGGCGCGCTGCGCGACATGATGCAGAATCATCTCATGCAACTGCTCTGCCTGGTCGCCATGGAGCCGATGGTTTCATTCGACGCCGATGAAATCCGTAACAAGAAAGTCGATGTGCTCCACGCGTTGCGACCGATTTCCCGTCGTGAGGTTCAGCGGTGCGCGGTGCGCGGGCAATATGGCCCAGGCATCCTGCAGGGCAAAAAAGTGCGCGGCTATCGCCAGGAGGATGACGTATCCCGTCACTCCAAAACGGAGACGTTCGCCGCTCTGAAGTTGTTCGTGGATAACTGGCGCTGGCAGGGAGTGCCCTTTTATCTCCGCACTGGGAAGTGTCTGGCGCAGCAGGTCTCGGAAGTGGCCATCCAATTCCGCGCCGTGCCGCATGAGGCCTTCCCGCCCGAATCCAGACACGATTGGCAGCCGTCCCGGATCGTCCTTTCCATTCAGCCGGAAGAAGGCATTGTGCTGAGCTTTCAAGCTAAAGTCCCCGGACCGAAGATGCAACTGCGGCCAGTGGAGATGCGCTTCAATTATCGCGGCAACCCTCCCGTGCCTTCGCCTGATGCCTACGAAATTCTGCTTTGGGATGTTATGCAAGGCGACGCCACTCTCTTCATGCGCACCGACCAGGTGGAGGCAGCCTGGCGGGTGATGATGCCGGTGCTTAAGGCATGGAAGAAATCAACCCCACAAAATTTCCCCAATTACGCGGCCGGCACTTGGGGGCCCAAGGCGGCGGACGAATTGCTGGCGCGCTCGGGGCACACCTGGCGGCCAATCGCCCTCAGGTTCAAGGAACAATAACAGCCGATCCCTGATCAGTTTCTTCTTTGACCGCAAGCAGCGCCTGATTGGCTTCATCCAGAGAAAATACCGTGGCTTGCGGCTTAATTTTTAGCTCATGCGCGAGCTTGAGAAAATCACGAGCATCCTGACGGTTCATATTGGCCACGCTGCGGATCTGCCGTTCTCCCCAAAGCAGCGTATCGTAGTCAAAGGCGGGCATCTGATCGAGATGGATGGCATTGATGGCGACCACCCCGCCTTTGCGCAGACTGGTAAGTGCGGCGAGCACCACCTTCCCGCTAGGGGCAAAGGTGACGGCACGGTCAAGCGGCACTGGCGGTTTCACGTCTTCATCGCCGACCCAGGTGGCTCCCAAGGATTCGGCCATTTTTCGATGTGATTCCCCTCGAGTGGCGACATAGACTTCACATTTCCAGGATTGCAGTATCGCAATCGCCAAACTGGCTGAACTGCCAAAACCAAAAAGCCCAACTCGTTCGCCGGGCTGAATGCCTGCGACCCGGAGGCTGCGAAAGCCAATGATACCAGCACAAAGCAAAGGCGCCACGTGGACGTCATCCATTTCGTCGGGCAATGGATAGGTAAAATCTGCACGCACGAGGACATACTCGGCATAGCCTCCGTTCACAGAATACCCGGTAAACGTGGGTTGGTCGCAAAGATTCTCCATCCCGTGTTGACAGTACCAGCATGTGCCGTCCACGCCACCCATCCAGGAAACACCCACGCGCGTGCCCATGGGCAAATCTACTGTTCCACCTTCGCCAATTTTTCCGACAATTTGATGACCAGGAATCAGTTCGTCTTGCAATGGCGGCAGGTCGCCTTCGGCAATATGAAGGTCGGTGCGACAAACCCCACAGGCCAAAACTTTAAGTAATACATGCCCATCTTTAGGCTTAGGACGGGGCACGTCCTTGATATGGAGGAACACACCGGGTGCTTTGTCAGCAGCCGAATATACTGCGGCTTTCATTCAATAATTATTAGTGGTGAATTTAACGGCTCGCAAAATCAAGCACCACGCGTGATGCC
Source organism: uncultured Opitutales bacterium (assembly GCA_964561455.1). GTDB lineage: Bacteria > Verrucomicrobiota > Verrucomicrobiia > Opitutales > JABDGR01 > JABDGR01. The sequence continues at coordinate 4,231 of CAZLPS010000028.1, forward strand.
ACATCGCCATGCTCCAGCCGTTCCAAGATCAAATTGATTGACGACAAAGGTTGCAGCTCGATATCGGCCTTGACCTTGCTTTCGGCGGCAAAGGCGAGCGCTTCGGCCATGTCCTCGCGCGTGCCAACCAAGGAACCGCGAATGGTAATGCAGTTCATCACCATGTCGAAAAGCGGGGCGGGGAATTCGCCGGGTGGCAGACCGACCAGCACGCATGTCCCACATTTGCGCGTCATACTGACGTCCTGTTTAAATGCGGCGAGCGAGGGCGCGGTGATTAGCACGCCATGCGCACCGCCGCCGGTTCCCTTCTTCACGGCTGCCGCCGCATCGCCAGCCTTGGCGTTAATGACAAGGTCGGCACCTAGGCGTTTGGCATGCGCTAGTTTGCCGTCATCAATGTCAATCGCACAGACATGGAGTCCCATGGCCTTCGCATATTGGATCGCGAGATGGCCGAGGCCGCCGATGCCGGAGATGGCGATCCATTCTCCCGGTTTTGCTTCGGTCACCTTGATTCCTTTATAGGTGGTGATTCCGGCGCAAATGAGCGGGGCCGCTTCGGTGGCCGCAAGGCCGGGCGGCACATGGGCGACGTAATTCGGATCGGCCAGAAGATACTCGGCAAAGCCGCCATTCTTGGTGTAGCCGCCAAACTGGGCCTCGGCGCACACCGTCTCCCAAGCCGACAAGCAATATTCGCAATGACCACATGCGGAGTAAAGCCAGGGAACGCCAACCCGATCTCCTTCTTTTACCGCCGTCACGCCGGTACCGAGGGCCACGACGCGCCCGATGGCCTCGTGGCCCGGAATGAACGGAAGGGCAGGCTTTACCGGCCAGTCGCCATGCGCCGCATGGACATCCGTATGACATACGCCGCAAGCCTCGGTCTTGACTAGAATCTGGCCCGGTCCCGGAGTGGGGATATCCCATTCTTGAAACACCAAAGGTTTTCCAAACTGTTCGACTACGGCGACTTTCATCTTTTGTGACATAAGTAGTCCCTGCTGGTAAATTGAGATCAATTGCTTTCGAACCCACCACTCAGGCTGGAGCATCAATCGAAGCGGTGCGCACCAGCTTTTTGTTCACGAACTCCTGGATACCCAAACTGGAAAGCTCGCGTCCGTAGCCGGAGTTTTTGATGCCGCCGAACGGCAGGTCCGCGGTCGTCCAAGTCGGGTGATTGATAAACATCATGCCAGTGTCCACGCGGTTCGCGACGCGTTTGCCCCGCGCAACATCTTTGGTGAAGACCGCGCCCCCTAGGCCGAATTCCGAATCATTGGCGAGCGCCACGGCTTCGTTCTCGTTCTTCACTCGAAAGAAAAGCGCAACGGGACCAAAAAATTCCTCCTGAAAAGCGGGATTGCTGGATTTGATATTCGTCAAGATCGTCGGCTGCATGAAGGAGCCTGGTCGATTAATCCGTTTGCCGCCCATCACTACGGTGGCGCCTTTGGCCACGGCCCGTTTGACCTGGTCGAGCAATTGCACCAAGGCCGCTTCGGTGGACAGTGGGCCAAGCGTCGTCGCCGGATCCATTGGATCTCCCGACTGGAGCACCGCCAGCGCTTGCTGGAACTTTTCAAGAAAACGATCGGCCAATTTTTCAACGACGATAAAACGCTTGGCCGCGACGCAGCACTGGCCGGTGTTGTTCATCTTACCCCAAACCGCCCACTTGACCGTCTTGTCGAGGTCGGCATCTTCCAACACAATAAAGGCGTCACTCCCTCCCAACTCCATGGTCGATTTCTTGAGATTTTGTCCTGCGGCCGCAGCCACGCTTCGGCCCGCTTCCACGCTTCCGGTCAGTGCGACACCTTTGATTCGAGGATCGGCAATCACGCGGTTCACCTGGTCGTGAGAGATTAGCAGATTGGTATAGGCACCCGCAGGCGCACCAGCATCCAGCCAGAGCTTTGCGAAGGCGATGGCGCATTGCGGCACGCAACCCGCATGCTTCACCATCACCACATTGCCCGCCATCAAGTTAGGTGCGGCAAAGCGCGCGAGTTGGTAGTAGGGAAAATTCCACGGCTCGACGCCAAAGAGCACGCCAAATGGACTACTGACTACCTCAGCTTTACCCGAATGTGGCTTGAGATGTTGTGGCGCGAGGAAGCGTTCGGCGTTCTTCGCGTAGTAGGCAATGATATCCGCGCTGAGTTCGACTTCGCCCCTGGCCTCGTTGATAAGCTTGCCCATTTCGAGCGTCATCGGGCGGGCAAATTCGTCCGCCCGTGCGCGCATGAGCGAGGCGGCTTTGGCCACGATGGTGGCCCGCTGCGGGTAAGTTTTTTGCCGCCAAGTCTCAAAACAGGTGGCCGCGGTTTTAAGAGCCGCCTCCAGTTGTTTATCGGTGAGTTCCTTGAATTTTTTTAGGAGTTTGCCGTTGTAAGGATTTACGCTTTGGTAGCTCATGGAAGCCACCATACGCTTCAGCGTTGGCGAGAGCTATGGGGTGTTTCCCGACCAAGTGCTACCATTGGAGGGCATACCGGGTGTCATCATGACGATCAGAAAAATGTAGGCCATAACGGTCATAGAATTCCGATAATCATCTTATCCAGATTATATGCAGGCAGAGTCAACGCCGAAAAAATGGACCTTAGTCGGTGGGTATACACCCCATTGCACTTGCGCCGCTGCATAACCTATTCTCTTTGAAAGATAGAAGGTGGGTATGATGATCAGCTTCATGAAGCTAAAGCCAATACCATGAAAAGAAATATACATCTACAACAGCGTTATGAAACGATTTACGCGTCATGGGGAGCGATCTCAAGCTGAGAATGGCCCCTCCCTCAGATTTGGTGAATCTAGTAAAAGCGAAATCGAACTATTAACGTCTTCTGCCCCTATGAAAGAAGCTAACCATTCATCTAGTATGTCAAGGGTGACGGTAAGCCAGCCTTCGGCGGTATTTGATCATCAATCGCACTTAAATCACCACGCTTCCTCGCAAGGCCCGCACACTTTGGCCATCGACGTGGGTGGCACCGGATTGAAAGCGTCAGTGCTTGATTCGCGAGGCAAAATGATCATAAGTCGCCTCTGGGTTGACACGCCCTCTCATTGTCCGCCAAAGGTTCTGGTAAAAGCGCTGATTGGCATGGCGAAGCGGCTGCCGGCCTTCGACCGCGTTTCGGTCGGATTTCCCGGTTATGTTCGCGATGATAAGGTTATTACTGCGCCTGAATTCGGCAATGGAAAGTGGCGTGGTTTCAACTTGGTAGAAGCGTTGAATGCGAAACTCGGCAAGCCAGTTCGTTTGCTCAACGACGCTGACATGCAGGGGCTGGCCGCGATTAAAGGTCAGGGCTTGGAGCTGGTCGTGACCCTTGGCACGGGCGTGGGGACGGGGTTGTTTCGCAACGGCGAACCGATGCCACATTTGGAACTGGCCCACCACCCGGTGCACAAGGGCAAGGACTATAATGGATACCTGGGCAAAAAAGCGCTGAAGAAAGTCGGTAAAAAAAAATGGAATGTGCGGGTGCAACGCGTGATTAAAATTCTCCACGATCTGATTCATCCCGACGAAACATATATCGGAGGCGGGAATTCCGCGAACATCACCGTCAAGTTGGGCACTCACGTCAAAATCATCTCCAACCAGGATGGCATCCTCGGCGGCTTCAGGTTGTGGGAACCGTTGCGAAAATCCGGGCGGAACGGAAGGAGCTCAGGCCCACAAAAGTGAGCCATCAGGGATTTGTATAAAACGGCGAAGAAATTTTTTAATAAAATGCAAAGCAGCCTCAGTCCCGTCTTCGATGCCGCCTCGCCCCAGGCGGCTGCGATATCCAGCCTTTTTATGGTGGTGCTGGTCATCTGCGGGATAATCTTGGCGATTATCGCCAGCATCGTTGGAATCAGTTTGATTTGCTTTCGGCAGCGGCCAGGTGCGAAAGAACCGCCACCGTATTTCGGGAATCGGAAATTGGAGATTATTTGGACAGTGGTGCCTATGCTGGTCATCCTCTGGCTCTTCGCCCTCACGGTGCGCGGAATGCAGGAATCTGATTCCCCGGCGGACCAGGATTCCGATCTCGTCGTGATTGGCCATCAATGGTGGTGGGAAGTGCGTTACCCACAAACCGGCGTCGTGTCTGCAAATGAGATCCACATTCCCATTAGCAGCAAATGGCGCGTCCGCCTGGAATCAACGGACGTGATCCATGATTTTTGGGTGCCGCAATTGGCGCGTAAAATACAAATGATTCCGGGCCAGCCAAATTACATCTGGCTGGAAGCCGACGCATCAGGCAACTATGACGGCAGTTGCGCGGAGTATTGTGGCGAAGAACACGCAAGAATGCGTTTTGCGGTCATTGCCGAATCACCGGCGGCATATGCAGCGTGGTTAAGCGAGCAGGAGAAACCGGCCATTGTTCCCGTCACGGATTCAGCCCGCAATGGATTGAAAATTTTTCAGACAATGACCTGCGTCAATTGCCATTCCATTCGCGGAGTTTCGGTTTCGGCGAATGCGGCGCCCGATTTGACGCATATGGCCAGTCGCGCAACGCTGGGTGCGGGCGTGTTGTCCAATACGGAAGCGAATCTGTTTCTTTGGCTGAAAAATCCACAGGCGGCAAAGCCGGGCTGCTTCATGCCGGATCTAAAACTAACCGACGCCCAGGCGGGAGCGCTCGCCAGCTATCTGGAGACTCTTCAATGAGCAAAACTGCTTTAGCTTTTGTTGCGATTGAAACGCCATCGGCCATAAGCGCGCCGCGTGGCCTTTATAGCTGGGTCGCCACGGTGGATCACAAGCGCATAGGCATTCTTTATTTACTGACCGCGCTTGTCTTTTTTGCCGCAGGCGGCGTGGAGGCGTTGCTCATGCGCATTCAACTTGCCCGACCCAATAACACGTTTCTTTCGCCGGATGCCTATGACCAGATTTTCACCATGCATGGCACAACCATGATTTTTCTGGTGGTGATGCCAACCCTGATCGGTTTGGCAAATTATCTGGTACCACTGATGATTGGGGCGCGCGACATGGCCTTTCCGCGTCTGAATGCGCTGAGCTATTGGCTCCTGCCCTGCGGCGGTTTGCTGCTGCATTTCAGCCTCCTCGCTGGCGGCGCTCCCGCCGTGGGCTGGTTTAGTTATGCGCCGCTTAGCGAGCCAGCCTACGCCTCTACGCAGGGCATTGATTATTGGGTATTGTCGCTCTTGATTCTTGGCATCGGCTCGGTGGCGGCGTCCATCAATCTGATCGCCACCATTTTGACGCTACGCGCACCAGGATTGACCATCCGGCGACTGCCGCTGTTTGTCTGGATGGTTTTCGTCAACTCGTTTCTCATCATCCTGGCGCTGCCGGTGCTCAATTCGGCGATTGTGATGCTCTTCATAGATCGCCATCTGGGCACGCATTTTTTTGTGCCCTCGCACGGTGGTTCCGCAGTGCTTTGGCAGCACTTTTTTTGGGCGTTTGGCCATCCCGAAGTTTACATCATGGCGTTGCCCGCCTTCGGCATAATCTCCGAAGTAATACCGGTATTCTCGCGGCGGCCAATTTTCGGCTATGAATTTGTCGCGGCCTCCACTGTGGCCATCGGCTTGCTTAGCTTCGGGATTTGGGCGCATCATATGTTCGCTGTGGGCCTGGGGCGTCCGGTGGACTTGTTTTTTGCCGCCTCAAGCATGTTGATTGCGGTGCCCACCGGGGTGAAAATTTTTAACTGGAGCGCGACTTTGTGGGGTGGCGCGATTCGCCTCAACACGGCGATGCGCTTTGCCGTGGCATTTTTGATCCAGTTCACGATTGGCGGACTGAGCGGCGTCACCTTCGCAGTAGTGCCAATTGATTGGCAGGTAACCGGCACTTACTATTTGGTTGCTCATTTTCATTATGTGCTTTTCGGCGGCACGTTCTTCGCCGTTTTTGCTGGGCTGTATTATTGGTTTCCCAAAATGACCGGGCGAATGTTGTCCGAACGGTTGGGCAAGCTCAATTTTTGGATGGCTCTGATCGGTTTCAACACGGCGTTTTTTGTGCAACACTTTCTCGGTTTGATGGGAATGCCCCGACGCGTTTATACGTATCCCGATTTGCCCGGCTGGGGTTTGCTGAATTTTATTTCGACGATAGGCGCGTTTTTACTGGGTGCCTCCGTATTGGTATTGCTGTGGAATATCGTCGTTAGCCTGCGCCGAGGCCAGCCAGCGGGCGAAAATCCCTGGCAAGCCTGGACGCTGGAATGGGCCACAACCTCGCCGCCACCAGCGCATAATTTTGATCGCGTGCCGCCAATCCGCAGCCGTCGACCATTGTGGGACTTGGCACATCCGGAAAATCCTGATCCTCTTGTCGGCGGCTCAACATCGCGAGACGAATTCGTTCTGGATAAAAACCGGGTGGGCATGGCCAGCTTTTTGGCTTCAGAAAGTGCTTTTTTTCTCATGCTCGTTTTGGCCTATCTGTTTTACAACAGTCAGCCCCTGAGCGGGCCGAGCTCCGCAAACACGCTGAGTCCATTAAAAACTGGAATTTACACTCTTTGCCTGATTGCGAGCAGTCTGACCTTCTGGCTCGCGGAAAAAAAGTTGGCAGCCAAAAACTTTTTTGCGTTTCGACGGCTATTGGCGCTTACCATCTTGCTTGGAACCGTCTTTGTTTTAGGCCAGGGCCTGGAATATCTCCATCTCTTCCGCGCTGGCGTCATGGTTAATTCCAATTTGTTCGCCACCACATTTTTCACGTTGACCGGCTTTCACGGCCTGCACATGTGTATCGGGCTGGTCGCGTTGCTGATCGTTCTGGGACTCTCCCTGGCGGGCGATTTCAACCAAGGCCGCATCGAGGCGGTTAAATCCGTTGGGCTTTATTGGCATTTTGTGGACGCCGTCTGGCTGGTGGTGTTTTCGGTCGTTTACTTAAGGCCGTTGTTATGACTACCAAGCAATTTATCATTTCTGCCTGGAACTGGAATCCATGGGTGATCGCCATTTGCGCGGCCACGATTATCTTTTATTTTGCACGGCAGCGCTCCCCCAGCCGTCTTAAAACTGGCTGGCTGTTGGCGGGAACGGCCATTTTTTTCTTCACGCTGGCCTCGCCGATTGACGCCTTGGCGGACGGATATTTGTTTAGCGCACACATGCTTCAGCACTTGCTGCTCCTGCTGGTCGTGCCGCCATTGATTTTATTGAGTCTGACACCCAGGACGGTTCCAGACTGCCTTCAAAACGGTCGCTGGCAGCCGGCTAGCAAGATTTTGCGCCAACCGATGGCCACCTGGCTTTTGGGCGTTGGCGGAATGTGGATTTGGCACGCTCCCGCGCTTTGCAACGCCGCCGTCACAAACGCATGGATTCATCGCTTGCAATATGTCTCGTTGCTTTTCATGGGCTTTGCCTTTTGGTGGCCAATCATTGGTCCCTGGGCGAAGCAGCGGCTGTCGCCCTTGGCCGGAATTATTTATCTATTTAGCGCCTGCATCGGCTGCACCATTCTGGGAATCATTATCACTTTCTCGCCCGTGGAGGTTTGCACAATTTATCTTCACCCGATGGACATGCTCGGGATTTTGCCGCTTATTCAAGAGCAATGGGGGCTGACACCCGCCAAAGACCAACAACTCGGCGGCCTGTTAATGTGGGTTCCCGCGTGCCTGATCTATTTCTGCGGAATTCTTCGACTGTTCTTTCGATGGCACGGTGAACAGACCGACAAAGCGATCGACCCGGCATCGCCCTTTCAAATACCACTAAGCGGAGTACCTTATGAGCACTAAAATCCTAAAACCGCCCCCGCCCGAATTGCCTCCCGGATGGAAAACCGCGCGGCCCGAAAAACTTTCCGAGCCGTGCATCTGGCCCGCAGCCTTGGCGCTTGGGATCACGCTTTTGCTCTGGGGACTGGTCACTTCATTAATCATCACCGGCGTTGGCGGCATCCTGTTCGTCGTAGCGCTGGCGGGATGGATTCGAGATATACGTTATGAACGAGCCTGACACTGAAGATTCCACGAACGGTTGCCCGTCTTCACCTGCGGAACTCTCGCGACGAAAATTTCTCGCGCGATTGAGCCTCACCATGGGCGCAGTCGGCGGCCTAATCCTAGCGGTGCCTATGCTTGGTTTTATTCTCGCGCCGTTATTTAAACATAAGCAGGAAGTCTGGCGTACGGTTGGAAAAGTCGAATCCTTCAAAATTGGCGAAACGACGGCGGTGAAATATGAAGACGCTTCGCCGTTGCCGTGGGCGGGGGTGACGGCGCACAGCGCGGCGTGGTTGCGCCGGGTGGATTCCACCACCTTTATCGCCTTTTCCATCAATTGCACGCACTTGGGTTGCCCGGTGCGCTGGCTTGCCACGGCCAACCTCTTCATGTGCCCGTGTCACGGCGGCGTATATTACCAAGACGGCACCGTCGCTGCCGGGCCGCCGCCGTCGCCGTTGCCGCGCTATACGGTTCGCGTGAAAGACGGCGATGTGCAGATTCAAACGGCGCCTATTCCTATAACCAAAAAATAATGTTAAAACGAATTTACAACCGAGTCCGGAATTGGGTGGACGACCGCACCGGCCTTCCCCAAGTGATTGGCCGGACGGCTCGGCATCTTGTACCGCCGGACGCCAGGTGGTGGTATGTCTTCGGCAGCGCCACCCTATGCGCCTTCATGATTCAAGTCTTCAGTGGTATCGCGCTCGTCTTTGCTTATATCCCTTCGGCTAATGAAGCCTATTCAACACTGCACTTCATAACCAATGATGCGCCATTCGGAAATTTTCTGCGTGGCCTCCATTACTACGGTGCATCGGCCATGGTCTTGATGGTCGGGCTGCATATGGCGCAAGTTTTTCTGTTTGGTTCCTACAAATTCCCCCGTGAGTTGAATTGGGCGACGGGCGTGCTGCTTCTGGGATTCACGTTAATAATGGGGTTTACCGGCCAACTTTTGCGATGGGATCAAAACGCCGTCTGTTCCACAGTCGTCGCGGCGGAACAAGTCGGGCGCGTGCCGTTCATCGGCAAATGGCTGGCGCATCTCATCATGGGTGGTGACACGATTGGCGGCGCGACACTGACCCGGTTTTTTGTGGTGCATGTTTTCATCATGCCTGCGTTGATTTTTGCGTTTGTCGGGCTGCATCTCTGGCTCGTGTTGCGACACGGGGTGGCTGAACCGCCAATTGCTGGCAAACCGGTTGACCCCAAAACCTATCGCCGCGAATATAAGGAACTGATTAAAGAACACGGACGCCCGTTTTGGCCCGACATGGCGTGGCGTGATGTGGTCTTTTGTGTTGTAATGATCATAGCCATCGCGACGCTGGCCTTGATTTTTGGAGCGCCTAAATTAGGGGAACAGCCAGACCCCAGCATTATCGCGGCAAGTCCGCGGCCAGATTGGTATTTATTGTGGTATTTTGCCATTCTCGCGTTGCTTCCGCATGGAACAGAAAAATATTTAATGGTTTACGGACCGCTGCTGGTGGGGCTGGCATTAATTGCCCTACCGTTTGTATTCAATCGCGGCGAACGCAGCCCGCGCCGACGCCCCTGGGCGGTCGCCGCCGTTTTGATGACAGTGGTGATGATTGCGACATTATGGGTCGCGGGAGCCAACTCACCCTGGTCTCCCGATTTCAATGCAAAACCCCTATCGCCGTCCGTCGTGGGCGCGACGAGCGGACCGGTCTTCATCGGCGCGCAATTATTCCAAGCCAAAGGCTGCCTGAATTGCCATTCAATTGGCAGCGACGGCGGCAAACGTGGGCCGAATATGACCAACGTGGCCGACCGTTTGTCGAAAGATCAGATGACTATGAAAATAGCCAATGGGGGCGTGAACATGCCAGCTTATGCCGCGAATCTTACGCCTACGGAAATGGACTCGCTCGTGGCGTTTCTGCAATCTCGCAAAAGCCAACAACCATGACTATGAAAAAACATGCAGTCACCACGCCAGACCAACCCGACACGATTTTGATTGTGGGCGGCGGTTTTGCCGGTGTGACCTTAGCGCAACGTCTCGAACGCTCGCTGCCGACGCAAGTGGAAGTTGTTGTCATCAGCGCGGTAAATCATTTGGTCTTCACACCCATGCTTCCAGAGGTGGTGGGGCGAACCATTTCACCCCTTCATGTCGTAATGGCCGGTCGCGCGCTGACCCGGCGCACAAAGTGGCTGGAAGCGAGCGTCAGTCGAATTGACCGCGAAAACAATGAGGCTCATTACGTCGGGAGCGATGGAACTGCGGCTTCCATGCATTACACCCATTTGGTTCTCGCCTGCGGATCAGCGGCAAATCTTGGGGAGATTCCAGGCGTGGCGACGCGGGGTTATGCGTTGAAAACGGTCATTGATGCAATCGTGATGGGTAACGACTTGATTGGCAACTTTGAGGCTGCCGCTACGGAGCCTGAAACGGAAGCGCGTCAGCGGCTATTGACCGCAGTTGTCATTGGCGGAGGCTTCAGTGGAGTGGAGTTGGCGGGACACCTGTCAGACTTGATGCAAGCCATCCGCCGGTTCTATCCCGAATTAAAGCAGGAGACTCCGCGCGTCGTGCTATTACACAAGGGCGAGCGCATTCTGCCCGAATTGAATCACAAATCGTTGTCCAAGTTTGCGCTGAAAAAACTTCGGCAAAACGGCATCGAAGTACGTTTGCACACTGCGGCCCAAAAGGCTGATGCTAAGGCGGTGCATCTAAGTACGGGCGAAAATATCGAAACGGGCATGATTGTCTGTACGGTTGGCACAGAAATGCATCCGCTGATCAAGGGTCTGGGTCTTCCACTAGAAAAGGGTCGTTTGAAGACCGATCCCGATATGAGGGTCAAGGGGACGCCTAATCTCTGGACGATTGGCGATTGTTCGCTGATAGCCAACGCATTCGATGGCAAGCCATGTCCCGCAACCGCGCAATTCGCCATGCAACAGGCGAAACAGCTGGCGAAAAATCTTGATCTCGTTTTGCGCGGCTCCGCGACTAAGCCATTTTATTTTCGTCCTCGCGGGCTGCTGGCCTCCATTGGACATCGCAGTGCAGTGGCGGAAATTTATGGAGTCAAGCTATCTGGTTTCCTGGCCTGGCTCTTATGGCGGGGAATCTACCTGGCTAAACTGCCGACACTCAGCCGCAAACTGGAAGTGGCCATCAGTTGGGCCGTAAGCATTCCTTTTCCGCCGAATATTGTTCAGCTTCAGTTATCGCCAAAGCAGTCGGCGGATGCTGGGCATAAACGGGCCAAAACCGATTGATAAACACCAAGGAGGAGCATGAATATCACACTCAAAGGCCAGCGCGTCCTCGTCACAGGGGCCAATTCCGGCATCGGCGCGGCAATTGCGCTCGCGCTGGCTGATGCCGGTGCCAAAGTGGCGATTAACTATGTGTCGCATCCCGAGGCAGCAGAAAAGCTGGTGCGCACGATCAAAAAAAAGCGTGGTAAAGCGATCTCCCTTCAGGCGGATGTATCCAACCCCCAAGCGGTCGCCGATATGTTCAAGGAAATGGATGTGGTCTGGGGCGGGATTGACATTTTGATCAATAACGCCGGCATAGACGGCACCCACGATCTGGGCTGGGAAACCGATATCGCTGCATGGAGACAGGTGATCGAAATTAATCTATTTGGAGCTTTTTACTGCGCCCGCGAGGCTCTGAAACGCATGGTGCCTCAAAAGAGTGGCGTCGTTCTAAGTACAAGCTCGGTGCATGAAGAAATCGCATGGTCGGGCTATAGTGCCTATACGGCCAGCAAGGCCGCGGTCAGCATGTTGACCAAGACCCTGGCCCAGGAGGCTGCCCCACATGGCGTGCGCGTTCTGGCGGTCGCCCCTGGGGCGATCAAGACTTCGATTAACCGCGCCGTCTGGAACAATCCAAAGAACCTGCGAGACTTGCTGAAGAAAATCCCGATCCAGAGGATCGGAAAACCGGATGAAATTGCCCGCATGGTGGTGGTGCTCGTTTCCGATACCGCCTCCTATGTGACCGGGCGCACGGTCTTCGTGGATGGCGGCATGACGGATTATCCAGATTTCGCCCATGGCGGTTAAGCGCAAAACCCAGAGATATTATGCCAACTTTCAATCATAACGCGCCGGGTGCTCCCGGCATTGAGCCACGCTGGACCTCCAGCGCCAAAGAAGGTCTTGGGACCGCGTACCATACGAGCTGCCGCCTTTGGTTCACACTGAGCCATGGCATCATCAACGAAATCTATTATCCGCATGTGGATCAACCCAACACGCGCGATTTTCAGTTTCTCATCAGCGATGGCGAAACGTTTTGCCACGAGGAAAAACGCGACCTTGATCATCGGATTGAGCACCCGGAGCGCGGTTGTCCTTTCTACCGACTCACGAATTCGGAACGCAATGGTCGTTACCGTCTCGTAAAACGCGTGCTTGCAGATCCGCACCGGTCAGTGTTGCTCGTGCACACCAAACTCGAAGTGCTCGATAAATCTTTGTGCGGAAAATTAAAACTTTACGCGCTACTTGCTCCGCACGTGGCCCGTCGTGGCGCGGCCAATTCCGGTTGGTGTTCGGAAATCAGCGGCCTCAAGCTACTGTGCGCGGAACGCGCCGGCACGCATCTGGTGATGGGCTGTAGCGTGGGTTTTTCCCGCCGTTCCGTGGGTTATGTCGGCGCGAGCGATGGCTGGCGGGACTTGATGGATAATTTCAAAATGGACTGGGAGTATTGCTCCGCTGAAAATGGAAACATTGCGTTGACCGGCGAAATAGACCTCCAGCACAACGATGAATTTACCATTGGCATCGCCCTGGGCGGAAGTGCCCAGAGCACGAGCGCGAAATTGTTGCAATCGTTGGCCGATCCCTTTGATTTGCAACGCGAGAATTATGTCCGCCAATGGCAGCGCACGTTGGTTGATTCAAAATTTGATTTTGCGGCGAACACTTCCGACGGTGGACACGTCTATCGTTTGAGTCGCTGTGTGTTGCTCGCGCATGAAGACAAAAGTTTTGAAGGTGCGCTGGTGGCCTCCATGAGCATCCCCTGGGGCGCAACCAAGGGTGACACCGATCTTGGGGGCTACCATCTGGTTTGGACGCGCGATTTGGTGCAGAGTGCGACGGCTTTGCTGGCGTCCGGTCAGACCGGCACGCCGCTGCGCGCATTAATCTGGCTTGCCTCAATTCAGCGCCCGGATGGCAGTTTTCCACAAAATAGCTGGATCAATGGCACCGCCTTTTGGACGGGTGTCCAACTTGATGAAATTGCCGTGCCGATGCTGCTGGCGTGGCGTTTGCAACGCGAAAAGGTTAATTTCGGTTTGTTCGATCCCTATATCATGATTTTGCGTGCCGCGGGCTGCCTAATCCGCCAGGGACCAGTGACGGCCCAAGAACGTTGGGAGGAAAACGCCGGTTATTCACCTTCGACACTCGCCACGATAATTGCCGGGTTGGTTTGCGCGGCGGAATTCGCTCACAAAAAATCCGACTTGGGCACGTCAGAATTTATTCTTGTCTACGCCGACTGGCTGACTGCGCATATTGAAGAATGGACCGTCACGACACGCGGCGAATTGATTGCTGATCTGTCGCATCATTACATTCACATCAATCCAACGGATCCACAAACGCCCGATCCCCACGCCGATCCCAATACCACGATGCTCACCGTGGCCAATGGCGGCGGCGTTCATCCGGCGCGGAACATTGTTGGCGGCGGTTTTCTTCAACTTGTACGCCTCGGCATTCGCGCGGCTAACGATCCCCTTGTGCGCAATTCCATCAAAGTCATTGATCGCATACTCAAACGCGACCTGCCGCAAGGTCCGGGCTGGCGTCGCTATAACCATGATGGCTATGGACAAAAGGACGACGGGAGCGATTACGACGGAACCGGCGTAGGCCGCTCCTGGCCGATTTTGACGGGCGAGCGTGGCCACTATGAACTCGCGGCCGGTCGTGATTCCAAGCCGTTTATTATCGCGATGGAAAAGTTCGCCAATGAAGGCAGTATGATCACCGAGCAGTTGTGGGACGCCGAAGATCTACCAGAGAAGGGCATGAGGCGCGGACGGCCTTCGGGTGCGGCCATGCCGCTGTGCTGGTCACATGCGGAATATGTCTCTCTCGTGCGGAGTGCCCACGACGGAGTTTGTTTTGATCGAATCGAGCCAGTTTTTCAGCGTTATGTTGTCAATCCCGGGGTGAGCCGGTATGAAATCTGGACTTTCCATCTTCCGCTTCGCCGTATGCCTTCTGGAAAAATTTTGCGTTTAATCATTGCGACTGACGCGACTATTGTTTGGTCAACCAATGATTGGAAAAACGCCAATAAGTCCGACGCCACTTATATTAACGCGTTGAATGTGTGGTTCGCCGATCTGCCCACTGAGAACTGTCTGGATGGTTCAATGATAGATTTTACATTCTACTGGAAAGAAGCCCAAAACTGGGAAGGCAAGAATTACTCACTCACAGTCTGCGGCCTAAAATAACGACAGATCGCTTTTTAAGCACACCGTTCAAAGTTTTCAAAAATTTCGCGCATAGGACTACACCCCATTGCAGGCAAGAGGACTATATTCTATTCTCGCCAGTGCGTAGCCAAGGATGAAACTGGAGGCGAAGACTAATAAAAACATCATGAAAATCAGCCCTCTAGCAGGAAAACCGGCCACGCCGGAAATGCTGGTTGATGTGGCGAAGCTCGTCACGGCTTACTATATGGATGCTCCGGACCCTGCGGTACCCGCACAGCGGGTGGCGTTCGGCACGTCTGGCCATCGTGGCACAGCGTTCAAACAGTCTTTCAACGAAGACCATATTCTCGCGATTACCCAGGCAATCTGTCTCTATCGAAAACAGCAGGGAACGAGTGGCCCGTTGTATCTGGGCATTGATACCCACGCGTTGTCGTTCCCCGCCTATGCAACCGCACTGGAGGTGTTGGCCGCCAATGGTGTCGAGGTGATGCTCGCTGCGGGCGACGAATTTACTCCGACGCCGGTGATTTCCCATGCGATACTGATTTACAACCTCGACCGGAAAACCGGTTTCGCCGATGGCATCGTCGTCACACCTTCACATAATCCGCCGGAGGATGGAGGCTTTAAATATAATCCGCCCAATGGCGGCCCGGCGGACACTGTAACTACCGGCTGGATAGAAAAGAAAGCCAATGAATTGCTGGAGACGCACCTTGCTGGCGTGCAGCGAGTCCCGCTGAGAAAGGCGCTTAAGGCCCCCACCACGCACCGGCATGATTACCTCAGCGGCTACATTCCCGATCTCGGCAACGTGGTTGACATGGATGTCATCCGCGGGGCAAAACTCAGCCTGGGGGTTGATCCGCTCGGCGGCGCGGGAGTCCATTATTGGGGCCGCATTGCCGAGTGCTTCGGCTTAAATCTCACCGTAGTCAACGAAGTGGTCGATCCCACCTTCCGGTTTATGACGGTGGACTGGGATGGTCAGATCCGCATGGATCCTTCCTCGATGTATGCGATGCAGCGGTTGATCGGGATTAAGGACCATTTTGACCTCTCGTTTGCCTGCGACACTGACCATGACCGGCATGGGATCGTGACTAAAAGCGAAGGTTTGCTGCCGCCCAATCATGACCTTTGCGTTGCGGTTTCCTACCTTTTTCAGAACCGGCCAAAGTGGTCGAAAGCGGCGGCGGTTGGCAAAACGGTGGTGAGCAGCCAGATGATTGACCGTGTCGCCACCAAATTGGGAAGAAAACTTTACGAGGTTCCGGTTGGCTTCAAATGGTTCTCAGAAGGATTGCTAAACGGCACTCTAGGCTTTGGTGGTGAGGAAAGCGCCGGTTCCACATTCGCCAAGCTGGATGGAAGTGTTTGGACGACCGACAAGGACGGATTCATTCCCTGTCTGCTGGCGGCGGAGATGATGGCCCGGACAGGTAGCGATCCGGGCAAACTATACCATCAACTCACGCAAGAATTTGGAAATCCGGTATACGACCGCGTGGAAGCTCCCGCCACGTCGGCGCAAAAGAAATTGCTGGCGAAACTCTCGCCCCAGCAGGTAAAAATTACCGAGCTGGTGGGCGAAAAAATTGTGTCCGTCCTCACCCAAGCACCCGGCAATGGCGCGCCCATTGGCGGGTTGAAGGCAGTCACGAAAAGTGGCTGGTTCGCCGCGCGTCCTTCCGGAACTGAGGATATCTACAAAATTTACGCTGAAAGTTTTCAGGGGGAAGATCATTTGCACTGCATCCTGGCGGAAGCCCAAACCATCGTCAACGCGGCGCTGGCGGCACCAGCGGGGCAATAATGGCGATCCCCTTTAAACATTTTTGTTAATCAATTAAATCTCATGAACGCAACAAAACCTGGCACCCCGCCTTCCGATAAACCGACTCAAGGGCTTGCCGCCCTGACGGAATTGGCGATGGACCTGCGGTGGTCATGGAATCACAGTTCGGATGAGTTATGGCGACGGCTCGACCCTGCGCTGTGGAAACTCACGTGCCATCCCAATGTGGTGCTCCAAACCGTTGCGCGGGAAAAAATCGCGAGCGCACTGGCAGACGCCGACTTTTGCCGATTGCTCGATCGCTTGGTCCGGGAAAAGCGAGAGGCAGCCAAAGCACCCGCATGGTTTCAGCAGAAATATCCTCAAACGCCCCTTTCTTGCATCGCCTATTTTTGCATGGAATTCATGTTGAGCGAAGCCCTACCGATTTATTCGGGTGGCCTTGGCAACGTGGCCGGTGATCAACTCAAAGCCGCCAGCGACTTGGGAGTCCCGGTGGTCGGCGTGGGGTTGCTCTACCAGCAGGGCTATTTTCGCCAGATGATTGACCGCAATGGAGCGCAGCAAGCGTTCTATCCCTATAACGACCCTGGCCAAATGCCGGTCACGCCCTTGCGCTTGGCCAACGGGGAGTGGCTGCGCCTGGAAATCACCTTGCCGGGTTACTCGGTCTGGCTGCGCGCTTGGGAGGTTCAGGTCGGCAGGGTGAAACTCTACCTGTTGGACAGCAATGACGCGGCCAACTTTCCCATCCATCGGGGAATCACCAGCGAGTTGTACGGCGGAGATTCGGAATTACGTTTAAAACAAGAGATGCTTCTCGGAATCGGCGGTTGGCGCTTGCTTGACGCGCTCGGAATAAAACCGGAGGTCTGCCATCTTAACGAAGGTCACGCGGCCTTTGCTTTATTGGAGCGCGCTCGCAGCTTCATGGTCGAGACGGGGCAATCGTTCGCCGTCGCCTTGGCGGCTACGCGCGCGGGCAATCTTTTTACTACTCATACCGCTGTCGCGGCGGGATTCGACCTTTTTTCTCCGGTATTGATGGAGCAGTACCTCAGCAGGTATGCGAAGGAAAAACTAGGTATTTCGCTGCGTGATTTGCTGGCGCTGGGACGCCAAAATCCCGATGACGGAAACGAGCCTTTCAACATGGCAAACCTGGCGATGCGCGGAAGTGGTACGGTTAATGGGGTAAGCCAATTGCATGGCCGGGTGAGCCGACATATCTTTAGGTCGCTTTTTCCGGGATGGCCGGAAAGTGAAGTGCCGGTCGGTCATGTAACAAACGGCGTGCATATGCCAACTTGGGATTCAGCCGCGACGGACAATCTTTGGACGGAGGCCTGCGGCAAAGAGCGTTGGCGAAAGGCGACGACGACCCTGGATCCAGACATCCGCAAAGTCTCCGAGGAAAAACTGTGGGCGCTCCGCACCACGAGTCGAAAATCCCTCGTGGAATTTGCGCGCGAATACGTCGGACGGCAAATGGCAGTTGTCGGGGCGGGGTCGGAGGAAATCGCCCGTACTCAAGCAAGGCTGGACCCGGGCGTGCTGACCCTTGGCTTCGCGCGCCGTTTTGCGACCTACAAAAGGCCCAATCTTCTGTTGCATGATCCTGACCGGCTGCTCCGCATTCTCAAAAATCCCCAGCGCCCGGCGCAACTCATTATCGCGGGCAAAGCTCATCCGGCGGATCAGGCTGGCCAGGCGCTAATTCAGGAATGGTCGCATTTCATCCGTCGCAGCGATGTCAATCCACCGGTGGTCTTTTTGGCCGATTACGATATGCTTTTGGCGGAACACTTGGTGCAGGGAATTGACGTCTGGATCAACACACCCCGACGGCCTTGGGAAGCCAGTGGCACGAGCGGCATGAAGGTACTCGTCAATGGCGGCATCAATTTGTCCGAATTGGACGGCTGGTGGGCGGAAGCTTATATGCCGGAAGTCGGTTGGGCCTTGGGCGATGGACAGGAGCACGGTGATAATCCCGGCTGGGATGCCGCCGAGGCCGAGGCGCTGTATGAGCGACTTGAGCAAGAGATCATTCCGGAATTTTATGCACGCAATGAGAAAGGCATCCCCAGCGCCTGGGTGGCGCGAATGCGCGAAAGCATGGCGCGATTGACCCCGAGGTTTGCCGCCAGCCGCACGGTGCGCGAGTACACCGAGCAACACTACCTCCCGGCGGCCACCGCGTATCGTGCGCGCTCCGCGAACAAAGGCGCCACGGGCAAGAACATGATCGATTGGCGAAACGAGGTGGAACGGAAATGGGCGGCCCTGAGCTTTGGCGAAGTGAAAATGGAGACGCGCGGGGGGCAACATATCTTTGAGGTTCAGGTTTATCTCCATGACCTAGACCCAGCGGCAGTGCGAGTTGAACTATATGCCGATGGCGTCAAGGGCAGTGCATCCCTCCGACAGGAAATGAAACGCATCCATCCACTGGCCAACGTATCAGGCGGCTATGTTTACAGTGCGGCTGTGTCAGTAGGACGCCCGCAATCGGACTACACGGCGCGAGTGATCCCGCACTGCGACGGCGTCGCGATCCCATTGGAAGACAACCGAATTCTATGGCAGACATGATGAAAACAGCCCCACACGAGTTGCACGAATATATCGCCGAAGCCTCCGAACATGCTGACGTGCGGGTAGGCACTCCGCTGCCTTTGGGAACCCAGGAATGGGAAGGCGGGGTTAATTTTGCAATTTTCAGCCGATTCGCCACGCGAGTTCGACTGGAGTTGTTTAACCACCCCGACGACGCGGCGCCCTCCCGGATTATCGATCTGGACCCGGCCCACAATCGCACTGGCGACGTATGGCACGTTTGGGCGAAGGGGATTGGTCCAGGTCAACTCTACGCTTACCGCATGGACGGGCCTTACAAGCCCAGTGAAGGCCATCGCTTTAACTTCAACCGGCTCCTGCTCGACCCATTCGCCAAGGTGATTTCGCAACTGCCCTCGTGGGATTTTGCCTCGGCACGCGGATACGACCCGTCGGCCACCGAGCCGGATCTGGCAATTTCCAAGTTGGATAATGCCAAATCAATGCCTAAGTGTATTCTTGTTGATGAAGCTTTCGACTGGAATGGAGACCGGCCGCTCCATCATCCATGGTCGAATACCGTCATTTACGAGACGCATGTTCGCGGTTTTACCATCCATCCGAGGTCGGGCGTGGAACATCCGGGCACCTACCGGGGCTTAATGGAAAAATTACCTTACCTAAAGACCTTGGGAGTGACTGCGTTGGAACTGATGCCGGTACAGGAGTTTAACGAAAATTCAGTCATCAAGGAAAATCCGCAAACGAATCAACCGCTGAAGAATTACTGGGGTTACGATCCCGTGGCCTTCTTTGCGCCTAAAGCGTCATATAGCAGTGCGGGCGGCATGGGTCAGCAGAAACTGGAGTTTAAAGAAATGGTCCGGGCCTGCCACCAGGCCGGCATCGAAGTAATTCTGGACGTCGTGTTCAATCACACAGCGGAGGGAGACGAACTGGGGCCAACGCTCTGTTTTCGCGGGATGGAAAACACCATTTTCTACACGCTGGCAGATGACAAACGATTTTACATCGACGACACCGGTACGGGCAACACCATCAATGCCAACCATCCGGTGGTGCGCGACCATATCCTCGCGGCGCTCCGTTATTGGACGGTTGAGATGCATGTGGATGGATTCCGATTTGACCTGGCGTCGGTTCTTGGTCGGGACGGAGCCGGCAGGCTGCTGGCGGATGCCCCACTGCTTGCAAGGATTGCCGAAGACCCCATCTTGAGTGACGTGAAAATAATCGCCGAGGCGTGGGATGCCGCCGGAGCCTATCAGGTGGGCAGTTTTTCTAAACGCCGTTGGGCGGAGTGGAATGGCCGATACCGGGATCATGTCCGACGCTTCTGGCGCGGCGATGCTGGCTTTCTCGGCCTATTTGCCCAACGCCTCTGCGGGAGTGCCGACATTTTTGCCAATTCTGGCAAAGGCCCCGAGAGCAGCATTAATTTCCTAACCTGTCACGATGGCTTCACGCTCAACGACCTCGTCAGCTATCAGCACAAGCACAATGAGGCTAACGGGGAGAGTAACTGTGACGGCACAAACGCAAATTTCAGCGAGAATTGCGGTACCGAGGGCGCGACCAACGATGCCGGTATTGAGTCCCTACGGAAACGTCAGATCAGAAATTTCCTGGTGACGCTCCTGGTTTCGCGCGGCGTGCCGATGCTATTGGGTGGCGATGAATTCCGCCGCACGCAAGGCGGCAACAATAATGCCTACTGCCAGGACAACGAAACCAGTTGGATGGACTGGAATTGCCTGGAACAGCACAAGGATATTTTTCGCTTTACCCAGGGCATGATTGCCTTTCGTCACGCCCATCCGATTCTAAGCAAAGAGCAATTCTACTCCGATACCGAAATTCAGTGGTTTAACCCGCAAAGGGGAGTGCCCAATTGGGCTGACATGGAAGAAAGGCAGTTAGTGTGTCTAATTCGTGAAAATGATCAGCATTCAATTTGCCTGATGTTCAATGCCGGTGCCGATGCGGTTGATTTTCAGTTACCTCCAAATTTGCAAGGGGCACAGTGGCATCTGGCCGTTGATACCGCTGGCGAATCGCCGCATGATCTGTTTTCGGTCGGCGAGGAATCACTATTGAAATATCCTCAGTCCTACCTCGTGAAACCGCGTTCCAGCGTGATACTTCTGGCACGACGACCAAACGGTCAAGAGTCGTAGGCGAATGGACGAAACCCAAATGAAAGAGACGACCCCCATCACAACGCTGTTTTTGGATATCGGTGGTGTTCTGCTTACCAACGGGTGGGATCATCATGCCCGCAAACGGGCGGCGAAGAGCTTCCATCTGAACTGGGAGGAAATGAAGGAACGACATGGGCTCAACTTTACCACTTACGAAGAAGGCAAGCTCACGTTGGAAGAGTATTTGGAACGGGTGGTTTTTAACCAAAGGCGGTCGTTTACGCGGATGCAGTTCCGGCGCTTCATGTTCGCGCAGTCCAAGTCGTATCCCCGGATGATTGAGTTGGTCCGCAAACTCAAGGCCCGGTATGGATTGAGGGTCATCGTGGTTAGCAATGAAGCACGGGAATTGAATTCTTATCGGATCAGAAAATTTAAGCTGAATGAGGTAGTGGATGCCTTTATTTCCTCCTGCTTTATCCATCTTCGCAAGCCCGATGCGGACATCTTTCGGCTGGCGCTGGACATCGCCCAGACGCCGGTCCAACAGATCCTCTATATTGAAGACACTCCGCTATTCGTCCAGATCGCCGAAGGCTTGGGGATTCGCAGCATTCTGCACACGGATTACCAATCCACCTGCGCGAAACTATCCATGCTCGGGTTGAGGATTAGCAAATGAGTAATGCTGGATAAAATTTTTATCTTTAACAGTGCGCTGCCGACGAATGCAAATCCTGAATGCTAATAACACCCCATAGACCACGCCGCTGGTTGGGTTTAGAGTGTCAAAGAGACTCGCGTCTCGGACGGAGGCAAAAACTCCTCCTGAGCAGTCAACAACGAAACAAAACAAATACCATGACAAAGAAAATCCAAGAACAGCACACGAAGGCGGCGGAATGTTGCAAAACGGCCGCATCGCATCATGAGCAGGCGGCGGTCCATATGACCGCCGGGCAGCACGAGGCGGCCGCCCACCATGCCCAGTGCGCTCAGGGGCATCAGACGAGCGCGCGGCATCACGCCGACGAAGTGGCCACGTTGCACGGCACTGCGTTCGGAAATAAGTAACCGGAGACACTTCGGTCCAGTGAAACGCCCTGTGAGCGGGTTGCTTACAGGGCTGTTTCATTTCTTCACGAAGCGTATATTTATGGAGTTTTCACCCTGTTCATTTCGCCGCGTCTCAAAACTACAATTCCCACAATGGATTTAACCGGCCATTATGAAATCAACACAAACACTACACGAGCTGGGCCAGAGCCTCTGGCTCGACAATATCACGCGCGATCTGCTGAACAATGGCACGCTCAAACTCTACATTGACGAACTTTCAGTGACCGGGCTGACCTCGAACCCGACGATTTTCGACCACGCCCTCACGAATAGCGCTTCATACGACGCCGCAATCCGCGAGGAGCTGACGAAGGGGAAATCCGGCGAGGGTCTTTTCTTCGATCTGGCACTAGATGATCTCTGTCGGGCGGCCGATCTATTTCGACCAGTTCACGACCGGACGAATGGCGTGGATGGCTGGGTTTCGCTGGAGGTTTCGCCACTGCTGGCGCATGACACTGCCCGCACCATCGCAGCGGCTACGGACCTTTCCCGCCGGGCAGCACGACCCAACCTCTTCATTAAAATTCCTGGCACCAAGGAAGGACTGCCCGCAATCGAAGAGGCGATCTTTGCGGGTGTTCCAGTCAACGTGACGTTGCTGTTTTCGCGCGAACAGTATGTGGCGGCAGCCGAGGCATACCTGCGCGGTATCGAACGGCGTATCGCTGCCGGACTTAATCCCCAAGTTGGCTCCGTGGCCTCGATATTCATCAGCCGTTGGGACGTGGCCGTGGCAGGCAAGATTCCGGAGGCATTGAGCAATCAGCTCGGCATCGCCATTGCCGGTCGCATCTACAGCGCATACAACGGCATGTTAGGCAATCCGCGCTGGCAGCGTGCGTATAATGCCGGAGCGCGGCCACAGCGCCTGCTTTGGGCCAGCACCGGCACGAAAGATCCGAAGGCGTCCGATACCCTTTACATCAAAGCCCTGGCAGCCCCTTTCACGGTAAACACGATGCCCGAGGCAACCTTGAAAGCCCTCGCCGATCATGGTGCCCTTGGCCCGATTATGGCGGCGGATGGTGGCAATTGCGAAGCGGTGCTGGCTCAATTTGTCAAGGCGGGCATTAAAGTGGATGCCTTGGGTGCCCAACTTCAGGATGAAGGGGCAAAGGCATTTGTTCAATCATGGAACGAGCTGCTGGCGGTAATCGTTTCCAAGAGTGCCGCGCTCAAGCACGCCTCCCACCCAGGCCTTTGAATCAACAAAAATCATGAGCACGACTTCCACTATCGAACCACTCACTCAACGACTTGCGTGGAAGTCTCTCGCCTCCCACCATAAGAGGATCCAAAAATTGCATCTTCGGCAACTATTTGCCAAAGACCCCAAACGCGGTGAGCGTCTGACCGCCGAGGCAGCGGGCCTTTATCTGGATTATTCGAAAAATCGCATCACTGACCAGACGCTCAAATTGCTGATTCAACTGGCCCGGGAGTCCGATCTCGGCGGGCGGATCGCCGCCATGTTCAGTGGCAAGAAGATCAACCTAACGGAAAACCGGGCGGTCATGCATGTGGCCCTGCGCGCTCCGAAAGGCGCAAACATCGTCGTGGATGGAAAGAATGTTGTGCCGGAGGTCCATGCCATGCTCGACAAGATGGCCAAGTTTTCCGACCGCCTCCGGGGTGGCGATTGGAAGGGCCATACCGGAAAGCGCATCCAAAACGTCATCAACATCGGGATCGGCGGTTCCGACCTTGGGCCGGTGATGGCCTATGAGGCACTGAAACATTATAGCGACCGCAGCCTGACCTTCCGCTTTGTGTCGAACGTGGATGGCAGTGATTTTGTAGAGGCGACCAGGGATCTCGACCCGGCGCAAACGTTATTCATTGTTTCGTCGAAAACCTTCACCACCCTGGAGACCATGACCAATGCGCATAGCGCGCGGGACTGGTTGCTCAACGGGCTGGGCGGAAACCAAAGGGCCGTCGCCAAACATTTTGCGGCGGTTTCCACGAATGCAGAAAAAGTGTCCGCGTTTGGCATTGATACCGCAAATATGTTTGGCTTTTGGGATTGGGTTGGTGGACGCTACTCAATGGATTCGGCCATCGGACTTTCGACGATGCTGGCGGTTGGGCCGCACAATTTTCGGGCCATGTTAAAGGGCTTTTACGAAATGGACGAGCATTTCCGCAACACGCCATTCGAGAAAAACCTGCCCGTGCTCATGGGCCTCCTTTCGATTTGGAACAACGACTTTTTAGGTGCGCAAACAGTGGCGGTTTTGCCTTATGAACAATACCTAAAGCGCTTTCCCGCATATCTTCAACAGTTGACGATGGAAAGCAGTGGCAAGCATGTCACGCTCACGGGAAGAAAAGTGGATTATCAGACTGGACCGATTTATTGGGGCGAACCCGGCACCAACGGCCAGCACTCGTTCTATCAGTTGATTCATCAGGGCACGCGATTGATTCCCTGTGACTTTATTGCGTTCGGTCATGCACTTACTCCATTGGGGCATCACCATGATATTCTTCTGGCCAATGTTTTTGCCCAAGCTGAGGCGCTGGCCTTTGGCAAAACTCCAGGGGAAGTCAGGGCGGAAGGCACGCCGGGCTGGCTCGTCCCACACCGGGTATTTGAAGGCAACCGTCCTTCCAATGTCATTATGGCTGATCGGCTCACACCGGAGGTTCTCGGCAAGCTTGTCGCGCTTTACGAACATAGCGTCTTTACGCAAGGCGTCATTTGGAACATCGATTCGTTTGACCAATGGGGCGTCGAGCTGGGCAAGGTGCTTGCCCAGCGAATCGTCCCTGAACTTGGGGGTAAGACCACGCCAAAGCTTAAACACGACAGCTCGACGAACAGCCTTATCCGTCGCTATCGAAGATTGAAAGATGAGAAATGAAAACTCCCGGATAAACTCTTTTTCGGCGGCAGGCGTCGACACATAATCTGCGGTCGGGTTTTACCCCATAGATTGCTGGCGGGTGACGGGTGTAAACTCAATTTCTCGGGAGGAAGGAGGGTGGTGTTGCCAGATTACGCAAAAAATCAGTTCCCGTTCGGGAGCCAAACCGGAGATCATCAAAATGAACCAAAACCGATCGTTTGCACTGTTGATATTTTTTATAATTTTGGGCGTTGGTGCCGCGCTCACCTATGCCAGATACAGCGTTGGGGCAAAGAGGGCCAGTTGCATAGGGTTGGCACGGTGACATAGGAGTAACCACGCCAATTGCGGTGCGACCGATTTCTTAAGCTTACCGTGAGCCAAATATCGACCATGAGAAAACACCATCCATGCCAGAGACTGCGGAAGGTGCGTCATGATGTAATTTCCAAACTTAAATCATGAAAACCGACACTCTGCCTCCGGAATTGCTCCAGAAGATTAACGCCTACTGGCGCGCCGCCAACTACCTGTCCGTCGGCCAGATTTATCTATATGATAATCCGTTGCTCAAACAGCCGCTTAAACTGTCCCACGTCAAGCCGCTGGTGGTCGGACACTGGGGCACGACGCCAGGCCAGAACTTTATCTATGTGCATTTGAACCGGGTTATCAATAAGTATGACCTGGACATGTTCTACATCGCTGGCCCAGGCCACGGTGGTCCGGCGATTGTGGGCAACGTTTACCTCGAAGGCACCTGGAGCGAAGTTTATCCGAATGTAACCCAAGACGAAGCCGGGCTAAAAAAGTTGTTTAAGCAATTCTCCTTTCCCGGCGGGATTTCCAGCCACGTTGCACCCACAACGCCGGGGTCAATTCACGAAGGCGGCGAATTGGGCTATTCACTCAGCCACGCCTTTGGGGCCGCGTTTGACAATCCCGATTTGGTTGTCGCCTGTGTCATTGGCGATGGTGAGGCGGAAACCGGGCCGTTGGCGACTGCGTGGCAATCCAACAAGCTGCTCGATCCCATTTCTGATGGCGCGGTATTGCCGATCCTGCATCTCAATGGTTACAAGATCTCCAACCCGACCGTCCTCGCCCGCATTGAACATGAAGAATTGGAGCAATTTCTGCGAGGCTGCGGCTGGACCCCTTACTTTGTGGAGGGCGATGAGCCGGAAAAAATGCATCAGCTCATGGCCGCATCTTTGGAAAAGGCCATCGAGGACATCCGGCAAATCCAAAGCAATGCACGGAACAATCACGACCCCTCCCGGCCGCGCTGGCCGATGATCGTTCTCAAGTCTCCAAAGGGCTGGACAGGACCGAAAATCGTGGATGGGTTGCCAATCGAGGGCACTTTCCGGGCGCATCAAGTTCCACTCTTGGTGGATGCCGAGCATCCCGAACATGTCCAACAGCTTGAAAATTGGATGAAAAGCTACAAAGCCGAGGAGCTATTCGATAAAAATGGCCGTCTCAATCCGGAATTGGCCGAATTGGCACCTAAAGGCAACCGACGGATGGGCGCGAATCCTCACGCCAATGGCGGCATTCTGCTGCGCGACCTGCGGATGCCAGACTTTCATGCCCACGCGGTAAATGTCCCCTCGCCGGGCGCGGTTGACGGCCAGGATACGCTCGTGCTGGGCAACTTCCTGCGCGATGTGGCCAAGCTGAACCAGGATCAGCATAATTTCCGCATCTTTGGCCCTGATGAGACGCTTTCCAATCTCCTGGGCGCAGTATTTGAAGTCACGAACCGCCAATGGGATGCCCGCAAAGTGAAAAATGATGAATTCCTTGCACCGGCTGGACGGGTGTTGGACTCGATGCTTAGCGAGCACCAGTGTGAAGGCTGGCTGGAAGGCTATCTACTCACTGGCAGGCATGGTCTGTTCAACAGTTACGAAGCCTTCATTCGCATCGTGGACTCAATGTTCAGCCAACATGCCAAATGGCTGAAGGTAACGCTGGAACTGCCCTGGCGTCGGCAGATTGCATCGCTGAACTATCTTCTCGCTTCCCACGTCTGGCAACAGGACCACAATGGCTTCACGCATCAGGATCCCGGTTTTCTTGACCACGTCATCAACAAGAAGGCCGATATCGTGCGCGTTTATTTGCCGCCCGATGCCAATTGCCTGCTTTCAGTCTTTGATCACTGCCTGCGCAGCCGCCATTACGTCAACGTGGTGGTGGCAGGTAAGCATGCCCTTCCGCAATGGCTGACCATGGATGCCGCCGTGGTGCATTGCACGGAAGGAATTGGCATTTGGCAATGGGCCAGCAACGATCAAGGCGCAGAACCAGACGTCGTGATGGCCTGCTGTGGCGACACACCTACCCTGGAGATTCTGGCCGCAGTTTCCATTTTGCGCCAGTATTTGCCCGATCTGAGAATCCGAGTGATCAATGTTGTCGATCTGATGAAACTACAGTCTGCGAGCGAACATCCCCATGGGCTGAGCGAAACGGACTACGATTCGCTTTTCACGAAAGACAAGCACATCATCTTTGGCTTTCATGGCTACCCGTGGCTGGTACACCGGCTGACCTATCGCCGGACCAACCGGAATCTTCATGTTCGTGGATATAAGGAAGAGGGGACCATCACAACGGCCTTTGACATGAGGGTGCAGAATGATTTGGACCGTTTTCATCTCGTGCAAGACGTGATTGATCGCCTGCCGCAGTTGGGGGCCAAGGGGGCTTACCTGAAACAAATGGTTCGGGACAAGCTGATCGAGCACAAGCAATACATTGACCAACATGGCCAGGACTTGCCGGAAATCCGCAACTGGAAGTGGGGTTTGCTCGAAACGCACAAAATCAAACCGCTGCCGGAGAAGACGCGGATAAATGGAGCGAACGATGCACCTCCAGGTGCAAACCTAGATAAAATCGCCCGGAAACAAACCAAAGGAATTCCCCATGCCTATTCAACTCCTTAAGGAAGGCGGTGGGAGAACTCTCATCGTTCATGTCACTGGGAAGCTAACCATGGCCGATTATCAGCAATTTGCTCCCCAGTTCGAGTTGCTCGTCCGGCAGCATGGAAAACTGCGCGTGATGTTTGATATGACCGGCTTCGACGGCTGGGAAGACGGAGTGTTACGGGAGAACTTCAGGTTCGACCTTAAATATTTCTGCGACATTGAACGGATCGCGATGGTGGGGGAGAAGACGTGGCAACACGGCATGGCCGATGTTGCGCTCTGTTTGCGCATGGACGTGATGATCGGGGAAGAAAAATGGCCGCATGGACTGGCGATGTTCTTCTCGCCCTTCACGGTGGAGCGACTCCGATACTTCGATCATGCCGACGCGGTTGACGCGCGAACATGGCTGGATACTGGCGCTGTCCCCACTTAAATGAGCGCACTTTGGAAAAGTTCCCAAAGAACACCGCCTAGCGACGATGAGAGGAAAGAAACACATTATCCTAAAACGAACCAAAGGAGTCCCCTATGCCCATTCAACTCTATGAAGAAGACAACGGAAAGATTCTCGCCGTTAACCTCACCGGGAAGCTGGTGAAGGCCGATTACGAGCACATTTTGCCCGAGTTTGAAGGACTCGCCCGGCAGCATGGAACATTGCGCGTGTTTTTAAATCTGACTGATTTTCACGGCTGGGACATTAGCGCACTGTGGGACGAAATCAAGTTAGACATTAAGCACTTCGCCGACATCGAACGCATAGCGGTAGTCGGAGATAAGAAATGGCAACATGGCCTGGCGACAATCTTCAAACCGTTCACGAAAGCGGCGATTCGATACTTCCATCACGCTGACACCGCTGAAGCCCGTAAATGGTTGGAAGAATCGCATCGCGACATTTAAAACGAAAATAGAGCAATCTCCAATGAATGCGCGAGAACTTATAGACACGGCGAGGGCGTTGGTCGCCGATGATAAAGGCCTGCTGGCAATGGATGAAAGCATTCCAACCTGCAACAAAAGATTTGCCCCGTTGGGGATTCCGCAAACGGTGGAGGCTCGACGCGCCTATCGGGAGTTGATTGTGACCACGCTCGGCCTCAATGAATGCATCAATGGCGCGATCCTCTGCGATGAAACTGTCCGTCAGGCAAAAAGCGATGGTACTCCCTTTCTTAAGGTTCTTACCGATGCGGGAATCATTCCCGGCATCAAGGTTGACCTTGGCGCAAAGGATTTAGCCGGCCATCCAAGAGAGAAAGTAACGGAGGGGCTGGATGGGTTACGCACCCGTCTGATGGAGTATTCTCAAATGGGGGCTCGTTTTGGCAAATGGCGGGCAGTGATCGCCGTGGGCAATTGCATTCCCAGCCCAGGTTGCATTGAGGCTAATGCGCACACGTTGGCCCGCTATGCGGCATTGTGCCAGGAAGCCGGACTGGTCCCAATCGTCGAGCCGGAAGTGCTGATGGATGGTGAACATACTATGGAACGGTGCGGCGAAGTAACGGAGAAGGCCCTGCGTGCCGTTTTCAACCAGCTTATCAATCAAGGGGTGCTGCTGGAAGGCATGATACTCAAGCCTAACATGGTGCTGCCGGGATTGACCTGCCCCAAGCAGGAAACGGTGGACGAGGTCGCCGATGCCACGGGGCAGAGTCTCTTACGCGTTGTTCCCGCTGCCGTTCCGGGGATTGCATTTTTGTCGGGCGGCCAATTCGGCGAACTGGCCTCCGCCCGTCTCAACGCCATGAATGTCCATTTTAAATCGCGGCTGCCGTGGGCTTTGGCGTTTTCGTTTGCCCGCGCCATCCAGCAACCGGCTTTGGAAATTTGGCGAGGCGCAGATGCTCGTATTCCGGCGGCCCAAAAAGCCCTATATCATCGCGCAATGTGCAACCGCGCCGCGCGCCGTGGTGATTACAGTGCTGCGATGGAACGGAAAGGTGCATGACTGCGTCCTATAAAGGTGTCTGATTTGGCGGGAAATGATTTCCCTCTTGGCAAAGTGGAGGCCTCATGAATAGCACTGCATAGAAATAGTTTCGCAAATTGTGCTTGATGATCTTGCGGGCCTTAAAATGGCCTATACCAAGACAGCGGCAAAACGTCGTCGGGAATCGAAAGTTATCCGTAATCAGCTCTGACAGGTTCATAACTAAGATTGCCCACCAGCAATTAAGAAGATTCAAGCCTGAGGGCTTTCAATAGAAGAGCGCCCGGTCGAGGCTGCGGTATTGGATGGCTTCAAGCAGGTGCGGCGCTTCGATGTTTTCCGTGCCCGCCAAATCCGCAATCGTACGGGCGACTTTTAGAATTCGATCATACGCGCGGGCAGAGAGGGAGAGTTGCTCCATGGCCTGTGAAAGCAACTCGGCCTGAGCTTTATCTATTGCGCAGTGAGCGCGGATTTCGGAATGGGACATACGGGCGTTGCAGGAGGTGAGGCGCGCTTTGGAATCGGCAAAGCGCTTGGCCTGCAGGACGCGCGCGGCGATGATGCGATCGCGCATGGCGGCGGAGGTTTCGCCGGGTATGGCGTTCTGCATTTCCGTCAGCGGTAACGACGGCGCTTCGACGTGCAAATCAATTCTGTCCAATAAAGGGCCAGATATCCGAGAACGATATCTTTGAATATTGGGTACTGTGCAGCGACATTCTCTCTTACCGTCTCCAAGATAACCGCACGGACATGGGTGCGTTGCCCTTTTGTCATATTTCCCTAAAATCATTGAAGCCAAAGAGTTCTGAATACCCAAAGGAGCTAAAAACCCTGGGTGACCACCTGCGGAAGCGCCGACTCGACCTAAAGCTCCTCCAAAAGGAGGTGGGGCAACGAATCGGGGGTTCAGTTTCTGACGTGTGGAATTGGGAGAATAACAGGGTCTCCCCTGCGGTCAAATTCATCCCGGCGATCATTGCCTTCCTCGGCTTTAACCCTTTGCCGCAACCGGCTGGCCTGGCTGAACATCTGGTGTGGTTTCGGCAATCAAAAGGGTGGACACAGAAAGCTTTCGCCAAAGTCCTGGGGGTTGACCAAACAACCGTTGCCAGATGGGAGAGGGGAGAACGAGCACCGGTAGGCAAATACCAAGCCCTCGTCGCTTGCGTCCTGGCGCAAGGACTGGCCTGAAACGAGAAACTTCAATCCGCCCTCCTTTGCCCGGCCTCGCCGGATTTGGGCAATAAAAAACCCGCCACATTTGAGCATTGTTAAGAGGCTTGGCAGGTATGCAGAAGGAAACAATACGTTCGCATAGAACGCAGTCAAGCGCCTTTCGGGGGTGCGCGCCGAGCTATATAGGGCATTAACTTATTGGACAGGTCAGCCTTGTTTTTTCTTCGTTAAGGCGCGATGCACGGCGGTGGCGAGAGAATGGAGTGTCTGCGGTTTCAGCAATAATTCTCGAATTCCTATCTCTTGAAGGTGCTCGGGGGTGAGGCTGGCCGAGTAGCCAGTGGCAAGGATAATGGGAAGATCAGGGCGGATTTTTTGAAGGTGGGCGGCAAAATCGGTTCCCGTCATTACGGGCATTGTTTGGTCGGTGATAACGACATCGAAACGCTGCGGGTCGGCTCGCACCCAGTCGAGTGCTTCCATTACTTTGGTTGACATCTCAACATGGTAGCCCAGTTGCTCAAGGGCCTTTTTGCCCAGTTGGGCTAGAGGCTCCTCGTCGTCAACATAGAGAACGCGCTCTCCATCGCCTTGCGGAATCGGCCCTGCCGACGTGACTGCCTTTGCAGCCTCGCCCGAATGCGTGGAGAAATACAGATGGAAAGTTGTTCCTTCACCTGGCTGGCTATAGACCGTGATGACCCCGCCATGGCTTTCCATAATGCCATGCACTACTGACAACCCCAACCCAGTGCCTTCGCCTGGCCCCTTGGTGGTGAAAAAGGGCTCGAAAATGCGTTCCATGGTCGCTTTGTCCATACCCGACCCGGTGTCACTGAGGGATAGTCGCACAAAACGGCCGATCCTCAAGCGCGGTTGCGCCTCGACCGCATGCGCATCGGCCTGAAAGTTTTCCACTTTAATTTCCAATTGTCCGGTTCGATTTCTCATAGCGTGCCAGGCGTTGGTGCCAAGATTCATGAGAATTTGGTGAATTTGGGTGGAATCGGCCAGGACGGCGGGTAAATCGGTGGCAAAGGAAGTTTTGAACTCAATGGTGGTGGGAATAGTGGCGCGCAAAAGTTTGATCGTTTCCACAACCACATCGCGAAGTTGAACCAACTGGCGTTGTTGTTCTTCTTGCCGACTGAAGGTTAAGATTTGCCGCACTAAGTTCGTCGCCCGTCCACCGGCCTGTAAGACAGCACTCAGTGATTCACTAACGCGGGGGTTGCTCGCGCCCAGATTCATTTTTGCCAACTCGGTATAGCCATTCATGGCCGCGAGGATATTATTAAAGTCATGCGCGATGCCTCCGGCGAGCGTGCCCATGGCCTCCATCTTTTGCGTTTGCCGGAATTGTTCCTCCAGTTTGTGTTGCTGGGTAATATCCTCGGCGGTGCCGACAATGCGGTAAACGTGGCCGTCTTTATCGCGGATGGGGAACGCCCGGTCGTGAATCCAGCGCACGGAGCCATTTGGGCGCAGAATGCGGTAAGTGATATTGTATTCGCCGCGTTCCTGCTTACCGGAGATGTCTTCCATCACGCTCGCCCGGTCGTCGGGGTGAATGGCTTCGACCCATTTATTGGGTGAATCGTAAACGCTTTGACAACTGCGCCCCCAGATTGTCTCGAAAGCTGGGCTGATGTAGAGCATTTCATTTTTGGTCGGGTTGGTTATCCAAAAGACTTCCTGAATGTTCTCGGCCAGTTGACGGAAGCGTGTCTCGCTTTCGCGCAATGACTCTTCGGCGTGCTTGCGTTCCGAGATGTCGCGCACAACGGTGACCAAGTATTCCCGATCAAGCCGGACCAATTTTATGCTGACCTCCACCGGAAATGTAGTTCCGTCTTTTCGCAAATGGCGTCCTTCCACGCTTGCCGAACCCAGTTCGCGCGTTTTTTGGATCACTTGCGGCCAGCTTGACTCTGTCACCGTGGGATCAATATCAAAGATTCTAAGCGCCAGAAGTTCCTGGCGAGTATAACCCAAGTCGTTGCAACCCTTCTCGTTTACATCCAGAAAGCGAGCGGTTTGTGGATCAATGACTTCAAAGGCGTCATTCGAGCGATCTACCAGAGCACGAAACAACTTGAGCGCTTCGGATGCTTGGCGATTTTCCCGGCGCAGCCGATTTTGCTCCAGCGCTTGGCTGACGGCGGTACCGAGTCGTGCCAACCGATCTTTCAGAAGGTAGTCCGCCGCACCCTGCTTCATCGCCGTCACGGCGGTGTCCTCGCCGATGGTGCCGGAAACAATGATGAACGGGATATCCCATCCGCTCTGCTTCAGCAATTCCAGTGCGCGAAGGCCGTTAAACTGCGGCATCTCGTAATCCGAAAGAACCAAGTCCAAGTCTGGCCGCAGATTGGCGAGGTAATCCGCTTCATTATCCACCCGCCGCCAGTCGGACTCAAATCCAGCACGACGCAATTCCCGCAACACCAATTCGGCGTCGCTCGGGTTGTCCTCGGCAATCAAAATTTGAATTCGCTGGGGCACTTTTATATCTCCACTTTGGGCGGTTGATTGAGCAGCAGCCAATACATGCCTAGTTCCTGCACCGCTTTGGCGAACTGTTCAAAGTTTACCGGTTTGACTATGTAACTGTTGACGCCGAGTTTGTAGCTCTCCACCACGTCGCTTTGTTCCTTGGATGAGGTCAGCACAACTACTGGGATGGTCTTTGTGCGCGGGTCATTTTTTATGCGCTTGAGCACTTCCAAGCCGTCAACCTTGGGCAGTTTGAGATCTAGCAGAATCACCTTTGGGCCATTCTCCATCTTGCGTTCAGCGTATGCTCCTTCGCAGAAGATAAATTCCAATGCTTCCGCGCCGTCGCGAGCAACATGGATACGATTAGTAATGTTTGCCTTCTTCAACGCACGCAGGGCCAGTTCCAGGTCTTGCGGGGTATCCTCGACAATTAATATTTCTACAATGTTTGTTTCGCTCATGGTTTGGTGTCTCCTTCCAAGGTAAAATGAAATGTTGCGCCATGATCCAGCACCGCTTCAGCCCAGATTCGTCCACCATGACGGTGAATGATTCGTTGCACAATGGCTAAACCTACCCCCGTGCCTTCATAATCTTCCACGCGGTGCAATCGCTGGAACACGCCGAAAAGTTTGTGTGCATATTTCATATCAAAACCCGACCCATTGTCGCGAACAAAGAAAACGTTTTTACCTTTCTCCTGCTCGCATCCGATTTCAATGACGGCGGATTCGCGTTTGCTCGTGTATTTTAACGCATTCGACAAAAGATTGACCCAGACTTGTTTTAACAAAGCGGCATCACCCTGGCAGGACGGCAGATTACCGACGTGAATTTCAACCTGCCGTCCTTGTTGCTGGGGGTTTAGTGCCTCAAGGATATCGCGCACCTGATTCCCGGTGTTCACCAATTGCTTATTCACCGGCTGTCGGCTCAACCGCGAGAAAGTCAGGAGATCATCAATCAATGCGCCCATTCGTTGCGCGCCCTCACGGATGGTTCGCAAGTAACGCCGGCCTTCTTCCGGCAACTGCGGCCCATAGTCCTCCTCGACGGCCTGCGAAAAACCGTCCATGGCGCGCAAGGGCGCGCGGAGATCATGCGACACCGAGTAAGAAAATGCTTCCAGTTCCTTGTTCGCGGCGGCGAGTTGGGCCGTGCGCTCTTCGACGCGTTGTTCCAGGCTGACGTTCAACTCTATAATTTTCCTCTCGGCCCGCTTGCGCTCCGTCACGTCACGCACAATTTTGGAAGCGCCCACCACCTGGCCAGCGGCATCTTTGATGGGCGAAACCGTAACGGAAACTTCATGTGGTTTTCCATCTTTACTCACCCGCACGGTCTCAAAATGCTCCACGACTTCTCCGCGCTTGATCAGCCCCAATATTTCACTTTCCTCGTCTCGACGAACGGGTGGAATCAGTTGCATAATCGAGTGGCCGACCATCTCACTGGCGGAATACCCAAAAATCATCTCTGCGCCAGGGTTCCAACTCGTGACGTTTCCGTCGAGATCTTTCCCGATGATCGCATCAAAGGAGCACTCGACGATCGCGACGAGGCGAGCGGTGGCGATTTCGGTCTGTTTACGTTTTGTAATATCGCTGACCGTGAGCACGGCCATCAACGGCTGACCAGCCGCGTCGTGAACGAGGGTGCCCCAATAGCTAAAGACCTTCTGCCAGCCTGACGATTTGTGCCGAATGAGAACCTCCAAGTTGTGTAATTTTTCGCCGCGCAGGATGCGGGCCAGCGGCCATTGGTCGAGGGGCGACACCGTGCCGTCCATACTGCTAAGTTCAAAAATGTCGGCAAATGCAAGCAGGTGGCGGCGGATTTCGTCTAGGCTGGAAAAGCCATGTATTTCGAGCGCGGCACGATTGAAATGCAGCACTTGACCAGTGAGGTCGGAAACCACGACGCCTTCGTCGAGGTTTTCGACCACTGTCTGAAGCTGGGCCTCGCTCTTGCGTAAGGCTTCTTCCGCCTGCTTGCGATCACTAATGCCCGCGTTCAAAATGAATAACCCGACAGATAACATTGCCAGGCTAAGGAAAATGCCGAGAGGCAAAACCAGAAAGGCGGCGGTGGAAGCGTTGATTGACATGCTTTGCCGCTGATCAAGCAAGTGGTACTCCTCATTTTCCATTTCTTTAAGCAGCCCCAGAACTTTTTCCGAAAGGTCGATGCCTGATCCTGTGGCGATCATTTTCTCGGCGGCAGCGAAATTCTCTCGTCTGCGGACTAAGATAGTTTGGTCACCGAATTCAGTCCGTTGGGCAATCAGCGACTCCAACTGGTCAATACGGCGTTGTTGACTGGGGTTATCGGAAGTGAGTTTGCGAATGTCGGCGATATCCTGACGCACGCCGGTCTTTGTCCCCTCCCGTCCAGTCAAGACGCGTTCGTCACCTGTGATAATGTAGCCGCGCTGGCCGCTCTCCAGTTCTGCCATCTCGGTGGCGATTTCCTGTACCTTCTTTAGCTCTTCCTGGGTGTGGGCGACCCATTTCGAAGCATCCGCCATTTTATCAATCAAATTGTAGGTGACTGCTGCCGCTATAAGCATCACCGCTAGGGCCGCCACAAACCCGGCGGTGATGTCTTTGTCCAGCGACCAGGTCAGACCACCCTCGCTTTTGACCAGTGCCAACAGAACGACTCCGAGCGTGGAAAATCCCGTCGCCGTATGAACCGCCATGCCGGTATAAGTCCACCAGCGGGAACCAAAAAGCGCTTCCGAAACATAGCCGACCAAAGCCAATCCGCCCACGGCGATCACCGCCATACCCAGTGCCGCCATGATCGGAAGCCGCAATCGCATCCTCAATGGCCGTGAGGCCACGAGTAGCGCACAGGCCATTAGCACGAGGCAGAAAGCAGTGGCCGGGGACATCCGTCCCGGCTGTGAAGTTCCCACGGCCCCTGACATGTCGTGAAATAGCAACCGGTCGATTTTCAGTTCCCAGCCAAAAAGGTATTCCCCCAAGGTTAAAGCGCCTATCGCTAACACGAACCAACCCACGGTCGTCACTGCAAAACGCGAGAAGGTTGTAATCTCTTTTCGCGACAAAAGGGCCAGTCCCGCACCGCAAAAGAGGGTAGCGAGAGCTGTATTGGCCTTCATGGTCACCAGACCGGGGAGTACGCTCTTAAGCCACCCAATGTCAAACGCCCATCCCGCCAGCACAGAGATTCCAAGCGCAGCCACGGCCAAGCTCAAGTAGAACGCAATGGATCGTGAAACAATGATTCTCTGTGGGGTGAAAACCATTGCGATCCTTGGGAGACTTTAGTTGTGCAGCGACTAATCGGCCTTTTGGCTTTTTCTTTCGGGGGTTCAGCGAAGTACCCGAGAATTGTCCTCAGATACGGGGTTTCATCTGGTCAAAATAAAAACTTATTTAGGCCATAAGCTAAAATGCTACGGGCGTCATTGAGATATGCAAGGTATATTCTGGGCCTTTTCCCGCCCGCCGTCCGTGTTGAAGAAGACAAATTTACAGTAAGAGCACTAAAACGCGCTTATACGCTATTCGCAGTATGCGTCCAATGCTGGTTTAAGCGCTGCAAGTTCTCAGAATCTTGTTCTTCGAGAAATCACCTGCAACGACAAGCGAAGGGCAGAGAATCTAATAGAATAATGTACGGTCGAGACTTCGGTATTGAATCGCCTCCAGCAAATGCGGCGCTTCGATATTTTCAGCTCCCGCCAAATCCGCAATCGTGCGGGCGACTTTTAAAATCCGGTCATACGCCCGTGCGGAAAGGGAAAGCTGCTCCATCGCCTGCGCGAGCATTTCCGTCTGGCCCTTATCAATGGCGCAATGTTTCCGGATTTCATTGTGGGTCATCCGCGCATTGCAAGACGTGAGGCGCATTTGGGTGTCAGCAAATCTCTTGCCCTGCCGCACGCGCGCCGCAATAATCCGCTCCCGAATGACCGCCGAGGTCTCGCCCGGCGTGGCATTTTGCATTTCCGTCAACGGCAGCGATGGCGCTTCAACGTGCAAATCAATTCTATCGAGTAAAGGGCCGGATATGCGAGAACGATATTTTTGGATATTAGGTACTGTGCAACGACATTCTCTCTTACCGTCTCCAAGATAACCGCACGGGCATGGGTTCATTGCCCTTTTGTCATATTTCCCTAAAAGCATCAAAACCAAAGAGTTCTGAATATCCAAAGGAGCTAAAAAGCCTGGGTGACCACCTTCGTAAGCGTCGCCTCGACCTAAAGCTCCTCCAAAAGGACGTGGGGCAACGAATCGGGGGTTCAGCTTCTGACGTATGGAATTGGGAGAATAATCGGGTCTCCCCAGCGGTCAAATTCATCCCAGCCATCCTTGCCTTCCTCGGCTACAACCCGATGCCAAAGCCGGAAGCCTTATCAGGCCAGTTGGTCTGGTATCGGACGGGCAAAGGCTGGACGCAAAGGGACTTCGCTAAGGCCCTTGGCGTTGACCCGACCACGCTGGCGAGGTGGGAGAGGGGGGAGCGAAAACCGTGGGGCAAATACCAAGCCCTTGTCACCTCCATTCTTACGGGAAGGTCGTTGAAAGCTGGGGGTGCGGGGTAAGCTGGGCTGATGCCAGCCGGGCCAAGGCATCAGGGCCGATGGGTTCCTCGGACTGCCAAGGTAGCCATGCTGTGCGGGTGGCGTGTTTTTCCACAACTTCGCGAATGTAGCGATGCTCGGATTCTTCGCGCCGCTGGAGTAGTGGATCGCATGAGCCGCTGTTGAGCAGGCTTTGATTGATAACCCATGCGAAGGGTTCGATACGTGCGCGGCGTAGGTCTTCCTGCAAGGCAGCGGCTTCGTGAACGGGCGTGGCTTCGGGCAAAGTAAGTAGCAGAATTTGCG
>CAZLPS010000029.1:0-42418 GCA_964561455.1 uncultured Opitutales bacterium
CGACCAGACGGACACTTTCCGCCAGCAGCGCCAGCGACGTCGCCACGCGGGCCTGATCCGCCGGATCAGCGGACTTGGCCAGCTTCCACGGAGAACGCACGTCGAGGTAGCGGTTGATGGATTTCACGAACACGTTGAGCTTTTCCAGGAGCCCGTGAAATTGAAAGGTCTCGGACAACGGGTAAATCTCGGGGGCAAATTTCTCCCATTCGGCACGGAGAGTGCGCTCAGGGTCCTCGTCCACCGTGGCGGCGGGTACCCTGCCCCCACTGTAGCGCGACACCATATTCAGCAGGCGCGCCACACTGTTGCCGAGATCGTCAGCCAACTCGCTGTTATACCGGGCAGTAAATTGGGTCGCGGAGAAATCGGCATCCTGCCCGAAAACCATCTCGCGCAGGAGGAAATAGCGGAAGGGGTCGGGGCCGTGCGTCGCGATAAAGTCGAGCGGGCTTTCCACTTTCAGACCCGCGGCCTTGTCCCTTTCGATGTCGGTTTTGGATTCTTTTTTGCCGCTGGTGAACCAAAAGCCATGGACGAGCAATTTGCGCGGCAACTGCAGGCCCAGAGCCTTGAGCATAATCGGCCAATAGACGGCATGGGGCGGAACCAGAATATCCTTCCCGATGACGTGGGCGTCAGCCGGCCATTTTTCCCCGAACGCCGGCGTGCCGTAACCGATGGCGGAAATGTAGTTCACCAGGGCGTCAAACCAGACATAGGTGACAAATTTGTCATCGAACGGCAGCGGAATGCCCCAGGCCAGGCGCTCGCGCGGGCGCGAAATGCAGAGGTCATTCAACGGCTCCTTCAGGAATTCGACGACTTGCTTCTGGCGGAAGGACGGAAAAATCCACTCCGGATTTTCATGCAGAAAGTCACTGAGCCAGGCGCGATGTTTCTCCAGCGGAAAAAAGTAATTGGGCTCCACGACCGGAACCACTTCGCCAAAGATTTCCGGCCATTCGCCGTTGACCTTGTCCTTTTCCAACAGGAACTGCTCCTGCCGGGCGCTGTAAAAGCCCCGGTATTCGCCCAGGTAGATGTCTCCCTGGTCGAAGAGCTTTTGCAGGATGGCGCGGACCACCTGTTGGTGGCGGGGCTCGGTGGTGCGGATAAAGTCGTCGTTCGAGATGTTCAGGGTCGTGCACAGACCCTTGAATTCCACCGCCACGGCGTCACAAAGCGCCTGGGGCTCAATGCCGCGGGTCTTGGCGGATTGCTGGACCTTCGTGCCATGTTCGTCCAGCCCGGTCAGGAAGTGCACCGGATGGCCCCGCAACCGTTGGACGCGCGCGACCGTGTCGGCCAGCACCTTTTCATAGGCGTGGCCGAGATGGGGCGAACCATTGGCGTAGTCAATGGCGGTGGTCAGGTAATAGGGCTTCATGGCGGCAGGCGGGAACCGGCGGAAAGGTTAACAATACCCAAAATGGGTGCTGGGGCAAGCCCACCCTGCGAAATGTGAGATCTCCGGATTTTACGGTTGCAGAGGGGCGGGCGGTTTGCTTATGTTGACCCTTTACACACTCCTTTCGCCATGTCCCAACATCCCAGTTTTCGCCTCGGCGCCGGTGCCACCGGCAAGAAACGCAATGTGCTCAAGCGCTTTGAACGCGTCGAGCTGATGAAGAAACGTGGCGTTTGGAAAGAGGGCCGGCGCGTGGTTGGCCTCCCCAAGACCCGCTTGGAAGAGTAGTTTTTGGGGAAGGAATTGAGGCGATTGAAGCGACTTTGGGGGCGGGGGCGACTAGGCCTGAAATTCCGGAACGTGCTTATCCTCAAAGCGTTCGATTAGAACCCCAATCTGCTCCATCAGCGAGGCTAGGGGATGCGTTCATCTTCGCCGACTTCGTCGACCAGTTGGTCGAGCAAGCGTACCAAGTCTGCATATTCGATTTCAGTACTCGGGACATGCAGCGTCGCGGCTAAACGCGGCCAATAGCGCTTGGTGTCTTCGATTTGGGCTGAAGTCATGGCAATTCACTCCGTCCAATTGCATTTACCGAATTCGATGAAGAAAAACAAGACCGCCCGACAGTTTGAGGGCGATTTGAATCGGGCCCAATCAAGGGTCAAAAGCGATCCGCATTGGCAACAATCTTCCGTGGCCTCATTCCCCTTTGTCGCCTCAATCGCCTCAATCGCCTCAGTCGCCCTTATCCTTACGCCGGCATGCCTGCGGGCTGCGGGCCGGGCCCGAGTTCTTCGCCCTTGCGCTTTTTGTCCGGGGAGATTTCAATGCCGGTGGCTGGTGGCACTTTTTTCTGCAGGCTGGCAATAATCGGCGAAGTAATGCCGCCGGTGTCAATGATTTCGTGCACGTGCTTGCCTTCGATGGTCTCGTACTCGAGCAGCGCATTCGCCACTTTGTCGAGATTCTCGCGGTTCTTGGTTAATATGTCCTTCGCCTTCTCATACTGTTCCTCGACGAGGCGGTGGATTTCAAAATCAATTTTGCGCGCCGTTTCTTCGCTGTAGCTATGGGAACGGCTGATTTCCTTGGCGAGAAAGATCTGGTCCTGGTTGTCGCCAAAGGCCACGGGACCCATCGGGCTCATGCCCCAATCGCACACCATTTGGCGCGCGAGCTTTGTGGCCATCTTGATGTCCCCGGCGGCGCCGCTCGTGGTGTTGCCAAATTTCAGTTCTTCGGCCACGCGACCGCCCATCAGCGTGCACAGACGTGAGACAAGCTGCTTGTACCCATGGTTAAGAATGTCCTTGGTGGGCGCGAACATCGTGCTGCCGAGGCTCTGGCCGCGCGGAATGATCGTCACCTTGTGCAGGGGCAACTTGCCGTCGTCCACGATCGCTTGGACGATGGCATGGCCGGCTTCATGATAAGCGACGATCAATTTGTCATCGGCATCCATGAGTCTGCGACGCTCGCGGCCGTAGGCGATTTTTTCGCGCGCCTCGTCAATATCAGCCATGAACACTTCGGCTTTGTTGTAACGCGCCGCAATCAGGGCGGATTCGTTGAGCAAATTGGCCAGGTCCGCGCCGGAGAGACCCGGGGTATTGCGGGCCACGAGCGTCAGGTCAATTTCCTTGGCCAATTTGATTTTCTTGGCGTGAACGCGGAGAATTTCGGCGCGGCCATTGAGGTCGGGCAAATCAATGACGATCTGGCGGTCAAAGCGACCCGGGCGCATGAGGGCGCCGTCCAGCACGTCCGGCCGGTTGGTGGCCGCGATGATGATGACGCCCTCGTGGCCGTCAAACCCGTCCATTTCCACCAGCAGGGAATTGAGGGTCTGTTCCCGTTCGTCATTGCCCCCACCCCAGCCCGCGCCGCGCTGGCGGCCGACCGCGTCAATTTCGTCAATAAAGATAATGCACGGGGCGTTTTTGCGGCCCTGCTCAAACATGTCACGCACGCGCGCCGCGCCAACCCCCACAAACATTTCCACAAAGTCCGAACCGGAAATGCTGAAGAACGGCACTTCGGCTTCACCGGCCACCGCGCGGGCCAGCAAGGTTTTGCCGGTGCCCGGGGGCCCGACCATCAGTACGCCCTTGGGAATGCGACCACCGATGCGTTGGAACTTCTTCGGATCGCGGAGGAATTCAACAACTTCCTGCACTTCCTCCTTGGCCTCGTCACAACCGGCGACATCGCCAAAAGTGATGCGTTCGCGGTCCCGGGTCAGCATGCGGGCGCGACTCTTGCCAAAGGCCATGGCGCCGCGGCCGGCAATTTTGAACTGGCGCATGAGAATATAATAAAGCACCAGTACTATGATAAACCAGGGCAGCAGGCCAATCAGAATATTGAGGAAAAGATTCGTGCCCGGGGCTTCATTGACGACGACATCCGAGCGCGATTTAAGATGTTGATAATCCAAATCCGTCAGGCGGCCATTGGCCGTAAAGGCGGTTTCGGCGGCGACCTTGGTATCGGTCGGCGGAACTTTGTCCGTACCCGTTGTTTTGTCGGTCGTGGCGGCTTTATCGAGAGCGGTGGCGTCAACCACGGCATCGCTCGTCAAAGTGCCTTTGATTAAATACCATTCGGGACCGCCGCCGCTCGTCGGATCGTCTTTGATGAGCATTTCCTTAATGTAGCCCTTGTCAAAGTACTGGACCAACTGCTGGGTGGTCAATTTGACGCTCTTGGTGGATTGCGGTTGCACCGTGACCGACCACAACACGATAAGCGTAATAAAGATCACGAGCCAGATCAGCAGCACCTTGGGCTGAAAACGGTCGGGCTGGCCGCCGGTGACAGGCGGTTTTTTGCGGGTGTTGGGATTATCGCTCATGTTAGGTGCTCAAGGTGTCAATTATCTTGGGAAGTGGCCGATAAGTCAACTCCAGAGCCACGCGCGTCGCGGCGGTCAGGCGGTACGAATGGGCCGGCGGCAAACCGGGTGCCCAAATCGGCTCATTGGCAGCGTTACAGACAACGGGAATGCGGTGGCGTTCCTTTGCGGGAATCTTTTTATCGGTAAACAAGTCCTGCAGTTTAGACCGACCGGGCGCACCCAGGGGACGGTAACGGTCGCCCGGCTGCCAGGGGCGGACGATGAATTTGGATTCAGACGCGAATCCCGCCGGTAACGCGAGGTAAGTTTTTTGGGCAGGACGAATTTTGCCTGCCTTGAGGTCCTGCAGCAACTTGCAGGAAACGGTGATAATACGGGAAGCCAATTTGGCGCCGCTGGGCAAGGTTGCCACCCCACCCGCGGATATTGCCACTGGCGGCCATGATGAAACGACAATGGCGCCGTCCGACAAACTCAGCCAGCATTTGTCCAAGACGAGCCAACGGCCTGACCCGGCACTCCAGCGGCCCGATTGTGCCGCCATGACTTTTTCAAGCAATAGATTAAAGGCGTTGGCGTTAAGGTGGTCCTTCCTTTCGTTTAAATCCAGCCACCAATTCAGCGCCCGACGGACCACGGCGCGGTGTTGGCTTGGGAACGTTCCGACTGGCAGCGGCAAACCGGGCGCACATTCCCTTGGAAATAGATCGTGCAACAGCTTTCCGGTGATGGCCTCGAGGGCGTCGGCTTCTTCCTCCAACGCCGCCCGGGCGCGGGCTGCGGCGGCATCCAAATTGCGCGTGGGCTCCGCTGCCCGCCAAGCTGGAATGACCTGGTGGCGCAACCGGTTGCGCAGGTAATGGCCCTGTTCATTGGTGGAATCCTCGCGCCACACCACCCCTGCTCGTTGCAAGGCTCCGCGCAATTCGCCGCGGCGGATGTCCAGCAGCGGGCGCAAGGCCACCATGCCACCGTCATCCGAAAAGAAACGGACCGGGCGCGGGGCGCACAAGGCGCTCGCGCCACTGCCGCGGGCCAGGCGGATGAGCATGGTTTCGGCAATATCCTCCAATTGGTGCCCAAAGAAAATTATGCGGGCTTTTCGCGCTGCGAGTTGCGCGCGGAAAAAATCCATGCGGGCGTCGCGCAAGGCACCCTCGTTGATCGCCCCGCGCGGTGCCCGCCGGGCCGACGCAAAACCCACGCCCAGTTCACTGGCCAATTCCTCCACAAATTTCGCATCGGCCGCCGAATCTGGCCGCAGCCCATGATCGTAGTGCAGAACCAGAAGCTCGTTTCGCTTGTTGGGGAAATGCGCCCAGAGCAGCAACAGCAGTGCCACCGAATCCGCCCCACCGGACACCGCCACCGCCCAAGTTTCGTCCTTTTTCGCCTCACACTCCAGCCACTTCAATACCCGCGCATGCAGCCGCCCCGACGGAATGGCATCGGCCATCTGCGCGACGGCTTTGGTCCAAACTTTCGAACGGGTCTTCTTCAAGCGGAGGCGGGGTTGCGCCCAATATACTCGCCGCCATACCATCCATGCAAGACCTCGGGCACCTTCACCTTACCGTCCGCTTGGAGGTTGTTCTCCAGGATTGCCGCCAACACCCGCGGCACGGCCAGCGCCGAACCATTGAGTGTATGCACGACTTCGACTTTGCTGCCATCCGCCGGACGGTAGCGAATTCCCGC
Source organism: uncultured Opitutales bacterium (assembly GCA_964561455.1). Taxonomy (GTDB): domain Bacteria; phylum Verrucomicrobiota; class Verrucomicrobiia; order Opitutales; family JABDGR01; genus JABDGR01. The sequence goes on from CAZLPS010000029.1 coordinate 5,970, forward strand.
GCGTCGCGCCTGAAAGTCCGTGAAATTTGAACAGCTCGAAACTTCGAGCCAGCGCTTTTGCCCCGCCGCCCAGACTTCCAAGTCGTATTGCTTGGCGTGCGGAAACCCAATGTCACCCGAGCAAATGAGGAGAACGCGGTACGGCAAGCCAAGCTTTTGCAACAGCCGCTCGGCGTCGTTGCGTAATTTCTCCAGCTCCTCAAAACTCTGTTCGGGTTTCGTCCATTTGACCAATTCAACTTTGTCGAACTGGTGCAGCCGGTTAAGCCCGCGCACGTGCGCGCCCCAACTGCCCGCCTCGCGGCGGAAGCACGGCGTATAGCCGCAGCGGTAAAGCGGGAGGTCTTTTTCGTTCAAAATTTCATTGCGAAAGAAATTGGTCACTGGCACCTCGGCCGTGGGGATGAGATAGAAATCGCCCGCCGCGTCATGATACATTTGCCCCTCCTTGTCCGGCAGCTGCCCCGTCGCCGTGGCGCTGGCCGGGTTGACCATGAGCGGCGACCAGACTTCCGTGTAGCCGGCCACGCGAGCCTCTTCCAAAAAGAAACTAATCAACGCGCGCACCAGCCGCGACATGTCGCCGACATAAAACGGAAATCCGGCGCCCGTGACTTTCACGCCACGTTCGAAATCTATCAATTGCGAGAACCACGGAATGTCGAAATGCGGAATCGCGTGCGGCGAGGCCAACGCCGGGTCGCCCCAGGTTGACACAGTGACATTGTCCGTCTCGGCGCGGCCATCGGGCACGCTGTCGTGCGGCAGATTCGGAATCGTCAGCGCGATCTTGTCCCATTCCCCATCGGCCACTTTGGCAGCGGCTTCGAGTTCCTTCACCTTGCCCGACAGCGCCTTCATTTCGGCCACCTTGGCCAGAAACTCGGGCGAGCCCTTCGGGAGTTTCGCCATGTCGTTGTTGGCGGCCTTCTGCCCCGCGCGGGCGCTCTCCGCTTCGGCCACCATGGTCCGGCGTTTGGCATCCGCGGCGAACACGGTGTCGAAGTCCACGGTGAATTTCTTCCGGGCGACGGCTTTGCGCACGCGGTCGGGTTCTTCACGAAGCAGCTTGTGGTCAATCATGGGAGGAAAGCCACCCAGAATGGGGTTTTTGGCTTAAGCTGACGAGACTGAAAATCGGGAAGTGGCTGGTGAGTAGCGCGGTGCTTTAGCCCGCGCTTCCGATTCGCCAGAGTCACGAAAGCGCGGGCTAAGTCACCGCACTTCCTAAAACGAAGTTATTGCAAGCATCCGCAGAACCACCAGAATGCGCCAATTGTTGGCCACCCACCTCTCGATGATCGTCAGTCTGCCCCGCCTGCTTTGCTTGACCGCCCTCGCCCTGCTTCCGCTGGCTTGGTCCGCCTGCGCCCAACCCATGGGTTCGACAGCGGGAAGTTCCAGTCCCGTTAAACACTTTCTCTATGTCGCCGTGGATGGCGCCGGCATTCAGGTTTACGACATGGACGACGGCCACAAGCTTGTGCGGACGATTGCAACCGTCCCCAAGGCCACCGACCTCAAGGGCATCTGCGCCAGCGCCACCACCGGACGGCTCTACGTCTCGAACAACAACAATGGCGGCTCAAACATCGAACACCCCGTGAATCCTGGCACCATGTATTGCCTCGACTTGAACACCGATCAGCTCCTCTGGCAAAAATCCTACGAGCCCGCGGTGGACCGCACGGCCATGACCGCCGATGGCAAGAAAATATACATGCCCACTTGGGAATACGGTGGCACGGATTTCAACCTCGTCGTTGACGCCTTGACTGGCAGCGTCCTTGGCAAGATTACCGCCGGCCCCGCCCCGCACGACAACCTCTGCAATCTTTCCGGCACTCATTGCTATCTCGTCTGCGTGTTGACGAACATGCTCTTCGTCGTGGACACCGCGACCGACAAGGTCATCCAGCAGGTCGGCCCGTTTCGTGATGTGTGCCGGCCCTTCACCATTGATGCCAAAGAAACCCGCGTCTACATGCAGACTAATCACTTCTTTGGATTTCAAGTCGCGGATTTGAAAACGGGGAAAATCCTCTACGACGTGCCCATCTCCGGCTTCAAAGAGTCTACCACGACCACCCATCCCAGCCACGGCATCGCGCTCACTCCGGATGGTAAGGAACTCTGGGTCTGTGATGCTGGCAATCCCTATATCCACGTTTTTGACAACACGGTCTCTCCTCCCAAACAAATCGCCGATGTCAAAGTTGGCCAGCCGACCCACTGGGTGACCTGCTCCATTGACGGCCGCTTCGTTTACCCCATGTACGGCGATGACCCCAAGATACCCATCGATGTCCTTGACGCCAAAACAAGGCAAAAAGTCGGCACCGTCACCGGCAGCCGCCAAATGATCGAAGTGGACTTCCGCGACGGCAAAGTCATCGCGGTCGGCGACCAGTATGGGGTTGGCCGGTAAATTTGACGTGCCCTATTTCTTCAATGCCTGCTCGACGTTCATCGCCACCACATCCACCCCCAATTTCGCCAGTTTCCCCAGTGGAGCGCGTACAATTGTATGCCGGGGGCTGTCCAGGGGGTATGGACCGAAGCGTTCGTGGTCGGTCGGGCCAAAAAGGGCCACCACCGGTTTATGCATCGCCGCGGCCAGGTGCATTGGGCCACTGTCATTGCAAATGACCAGGCGCGCGGCGGCGATGACTTCCGGCAATTGCTCCAGGCGCGTGCGTCCCAACAAATTCACAAACCGGTCCTCCGGCCAGTCCAAATCCGGCTCCGGCCCCCCGCTGCCCGCCCAGACGATGGGGATTTCCGGATGCTTTTTTAACAGCTGGGCGGTCAATTCCGGAAAGCCGGACCATTCCTTTTTCTTCACGCGGCTGTCCGGGAAAATGAGGATGGGCCGCCACTCCGCCAGATCCGCCGACAGCGCCGGATGCTCCGAATGCAAAAACCCCAGCGGCGCAGCGGTCAATTCCGCGCGCAAATCCAGCAACGGCAAGAATTGCAGCAAGATCTCGAGTGCGTGCGAAAGATGGCCCTTGGGCGGCAGGGCCGGCTTGTCCCGCACGAGCAGCTTTGAGCCTTCGCGCCCATCCGCCCGGCCCGCTTTGCGCTTGGCCCGGGCGGCCGCCAGCAGCAAGGCACTCCGGGCCAGCCCCTGCATATCGAGTGCCCAATCGAACTTCTCCCGGCGAATTTCCTTCCCCAGCCGCGCAAAGGAAGCCAGCGACCCCTTGCGATCAAATTCATAGACCCGGTCCACCGCGGAGCACGCTTGCACGAGGGGCGCAAAGGCCTTGGCCGCCACCCAGTCTATCTCCACTTCCGGATTTTGCGCGCGCAAAGACTGCGCAACCTGGAGGCCGTGGATGATGTCTCCCAGCGAAGAAGGCTTGATAATCAGGACGCGAGTCATTTCAAAATGAGTGGCAACCCGCACGATGCCGGGGCCGTGCCGTAAATCCAACCTATTTTCGTGCTTTATTACCTACTCGCAGGACTGGGCTACACGCTCGCGGTGCTCCCCGAGGGCTTCCTTGCGGCGGGCTGCCGGATGCTGGGCTGGCTCGTCGCCACTGTTCCCAGCCGCCGCCGGCACACCCTGCGGAGCAACCTCCACCACGCGTTTCCAGACAAAACGGAGGCCTGGCGCCGGGCGATGGCGCTTGAATCCACCTGCCGCAGCCTCGAAATGGTCCTTTTCGTCCTGGCCTCACCCTATTTCTCGAAAAACCGCCTGCAACGTCAGTTCACCTTGCACGAGGATTTTCGACAACTGCTCAAGGATTGCCAGGCTGCGCCCAGCCCGATGGTCGTGCTTTCGCCCCATTTCTGCCTAATGGAGGCCAATACGCTCGTGCCGATGCTCTATGGCGGCCCGCTGCCGCCTTTAGGGGCCATTTACCGGCCTCTCGACATCGCCGGCATGGATAACTGGGTCAAAAAAACCCGCGAACGCTGGGGCTTGAAACTGCTCTCGCGCAAGGAAGGGTTGATCAAGGCCGTGGACATCGTCCGCCACGGCGGCGCGGTCGTCGTGCTTTTTGACCAAAACGCCGGCGACCGCGGCGCGCTGAGTCTGTTTATGGGGCGGGTCTGCTCCACCACCGATTTGGCCGGGGTCATTGTCGAGAAATGCCATGCTCGAAGCTGCTTCATTTATCCCCAGCGCACCGGCTTCATGCGCGCCACCCTCCATGGCGAATTTCTCGATGCCCCGCCCGAAAGCCACGCCGTTCTCTTCGGCTTCAATCGCTGGTTGGAACAGAAACTCCGCGGCAGCGACGAATATTGCGCTGACTGGCTTTGGCTCCATTCCCGCTGGCGCCACCAAGACAACCCCGTCCGCCGTTTTCGTCTCGAATCGAAACGCGATTTGCTTGCGCCGCAATTGGCCAGCCTCGGCCTTGCCACGCCGCCGCGCGGCACCCGTTTTTTCATCCGTTTGCCCAATTGGCTGGGCGATGTGGTGATGGCGCTCCCGCTCCTGCGCGCGTTGCGCAAGGGCCGGCCGGAGGCGGAACTCACGTTGCTCGCCCCCGCCGCTTTTCTGCCGCTTCTGGAGAAGTTGTCTGTGGGCGACCGCTACCTCGCCGTGCCGGAAACATCGTCCGCCCAAAGAGAATTTTTCTGCGGACTGAGGGAAGAGTACCCAGACACCTATATTCTCTTCACCAACTCCCTGCGGGGCGATCTCGGGGCGAAGGCCACCCAGGCGCCCCAGCGCTTCGGCATGCTGCGGCCCGGCAAACGACGGCCGTTACTCACCCACGCCTGGCGCGTGCCGGACGATCTGGATGAGACCAAAATCCACCAAACGCGGGTGTGGGAAAAATTCTTTCAGCATTTTGGACTCAAAGAGGTATTGGATTTTACGCCGATGGCGCTGCCCGGAACCCCGGTCAAAACGCCGGGCCTGACTCTCGGATTTATCTGCGGCACGGAGAATTTTCCGGAGAAGCGCTGGCCGGTGGACCGTTGGCGCGAATTGATTCACACCATCCTCGTCGTGCGTGCTGATGCCCGCATCCGTCTCTTCGGCACGGCGCGGGACGCGCCCATCACTGCCGCCGTGGCCGATGGTTTTTCTCCGGCGCAAGTGTTTAACCTCGCTGGCCATACCAATCTTCTCGAATTCGTTGACGGCCTCCGTGCCTGCGATGTCGTGGTTTGCAACGACACCGGTGGCATGCACCTCGCCAATCTTTTCGGCGTACCAGTCCTCGCGGTTTACGGCCCCACCAACCCCATTCGCACCGGCCCCATCTTCGATCTTACCCGCGTCATCCTCCAGCCGCCCAGGTGCGCGGCGACGGGCGGCGCGCCACTCGCGCAATTGCCCGCGGAGCAAGTTTTCGCGGCATTGCAACCGTGGTTGAAGCGCGATTGACCACCATTCAGATTCAAGCAAGACTGCCAGACCGTTCCATGCCCACCGCAGTTGCCCCCCCCCTCCGCTCATGCCCGCTTTGCGGGGCGGACAACCACGCGCAGCCGGCCAGTCCCTACAGCCAGGCGCCATGGGATTTGAAAACGTGCGCCAAATGCGGCTTTGTCTACCTCGAGAATCCGCCGAGTTACGTTGAGCTCGAGGAGGATTTCGCCTGGGAGAAAACCTCCGCCGCCGAAGAGGCCCGCCGCGACGCCGAACGCCCGCTCGCCAAACGCCTCAGTCGCGCCTTTCGCCATTTTCGCCAGCGCGTCCTGAAGCGCGACAAACTCACTGCCCTGCTTTTTCAAACTCTGCCGCGCGGCAAGGTCCTCGATATCGGTTGTGGCGGCGGCGGCGTCTTCGCCCGGCTTCCGGCGGACCGCTACGAGCCGCACGGCATCGAAATCTCCCGCGTCTTGTCCGTCAAAGCCGATGCCCTCGCCAGGGCTCGTGGGGGCCGGGTCGTCCAAGCCAATGCCATTGCCGGTCTCGCGCAATTCGCGCCAGACTCGCTCGACGCCGCGCTCCTCAGCGGCTTCCTCGAGCATGAAACGCAACCCGCGCTCCTGCTTCGCGAACTTCGCCGCGTCCTGAAGCCCGGCGCGCCGGTCATCGTCAAGGTGCCCAATTACGGTTGCATCAACCGCGCGGTCCGCGGGGCCAAGTGGTGCGGATTCCGCCATCCGGACCACGTCAATTATTTCACCCCGGGCACTCTCGCGCAGCTTGCCGGCGATTGCGGATTCAAAGTCGCCCGCTGCACGCTCGGTGACCGCTGGCCGTTCTCGGACAACCTCTGGGCCGTGTTGCAAAAGTAATTCCGCAGGCGCAAGCCCCAACCTCCCCGGACCGGATTTATGAATTAACACAGAGCATTGGTCCCGGCAAATAACGACACCGGAAGGCATTGGCCGCAAGCTTTGGAAATAGGTCTTTTGGTAGCACAATACCCCATAGTTCTTATTTGGCCTTAGCCCCATAATTCAACTTCTTAAGGCTACTTCAGGAGCGCACCCGATTTAACCGCATAAATTCCCCGGGGTTGGATAATGGTCGAAATTGTGGCTGGAAGACCCAAACAACATGCAGCCTCTGTCGTTACGCTGGCAATCCTGGATGGCCCGGCAAATGCGCTTGCGCCCACGGGCCAGCGAGCCGCCGTTGCGGGCCGAATTGTTCAGCGTCGAGCAACTCGCGCGGCTGGCCCGAGCCCTGGCGTCAGACCATAAGGTTGTGACCCAGCACCGGAGCAATCGGCTGCTGGGCCGTTTGGACGAAAACGAACAGATCCTCCGGGATTTTAACCGGGCCACGCTGGTGGTCAGCGCGGGGCGGCGCATCACCCCGGCGGCGGAATGGCTGCTCGACAATTTCTATCTCATTGACGAACAGATTCAAATGGCGCGGCGGCATTTGCCCCGGGGCTACAGCCGGGAGTTGCCCCGTCTTTTGAACGGGCCCTCCGCAGGACTCCCGCGCGTGTATGACATCGTGCTCGAATTGATTTCGCATGTGGACGCGCAAATTGATGCGGAACCGCTCACCGCCTTCATGGCCGCCTACCAATCGGTAAGCACGTTGAAGCTGGGCGAATTGTGGGCCATTCCGATTATGCTGCGACTCGGATTGATCGAAAATCTCCAGCGCATTACGACCCGCCTGATTATCGCCCGGGATGATCGCAATCGGGCGAACGCGTGGGTGGATCGTTTGCAGGACATGGCGGAAACGAATCCGTCGCACCTGGTCATCGTGGTGGCCGAGATGGCAAAGTCCGGGCTCACCTTGTCGAGTTCGTTTGTGGAGGAATTTTGCCAGCGGCTGTCGCGCCAGGGTTCCGTGTTGCATCTGGCCCGCAACTGGCTCGAACAGCGACTGGCGGAACAAGGGTTGTCCAGTGAGCAACTGATCCAGCAGGAGAGCCAAAACCAGGCGGCGGACCAGGTTTCCGTCAGCCACTGTATTGCCAGCCTGCGTTTCCTGAGCGCCATGGACTGGAAGGACTTTGTGGAGTCCCTGAGCCTGGTGGAGGAGATTTTGCGTTCCGATCCGGCGGCGGTGTACCGCCGGATGGATTTTACGACCCGCGACCGCTATCGCCATTCGGTGGAGTTCTTTGCCCGGCACAGCCGGCGAACGGAAGCGGAAGTCGCCCACGCCGCGATTAAACTGGCCGCCGAGAGCGCCCGGGAAAAGGGGCGCGAAGACCGCACTGCCCATGTGGGCTTTTATCTTTTTGGCAAAGGCCAATCCCGGCTGGGTCGCCTGGTAAAGGTACGCTGGCCCTGGCGCTCGATGATTGAGCGGGCCATTCATCGTTTTCCGCTGGCGTTTTACGCGGGCGGCATCGGGCTGCTTGGTTTGCTCGTCACATTCTGGTTTGGGCAGGAAGCCTGGATGCTGGAAGTGCGGGGTTGGAGGCTGATTTTCCTTACTTTCGTATTCATGTTTTGCGGCGGACAATTGTCGGTGGCGTTAATGAACTGGCTGTCCGTGCTCCTGGTGAAGCCCCGTCTGCTCCCGCGCCTGGATTATTCCCGCGGCATTGCGCCGGATTGCCGCACGATGGTGGTGGTGCCGACCATGCTCACCAACGCGGCGGGGATTGACCGGCTCATTGAGACCCTGGAAATCCATTACCTGTCAAACCGGGATCAGCATTTGCACTTCGCCTTGTTGACCGATTTCCGCGACGCCAAGGAGGAGGTGCAGCCGGGCGATCACGCGTTGCTCCAGCGAGTGCGGGCGGGAGTCGAGCTGCTGAACCAAAAATATCTATCCGACCGGCAAGACCTCTTCTTCTTGTTTCACCGTCCGCGCCGGTGGAATGCCGGCGAAAACCGCTGGATGGGATACGAGCGGAAGCGGGGAAAATTGATGGCGTTTAACGCGTTGTTGCGGGGTGGTTCGCGCGATTGCTTTTCCGAAATCGCCGGTGCAACCGGCATTCTGCCATCGGTCAAATATGTCATCACGCTCGACACCGACACGCAACTGCCCCGCGAGGCCGCGCGGCAGCTCGTCGGGACGATGGCGCACCCGCTAAACCGTCCGCAATTTGATGCCGTGCGCGGGATTGTCGCCGAAGGCTACAGCATTCTGCAGCCACGCGTGGGGGTGAGCCTGCCGAGCGCCCGGCGGTCCTGGTTTGTCCGGCTGTTCGCCGGGGATGCGGGCATTGATCCTTATACGCGGGAAGTCTCCGACGTGTATCAGGATGTTTTCGAGGAAGGCTCGTTTATCGGAAAGGGAATTTATGATGTGGATGCCTTTGAGCGAGCCATGAAAGGGCGCTTCCCGGAAAATATTGTGCTCAGCCACGATCTCTTGGAATCGTGCCATGCCCGCTCGGCGCTGGTGAGTGACGTGGAGTTTTACGAAGAATTTCCGTCGCGATACAACGTCGACATTGACCGCCGCCATCGTTGGATTCGCGGCGACTGGCAAATTACGCAATGGCTGCTTCCCCGGGTTCCCGGGTCGGACGCCCGGCGCATCGCCAATCCGCTTTCGGTGCTGTCTCAATGGAAAATTTTCGACAACTTGAGGCGCAGTTTGGTCCCCGCGGCCTTGATGGTCCTCATCCTCGCCGCCTGGTTGCTTTTGCCGCAACTTGGCGAACTGGGAATGTTGCTGGTTATTTCAATTATCACGCTTCCCGGATTGCTGTCGGCCCTGGTCAACGTGGTTTGCAAGCCGGCTGATTTGCCCTGGGCGATGCACCTGAAAATGGCGGCGGAATCGGGTAGCAGGCAATTCGGCCAGATTTTTCTCACCATGGCCTTTCTGCCTTATGACGCTTACATTAGTTTGGACGCCATTGGCCGAACGTTGCTGCGGTTGCTTTTCACGCACAAGCGCCTGCTGGAGTGGCAAACCTCGGGCGACTCCGAGCGGGCGACGCGGGCCGACCTCGCCGGCTTCTATGGCACGATGTGGATTGCGCCGGTCGTCGCACTGACGAGCGGACTGTTCCTGATGGCCATGCAGCCGTCCCAATTTAACCTGGCCCTGCCCCTCCTCGGCCTCTGGCTGATCGCGCCCGGGATCGCCTGGTGGATCAGCCAGCCCATCACCTCGTCGGCTCCGGATTTGACCGTCGCGCAATTGACTTTTCTGCGCCGCACCGCGCGCAAGACCTGGTACTTTTTTGAAACGTTTGTGACGGCGCAGGAGAACTGGCTACCACCGGACAATTTTCAGGAAGTTCCCACCGCAAGAATTGCTTCCCGAACCTCGCCGACGAATATGGGCCTGGCGCTGCTCGCCAACCTGGCCGCCCGGGATTTTGGTTATCTTTCGCCGGGCGGTTTGATCCAACGCACGCAAGACGCCTTCGCCACGATGCACCGGCTGGAGCGGTATCGCGGCCATTTCTTCAATTGGTACGAGACCCGCACGCTCCAACCGCTGCAGCCGCCCTATGTATCCAGCGTGGACAGCGGCAACCTCGCGGGACATTTGCTAACGCTCAGTTCCGGGTTGCGGGAACAGGCCGGCGAAAAGCTGTGCCGGGCCGAGATTTTTGCCGGTTTGCATGACACGATCGGAGTGATGCGAGAATTGGCTCCAGCAAACGCGGCCTTGATCGCCCTCGACGCGGAATTGGACCAGACGCCGTCCGGCCTGCGGGCGGCGTTTGCGATGTTGAACGGCGTGATCGCTCAAGCGACCAAAATTGTTGCTGCCTGCGCGAACGAAGGGGAAGAACTCAAGGCTTGGGCCGAAACCCTGCGGCGGAATGGCGAAGGGCATTGGGAAGAGATGATATTCCTCGCGCCCTGGCTGACTTTGCCTGGCCCAACGGGCGAGGGCCACCTCGCTGCCATCGTGGCCCGACTTGACCAAATCCCTACCTTGCGCGAGCTGGCTCAGCTCGACCAGGCGCTGGGCCCATTGATTGAGGCGGCGCGCCTGGGCTTGCCAACCGGGGCCGTGCAATCCCGGGCGGAGGAGGAGAATCGGCTCGCGGAAATTTCGCGATGCGTGGGGGAAGGCAGCCGCCACGCGCGCGAACGCCTGGTGGCCTTGGACGCTCTGGCCAAACAAGGCGACGAATTGGCGGTGATGGACTTCACCTTTCTGTTCGATCCCGCGCGGGATTTATTTTCGATCGGGTTCAACGTCGCCGAACACCGGTGTGACCCTGGCTTCTATGATTTGCTGGCGTCGGAAGCAAGATTGTGCAGCTACGTCGCCATCGCGTTGGGGCAGGTTCCGCAGGATCACTGGTTTTCGATGGGCCGTTTGCTCGTCGCTTCGAAGGGCGAACCGATTCTGGTCTCGTGGAGCGGCTCGATGTTCGAATACCTCATGCCCCTGCTGGTCATGCCCAACTATGAGAACACCCTGCTTGACCACACCTGCAAGGCGGCGGTGCAACAGCAAATCGAGTATGGGCAATCGCGCGGTGTGCCCTGGGGGATTTCCGAATCCGGCTATAACCGTACCGATGTGCAATTGAACTACCAATATCGCGCGTTCGGCGTGCCGGGTCTGGGATTAAAGCGGGGGCTGGCGGAGGATTTGGTGATTACCCCTTACGCCTCCGCCCTGGCGCTGATGGTCGCGCCGGCGGCGGCGTGTAAAAACCTGCAACGGCTGGCACATGAGCGTCGGGCGGGCGCTTACGGTTTCTATGAGGCGGTGGATTACACCCGGAGGCGGCTGCCACCGGATGAGACGAGTGTCACGATCCGATCCTTTTTGCTGCATCATCAGGGCATGAGTTTGCTGGCCCTGGTCAACCTCTTGCGGGACTTTCCGATGCAACGGCGCTTCATGGCGTGCCCGTTGCTCAAGGCCGCGGACTTGTTGTTGCAGGAGCGCATGCCCAAGACCTCAGCGAGCGTGTTCGCCAAAGATTTGGCCTTGGAGGCAACACCGTCCCTTTCCGGTGAAGACGAAAGCGTGATGCGGGTCTTCACGATCCCGACGCCGCCATCGCCGGAAGTGCATCTTTTGTCCAATGGCCGTTATCATGTCGCCATCAGTAGCGCGGGCGGGGGCTACAGCCGCTGGCGGGATTTGGCGGTGACCCGGTGGCGCGAAGACGCGACGCGTGATTGCTGGGGATCTTTTGTGTATCTGCGGGATGTTGGTTCGGGAGACTTTTGGTCCAGCGCGTATCAACCCACGTTGCGGGCGACGGATGGCTACGAAGCCATCTTTACGCAGGCGCGCGCCGAGTTTCGCCAAAACCGTTCCGGCCTCGAAATCCACACCGAAATCAGCGTGTCTCCCGAAGACGACTTGGAGTTGCGGCGCATTACGATGACGAATCGCTCGCCAGCCACGCGCAGCCTCGAATTGACCAGTTACGCGGAGGTGGTGCTCGCGACTCCGGCGGCGGACGCCGCCCATCCGGCTTTCAGCAACCTCTTTGTGCAAACCGAATTTGTGCGCAAGTCCTCGGCCATACTTTGCACCCGCCGCGCCAGCGCCCCGGAGGAAAAGCCGCCCTGGTTGCTGCATCTCATGCTGGTGCAGGGGGACGGGCACGGGGAAATCACCTGCGAAACTGACCGGTGCCGATTTATCGGCCGTGGTGGCACGCTGGCCAATCCGGCGGCGATGCAGGGCAACGGACCCTTGTCCAACACCGTCGGTTCCGTGCTCGACCCCATTATTTCACTGCGGCGGGTAGTCACCCTCGCACCCCATGAAACGGCCGTTGTGGATCTGGTTCTGGGCGTGACCGAAAACCGCGAAGGCGCGCTGGCCCTGATCGAAAAATACCAGGGCGCCCGCATGGCCGACCGCACCTTTGATCTGGCCTGGACCCACAGCCAGGTGACCCTCCGCCATCTCAACGCCGCCGAATGGGAGGCGCAACTTTACGGCCGATTGGCGGGCGCCTTAATCTATGCCGACCCCGCGCGCCGCGCCAGCCCGGGGGTGATGCGCAGCAACCGGCGTGGTCAAAGTGGCTTGTGGAGCTACGGGATTTCGGGCGACGCGCCCATCGTCCTGCTCCACATCAGTGACTTGGAGAAGCTCGAAATCGTGCGACAACTGGTCCAGGCCCATGCCTATTGGCGCATGAAAGGGCTGAAAGTCGAACTGGTAATTTTGAACGAAGACGTTTCAGTTTACCGCCAGTCTTTGCACGATCAAATTGTCAGTCTGATTGCGTCGGGGATTGAAGCGCAAATGATGGACAAGCCGGGTGGCATTTTCGTCCGGCGCCTCGAACAAATTCCCCATGACGATTATGTGCTCCTGCAATCCGTGGCCCGCATTGTGCTTGATGATGAAAGCGGAACCCTGGCGGAACAACTGGAGCGTCGCAGCACGTTGGAGCCCTTGCCTCCGGCGCTGGTTCCCGTGCGGCTGACGCGGCCCGATCGAGTTCGGCCGGTACCGGCGCGGGAGTTGATTTTTCAAAACGGCCTTGGCGGTTTCACCCGCGATGGGCACGAATATGTGATCACCCTTCCGGCAGGGCAGATGACGCCGGCCCCATGGGTTAACGTGCTCGCCAATCCATTTTTTGGCACCGTGGTGTCGGAGAGCGGCAGCGCCTACACTTGGGTGGAGAATGCCCACGAGTTTCGCTTGACGCCCTGGAACAACGATCCCGTGCAGGACGCCACGGGTGAAGCACTCTACATCCGCGACGAGCAGACCGGACAATTCTGGTCGCCAACCCCGTTACCCGCCCGCGGCGCCACACCCTATGTGATTCGCCATGGCTTTGGCTACACCGTGTTTGAGCATACCGAACATGGCATCGCCTCTGAATTATGGGTCTACGTCGCGATGGACGCGCCGGTGAAATTCAGCGTTTTGAAATTGCGCAATGTGTCCGGCCGGCCGCGCCGCATGTCGGTCACCAACTACTGCGAATGGGTGTTGGGGGATTTGCGGCAGAAAAATCTGCTGCATGTGCAAACCGAGGTGGACCCAAAAACGGGCGTGCTGCTGGCGCGTAACTACTACAACACTGAGTTTCCCGATCGCATCGTATTCCTGGACGTGAATGATGTCACGCGCACCCTCACCGGCGATCGAAAAGAATTCCTCGGCCGAAACGGAAGCCTGGCGCAGCCGGCGGCGCTGAAACGCACGCGGTTGTCCGGGAAAGTCGGCGCGGGGCTTGATCCCTGCGGTGCGGTGCAAGCGGCCTTCGATTTGGCGGATGGGCAGGAACGGGAGACCAGCTTTCGTCTCGGCGTTGGACGTGGCCCAGCCGACGTGCAAAATTTGGTCCAACGCTTCCGCCGTGCGGACGCCAGCCGGATGGCGCTCGAAGGCGTCTGGGCGTATTGGAATCGGACGCTCGGGGCGGTAAACGTGGACACGCCCGACCCCGCAGTGAATGTGATGGCGAATGGCTGGCTGTTGTACCAGACTTTGAGTTGCCGCCTCTGGGGTCGAACCGGGTTTTATCAATCCGGCGGCGCCTATGGGTTTCGGGACCAGTTGCAGGACGTAATGGCGTTGGTGCATGCCGAACCCGCCCTGACCCGCGAACATCTGCTGCGCGCCGCCAACCATCAATTCCGCGCCGGCGATGTGCAGCATTGGTGGCACCCGCCATCTGGCCGCGGGGTACGGACGCATTTTTCCGATGATTACCTGTGGCTGCCTTATGCCACTTGTCGCTACGTCGCCTCTGTCGCGGACACCGGTGTGCTCCACGAACAGATTTCCTTCCTGGAAGGCCGGCCCCTTAAGCCGGAGGAGGAGGCCTACTATGATCAGCCCAATCGCTCAGAAGTGTCAGCCACCCTATACCAGCATTGCGTTTGCGCCATTGAACGCGGACTGAAATTTGGGGTTCACGGTCTGCCCTTGATGGGCGGTGGCGACTGGAATGACGGCATGAACCGGGTGGGAAATCTGGGCCGCGGCGAAAGCGTTTGGCTGGCGTTCTTTCTCTACGATGTGCTCAAGCAATTTGCGCCACTGGCGCGTACACACGGCGATGCCGTCTTTGCCGACCGGTGCCTCGCGGAAGCAACGCAACTGCAACAGAATCTCGAGCAACACGCCTGGGATGGCGAATGGTATCGCCGCGCCTACTTCGACAACGGCGAACCACTCGGCGCTCAAGCCAATCCCGAATGCCGAATTGATTCCCTGCCGCAAAGCTGGTCGGTGATCAGCGGCGCGGCCGATCCGGCCCGCGCCCGACAGGCGATGCGATCCGTGGAGCAGCGGTTGGTCCGACGTGATGCCGGACTGATTCAATTATTTGATCCGCCCTTCGACAAATCTGCGCTCAACCCCGGTTACATTAAGGGCTATATTCCGGGTGTGCGCGAAAACGGCGGCCAATACACTCACGGTGCGATTTGGACGGCCATGGCGTTTGCGCTCATGGGGGAAAACGAACACGCCTGGGAACTCTTTGCGCTGCTCAATCCCATCCATCACAGCTCGACGGTCGCGCAAATTGCCACCTATAAAGTTGAGCCGTACGTCGTCGCGGCCGACGTCTATGCCGTCGCGCCGCACATCGGCCGGGGCGGCTGGACGTGGTATACCGGTTCAGCTGGATGGATGTACCGACTGCTAGTCGAAACCCTGTTGGGGGTGAGCCTGGAGGGCGATCAATTGCGTTTGAACCCCCGCTTGCCGAAAACTTGGACGACATACAAAATTCACTACCGCTTCCGGCAAACAGTTTATCATATCACCATCACCCGGCTCCCCGCAGATTCGACCGACACGAATCTGCTTTCGGTCGATGGAAAAACAATCCCCGGCGAAGCCATCCCGCTTCGGGACGATCACAATGAGCATTTCGCCGAATTGAAAGTCCGCTCCATCGAGCGGGCGGCGGAGGAGTTAAGTTTGGCTGAAGCACTCGGCTAATCCGTGTTTTAGGGCCAGGTACGCCAGACTCTGAGCGCATATTTTTCGAATCGCAAAGGCGTTAAGGGTAGCCTACGGTTTGTTCCCGCACACTTGCCCAATTGGTATCCGCAAAGCCCTTCAAACTTTTGCAAATGGGCGTATATCAATCATTAAACGCAAGTGGGTAAATGGGAGCATTACCACCTCACTACGCCACGCAACAGCACCCCTCCAACCGGTCTACACCCTTTCCCTTGTACAAAGCCTATCAGCCTTTCCTTAAAAAGTATCTGCGTCCCTACCGGGGGATGCTGGCCTTGGCGACCCTGTGCGGGATCATCGCAGGCCTAAGCAGCGGTCTCGGTCTGCCGTTTATTTTCAACATCGTACTCAGCCAGGCCTTCGCCACCAGCCCCGCCGGCGCCGCCCAGGGCACCGGCGAAATTCTTTCG
Organism: uncultured Opitutales bacterium; assembly: GCA_964561455.1. GTDB lineage: Bacteria > Verrucomicrobiota > Verrucomicrobiia > Opitutales > JABDGR01 > JABDGR01. Next base: position 21,630 of record CAZLPS010000029.1, read on the forward strand.
AGCGAGAATGGGATGAAGCTGGAACCGGGCGCCCAATCCGCGGTGGTAAAACTCGATTACGCCAAGGGAGTATATGAACGCAATTACAACTCATTGCTGAAATTGCCCGGCGTCGCCAAAGTCAGCCTCAGGCAATTGCCGGTCGAACCGGAACCCAATGCGTCAACCCTCACCACCCTCGTGGCGAAAAGCATGGGGCCCAAATCGCCGGTCGCCAGCGGTAATTTTGCCATTCAAATTACCATGGATGACTCCGGCACGGGGAACCCGGCGGGGATTCCCGATAAAATTGATGACGTGAAAGTGGTCGTTGTCGCGGCCAACGCCGGGCTGCTCAAAGTGATATTGCTCGCGGCGACGGTGCCGCTCATTTTTCTCCTTCGCGCAGCGTTTGGCTATGCCAGCGGGGTGCTCTCAATGCGGATCGCGGTGGAATTTGCCCGCACGCTGCAGCAGGATGTTTTCGACCATCTGCAAGCCATGCCGATGGCATTCTTCGACACCCACCAGCGGGGCGATCTGCAATCACGCCTTTCCCGCGACACCGCCATTGTCCAGGCGGGCATTCTCGACACGGCCCCGGAACTGCTGCGCCAGCCTTTTCAGGCCGTGGCCGCGTTTGCCGGCATCATTTACCTTTCAATTATCAGTCACGAGATCGGATTTGTCCTGGCCTTCCTTTTTGTCGCGCCCTTGTGCCTGCTGCCGGTGAGGATTCTCGGCCGCAAACTGCGCCGACGGTCGCGCGAGTGGACGGAACACGCGTCGGTCATTGCGCAGCATATATGGGAGAATTTCAACGGCATCCACGAGATCCGCTCCTTTGGCCTGGAAGAAGTGCAGAAACGGGGCTTCGAGCAAAAGCTCCGTCTGATGCTGGGCGCCCAGATGAAGATCAAAAAATATCTTCTGCTGCAGCAGCCGAGCATGGAGACGATTGTGTCCGTCCTGATCAGCCTCATTTTCGTCTACGCGTGGGCGAAAGGCATCTCCTTTGCGACGTTTACCGCCTTTGGCGCCGGTCTCTACATGGCCTTCGACCCCATAAAACGACTGGGCCAGGCCTTGAATATCCTCCATCAGGCCGAGCCCAACATCGAGCGTCTCCAGGAATTCTTCGCCATCAAGCCCGACATTGCCGACCCGCCCCAGCCCAAGCTGCTCGACAATGTCCGCGGCGAGATTGCCTTTGACGAAGTCACTTTCGCCTACGGCGACACCCCGGTGCTGAGCAATGTCTCGATCACCATTCCCGCTGGGTCCAGTTGTGCGTTGGTGGGGCGCAGCGGGGCCGGCAAAAGCACCTTTGCCAAGCTAATCCCACGTTTTTACGACGTGCGCGAAGGCCGTGTCACCCTCGACGGCACCGACGTGCGGGAGGTCCGCCAGGCCGATCTGCGCCGCCACATTGCCGTCGTCTCGCAGCATCCGGTGCTCTTCGATTTGACGCTGATGGAAAATATCCGCCTCGGACGGCCCGGCGCAACGAACGATGAAGTCATCGCCGCCGCCAAACGCGCGCATGCCGACGGCTTCATCCGGGGGTTTGACTCCGGCTACAATACCATGGCCGGGGACCGCGGAGACCGGCTTTCCGGCGGACAGAAGCAGCGCCTCGCCCTGGCGCGCGCCTTCTTGAAGGATGCACCCGTGCTGCTGCTCGACGAAGCCGTGTCGGCCCTCGATGCCGAAAGCGAGCAGGCCATTATTGCGGCCCTGGCCGACCTCACGCGGGGGCGCACCGTGATATCGATTGCCCACCGTCTAAGCACCATTCGTAATTCGGCGCTCATCCTCGTCTTCGACCGCGGTGCGCTGGTGGCCAGCGGCACCCATGCGGAGCTGATGGAGAAGTCTCCGCTCTACTCCTCCCTCGTGAGCCGCCAAATGGACAAGCCCAGCGACGCCTCATGAGCGCAACCGCGACCAGCAGCAGCCCCGCCCAGTCCTATTCCCAGTGGGGCGAGGACCGCCTCGTCTGGGAACATTTCGGCCGCCGCGATTTCGGCACCTTTCTCGAAGCTGGCGCCTTGCACCCAAGTAATCTGAGTCAGACTTATTTTTTAGAAAAAAAGGGCTGGCATGGCGTCCTTGTTGAACCGGTAACCGACCTCGCCGCGGAGTTTATGCGCTTGCGACCGCGCTCGAAACTCTTCCACCTTGCGCTCGGTGGGCCGGAAGATGCGGGCAAGGAGCTCGCCTTTGTCGTGCCGAACAACGACTCCCTCGCCCACCTCCTTGAACCTGGGGAAAAGCCGGGAGCCGATGCGACGATCATCCGCGTCCGCTTAACCACCCTGTCCGCCGTGCTGGCGGAATCGGGCCTGGAAAAACTGGACTATCTGTCGCTTGACCTCGAAGGTCACGAATTGCCCGCGCTCCGTGGTCTCGATTTCGACCGTTGGAAACCGGCGCTGATCCTGATTGAGGACCATCTGCACGACTTGAAGAAACACCGCTATCTCCAAAGCCGCGGTTACGAACTCGTCTTTCGCACCGGCAGCAACAACTGGTATGTGCCCACGGGCACGCCCTGCGGACTTTCCACGCCCGCCATAAAATGGGAGCTTTTTCGAAAACTTTATCTCTCGATGCCCTTCCGCAAACTACGCATCAGTCTGAAAACAATGCGCGGCCTCCAGCCGTAGGATGTAACTTATGTGGAGTGCGACGACGTGTCGCCGTACTCCAAAAAGCGGCCATCCCCCGGGATTCCCCGTTCCTTTCCATGGCCATTCGCGCAACCTCCCCTTCCCCGCCCCTGCGCGGTACCGCCAAGCAGCTGGTGCCCTGGCTCGTCGCGGTGGCGTTCTTCATGGAGTCGCTGGATACGACGATTTTGAACACCGCCGTGCCCACCATCGCGGCCGCGCTCAACGTCGCCCCGCTCAGCATGAAGGCGGTTCTTTCCAGCTATACCTTGAGTCTCGCGGTATTCATTCCCATGAGTGGCTGGGTGGCGGACCGGTTTGGCACGCGCCGGGTGTTCTCCTCGGCGATCGCGATCTTCACGTTCGGTTCTTTTCTCTGCGGCATATCGCGCAACATTCATTTGCTGGTGGCCTGCCGCATTTTGCAGGGCTGCGGTGGCGCCCTGATGCTGCCGGTGGGCCGGCTCACGATGGTGCAAACTTTTGCCAAATCCGAACTCATCCGTGCCATGACCTTCGTGGCGATTCCCGGGCTGATTGGCCCAATGCTCGGCCCGGTCGCCGGTGGTTTCATCGTCGGCTACCTTCACTGGAGCGTCATCTTTTTCGTGAATATTCCCATTGGCCTGCTCGGCTTGTACCTTGTTTACCGCCATCTGCCCGATTACCGCGAAAAAGACACCCCACCCCTGGATATCGTTGGCCTAATCCTCTTCGGCTCGGGCGTGGCCCTGCTGTCGTATGTGCTCGAGGTGTTTGGCGAGCACACGTTGAGCGGGCTCGAAATGCTTGGACTGCTCGCGATTTCAGGTTTGCTTCTGGCGGGTTACGGGCTGCACTCTGCCAGCGTCGAGCATCCGCTTCTGCGCCTGACCTTGTTTCGCATCCGTACGTTTCGGGCGGCGGTCAGTGGCAGCTACATCACCCGCATCGGCATTGGCGGAATTCCCTTTCTCTTCCCCCTGCTTTATCAAGTCGGTCTCGGCTTTTCGCCGATTCAATCCGGCCTCATGATGATGCCCCAGGCCATTGCGGCGATGAGCCTAAAGTTGACGATGCCCGGTATTCTCCGGCGCTTTGGCTACCGCCGCGTGTTGATCTCCAATACCGTCATGCTTGGCCTGCTCATACTCTTGTTTGGCACGATCAAAGCGACCACCCCAACGTGGCTGATTGTCATTGAGGTGTTTTGCTTCGGATTCTTCACCTCCCTGCAATACACCAGCATGAACACCCTCGTGTATGCCGATTGCTCCGAGGAGGAAACCAGCAAGGCCAGCACCATCGCCAGCACCCTGCAACAGATGTCGGTCAGTTTTGGCGTCGCCGCAGCCTCCCTCGTCACGGCCGTTTTCATTCCGGACCGTTTCCACACGAGCCCCGAGGAAATGATTCACGGCATCCACCTCGGCTTCATGGTGCTCGGTGCCTGGACCATTTTTTCCGCGCTGGTCTTCCGCGAATTGAAAAGCGACGACGGCAACGCGGTCAGCCGCCAAAAAGTGGATTTGCCGTTGGCGTAAAGGCGATCGCCCTGCTCAATCCAATTCACCTTCGCGGGTGGCTTGGCGGATTTGATCGTTTCCGGCATCCTTAACCCCACGCTCCACCATCCGTTCGATCTCGCTGCGCCCATCAAAATCTTCGTCGTAGCCGGAGGGTATGTGCACGCGGTAGCCGCTGGAGCCGGGTAAGAGAGCCCATTGCTCACTGTCGCTCAACGAGCCATGACGGGACACCTTTGGCTTCCCTTTCGCACCATCTGCCCATTCGCGGTTGTACGGCTCCCGCGCGGATTTCGCCCGCCCGTGGTCGCGGCTCTTGTCGGCAGAGACTTTGACCGCCGTCCCACGCCCTTGCGGGCTGGGACCGATGGCTTTGGCCATGGATTTCCCGGTCTGGCCAGCTGGACTGGGCGGATGAGTTTTCATGTATGACAGGACAGAGCGGCCACTGTCCGATTTGCCGATGGCCTGAATCGTCGTTTCAGGCGATCAGGCCAAGGGCATTTCGGCGCCATCGGACGGTAGCGCGGTTAACGCGCCGACCGCCGGAAGGCGGAAAATTCTTATGCGCACCCGCACTTGTTGCCAAAAGACGCGCGGTCGTCGGCCTCGAGCCAGTCGAAGGTGGTGGCTTTTTTGGGATCAAGACCGAGCTTCGTGCAACTCTCCTCGAAAAAGGCGCGTTTCGCCGGGTCTTCACTCAGGCGCGATTGCTCCACCTTGTCCGACCAGGCTTTGATCTCAGCCGGTGTTTTCGAGGTGCCGTTGGCCAGGAGCCAGGCGCCCACTTGTTCGGTGGTTTTTGCGGCTTGCACGGCGGATTTGAATTCCTCGCCGGTGATGCCCTTGAAGGCAAAGAGCATTTTGTCCATGGGACAATCGTAATGGTACTCACCGAGGGTCCCCGCGATGCTGGCGCGGCATTTGTCCACGGCGCGGCAGGCAAGGACAAAGTCACTGAGGCGCTCGCGCGGGCTGTGCGGCGCCTGTTTGGACAAATCACGCACGGTTTGCGGAGTTGTGACCGTTTGCGACCGTGGGTTTGCTGGCGACGACGCGGCGGAAGTGGTGGAGGCGGTCAGTTTGACGTGCAAGGTCACCGGTGTGGATTTGTCGGTTTTGGTGCCGCTGGTCGGGGCGGCCGGCGTGGTTGGAGGAGTGTGCATGGGTTGGTTATTCTTTCGGTCGGAGCTTGGTTCGAGTTGAAGGTGTTTTTGCGCGGCCTGGTGTTCGGCGGTTAATTCCGCCTCGGCCCGCAGCCAATGCTGCACATCCTGGCCGGGTCGCGAACCTTCTCGCAGGAAAATGGAAAAGGCCCGATGCGCAACATCGTCGGCGGTTAGCGTTGGGGTCGGGCCCGCGAGGAGGTGGCCTGCGGGAGAATTCAGAAACTCCTGCTCATCGGCGGTCTGGGAAATGCGTTGATATTTCATGCCGAGAGGATAGACCAGGTCCGTCACTTCCGCCATGGGGTGTTACCCACCAGATGGCCTGGCCGACACCCTTCCTCACTGCGCTAAATGGCTGAACCCGGCATACGCGAGATAACCTGCCATGAGCACCAAGAGGACGCAGGAAAAGTAGGGCGCCCGGCGCGCGAACGCTCCAAAGCCCTTAAAATGTTTTTCGGCGTGCCGCACGCTTAATGCCGCCATGGTGCCGGCAAGCACCATGGTCGCCGCGAGCCCCAAACTGAAACTTAGTACGAGCGTAAAACCAAGCGTGAACTTTTTCAGCTGGAGGCAGACGAGCAACACCGTGAGCGACGCCGGGCACGGAACGAGGCCGCCCGTGAGGCCGAAGAATACAATTTGGCCGGTCGTCACGGTCCGGTTGGCAAAGCGGGTTGCGATATCGTCCGCATGAGCCCGCTGGTGCGCGTCCTCGTAATCAGCGGAGCTTTCATTTCCGGAGGGAAGAGGATGGGCGGGTCCGTGGGCGTGGTCATGGCCCTCGGCGAAATGGAACGCGAAACCGTGCACATGGTTGCCGTGGCTCAGCGTCAGTCTTCCCGCAAATTCATGAGGCTCCCCAATTTCGGAAGTGGCCTCGAGGAAGTCCTCCCGGTCGTCGAACGTGAATTGCTCCTTTGCGCCATTGGGGCGGACGATTTCGATGGTGAACCGGCCCGACGCTGTGGGCTTCCGCGGGCGCTTGGCCTGATCATAGAAATGGAGCCTGAAACGCGGCGGAACATTGGTCTCGTAAACGGAGAGTTCCACCAATTCGCGGCCCGTGTCAATTATCTTGCCGCCGCGCGGGCCGTCGCCGCCATGATGGTGGTGGTGGTGATCGGCGGCGGCACGGACGTCCCGGCGGGTCCGCCAGTACATCCACACGGCCAGGCCAAGAATCAATGCGGCCGAGGCGATTTGCAAATAAGGTTCCGTGGTATCCGCATTCCACGCCGGGCCATAGTGGAGCGCCACCGCTGCGAGCGCCCAGATGATGAGTGAATGCGAGAACGCCGCACACAAGCCCAAGAGGACGGCCTGCCAGACGGTCCCGCGGATGGCGACGATGAAGGCGGCCATCAGGGTCTTTGAATGTCCGGGTTCGAGTCCGTGAAGGGCGCCGAGGGCAATGGCGGTCGGAATGAAGAGCCAAAGATTGGCGGACCCATGCTGAAGCAATTCGGAAAGATTGGGCATGAGCAAAGAATATGCCTATCCGGGGTATGCGGGTGTCAACGGGAAAAGATGAAGGGGGCTTTGATTGGTCTTAAGGGTTACGACTGGCCTTATACCAATATCCAACTACAGGCCCGAGAATCGTCGCGCGACCTTTTCCGTCTGGTTTATCTACCGCTGGCGGCTTCAGCTCGCCTCGGCCGATTGGGGCGAGATGGTGCTGAAAGGCGGTGCTTTCCTTGCCCATGCGCGCTCGATCAGCGCCCGCAAGTCGGAGCCATGCACCGGCTTGGCCAGGTAATCGTCCATGCCAGCTTGCAAGCAGGCGTCGCGGTCCCCTTCAATCGCGTTAGCGGTGAGCGCCGCGATGTAGGATGCGCCGCGCTGGTGGCTGTTGCGCCCGCGCTCCTTTTCCAACGCGCGGATGCGGCGGACGGTTTCAAGGCCGTCCATGCCAGGCATTTGCACATCCATCAGGACGACATCAAATTCCTGGTGGGCAAATAGATCGAGGCAGGCGACGCCGTGCTCGACGGCCACAGGTTGATACCCGAGCTTGCGCAGCAGAAGCAGGGTTATTTGCCGGTTGCCAAAATTGTCCTCGACCAGCAAAATGCGCAGCGGATGAAACTTCGCGAGCGGAAACGGCGCCGGGGGCGCAGCCGCACTTTTCGCGTGGACTTGGGCGCGGTCTTTCAGGGTGTCCAACAGGGTGTCATAAAATTGCGCCATGCGGATGGGCTTGCGGATGATCCCGGCGAGCCAGTCGGGTCCGGGCGCGCGGCCCGGGTTGTCGCGGTCGCATCGTAACACAATCGGAGTGGCGACCCGCGATTTCACCACCCGGCAAATGCGCTCCCATTCGGCCGGCGGCATATCTCCGTCAATCAGCACCAAGTCAAGAAATTCCCCGGCCTCGAGACGCTCAACCGCGTGAAAATAGGAGGGTTCCAGTTCGCAGGCCAAACCAAATTGTTTGGCAAATTCCTGCAAGATGCGACGGCGCTTGGGATTTTCGTCCACCAGCAGCAACCGGCGGCCAGCCACAAGATAATCCGGCAAACGCCAGGCGGAGAGCGCGCCAGCGTCCTCCCCGAGTTCCACGGGCACCGTGAAATGAAAGGCGGAGCCTTCGCCGGGGCTGCTGGCCACACCGAGTTTGCCGCCCATGGTCTCGACCAGGCGCTTGCTGATGGCCAGGCCCAGCCCGGTGCCATTGTGGCGGCGCGTCGCCGATGAATCCACCTGTGAAAACGGTTTGAAGAGGCGGCTGATTTTATCCGCAGAGATGCCGATGCCGGTGTCCGTCACCCGGAACTCGAGGACCAGGCGCCGGGAATTCGGTGGCGACGCTTCCGCCACGAGGACCGAAACCTGAATTTCGCCTTTTTCGGTGAATTTTATCGCATTGCCGACGAGATTGACCAGCACTTGGCGCAGGAGGCCACCGTCGGCCAGCACCGCTGCCGGCACGCCGGGCCCGAGATCGCAGAGCATTTCAATCGGGCGTTGTTGAAAGCGCGGCATCAGGGATTTGATGACTTCCTCGACGCAGGTCCGCAGATCTATCGCCGTGGGCTCGACCATGATGTGGCCCGAATCAATCTTGGAAAAATCCAAAATGTCGCTGATGAGGTCGAGGAGCTGTTCCGTGTTGCTGGAAATGGAGCGGGCGTACTCGAATTGTTCCGGGGTCAGCGGAGTGTCCGCCAGCAAGTCGGCAAAGCCGATGACGGAATTCATCGGCGTGCGAATCTCATGACTCATCATGGCGAGGAAATTGCTCTTGGCCTGGCCCGCAGTCTCGGCAGCCTCTTTGGCAGTTTGCAGTTCGGCGGTGCGCTCGCGCACGCGGGTTTCAAGGATGTCACGGGCCAGGCTCAGTTCGGCTTCCGCCCGGGTTTTGGAGCGCAACACCCGCAGCAGGTGGCTTGTCGCCAGCCCGATAAAAGACAAGCCCACGCCCACCGCCACCGCGGTTGCCATGGCCACGAACCAGGCGTTCGTGCGGTTGCTTAGTTCCGCACCGGCGAGGGCAAGGTTTCCGTCCCGCACCACTTGCTCCAGCCGGGCATGCAGGGCAACCTGGTTTTGCTGGGCCGACTCCTCATGCATCAAGGCCAGGGCGGCGTCGAGACCCTGCTGCTGGCGCGCCTCGATCACCTGACGCAGCAGGTCCAACCGCGCCTTCGCCAACGGCCCGATGGTGGAAGTTGCAGGCCCAACGAGGGAATCCCCGGCGGAGAGCTCCGCAAGAGTTGATAAATCGCCCTCGGCCGATTTCACGCTGCCTTGGTAAAGATTCAGGAACTCCGTGTTTCCGCCCAACAGGAAATCGTATTGCAGGGTTTCGACGTTCCCCAAATCATTTTGCAGAGCTGCAATGCGGTCAAGAATGCGGGTTGTGGCCACGGAAACGTCCCGGCCCCTGATCAGGCTTTGGATGCAATTCCAGGAAACCACGCCGGAGAAAATCAACACCATGAGCGCCAATCCGAACGCCCAGCGCAGCCAATCGGCGCCACGGGCGGGAGGGGCGTTGCTGGAAGGTTCACTCATGGGTGGAGGATCGCAAAAGGCCGACAGGTTCAGTGAAAGAGGATATACTATAATAAAGTGGCTCGGGGGGCAATTCGTTTATCGGCCTTATGAACCCCGCTCCCATGGGGCGCCCATGAGTTTTACAACATTTTCACTTCTGGCCCCCGCGATTCGCTCGCAAACCGCGAGACCGCAAGGGCCTCCGCGCGCGTCCGGCAAGGGCAAATCAAACGCCTTCGGGCTGAAAGCGAACTGGGTAGGTAACTCTCTGTCCGTCTGGCGGCGGATTCACGTTGGTCAGTGAATCCATCACCGCTTGAACGGCGGCATTGAACGCCGGGTTACCTGAAGACCTTGTAATACGCTTTGCCTCCACCGCGCCGTCGGCATTGATCGTGATTTCCACATCGGCATATTGTCCCGTGACCCCACCCGGGGCTTGAAACCGGCCTTGCAACAGGGCACGCAAATAGGCCAGGTAATCAGTGTCTGTACCCGGCGACGCCAAAATATTGGGCCGACCGCGGGTGGCGCCGCTACCCGTGCCACCGCGGGTCAAGGGGGTGGTGTAATTATTTGGATTAAGGCTTACATTGGGCACGGAACCCCGCCTTGAGATGGCCGGGTTGGCCGTCCCGGCATTGGTGGGAGCGGTCGCGGGATGCTGTTTCTGCCAAGTCTGCAAATCCATGGAAGTTGTCTGCGGCTTTTGCGTCGTGGCGGGGCGTTGCGGCAGTTGCGGCTTGGCGGTGGTCACCCCCGGGCCGGGCTTCGGGGTATTAGTGGCTCTTGCCGGACTGACCGGCACCGGCGGCGTAGGCGGCTCGGGTCTTACCGTTTGGGGCGGGCTGGGTACAACCTCCGGGGGCGCGGGCGGCAACTCCGAAATATTGGGCAATTGCGGCGCGGTCAGCATGCTCGGCGCTGCCGGACCCGGGCTGTCGTCCGCATTCGGGTCTGCGGTCGGCGCGGCGTAAAGCTCGAACGACCGTATCTGAGGCATTGGCGGCAGGGCGTGCCGCCAGAGAAATGCGATCAATCCGGCGACCACCAAACCATGCAGCAGCACCGACAGGCTGAAGGCCAGCGGCGTCCGGGACGTGTCGCGAAAGGGTACGGAAAAGGTCATCTAATTTACCACAGTGGGAACGGCCAGTTTGGTCAATCCGGCCTGGTTAATCATCGTCCACACATCAATTAACTGTTGGATCAGGAGTTTGCGGTCCATGCGCACATTGATAATGGGCGGGTCGGCTTCGGCGGCGAGCGCCTTGAGTTGGGCGCGCAGGCCGTCCGCCGAAACGGGATCCTTCTCATAAAATAAATTTCCCTGGGCGTCCATGGTGATGTTCACATATTTCTGCTTGGTGTCACGCGCCGGTGAGGCCCCCTGCGCCTGGGTGGGCAGCTTGACGGGAATGGACTGCTCGATTACGGAAGCCGTAATCATGAAGATGATCAGCAGGCAAAAAACGAGGTCGAGTAACGAAGTGACGTTGATCTCCGACATCGCGCTGAGGCGGTCCTTGCGTTTGAAAGTACGGGCCATGACGGTAAAAGCTCCGGGATAACGGCAAAATTATTCCTGGTCGGAAACGTCGAAGCGCAAGTAGCGTTCAGTGGCGGGCGGCGGGCGGGAAGCCGGCGGCGGGGGCGCAGCTGCGGTGCCCGGCGGAAAATGGGGCACGGGTGAACCCGGCAATGCGTGGCTGGGCCCGTGGCCCTGGAACGGCACTACTTTCTGCGCTTCCATCTCCAGCTCCATGCGGTCGGCGAGCCAACTGGCGTAATTTTCCAACTCGGTGATCATGATCTTGGCCTGCGACAATAGAAAATTATAACCAAACACCGACGGAATGGCCACGAGAAGACCGGCCACGGTCGCCAGCAAAGCCGAGGCCACACCTGGGGCGATATTGGCCAGAGTGCCCACGGCGCCGGGCTGGGCCATGCCATTGAAAGCCACCATCACACCCACGACGGTGCCGAGTAATCCCATGAACGGCGCGCCCGATACCAGCGAACCCAGCAGCACCATCCTGGTCTCATAACGGACACACTCTGCGCCCACGCCGCGCTGCAGCGCATTTTCAATCAGCCCCATGCGCACGGCGGCATCGCCGGCGGCGGCGTGCTGGCGCGCGGCTTCAATGGCATCACAAAACAAACGCGCATACGGTCCGCCCTGGCGCAAATTCGGCGAGATCGTCTGGCCCATCAGCGCCTCGGTGTCCCGCAGGCGCAGCTGAAAGGCCAGGTTCATCTGCCGCCACGTTTTCAACTCGAGATATTTGCCAATCATGACCGTCCAGGCCAGTAAACTGAAAAAGAGCAGCAATATGACAATGATCTGCCCAAAAACTTCGGCGCCCTGAAAAGTCTCCAGCAAATTAAAATGGCCTCCACCCGCCGCCGCCAGCAGGCCGGGCGCGGTCGCGACATCGAATAGGTTCAGGGAAAGCGTCAGCATGAGATTCAGCGGAAAGAATTAACCTTTAGATGGGTGAAAGGCAACAATTGTTCAATCAGACCGAAACTTTCGCGAAAGTAATTTTTTTACTTCATCCTTTATCCATCGTCCGTCATCTTTACGCGCATGCCCGACTACAAACAAGCAACACTTGACGAACTCGCCCGCAAGGGCGATGCCCTAGGTTCCCGATCCGCCCTCGTGGGTCTCGACGGGTTTGTGGACCGTATCATCCATGCGGTTGCGCAACGCACCGGCCTCGGCCATGATTATATCCCGTTTACCGGCCTCACGGCCTTCGGCGAGCGCATCTGCGCCGCTGCCGGCAAGAGTACGAATATCGAGCTCTTTCTGGAGCGTGAGCAGCTCGGTGGCAACGGCCCCCTCATGGCGAACGCCATGCTGGCGGCGGGTGTCGCTGTGCGCTATGTCGGCGCGCTTGGGCAGCCGCGAGTGCACCCGATCTTTGAGGATTTTGCCCGGCGCACCCGGGCCCTATCGGTCGCCAACCCGGGAATTACTCATGCGCTGGAGTTTTCAGACGGTAAATTGATGCTGGGCGAGCCCGGCGTGCTGGAAGAACTCACCTTTGCGCGGCTGCTCGCATCGGTCGGCGAAAGGGCCTTTGCCGAATTGCTCGCCCCGGCCGACCTCATTGCCCTGGTCAATTGGACGCAATTGCCTTACATGACGGAAATCTTGGAGGGCGTGCTGGCAAAAGTGCTGCCCGTGCTCGACCCGCGCCCGCGCCAATTCTTTTTCGACATCGCCGACCCCGCCAAACGCCTGCCCGAAGAACTGCTCGCCGCCGTAAAAGTCATGGCGCGTTTCCAGAAATTCGGCCAGACCACCCTGGGCTATAATTTGTCCGAAGCGCAACAAGTAACCGCGGTTCTCGGTGTGCCAATGACGTCGCCTTCCCCCACTCCCGACAGCCTGCAACTTGCCGCCACGCGTATTCGCGAGAAGCTGGACGTCGGCTGCGTGGTGATTCACCCGATCAACGGCGCGGCCTGCGCAACCCAGGAAGGCGCCTGGTGGGTAGACGGCCCGCATTGTGGCAAGCCGGCCATCACCACCGGCGGCGGCGATAATTTCAACGCCGGTTACATGACGGCGCAGTTGCTCGGCCTGCCGCCGCCCTGCTGCCTGACCGTCGCGGTCTCCGTGTCCGGCTTCTATGTGCGCCACGCGCACAGCCCCAGTCTCAGTGAAGTCGTGGCGTTCTTGCGGGAATGGTAACCCAATTTTTTTCCTGCCGTCCCCGTGGGGTTACGGTGGCGCCTGCAACTTCATGATTTGTACCGTCGAGGGCGAATTCGATTTTATCGGCGGCGGCAGCGGCGTGCCGTCAGCGCGCAGGAGGCGCAGGGGCATGGCGGTGTCGCCGTCATCCTTAATTTCATAGCGGCCCACGGCCCCGGTGTAGCTCTTCAGGGAGATGAAACTGCTGCGAATCTTCAGTGGGTCGGCGGTCGCGGCCTGTTGCGCGGCGGCGGCGAGGGCGCGGAGGCTGTCGTAGGCGTAGGCCGCGGGCAAAAGGGGTTCCTCGCCGAATTTTGCCAGGTAGGCGTCGGCAAAGACACGGCCGGATTCAGTGCTGCGCGGATTCGCGGCAAAGTCGGGCAACGGGTATGCCGCCGTCGCGGCCAGACCGACTCCAGCCGACAAGGGCGCGAGACCGGACACGCTGGCGTAGCCCAACACCTGTCCGGTCCAGCCGGCAGCGGCAAAGTCCGTGAGAATTTTGGCGTACTCCGGGCCGTCCCCTGCGAGGATGATGGCGCCATCGTTCACGGTCATCATGGTTTTGGCCAGCAGGGCAAATTCATGTTCGCCCGGGTCATAGGCCTCGGCGGTGGTGAAAATGGCGTGATTGCCGCTAAATAAATATGCGAGAAATTTGCTATTGCTGAGGCCCGCAAGGTCGTTCTGGTAAATTACCGCCGTGCGCCGGATGGGTGACGATTCAATAAAACCTTCAATCGCATGGCCCTCCTGGTCGCCATTCAGATAAATGCGGACGCCATTTTTGGGTGTCAATTGCGGCACAGTCACGTAGTCGCACAAAAACGCCACCAACTGCGGATAGCCCGCCAAATTCTCCGCCTGATCAATGGCCAGCGGCCCATCGCCCACCACCAGCAGCGCCTCGCCATGATCGCGCAACGCGCCCAGCGCCTCTGCACCGGACGCCAGGTTAACCCCGCTGTCCAGCACGTCGAGCTGGACCTGCTGGCCGTTGATGCCCCCGGCGGCATTAATCTCTGCCACGGCCAATTCCAAACCGCGCTGCATCGCGCGTCCAGACGCCGCCCGCAGGCCAAACAACGGCAAAACCGCCCCTACGCCAAAGCCGTGCGGGTCCTTGGCCGGCAATTTCGGCGGCGCGGCAGCGCTCCAAGTCTGCTGCCCAACCCCGTCAAAGGCAGATGTCGGGCCATTGGGTTGCGTGGACAGTCCGTGAGTGTAATCCTCGACGGCCTGACAACCGGCAGCCAAAGCCGCCGCCATGGCGCAAGCCCCGGTCAGCATCAGCCGGTCTAATCGTGATAATTGCATGACCGCAGTTGGCCCGTTCTGAAGCAGGCTGTCAAGAAATCGGCATGGCAGAAATGGGTCATTTGGGGAGCAGCGGCGGCTTGGTAGTTCAGTGCCTGGGTCACCGGACGATGCAAATTTCATCCGTTTCGTGCCGTCAACCCGCGCTTTCGTGACCAAATAATTATCGTTGCGCCCAGGGCCACCATGAACAGCGAAAAGAACGAGCCGCGGCTGAGGCCCAGCAGCAGCCCCGCATCCGGTTCGCGAAATTGTTCGCAGAAAATGCGCACGAGTGCATAGCCGATCAAGTATTCACCTGCCAATTGCCCAGGCGGGAGGGCGCCCGGCTGGCCGGGTTTTGCGCTGTTCCACCAGCGCCATTGCGTGTAAATCAGCAGGAGCAACCCTTCAGTGGCCGCTTCATAAAGTTGCGACGGGTGCCGGGGCTCCGTCCAGCCGACTATGACATCGCCGTCGCGTTTGGGAAAAATCATCGCCCATGGCACGTGCGAAACGGGCTTTTTTCCCCATAGTTCACCATTCACGAAATTGGCGAGCCGCCCAATCATCACTCCGGGTGGAGCCAGGGTCGCGACGACATCGCCGAGGGCCAGGAAGCTGATTTTGTCGGCGCGCGCATACCACCACATCCCGAGTATCCCGCCGATAAATGCGCCGTGGCTCGCCATGCCCCCCTCCCACACGCGGAAAATCATCAACGGATGGGCGAAAAACTCGGCCTGCCGCACGGGGTCGCCGAGAATGACATAAAACAAATAATAGCCCACGCGGCCGCCCAGGAGGACTCCGAGCACGAGGGTCATGAGGAGCGTCGAACGTTGATCGGCATCGAGTGACAAACGGTTCTTGCGCGCGTAAAGCCACATTAACCAAGAGGCGATCAGAAACCCGGCGACATAGGCCAGCCCGTACCAGCGAATGCCCGGCAACACCCACCCCGCCGGAAATTTGACGACAAACGGGTCAAACTGTGCAACGAAATATTGGGCCGCTTCCGGCGGCAGGGGCGCGGCTTGGGCCGAGGTCACGGCTACGGCGGACGGCGCCGCGGCGCCTGCCGCCAGTGCCGGGCTGACGAGTGCGAGAGTAAGTAATATCAGGGTAATCAGGCGCTTCATTCGCCTGTCAGGCAAACGACTTCGGCCCAAAGCAGCAAGCACGGAGCGATGCTCGCCAAAGTTTGAATTTAGGTGTAAAGCCCTGCGCCATCCCTGCCATGCCCGCCCCCGACCGCTACATGCCCGGCTACACTCCGCGAATCGTCTCGTTCATGACGCGCCGCTCGGCGGAGACGCATGCCGCCTTCTTCCTCCCCTGCCTGCGCCCTGGCATGCGGCTGCTCGATTGCGGTTGTGGGCCGGGCAGCATCACCCGAGGACTGGCCGCCCGCGTGACCCCAGGCGAGGTCATCGGCGTGGATTTGGAGGCATCGCAACTCAACCTGGCGCGCGATGAACCGGGATGCCCGCCGAATTTGCAATATGTGCAGGCGGGCGTCTACGATTTGCCGTTTCCGGATGGCCATTTCGACGCCGTGTTCGCCCATGCGCTCTTTGAACACATTGCCGCACCCGTGCGCGCCGCCCGGGAAATTTGCCGGGTGCTGAAGCCCGGCGGCCGCGTTGGCCTGTGCAGCCCCGACTGGAGCGGTTTTATCTTCGCGCCGCCCGCAGCGGAACTGGACGGCGCGGCACAGCTCTTTCGGCGCATCCAGGAATCCCACGGTGGCAACACCGTCGCAGGCCGCAACCTGGGCCGGTGGCTGGTGGAGGCGGGCTTCGCCACCGTAAAATTATCCGCCCGCTACGAATGCCAGGAGGACCTTGCGGTAATGGGCGATTTTTTGTATGACCGCCTGGAGCGCGCTCCGCAACAAGACGACATCATACATAAAGGCTGGGTGGACCAGGCGACGCTCGACCGCATGCTGCTGGCCATTCGCGCCTGGGAAAAGAAACCGGACGGCCTGTTTGCCCTCGCGTGGGTGAACGCCATCGGAACGAAAGCGCTTTAGTTCACGGTTTTTAGTTTCGTCGCCAGCTCGCCTGCTTTCCATGGAGGAAGCTTCCCGGCCAACAAACAGATACCCATGAACCAGAAGTTAGGAAACTTCATTCTGCACGATCTGGTCCAGCGCCTGGCGTTTGCGAATTAAGCGCAGCTTTCCACCAGCCTCGAGCAGCGCTTCGGGCGCTTCAGGAAAGGAATTGTAATTCTTGGCGCTCATCCCCGCGCAATACGCGCCCGCACCCTCAATAACGCACAGATCGCCAACCTCGGCGCGTTCCAACCACCGTGGCGCCAACGTTTCCGCCTGGCCTGGCGCGGGCGTCAACAAATCGCCCGACTCACAACAATGACCGACGACCAGATATTGCCGGTTTTCCTTTTTGGTCTTTCTCCGGCCCGAGGCTGGGACGGTC
This sequence comes from uncultured Opitutales bacterium, assembly GCA_964561455.1. Classification (GTDB taxonomy): domain Bacteria; phylum Verrucomicrobiota; class Verrucomicrobiia; order Opitutales; family JABDGR01; genus JABDGR01. Next base: position 38,415 of record CAZLPS010000029.1, read on the forward strand.
ACAATGGCGTGTTGCGATCCATAAAGGCTCGGGCGCAGAATTTCAGTCATGCCCGCGTCCAATTTCAGGAACTCATGCCCGGTTTTGCCGGTGGAAACGATGTCCTGCACCGAACAAACCAACGCTCCCGCCTGGGCCACGAGATAGGTGCCCGGTTCGATTTCCAGACGCAGGCGCTGTCCCGATTCCCGCGCCCGGGCCTCAAACAGGGTCTTGACGGTTGCGCCGACCATTTGCAAATCAGTCGTCTTTTCGCCGGTGACCCGCGCAACTTTGAAGCCGCCGCCGAGGTTGACCGTTTCCAACTCGGGAAATTCCCGCGCGAGCGTCAGTGTCATTTTGGACACCCGCTGCCACACCGCCGGGTCCGTGCCGGAGCCAATATGGGTGTGAATCTTTACCACCCGCAGGCGGTGGTTGGTGACGATATCATGAACCTGCTCCATCCATTCGTGCCAAATGCCGAAGCTTGAGCCCGGGCCCCCCACGTTGGTCTTGCCAGAGTGCCCGGAGCCGAGGCCGGGATTAAAGCGAATCCCCAATTTCCCGCCGGGGAATTGCCGGCCGAAGCGTTCGAGCTGGTTTAAGGAGCAGGCGCTAAAGAGAATCCCGCGCTGGTGCAGGTCGGCAAAATTCGCCGGCATCTCCTGGGTGGCGAGGGAGATCTTGCCCGGAGCCACCCCGGCCCGCAAGGCCCGCGCGGCCTCCCAGCCGGAACTGGCGTCGAAATGCAGGCCGAGGCTTTCGAAAAACCGCAGGATGGCGGCATTGGGGCAGGCCTTCATCGCAAACCGCACGGTCAATCCGAAGGCGTTGGGGAATGCGAGGCAGGCTTGAGCATTGCGGCGCAACGTCGCCTGGTCATAAACATAGATGGGCGTGCCAAATTGCGCGCGGGTCGCGGCGACCTGGGCGGGCGTGAAAAAGCGCAGGGCTTCGAGAGACGGGGAAGATTGCGGTGAGGGCATGGGCGGAAAAGTCACGGGGGCGACCTAGGCGACTAAGGCGACGGAGGGGAAATTGCAATCCAAAGGCAGTAACGACTTGCGGAAAAATGGAGGCGGGGGGTGGCCATGCCCCCATTCACTTCATTATCTTCCTTCGCCTCGCTGGCTCAACTTTTCGCCGTCCAGTGCCGCAGGGACCGGAGAAGGAAATATTCGAGCGCGGCATCCTCCTTGAGGTTCACTTCGAGCAGGCCGGAGATTTTTTCCAAATCGGCGATGGCGCGGCCCAAGCGGGTGGCGCGGGCGGCGATCGCCGGGTCATCGGGCCGGGCCAGGGCGAAATCGCGGGTGGCCTGTTCGATTTCGACCAGCAGACTCGCCCGCAAGCCTTTGTGCAAACCGGCCTGCATCGCGGTGATTTCTTCATCGTCGAGGTTCTCTGGCAACGCCGCCTTGGTCAATTCCCAGGCGGTGGCGGTCAACCGCTGCAGAATGGCCTCGAAGCGGGCGCCAAGGCCGTAAGCGGTCAGCACCAAATCGCTGGCCGGGATTTTTTCGCCACCCGCCAGCCGCGCGAGCCACGCCGCATAATCCGCCCGCCACGCCAGCCATTCCGCATCCACCAGCGGCGCGGACGCCGCGGGGAGCCGCAGGTGAAAACAGCGGCTACGGATGGTTGGCAGCAAATCATTGGGCCGCGTCGTCAGCAGGAAGAGCGTAGTGTCCGCTGGCGGTTCCTCGAGCGTTTTGAGAAAGGCATTCGCGGCGGGCGCCTGCATCCGGTCAGCTTCATAGACGACGCCGACTTTGCGCGGTCCGGCCGAAGCGGTCAGTTGGATCTTGCGCAGGAATTCGCGCAGATCATCCACTTTAATGAACCGCGCCTTGCCGGCGGGGCGTAGCGCAAAAAAATCCGGATGCGAAACGGTCTCACCGGCATTGAGCAATTGACCCGCGAGTTCCAGACAGGCCGCTTCCAAGCCGGGCGGATGATCGCCATGCACCAGAATCGCATGAGCCAGCCGACCCCGGGCCAGCGCCGACGTGAAGGCGCGCAGGGAGCGCGGGGTGGTATCGGCCGTTTCAATCATGGCGGCGGGTAAACTCCTGCCAGATGATTTGGGTGATATGCTCTGACGGCAAGGTGCCGTCCACCACGAGAAAGCGCTCGGGCAACGAGCGCGCCAGCAGAAGGTAGCCGTCGCGCACCCGTTGATAAAAGTCCAGGCTCTCCTGTTCCATCCGGTCCGGCAGGGCGGAGGGCCGGCGGCGGGCCCGGGCGAGGCCGACATCCGCGGGCAAATCGAGCACGACCGTCAGCGACGGCAGGATGTCGCCCACGGCAAAACGGTTGATGGTGGCCACGGGATCTGCGGATAACTTGCGCGCCACACCTTGATAGACGGTGGTTGAATCCAGAAACCGGTCACACAAAATTATTTTACCCGCCCGCTGCGCCGGCAGGATGACCTCCCGCACCAGTTGGGCGCGGCTCGCGGCGAACAGGAGCAGCTCTGTTTCGGGAAACATGGCGCGGCCACTGGTGGCGTGCTTGAGCAGGTGCCGGATTTCCTCGCCGATGGCGGTGCCGCCCGGCTCGCGGGTGACAACCACTTCGTGCCCGGCCTCCTTCAGTCGCTCCGCCAGCAAGTCAATCTGCGTGCTTTTGCCGCTGCCTTCGGAGCCCTCGAAGGAGATAAAAAACGAATTATTGGCGCGCGGCGCGGTCATGAGCAAGTTCGAGTGAATCGAAATGCGGGGGCGGGACAACGCAAATTATCGTCGTCAACCGGCAAATTTGCGCTAGGTTCCCCTTGCCCCGGAGAAACTCCACCGCCATGTCTGAAATGCCCGCCACCCGGATCGCACAGTTGCGCAAGGAAATTGCGCACCATGACGAACTGTATTATCGCCAGGCTGCACCGGAAATTTCCGATTTCGAATACGATCAGCGAAAGAAGCAACTGGAGGCCTTGGAGCGGGCCCACCCGGAGCTGGCCGGTCCGTCGCCCACGGAAAAAGTGGGCGACGACCGCTCCGAGGGCTTCACCACCCGCCGCCACCGGGCGCCAATGCTCAGCCTCGACAACACTTATAATGTGCAGGAATTGCGCGATTTCGACGCCCGCTTGCGGCGAGTGCTCGCGGACCAGGAAATGCCGCTGGCCAAACACGAGCTGGCGTACGTGGTTGAGCCGAAGGTGGACGGTCTGGCGATTTGCCTTACTTATGAAAAGGGCAGGTTTGTGCGGGCCGTGACGCGCGGCAACGGCGTCGAGGGTGACGACATTTCCGCCAATGTCCGCTCCGTTCGTGGTCTGCCGCTGGAGTTGAAGGGTCGCGGCCATCCGGCAGTGATGGAAATTCGCGGGGAGATATATCTCAGCCTTGAGGAATTCCGCCGGATCAACGCCGAGCGCGAAGAAGCTGGCAAGCCGCTCTACGCCAATCCGCGGAATTTGGCCGCCGGCACCGCCAAATTGCTTGACCCGCAAGAAGCCGCCAAACGGCATTTGCGGGTGATCCTCTACGGCCTGGGTTTCTGCGACCCCCTGCCCTGCCAGACCCAATTTGAACTGCACCAACATCTGCGGGATTGGGGCCTGCCCTCCCACCCCGGGGCCAATGTCTGGCGGGCCAAGGGGACGGAGGAAGTTTGGTCCAAAATCCAAAAGCTGGACCAACTGCGGCACGATTTCGAATATGCCACGGACGGCGCCGTGGTGAAGCTCGACGACTTCGCCGGCCAAATGGCCGCCGAGGCCACCGCCAAGGCTCCCCGCTGGGCCATCGCTTACAAATTCGCGCCGGAGCAGGCGGAAACGAAACTGCGCGGCGTGATCATCCAAGTCGGACGCACCGGCATCCTTGCACCCGTGGCGGATTTGGAACCGGTGTTCCTCGCCGGCTCCACCATCGGCCGCGCCACTTTGCACAATGCGGATGAAATTGCCCGCAAGGATATTCGGGAAGGCGACACCGTGATCATCGAGAAGGCCGGTGAGGTCATCCCGGCGGTGGTGCGGGTGGTCATGGAAAAGCGCCCCGCGCACAGCC
>CAZLPS010000030.1:0-41927 GCA_964561455.1 uncultured Opitutales bacterium
CGTCTTCCCGAGATCTCTAAAAGTGACGATGGACCCCCTTAACTTAGCGCCATTCTACTCAGATTCCAATTCATGTAATCGACGCGGCTGGGGCAGGGTTAGGAATGGTTGGCATGGGCGGCAAACTATGACTGGAATAGGCCGCGGCAATTACCTGGCAGATGTTTTTAAGACGGAGGGGCCAAAGCAGCATCCAAGGCAAACCCGGGAAAGTGATATCCCTCCAGTTTTAAAGCATTGAAAGCGGGAACATTTTACTCTAAAGGTTAACCATGCCCGTTCTGGCATCACATCGCTTTTCCGTGGAAGAGTATTACCGGATGGCCGAAACCGGCGTCCTCAAACCGGACGCGCGGGTCGAGCTGTTGGACGGGCGGATCTTAGATATGTCACCCATCGGTCGATTTCACGGTAAAACCACCAAGCGCCTAATCCGGATGTTTGGCCAACTATCCAAGTCTCGTTGGATGATGTGTTCACAAGATCCCGTGCACCTAGACGATCATTCCGAGCCGCAACCCGACTTTATGCTGCTCAAACCTTCGCCCGATGATTACAGCGCGGGCCACCCCTGCCCCGACGATGTTTTTCTGCTCGTCGAAGTGGCCGATACCTCGCTGGCGCTTGAACGCGAGGAAAAGCTGCCGGCTTATGGCCGCGCGGGGATTCGGGAGGTCTGGATTGTCAACTTGAACGAAAAGACGCTCGAAGTTTACCGCGAGCCGCATTTTTCCGGCTACGGCTCGAGTAAGGTGGCGCGCGCAGGCGAGCTCGTGCGCCTTCTGGCCTTTCCCGACGTGGAAATCGGTGTCGCGGAATTGTTGGCGTGATAATTAGAGACGGGGAAGCGCCGAACGCCGGATGGGACGGGCGGCCGACTGCTCTTCCGCACCTTTCAGGGCGGGGGTGTTTTTTTGATTTAGCCCCCAAGGTTGATTCCGCTGGAGCGGAATCAACCCTGAGTTTGGCTCCCTTGCCCCGTTGGGGAGAGGGTGGAGCAATTTCGCAACCAGGAAGTAACGCTTTGCCCCAACCCGCGCCGAGCGTTTCACCCACCTTCCCCGAGCGGCCACGAGATTTCTTAAAATGCTCAAGCAGGACGACTACGACAATTGAAACGGCCGCTGAGATTTTGCCTAAGACCGCATGGGGCGGAATCGCCCCCATCCGTCACGGTCCGAATTCAATTTGATAGAACCCCGGTTTTTTCACAATTGGGTAAACTGCTCGGACCGTGCCACGGCTTTGAACATGGCCCGCGCTTTGTTCAGTGTTTCCAGGTATTCGGCCGCCGGCACGGAATCTGCCACCAGGCCGGCGCCGCTTTGGATGTAAAGCTTTCCGGATTTCAACAGTGCGGTGCGAATGAGGATACAGCAGTCAAGATTCCCGTCGAAACTGAAATACCCCAGGGCGCCGGCGTAGGTTCCGCGGGCCGTTTTTTCGAATTCCGAAATTATTTGCATCGCCCGCACTTTGGGCGCGCCGGAAACGGTTCCCGCCGGGAACGTCGCGCGCATCAGGTCATAGGCATTCTTCTCCTTCGCCAGTTTACCCTCGACTTGGGAGACGATGTGCATGACGTGCGAGTAGCGTTCGATAATGGCATATTCCTTTACTTCGACCGAGCCGGGCTGGCAGACGCGCCCCAGATCGTTGCGGGCCAGGTCCACGAGCATGAGATGTTCGGCGCGTTCCTTTTCGTCGGCAAGCAATTCCTTTTCAAGGCGCAAATCTTCCTCCGGCGTGACCCCCCGGGGCCGGGTGCCGGCAATGGGACGGGTTTCGACGCGAGCACCCGTCAGGCGCACGTGAACTTCCGGCGAGGCGCCAACGAGGGCGAATTCCCCGGTGTCCAAAATAAACATGTAGGGCGACGGATTTACCAACCGCAGCGAGCGGTACAAATCCAGCGCCGGGCGGTGATAGGCGCGCTCGAAGCGCTGGGAACCGACGACCTGAATGATGTCGCCCGCGAGGATATATTCTTTCGACTGCTCCACCATGTGCTCAAATGCCGTTTTTGTAAAATTGCCACCGGGCACCGTAACATCCGGTTCCGCCCCGAGCGCGAGCGGCGTGACCGAGGCATCTTCGTCATCCGAAATGTCCCGCGCCAATTGTAGCAGTGCTTCGCCGGCCGCTTGATAACTGGCTCGCGGATCGCTGCCGGGGGGAATGAACGCGTTTGCCACCAAGCGGACCATTTGCTTTACATGGTCGAACGCCACCACGCGGTCGATGATCATGTAGTACAGCAGGGGAGTGCCCAAATCGTCGGTCGGCGGGCGCGGTACGGTGGGCTCAATGCGGTGCACGTATTCGTAGCCCACAAAGCCCACGGCCCCGCCCATGAACGGCGGTTTGTCCTTGGGTTCAACCGGTTTGTAGTGCGCCATGCACTCCTCAACGAGTTTCAACGGGTCGGCGGGGGTCGGTACGCGGCGCTGCTGGCCGTTGCGGTCGGTGATGATCGTTTCCTTTTCATACGCGGCGATGGTCTCATGCGGCCGGCAGCCGGCAAAGCTGTAGCGGCCGATATGTTCGCCCCCTTCCACCGATTCGAACAAGAACGCCACGCCACCACGCCGGAGTCGGGCATAGATGGCGACGGGGGTGGCGAAATCGGCGACGAGGTCCGCGTAGACGGGAATAAGATTCCCCTGCGCGGACAGGCGCACGAATTCGCTTTCACTGGGCGTGATGTTCATGATGGGAGCCGGACAGAGTGGCGGGTTTGGGCGGGGGGAACAAGGCGAAAGAAGGCCGACACGGAAGCTGGAAGGCAGGAGGTAGAAGGTAGGGGGTAGAATTCCGACCGCAGAATTTCTCTCTCCACCCTTTACCCTTTACTCTTCAAACTTCCAACCACACCACGCTGCCCTCGGGCACCCGGTCAAATAGTTCGATCACCTCTTCGTCCTGCAATACCGGGCATCCTGCCGTCGCCGGCCGGCCGAGCAACTCCGGATGGCTGGTGCCGTGGATGTAAATAAACCGGTCGTAGGAATCGCAGCCCGGTCCCGCGTTCACTCCCGCCTCCAGCCCGCGCAGGCGCAGAATCCGGGTCGAGACCAGATTCTTCACCCGTTCCGATTCTGGCGCGTCCTGCCACTGATACCCCGTCGGCACCCGGCTCTTGAACACCATGCCCGGCGGCGCGCCTGCGCCGATTTTGTCCGCCACCACATGCAGGCCGGTCGGCGTGCCCAGGGAGTTCGCGAGGCACGATGGCGGGCGGACGGAAGTCGAGATTACATACACCCGCACAAGTTTCCCGTGGTGGAAGTGATATAATTTTTGCTCGCCAATTTTCACGCAGAGGCAATGCTCTACCATTTGGCGGGATCGTTGGGCGCAGGCCTGGCTTGCCCGCTGGTAAATATCTTCCGCTTCATTCATCATGTCTGCGCATAATTATCGCGTCGGCATCGTCGGGGCAACCGGCGCTGTCGGTCAAGAACTCATTCATCTTTTGCATGAGCGCCGTTTCCCTGTCCGTGAGCTGGTCCTCCTGGCCTCGGGCCGGTCGGCGGGCAAGAAGATTGCCTGGGAGGGGCAGACTTGGGAAGTCCGGGAAGCCACGCCCGAATCCTTCAACGGCCTTGATTTCGCGGTCTTTAGCGCCGGCGGGGGCACCTCCGAAAGGCTGGCTCCAGAGGCGGTGAAGCGCGGCTGCGTGGTCATTGACAACAGCTCGTTTTTCCGGATGGACCCGAAGGTCCCGCTGGTCATCCCGGACATCAACCCGCACGCCCTTGACCGCCACCAAGGTATCATCGCCAACCCGAATTGTTCGACGGCCATTGCCCTGATGGGATTACAACCTCTGCATCGGGCCTTTGGGCTGAAAGCCTTCTTCGCCGCGACCTACCAAGCCGTCTCCGGCACGGGCGCGCAGGCGATACAGGAGTTGGACAAGCAAGTCCGCGCGTGGGCGGATGGCGGCAGCTCGCCGGCGGTGGTCTACCCCCATCAGATTGCCTTCAACCTCTTGCCGCACGTGGATAAATTCCTCGACACCGGCTACACCAAGGAGGAGATGAAAATGCTCAATGAGAGCAAGAAGATCATGGAGCTGCCCTCATTGCGGGTGACCTGCACGTGCGTGCGGGTGCCGGTTTTCCGCGCCCACAGCATCGCCATTAGCGCCGAATTTGAGCGGCCGGTGGACGTGGGCCAAGCCCGGGTGGCGATCAGCGGTTTTGCGGGGGCGGAGCTGTGTGACGACCCTGCGCACAACCGTTACCCGATGCCGATTGATTACTCGGGCAAGCACAAGTGCGGCGTGGGCCGCATTCGCAAGGATACGCTGTTCGAAAACGGCTTGAGTCTCTGGGTTTCCGGTGACCAACTCTGGCGCGGCGCGGCCTTGAACGCGGTGGAAATCGCGGAAGTGTTGCATCAGCGCGGGAAATTGAAAATCTAATTTTCAGTTTCGGGTTTCGATTTCACTCTGTGGTAGTCGCAAGGTGAACCAAGAATAGCTTGAAGATTGTCTTATTGTGCGGGAGGGAAGAGACATTCTCCCAAACTGGTTCCCCTCCACCTTGTCTGAAAACGGAATCCCTTCCTGGGCAACTCGAAACTCAAAACTCAAAACCTACAACGCACGAATTCCGGGATTGGAATTCTTCATTCCGCCATCTAGATTGCGCAAACCCCACCGCCTCATGCGTTCCCCACCCACCATCCTCCCCCTGGCGGCAATCTTCGCTATCGGCGTTTCGTCCGCCTTGGCCCAAAATCCGCCTGCGGGTCCTGCCGCTGCGGCTGCGCCCTCCGCCGCCGAGATGACCAACGTCAACAACGCTTTGCGCGCTGAACTCTCCCGGGCGGACCCGGCCGTAAAGGACATTCTGGCCAAGTACCCGAATTTCATGCTCCTGCGCGCTCCGGCGCCTCCGCCGGTTCGCACGCCCGCCGCGCCGATAGTGCTGCCGCCGGCCCCGGTCGTGGGCGAGCAGGGCGCAATTCTGTTGGAGGATTTTGAATCCACCGAGGTCGGCAAGATTCCCGCGGGATTTACGTCCACCGGAAAGGTGGCGGTAGCCGACGATTATTCGCATTCGGGGGCAAAGTCGCTGAAAATGGAAGCGGCCCGCAATGGCCCGCGGCGGATCACGCTGTCCGGCGAAAAGGTGGCGGCGCTCGGCGGGACGTTTTGGGGTCGGCTATATTTCAAAGTGCAAGTGCCGTTTCCATTGCCGCCGCCGAGCAATAATCCGGTAATTCACTCCACCTTTGTTTCCGGCTCGGCGACCAGCCCGGATTTCCAGGATCGCATTGAGGTGCGGATGCTCGACACCGTCATGCGGACGGATGGCATGCATCAGTATATTTACAATGTGCAGCCTTCGGGGGGACGCCCGGAGTTTGGCAAGGGCGGTGCCTACACCCATAAGTATACCAGCGATTGGACGCTCGCCGAATGGTATGTGGATTACGCCACCCAGACCTACCGGCTGTTTATCAACGGCGTGGAAATCACCGATGTGACGAAGAACAACGGCGCGGGCAACTTCACCGGCACGGAACTACCCGAGGTCTTTCAAAACCTGTCGTTCGGCTGGAACAATTACCAAGCCGCGGACCCGGGATTTGTCGGCTGGATTGACGACCTGGCCCTGAGCAAAAACCGCATTGGTCCGCATGAAGTGTCGAAAGCGAAAGACGGATCTTCGAAGTAAGGGCGGAAGGGGGTCGCCGGGCGTCAAAACGAAGGTCCTTTTCCCGCGTGGCCTGGGTGATCAAGCAGTTCTAGAGCACGGTTTGGGCCGATGGAACCAGCGGGTCCGGCGGTTTCGGTGCCGTCGTGGGCCCGGCGGGTTTCACATAAATGGTCTGCAACTGGCGGACGATTTTCTCCAATTTGGCGTAGTACTCGTCTTCAGGCAGAGTTTCTTTTACCTGGCGGAGCGATTCCATCTGCGATTCAAGGACGTTGCGCAGGGCGCGCTGATCGTCGGTCAGGGCGCGTTCCGCGGCGGAAGTGATGAGCGCCAGATTGCGGGCGTAATCGCCGTCGGGTGCAAGATTCCCCTGCGGTTGCTGGACGAGACGCGTGCCCTGGAAAAAGCTGGCGGGCGTGCCGCGCTTGTCGCCGTTGTCGTCAATCAGCGCATGCTCCGTCGCCATGCGGTCGTTTTCCGTATAAAAATCCTGGGAGCGCTGGGCGGCGGTGACAAACGCTTCGAGCACGGAGACCTGGCCATCCTGGTCAATGTCCGCTGTGGGGTCGGTGAGGGCGGCGGCAAATTTTTCGCCGAAGCGCGCATAGTCCACCTCCCGGCCACTTTGCGTGGCCGTGACTACGATGCGGTCGCGCGCTGACAGGGCATTGATGAACGGCGCGCTAGCCGAGCCACCGTGGATGAAAACCAGCGGGCGCGTTACGGTCTTCAGCAGCGTGGCCATTTCAGCGGCGGAAATGTCCACCCCGCGTAAATTCAGGCGGGCGTCCTTGCCGTCGAAGGTGCCGTGCCCCAAGTAGACAATCCAGACGGGCGTCGAGCCTTTCGGATCGAGATGGGAAATCCAAGCCGTCAATTTGTCGTGGTCCAATGTGTTGGTGACAGGGTCCGCGTCTTTTTCATCGTCCAAGCCGATGACTGAGCAGGTGGCGCCGGCCTGCTTGGCGGCGACCTGCCATGCCCGAGCCGCCTCCGCAAAGCCCGGGGCAAAGCTGTCGTCGCCGGGTGCGCCCACGATGACGCAGACTTCGCCCGTCGGCGGTTCAGCGCGGGCGGGCACAGCGGCGAGCAATAATGCCGCGAGGAGCAAAAAATACTTCATGGCAATCCTTTCCAGCGGCGCCAGCCCCATTCCGCCAGAAAACACATGAGCACAGCGAGGAAAACCGGACCTTGCTGCCAGAGCGGATGTGATTCTTCGTCGGTGACAGGTGCCTTGCGGTTCGGGAGCGATTTCACAAACTCATCCAGTTTGTCCCAGGGAATCACTTCGCCGCCCGTGCGGCGTGCAATATCCTGCATCAGCGCCAGATTGGGTGCGAGCGATTGAAATTCCTCGGTGGCCGGATCATTGACCCACCCAGATTGGGCGGTGCCAATGACTTTGCCGTCCCGGTCCAACACGTGTGCTTCAGCCAGATAGGCGCCAGCATCGCGCGGGGTGAAAGTGGCGGCAAACTGACCTGGAGCATCCGGCACCGGATCGGCCGGCAGCGTGACTTTTTCAAAGGCCGGCGCGCTGGTTCCGTTCGCCGCACCCGCGTCTGCGGACGACGTGGCCACCCGTGAAACGATGACCGTCGTGTTACCCAAATCAAGGGGGCGGAAATTCTGATCGTGGGCGGTGACCCGCAAGGTAACGCTGTGGCCATCGTCAGCCTGCACGATTTTCATTTCGACGGGTGCAGGGTCGTCGGTGACGAGCCACCGGGCCAGCTGGCGCCAGAAGTGGGCGAGATCGTCGTGTCCGGTGTCGCCCGTGAAATTCCATGTGCTCATGTCGCCGATCGTGAGGCAGGCCACCCGGCCGGAACCATAGTTTTGGGCGATGAGCGCCGGGAAAACGTTTGATCCTTGATCGGTGACCGTCGCCAACACCGTGGCGCCGGGTTTAATTCCGTTGAGCGTATTCGTGACGAGGAAGTGAGGCATGTCAGTCAAGACGGAGTCTTCTTCGGCCTGCGTCGAACGCACGCGAGTCCACGGCTCCAGCCACCCTTCCCGGGTCAGGTTCCAGGATAACTCACCTTGTTGGGGAATCGGCGCTTTGCGGTCCAGGTAAACCGGCAGGGCAGGCGCGAGCGCCGTGTTTTGGAAATTGCCGGCATCCAGGGAATCCACGCCGCCGAGCATCAACAAACCACCGCCGCGCTCGGAAACGAACCGGCGCAAAATGGCGAGTTGGTCATTGGTGAAAAATCCCGCCTCCACTTTGTCCAGGACGACCGCGTCATAGGCAAAAAGCGTGGCGGCGCTCGTCGGAAATCCGGCGCGCAGTTCATCGGGCGTCTTGGCATTGACCACGCGGATGACCGGCTGGTCGGCCGCCTGGCTGTCATCCTTGGCCTGATCCGTGCCGGCAAACAGCAGGTTGGTGGGATCGCGTCCAATGAAATTTAATTTAGGCTCGCGCTTGGCCACGCGGATCAAGCCCACCATTTGCAACTGCGGATCCTCCTCCACCGCGCGATTCAGAAATTTGAATTCCCAATTCGGCAGGCCCGACACATAAAGGATCCGGTAGGCCGGGCGTCCGCGATCCACCATGATGACGCGGTGGTTGTTGGCCAGCGTGGCCTCGTCCAGCGATTTGCCGCCCGCCGCCGCGACCGATACTTCAAAAAATTGCGGTCCGGAGCCAAGCGGGTGCCAGGCAAAATCCGATTCGGCGGGCTCGGTGTCGCCGGCGAGATGGACATTTAACGGCGTGGGCGTCGGATCAACTTCATTCTTCTTCAGCGCGGGCGCATTCAATGAGCGCACGGCCACCTGCAGATTCTGCGCGCCCACCCCCTGTCCTGCAATTTCCGCATGCACCGCCACCGGGGCGTCATCAAAGGCCGTCTGCCGCACGTCCACATGTTCCAGCCGAATGTCTCGAAGGCCCTCGGCCTTGCCGATCAGGACAGGGTAAATGGGAACGTTGCCGAGGTCCGCAATGCCACCCGCCAGGTCGGTGGCGTCCCCATCCGTGAACACCATGACACCCGCCAGGGGTTGTCCGGACAGATTATCCTGCACTTTGCGCAATGCGGTGCCGAGGGCCGTGCGCTCGCCCGAAAAATCGAGCTCGGAAAAATCCTGCACGCGGCGCAACGTGGTGTCGAAAATGTAGGGCTTCAATTGATACTGTTCTGCAAGCGTGGCCAGCCAGTGGCTGTCGGGGCTGGTGAGGGCATCTTTGACCGCCTGGCCCCGGGTTTGTTTGGCGCCGGCATCCGTGATGGTAAGGCTGGCGCTGTTGTCCACGAGGACGGCAATTAAATTGGCGCCAGGTTTGGCGTGGGGGGAAGTCCACTGTGGGTCGAGCAGGCAAAACAACAACAAGCCGATGCCGAGCGTGCGCAACCCGAGGGCGACCGCGGTGGTTTGCTTGCGCGTGGCGCCGGGGCGTAAGGCGAGCACGGCGAGCGGCACCAACACCACGGCGGCGGCCAACGCCACCCACCGCCAGGCGTCATCCGGAATAATAATTGAAGCAAGCTCCCGCGGCATCGTGAATATATTACTGGGGTAGGGTGGGGATGGAGCGGCTTAATTGCCGAGTGCTTCGTAATAGCGCTTGACGGAGTCGGCGTATTTGTCGGGCACGGGATCTTGATCCACGGGTTGAAGGGCGCCGGGCTGTTCGACGCGCGTGAGTTCCTGGTGCAGCTGGGTGGTGACCTTGGAAAGCGGCGAGACGATGTTATTCATGACCAAATCCCATTGCGGCAGTTGGCTGTGGCGGATGTAGTTGCTCCGTAGATCTTGGGCCTGGGCGAGGGCGTCGGCAATTTGCTGGCGCTGGGCCGGGTCGTCCAGGAGGTTCTGCACCGTGCGCAGACGGTCCGCCCAATCCGTGAAAGTATTATTTCCAGTCAATGGGCCGGGAACGTAATCGGTGGTAAGTGAGCCGGTGCCCCCACCGCCGAAATTATTGCCGCCGGTTAAGGCGCCGCCATTGCGATTGCCGCTGGCGTTGGCCAAACCGCCATTGCCCGCCTGGCCGGCACGGTTACCGGCGCGATTGCCACCGCGCCCGGCACGCCCTCCGGCCGCCCCGGGTTGACCCGTACCAAAGGGTTGGTCAACGGCCTGATCCTGTTGGGCAACTTGGTCACCGGGTTGTCCGTTGGCTTGTTCGGTACCGGCGGCGCCAGCGGCGCCACCTTGCCCGCCGCGACCGGCCCCGCCTTGGCCACCCTGTCCACCCTGGCGACCTTGGCCGTTTTGGGCGAGGCCTTGACCCTGACCCTGACCTTGACCTTGTCCTTGGCGGCCCTGCCCCTGACCCTGACCTCGACGCCCACCGTTACCTTGGCCGGGTTGGCTGTTGGCGGGTTCTTGAGCAAGTTGGTTGGGAACGGACTCGGGCGGCGCGCCTTGATCTTGGCCCTGTCCACCTTGGCCTTGACCGCCTTGGCGACCCTGACCTTGTCGTGCACCATTGCCCTGGCCGGGCTGGCCATCTTGGGCAACTTGATTATCACCCGGTTGACCGCCCTGACCTTGGCCACCTTGGCGACCTTGACCGGGTTGATTTCCCTGACCTTGGCCTTGACCTTGACCCTGGCCTTGGCGAGCGCCATTGCCTTGGCCGGGTTGGCCATCTTGGGCTACTTGATTGTCACCCGGCTGACCGCCCTGGCCCCGTCCACCTTGGCGGCCTTGACCAGGTTGTGTGCCTAGACCAGGCTGCGTGCCCTGACCTTGGGCCGCGCCATTATCGCGGAAGGAATTGCTGTCTTGGGCGGTTTGAGAATTGTTTCCATTGGCACCCTGGCCGGTGGCGCCGCGTTGACCGCTGCGCGCGCCGCCGGGATTCTGGCCGGAAGCATTGGGGTTGGCGGCATTTGCTTGCGCTTCGGTTTGGCCGGAATCGGCGGATTGCGCGGCGTCGCGGAACTGTTCACTATTGGCGGGTTGTTCCCGCAGCAATTGTTGGGTCAAGCTATTCAATTCGTTCTGGGCGTAACGCAGAGCGGCGGTGTCGTCACCGAGGACGGACTGGGCCGCGCGTTCCACGCCTTGGCGCAACTGATCGAGATTGCGCGCGGCGTCATTTTGCAGCGGGCGCGCTTGGTCGAGCACACCGTTGTTGACGAGGCGCGAGCCGTTTTTCAAATCGTCAGCGGTGTGGGATTGCGCTTGCTGGCTCAAGACATCCGAGAGCTGTTTATTCAATCCCGGATCAGTGGTTTCACTGTCCTGGGCAATTTGGGTGAGTTGGTCCGTCAGTTTGCGCAGGTTATCCGCCTGCTGGGCCAAATTCTGGGCAAGCGCCTGGCGCTGGGAAGCGGTGTCGAGCGAGCGGCCGGAATTCTGCGCCAATTGATCGAGTTGGCGGATGTCATCCTGCTGCTGGGTGGCCAAATCACGCGCGGCCTGCCGGGCGGCGTTCATGTCATTGGCAAATTGATTGGCCGTCTGCTGGCGGAGCGCCTGCTGGGATTGTTGCAGAGCCTGGTCGGCACGGGTGCCCGAGGCGAGCGCCTGTGAAACCTGGTTTTGCGCAAGCTGCTGCTGCGTCTGCTGCATGTTCTGGCGGGCCTGATCCATTTGCTGGCGGATTTGGTCCGTCTGTTGATTGGCCTGCAGTTGGTCAACATTCTGGCGGGCTTGGTCCAGGTCGTTGAGGAGATTGCGCTGTTCCTCCTCGAGGCGCTGCAATTCACGCTGGGCCTCATCGCGCTGTTGCTGGTTTTGCGCGGCGGCGAGAGCCGTCTGCATTTCCTGCAGACGCTGGTTGAGGTCCTGCTGGCGGCGGGCGAGGTCATTCAAGCGGCTCTGCGCCTGCATCTGGTTCTGCTGTTGTTGCGGCGGGTTCTGCGCCGTGGTTTCAGTCTGATAACGGTTTTGCTGCTGCCGGAACTGCAGCTGGTCCAATTGTTGTTGCATGGTGTTGCGCTGCTGGCCCTGGTTCTGTCCCTGCCGCGACTGCGAAATGTTAAATTCGCGGCCCTGCATTTTGAGCAACGCCTGGTAGGCGCCCTGCGCGCCACTCCACGCGGAGGTCAGTGGATCAAGGGACACCTTGTCGCTGGCAGCCACAAAGCCGTCATCGGCCTGCTTCATAAACTTGGCGGCATCAGCAGCGGCGGCGCGCTGGGTGGCCGTGGTCGCATTTTGCGCCGCATCGGCCAGCTGGGCGATGGCGTCGTCCTGGCTGTCCTTCAGCGTTTGCACATCGTCCTTAAAGGTCGCATCGGGCTTGTCCTCCGATTTGAGATTCCACGTGGCGACGGAGATCTGACGCTCGAGTTGGAGCAGCGTCTGCACCGGATTCTGGCCTTGCTGTTGTTGCTGCTGCTGTGGCTGCCGCGGTTGGTTCGCTTGGGCGCCGGCATTGGCGTCCTCATGGAAAATGGATTCGAACGGGCGGACTTCAGCGAAAGCGAGATCGCTGGTCGTGCGGCGGACCTGGCCGTCCGGTCCGGTGTCGTCGGCCCAAGCAAACCAGGTGACCAATTCGCCCGGCTGGGCGTCCTTGGATTCCAGTTTCAGGGTGTCGGTGAAATTTGCCTGGTTGCCCGCGGGTTTGTCCTGGGGATTCAATGTAATGTAATGCGGCTCGTCGGCCCCGACGCTGTACGCCAGCCCGTAATTGAGGAGGCCAAATTGATCTTTTGCGCTGGCTTGGATGTGCACTTCCTCGATCGGCGATACTCGCTGGTCGCGCACCGGGAAGCTGATGCTCACGACCGGGCGCGTCATCGGCAGCGCGGTGATGCGAATATCCGTCGGCGCCGGATTCGGCCGGTCCGCGTCGTCCGTCAAATGCATGGTAAGTTTTTCCGTCTGCTCGATGGTCAGGCTGGCGGTGAATTTGGTGCGCTCGGGATTGGCCGCAGTGACGGGGACGGCATTACCCTTGTCGTCCGTGAGCGTAACGTCCTTCATCGGCTTGTTCATCGTGAAGTCATATTGCAACTTGGTGCCGGTCACAGCGCTCACGCGGCGCGTATCGGGAATGACTTTCTGCGGGAGTTTGGTGAAGGCCGGATAATTGAGCGTGGCATCGGCCTTGGCCAACGCGGGCAAATCAAAAACTTTGAGCGTGTACTCGCCAGTGTTGTTGTCGCCGGAAAATTTGTTTCCCGAATATTTAATCGAGTAGACGGTGTCACTCCGCACGGACGGTATCGCGGCCATGAAGATTGGATCGGCCAGCGTGCGCGCCATGGGAATCGTGCCCGTCTTGCCGTCCGGCGAGCGCCACAGCAGCGACGCTTCGCGCGGGATCCGGGTGTCAAAAGTCGCGGAGATGACGGCGGGGCGGCCGCGTTCCACCTCGGCATTGCCGGGCTCCACGGTCACGCCGAATTTCGGCAGGGAGATTTTGGGCACGGGAAATTCACTGTGGGCGATTTCGAGCAACACCGGACCCAGCGTGAGCGCCAGTGCGGCGGCAAACACGGCGGCGTGGGCGGCGAAATTCCAGCGGGTGCGGTTTTGCGGCTGGCGTTTCCAGTCGTTGAAATTCGCGTGCTTGAGGGCGCTGCTGATGACGCGTAATTGCAGAAAATTGAAACGACCGTTGTCGCCGGGGTGCTGTTCGGCGGCGGTGCGCAACGCTTGTTTTAATTCGGGGAACGAAGCTTCCACGGTGCGCGCGGCTTCGGCGAAATCCAATTTATCGGCCCGGGCCACCATGAGGCTGCGCAAAACGGCCGCCGCCAGCAAGACACCGAGCACATAGAGTGCATAGGGGGCAAAGCCGGGCGATTGGACCCGGGCCTCGAGCACGCCAAAGGCGATTACGGCCACGGCCGCCCAGCGGCGCAAGCCGCGCCGGTGGAGGCGGGTGGCCCGCAATTCGCGCGCAACCCCGCGCAACAAATATCCTAACTCAGATTGCATGGGCGGCAGGGAAGGTTCTTGGTTCATGGCGGGAGTCAGGTGGTGGCCTCGGTGGGATTTTGGTCATTTCGGCGGGAAAGTGCGAGGGAATAGATGCTCTCCAGAGCCAGCAGCAGAATAACCCCCATCAGGGCCCAGCGCCACAGTTTTTGGCGGCTTTCCAGCACGGCCCCAGTCTGATTGTCCCCCACCGGCAAGGTCAGGGGCGTGGCAGAGGTCAGTGGTTGGGCGTGGAGGGGAACACCCATTTTCTCCCAGTCGTCCATGTTCATGGGATCTACTTTGCTGGCGCCGGCGGAAACTTCAAGGGCGACCCAGCGGGTCGAGTCGGCCTGTTTCACTTGATAAACCCCGGGTAGGGTGGGGGTGGTTTCTACAAAGGTGCCGTCCGCAGCCCCCATCGCCTGCCATTGGGCCGATTCCTTGCCGAGGAGCCGTCCCGTGTCGCCAACTTCGGCAATGACCGGCCGGATGGCCCCACCCGCTGCACGTTCGAACAGGGTTTGGAGCCAGGGCACGAATTTGGTTGAGAGCACCCAGGAGCTTGATGCCGTCGCCCAATCCCCGCCCCAGATGACCACCCTGCCTTCCCCAACTGGCGCCTCAATGACCGCGGGTGAGCCGTCATCGAACTTCGCCACCACCACTGCCGCCGTTTTGGCCGGAAGCTTCAGGGATTGCGGCTGCCAAAATTGAATGTGCGTAAAATCACTGTAATGCGGGTCGGCAAAAAGCGAAAACAGCGGATGCTGAAAATCAATCTGCCCAAACAGCTCGTTCTTTTGGGCCGTGGCTGCGGGCGTCCACCCGGTCTCGCCGACGAGGTCGGCCGCCGTATCCACCATCGCCGGGTCGTTCAGCAGAACCACCGCAAAGGCGCCCGCTCCGAGCTTCTTGCGGAGCGTGGCGGTCGTGCTGGTGTCCAGCGGTCCGGCGACGACATAAAACTCGGGCGGGGAATTAAGCCCGGGGGCTTTGGCGGCATCAGCCGCTGCCACCACCGTGACCACTGGGTCCTTCCACCCCTCGGTGGCGCGTTCCAGATAAAAGCGCGCATGCTTGAGGTCGTTTGCGGCATGGTCGCCATAATAGACCAGCGTCATCGGGCGCGGAGAAGGGTGGACCGCCCAGACTGTGTTGTCAAAATTCTCCTGGTCGCCGGCAAGATCCACCCGTAGCGGCTGGCTGGCGGCCGTATCCGGCACTGGCAGCGCAACAATTTGCTTGTCCTTGGGTTGCAAGGTGATTTTTTGCGGCGCACCGATGGCCGTGTTGGTTTTGGCATCGCGTAGTTGTAGGGTCAGCGCCGTCGCTGTACTGCGCTCACTCTGGCCGACGCGGACGCGCAACGTCAGGCCATTGTCCGTGTCTTGCCAGCCGAGCCATTGCAAACTGGCATCCCCATCGTGGTCGGGAAGGACGGGCTGCAAATTAACCTCGCAGCCCTTGGGCCAATTCAGTCCGGCAAGTCCGGATACTTGTGCGCCAGCGGTGAAATCGGAAACCACCACGATTTTCTTCCGCATGGCGCCGGTGGTTTTCTCGTTCGCTTTGTCCCACTCCGCCAGCGCCGCCTCCAGCCCGGAGTCGAGGCTCTTGGCGCCCCAGCCGGGCCTTTGTTCGGCAAGGACGGCGCGCACCAGCGAATTGCGGTCCCCCGGCGCCGTTTCCTGCCACTTATCATGACTGATTAATTGCTTCACCCCGCCGGACACCGCGAGCAGGGAAAACTGGTCGTTCGGGCCGAGTCCCGCGGCGGCCACCGTCACTTTGGCGACGGCGGCGTCCCACAAGCCCGCCCGCTGCATCGAGGCACTTTCATCGAGCACGGCCACAACGCTCAACGGCAGCACCGGCGTGCTAATGAGCGGCAAATCATGTTTCAAATAGGGTCGCGCAAAACTCAGCGCCAAAATCGCGACAATGAGGCAGCGCATCAGCAGCAGCCACGGATGTTGGATGCGATTCTTGCGGTCGAGCTTGGGCGGCGATGCCTGGAGAAACCGCATCGCGCTGAAGGCCACGCGCTGGCGCGTGGCCCGCCGGATGAGGTGCGCCAAGATGGGCCCAGCGATCAGCGCCGCCCCAAGGAGAAACCAGGGAGATAGAAAATTCATAGCTGGGTCCTCCGGCGCGAAGCATTGCGCCCGGCCTGGTTGGCGGAAAGCAACTCGAGCAGCACGAAGTCGAGCGGCAGGTCGGTGGTGGCGATTTGCCGGGAAATGCCGCGCTGTTCCATCGCGGTTTTCAATTCCGCTTGATGCGCGTTGAAGCGGGTCTGGTAACCGGCGCGTGCTTGATCAGGATCAATATAGATGCGCTGGCTGGTTTCTATGTCCTCCCAGACGGCCGTCTTGCCGAATTCGAGGTTCACTTCCGCCGGGTCGAGGATTTGCACCGCGCGAATGTCGTGGCGGGCGACCGACAGCCGGGCCAGCGCCGGATCCCATTCGCTGACCGGCGCGAGAAAATCTGAAAGCAGCAGAATCAGGCTCCGCTTGGGGCAAAGATTTGCCACTTCGTCAAGGGCGTCGCCCAGCCGGGATTCGCGACCGGCCGGCTCCCGGTCGAGAAGCGCCATCATGTGGCGGAAATGGCCGGGCTTCCAGCGTGGCGGCAGATAGTCATGGACTTTGCTGTCGAACAACGCGAGGCCGACCACATCGCGCTGTTGAGCGAGAAAATAGGCGAATGTGGCCGCGAGCGTGCGGGCATATGCCGCCTTGGTCGTACCCCTCGATCCGAACAACATCGAACGGCTGGTATCCACCAGAATGAGGCAGCGGAGGTTTGTTTCCTCCTCGAATTTCTTGATATAATGCCGGTCGCTGCGGGCCAGCAGTTTCCAGTCGAGGTAACGCAAGTCGTCGCCCGGGCTGTACTGCCGGTATTCCGTGAACTCAACTGAGAAGCCGGCGAAGGGGCTGCGATGCAGGCCGGACCATAAGCCCTCGACGACAACGCGCGCGCGCAGTTCCAAGTCCTGAATGGCAAACAGGGCCTTGGGGTCTATGCCCTGGGTGGCGGAGTGGGCGAGCGAAGTCATTTTTGCAATAGTTGTGCGGTTGCCGGATCGTTTGGAGCGAGACGCCAGGCGATCGGCCCTTCTTTGCCGGGCATTAATGTAACCGTAACCGTTTTGAAATCGCGGGCGGGGAAAGCCTCGCCTTGGACAAAGCCGCTTTTATCCACCATGACCTGGATAATTTCATTTGGGAAATTGGGCAGCTTGGCATTGCCTTGCGGATCCGTGTAAACCGGTTCCGCCGAAATACTGAGGCCGATGCCGGTAACTTTTGCCCCCGAAATGAAGTTGCCCTTGGCGTCGATCACCGTGACTGTGCGCGACTGACACCCGGTCAGGCAAAGCATGACCAACAAGCCGGGGACTAAAACTGGATTTCGGCGCAGCATTTATATGTTGGTCCTAATTACACTGACTTCGGCAGTGCCTCCACGAGCTTCTGAATTACCTGCTCCACCGAAACTCCATCGGCTTCGGCGCGGTAATTGAGCAACAGGCGGTGGCGGAAAACCGGGGCGGCGAGGGCGCGGATGTCGTCGCCGGTGACATGGGTGGCGCCGCGCCAGAGCACGCGGGCCTTGGCGCCGATGACGAGGGCCTGGGCCGCGCGGGTACCGGCGCCCCAGTTGATCCAGTTCTTCACAAAATCAGGCGCGCCGGTAGACTTTGGGCGCGAGCTCGCGGCGAGCTTGACGGCGTAGCGGACGACATCGTCCGCGACCGGAACGCGGCGCACGAGGTCCTGGAATCGGATGACGTCTTCGGCGCTGAACACGCCGTTGACGGATTGCGCGACGCTGGAGGTGGTGTTTTTGACCACGTTCACCTCGTCATTTTCGGGGAGATAATCAATCAGCACATTAAAAAGAAAACGGTCAAGCTGCGCTTCCGGCAGCGGATAGGTGCCTTCCATTTCAACGGGATTTTGCGTGGCGAGGACGAAGAACGGTTCGCTCAGCGTGTGGCGCACGCCCGCGGCGGTGACCTGGTGTTCCTGCATTGCTTCCAGCAAGGCCGCCTGGGTTTTCGGCGGGGTGCGGTTGATTTCGTCGGCGAGAATAATGTTGCCGAAGATGGGACCCTTGATGAAGGTGAGTTTGCGGCCCTGGTCCGTTTCCGTCAGAATCTCCGTGCCCGTGATGTCGGCGGGCATCAAGTCCGGCGTGAACTGGATGCGTTGGAAATGAAGCTGAAAGACGCCCGCGATCGTTTTGACGAGAAGTGTTTTCGCCAGGCCGGGTGCCCCGGTGATGAGGCAGTGGCCGCCAGCAATGAGGGCGAGCATGAGTTGCTCGACCACGTCGCGCTGGCCGACGATGACTTTGCTGAGTTCAGATTCGAGGCGCACGCGGCCTGCCTGGAGGCTTTCGAATGCGGCTTGTTCGGAGGCGATTTTGGTTGTTTCCACGAGTGTTGGGGTTGGAGGAGGATTGCTGATTTAGGGCGAAGAATTCGGGACGATTCAATTGGTCATGGCGTAAAACACGATGTTAATGAACATGGGATAGGCTTGGGGCATCGAGAAATTGTCAAAATAATCATGGTTGTCGCCCTCGTGCTCCCAGCCGTCGCCGTAATGGTTGTTGCGGCAAATAAGCGCCATGATGTGGTCATGGTCGTCAAACACGGCATAATAGTGCGGAAAGTGGTCGCCGGTGGGATAATAAGCATTGTCGTAGGAGACTCCCGAGTAGCCGCGCCCGGCACTGGGCATTTGCGGGAGGTACTTAAAGTCAAAAACCGTGTGGAAAATGGGATGGCTCAACGGCAGCTCGACAATTTCACGGTCGGGAAAAATGCGCTTGAACTGGCTGTAGGCGAACTCCCACATGTCGTCACCCCAAAAATCTTCGGCCATCATGAAGCCGCCTTTTTCAAAGTAGGTCCGCAGGGCTTTGCATTCATCATCGGTGAGGGCCATTCCCCGGGTCACCGTCATGTACACGAAGGGGTTGCGGGCGAGATCCGCCGCCGTGATATCAATGTAATTATAATAGGGATGTATCTTGAGGCTGGTGATTTGAAAAAGCCGGTAGGCGACGTTCAGGTCGGCGTCGGGCGAGTCATCGTCCCAGTAGCGGCCGAATCCCATGCTCTCATAGCCGTATTTGAGCCGGGAGAAACTGAAGACGTCGTTGACGAAGGCCGGATTCAGGGCCTTCTGCATTTTATCCACCATCTCCAATTCCGCCGGATCGCGAATGGTATACGCGCGGTTCGTCGCCCCGCCCATGCCGCGTCCGCCGCCGCCCCGCATCCCACCGCCAAATCCACCCCCGGTACCAAGGCCGCCGCCGCGCCGGCCGCCGCCACGCGTAATTCCCCCGTTGCCCATCGGCGGGCCGGAATTGGGGAGCGGTGGGGGTGGCGCTCCCGGGCCCTGAAATTGGCCAAATACGGAAAGAGAAACCACGCCCGCCACCGCCAGCACCATGGCATTGAAAAGCAGGAATTTTCGTCGGGGTAAAAACATGACCGGAGCGGGTGGCGAATGAAGAAAAAAGACAGCCGGGAGCTTAATTGGCGAGGATAATCACCTGGCCGTCGCTGCCAAAGTAACCCGAGAACGTGCCATTTTCATTGGTGACTCGCTCCTCGGCCGGAGTTTGGTTGACGATGGTGAAGGCGGATTGACGCACACCCGCAAAATATTGCGGCTGGGGCTTGACCTGCACCGCGTAAAACGACGGGTTGAACGCGCGATCCACGGGCAACTCCACCAGGGAGTAATTGGTGAAGATGCGGCGAATTTCCGTGTAATAGTGCAGACGATCACGGTTACCCCAATGGTCGTCAAACAGCAGAATGCCGCCATTGCGCAACTGGTCGCGCAGGGCGCGCGCCTGCGGTTCGGCCAGCGCAAAATTGCGTGGGTTCGCAAAGTAAACCAACGGGTGCAAATTGAAATAATCCGGCGAGAGGTAGTACGGGCTCAGCGGGTACGACGTGACGAGGTTGTTCACGCCAAGGCGAAAATAATTCAGGTTGGCGTACGCCTCCCCAATTGAGTTTTGATTCCAGAAAAAATTACGATAGGGTCCGGTCGGCCAGCTGCCGGTGAACAGATTGGCGTTGAAGCCGGTGCCAAAGGGCGCGGAGCCCGGGCCAAAGCGCCCGCGGAGGGACCGGCGCAATAAGGCATAATATAAATTGCCATTGCCCGCCCGCGGCGTCACGGCGGGCGCATAACCCGGATTGTAATTGACCACGGTCGGCGTGCCAAATGTGATTCCCCCAAGGCCAATTCCGAGACTGTTGCCGTACCCCACGGCCACTGCCCCGCCGCGCCCAAGCGCACCGTTGCGGCTCCCGCGGGTAATCGCCGGCGCCGCGCCGCCACGCCCAACCACCGGTGCCGCACCCCGTCCAACCGTCGCGGACCAAGCCGTCTGCAGTATCAGGATCAAGCCCAGCCCGGCGGCTAAAAGCACCGGTTGGCCAAGAATGCGCGGGAAGCTTTTCATGGCGTGGAGGGATTCGGGTTGTCGGACGCCGGCGCCGGAGTGGCGGTTGGCAAAGTGGCGAGTAAATCGTAGGCCGCACGAAAACGCGGGGCGTCCTCGAGCGCCTGCAACACATGGCGCCGGGCGCTGTCCGCATCCGTCGGTTGCAGCAACTTGGCGACCCGGAAATTGAGACTGGCCAGATCCGGCGGTTCAAGCGCCAGCAGGGCCAGACCGGCCTCGACCCCGGGCGGATTTTGCCGAAGTTGTTCGCGGGCGTCGAACAAGGCGCGCCACGTGGATGCCGCCATCGGGTGGATCGCGATCGAGGCCTCGCCCCATTTTACCACATCGGCCCAGTCTTTATCCACTTGGGCCAGTTCCAGCAGACGGTTGACGGCTTCAAGGGAGTCGCCTTCGTGCGCCGCCACAGTTAGCAACGCAGTCTTTTCCGCGGCGGTGTCCTGCAGTTGGTCGCATGCTTTCGCGAGTAGCAAATACGGATTGTCCGGCCCGGGCAGATAAAAACCGGTGGCGGTGATTTCCTGCAATTGGCTCCGGGCCTTGGCCCAGTCCCCTTGATTAATCGCATCGTGCACCTGCCCCAGGCGCTCGTAAAAATGGTTCGAGGTGACCGCGGGCTTGGGCGCCGGCGAAGCTTGATCGCCGGGAGCCCCGGCGCCACCGCGCGCAGCCTCCTTTGGCGCGATGGCAATGTCGGGAGGCGTCGTGTCGGGCTGAAGTTGATTCGCGATTTCCGTCGGGAGAAAGGAAAGGATGGCGGTGGCATCGCCCGTTCCCGCATTGGGCGCGGTGAAATCCCACATGGGGGCATACAGCTTCGCCTGGTCTGCGGCATATTTGGCAAAGGCCTCGTCGAGCTGGGCCAGCGGCGCAAAGTTCTTCGCCAGCGCGTCATTCATTTCCACGCCGTCGCCCAGCGCGTGCAACAGGCCCAGCAAGTGGTCAAAGCCGTAGCGTTCCACCAGAAATTGAACGACGAGCATGGACTCATAATAGGCGAATTCCGTGTCCTCCATGCCCTTCGCCTGGAGAAATGCTGCGCTCATGCTGCTGATCGGCTGCGCTTTACCGGCGCGAATGCGGTCACGCGCATCCGGCGTCATGTGCTCGCCCCAGTTGGGGTTGGCCTGGCCTTCTTCATAAACCGATATGCCCTCACTCAACCAGCGCGGCATTTGATTTTTTGTGAGCGTGAGGGTCACCACGTGCGTAAACTCGTGCCACATGACATCCTCCCAGTTCGACTCATGCGAACTCGGGGCGTTGATTGTGACCACCGGTCCGAACGTGACCCCCAAAAATTCGCCGATGTCAGGCATGCCAAACGTGCGCACCGAAAAATCGGCCGAGTTGGGGAAAACCTCGACGAGGACCGGGAAATTGAGGTCGAGGCCATACTTTTTGGCCACGGTGTCACGGGCCTTTTCCAACAGGGCCAGGACGCGTTGGCCGTAGATTTTGGCTTCCAGCGGTTCCATCACCAGGGTAAAGTGTTTGTTCGGGCTCGCGATGGTGGTGAATTTGGCAATCTCGTCATGCAAGGCGACAAGATTGAACGCCTCAATGTCGTACGCGTCTTCCTGTTGGGCCAGGGCCGCTTCCTTCCAGCCTTCCTCTTCCCGGCCGAGGCGGAGCAAATCCTGGGCTCGCTGCACCCGCGCGGGGGTGAACTTCGGGTCGCTTGCGAGCGCCAGACTCTCGGATTTTTCCCCCAGGCTGAAACGGTAATTCTGCGAAAGCTTTTGACCGATGATGTAGTCCACCCGCGGGTTTTTGGCCCAGGTGAGCAATGCCGCTTTGCGGTAGGAGTCACCCACGTCCATCTGATTATGCAGATAGGCGATCGCGGCTTTGAGGGCGAACGCCGCCTGCTGGC
This sequence comes from uncultured Opitutales bacterium, assembly GCA_964561455.1. Classification (GTDB taxonomy): domain Bacteria; phylum Verrucomicrobiota; class Verrucomicrobiia; order Opitutales; family JABDGR01; genus JABDGR01. The sequence continues at coordinate 21,904 of CAZLPS010000030.1, forward strand.
TGGGATTGATTTTGAGGATTTGATCGAGAGTTTGGTTGGCCTTGTCGTAGGATTCGGCGTCAATCAGGTTTTCCGCAAGAAGCAGCAGGGTCGGTACATGTTGCGGATTGGCGTCCAACGCCAGTTTCGCGTTGTCGCCGAATTTTGTGCGACTGTCCGAACGAAAGGCCTGGGCCAGGCCGGCCAGCATGTCAGGATCGCCGGGAAAAGCGTTCAGGCCATTCGCGAAACTGCGCGATGCCAGATCAAAATCATGCTTGTCCAACTCCAACCGGCCGGCGGCCAGAAAGGCATCGCGCACCGGAGGCTTGGCCTGCTGGGCAGGATCCAGAAACTGTTCCAGAATGGTTTTGGGGTCGGTGCTTGGAATTAAAAGCGACGCCTCGCCCGCGTCCGCCAGCACTTGCGGTGGCAGCGGCGTCTGGGTGATTTGCTTCTCGATTGCAAGTTGATTGAGAATTTGCGCGATTTGCGTCATCGCCTGCGCGGCTTCGGTGGGCCGGTTGGTGTAGAGGCAGGCTTCGCGCTGGAGCAGACGTAGACGGATGCTCTGCGGGGCGTTGATGATGCCGGACCTCAGCAGCAGGTAAGCTTCGTTGTATTTGCCTTGGGCAAATAATGCTTCAGCTTCAACCCGCACCAAACCCTCGGTTGCAAACGTCTCCTTGATCCCTGCCTGGGCCATGGCGGCGGCGCCGGCGTAATCGCCATGGCGCAGTTTTTGCGTGGCATCATCCACTGGATCGGCGTGCAAATTAAGCCCGCTGGTCAATACGAAACCCAGAACGCAGGCCCAACGGCGCTGCGACTGCGGCCTTGGCCGGGTGGGGTGACCCATGCGCGAAGATTCCATCATCAAGGCATAAAGGGCAAATGGTTGGCTGGCAAGCGACTATCCGTAAAAAAAGTTGGCCCGGAGCAAAGCAACTCGACCGGAACCATTAAATTAAACCAAGGTCCCGGTGGAAAGTTCCAAAAAGCCGCTTGCTTGCCGGAGAATTCCGTTCCCGCGCCCAAACGGTCATTGGGCGGCCGTTATGGAACGTCCTTTGCTACGTCGGTGTGAATGTCACACCCTTGGCACCTTCCTGTCACCCAAAGAAATGACTTTTCGGGGGTGGCGAATTCGTTTATACAAGTTTCGCCAATCCGTTCTTCCCGTTGCTTAACCAGGGGAGGCGTCTTTCCATGATTTCTTTGTTCACTGCCAAGGCCGGGAATTCCATTGTCCATCGTTGCCGCGAGGACGAGGCCACCCGGCTTCGTCTGCGGTATAAGCCTTATTACCATACCTTTGACCGCCAGGTGGGCACCCATGTTTGGCTCGATGGACGCGAAATGGTCATGCTCAGCAGCAATGACTACCTCGGCTTGACCCATCATCCCAAGGTAATGGAAGCCGCCCAGCGGGGGTTGGCCGAATGGGGGACAAGCACCACCGGTGCCCGGTTGTCCAACGGCAGCCGCTCCTATCACCAGCGCCTGGAGGAGACACTGGCCGCCTTCATCGGCAAAGAGGCCTGTCACATTTCCGTGGCAGGCTATATCTCCTGCATGTCGTCCATCCAGGCCTTTGCGCAAAAGGGCGACGTAATCCTGGCCGACAAGAATCTGCACTCCTCCATCTGGGCGGGCATCGGCCTGACCCAGGCCAAAGCCGAGCGCTTCGCCCACAATAATCCCGCAGATTTGCGCGAGTTGCTTTCCTACGAAGCGCCCGACACCCCGAAGATTGTCGCCTTCGAGGGCGTATATTCCATGGAGGGCCATATCTCGCTCGTGCCCGAAATCATTGCGGCGACCCAGAACCAGAATTGCTTTCTGGTCATGGACGACGCCCACGGCTTTGGTGTCCTCGGCCAGGATGGCCGCGGCACGGCCGATCATTTTGGCGCAACGGCCAAGATTGATCTTATTGCGGGCAGTTTCTCCAAGGCGCTGGCGAGCACGGGCGGGTTTGTGGCCGGGTCCCGCGAGGTCATCGAGTATCTGCGCTCCCATTCGAAGCAGACGATTTTCAGTGCTGCCCTGGCGCCCGCCCAAGCCTACGCCGCGGAAGCCGCTCTCGCTTTGCTGCACGACGAGCCCGAGCACTTGCAGCGCCTATGGGCGAACACGAAGCGTTACAAACAGATATTGCACGATCTCAAACTTGACACTTGGGGCAGCGAAACGCCGGCCGTGCCCGTCGTTCTGGGTACGAAGGAGCGCGCGTATCGTTTCTGGCAGCACCTGCTGGAGAAGGGTGTCTTCACGGTCATGTCCATCGCCCCCGCCGTGCCGCCCGGCAAGGATTTGGTGCGCACCGCGATTTCGGCCTGCCATACGGAGGAGGATATGGCAAAGATTGCGGACGCGATGGCATTTGCGGCGCGGAAATTGTGAGGCAACGTCCTCCCCTTGCTACTTGCCCTTTATTCGCGCGATGCCTTCAATCTGCGCAATGTAGCCTTTGGGCCCCATTTCCGCGTAACCAACTATCTGATCGAGGTATTTCCCGTCGCTGTTAAGGATGACGAGGGTGGGAAAGCCGTGCACCCCGTACTTGGTCACGAGTTGCATGTTTTGCTGCTGAAGCGCGGCCGGCTGACTCTTGTGCTGGGGCATGTCCACCTCGATGAAAACGAGATTCTTCGCGACGTAATCGCGAAAAACGCCCGTGTTCAAAACATATTTGTCCAGCTCCTGGCAGGCGGGGCACCAGTCGGACCCGGTGAAACTCAAGACCATGGGCTTTTGTTCGGTTTTGGCCTGTGCCACTGCTTGGGCGTAATCGCTGGGCCATGCCGGTTTCGGCCTGCCGAGGTCCACGATCGCTTCCAGCCATTCCGGGCCGTGCTGCCACAAGGCCACCCCGCCGCCGACCACACACACCAGCATGATGACGGCGTTGGCGTTCAGGGTAAAGCCCTCCGGAATCTTTACTGCCTGTCGCCAGCGCGCCAGCTTGCCCGCCCCGTCTTCCGCTCCCGCCGGTGCGGCTTCCCGAACCGGCTCGCGGGACCACAGGATGCCGGCAATTGCCGCAGCCGCAAAAGCCGCAAAACCGAGCGAGCGCAAGATGGTCTCGACTGTGGCCGAACTGGACAGTGCATTGAAATGCGCCAGGAGCCAATTCCAATCGGCCGTGGCGTCATTGCCAGCCGCCAGCGCCAAATCCCCATTATCCGCATTGCCCGCATGAATCGAGAGATTGAAAAAATTCACGCCCAGCCAAAACGCAAAAACGGCCGCCCCGTAAAAATTGCGCCTCCAGCTATAAAAACCGATGATCAGCAACGGCACCAGACACTGGAAGAAGCTTCCACCCAAGTGATGTTGGAGGACTCCAACCGGCGCAAAGATCATCCTCCCGCCCTGGTAAAGATACGCGTTCACCACGTCAATGTAATGGTCGGTGGAATGATCCGACGCATAGGCCGCACCATAAACGGTGAGCGCCGCCACCACCGCGAATTTCCAGAGATTGAGCCTTTTCAGGGCGGCTCCGCCCGCCTCGGTGTGAGTTTGCATTCGGGTTATGTTTCCCTAGCGTGGCGGAATGCACGCTCCCCAGCAAGAAATTCCCGCGGCGCCGCCGGCGCCCGGCGGGCGTCCCTCGGCCAGGGCGAGTTGGCAGGCGCGGGCTATTTCCGTGGTGTTGCGGACCTGGAAACGCCGGCATGTCGCGATTGACCGGGCCGGCGGCGCGCGCATTTTTGTCAAGGGCTTGCGCACGTTTATCCGCTGTCTCGACCCGTTGGTGCCACACCGCCGCGTCGGCCTGCGAATTACAAACGCGCCGGGCGCACCGGTGCCCACGGAATTGATTGAACCGCTGGGCGCGCCAACGGCATTGACGATGCTCTACCTGCACGGCGGCGGTTATCTCGTGTGTAATCCGCGCACCCATCGTACGCTGACCACTTATTTTGCCCGAAATTTGCCGGCAAAGGTTTTGGTGCCTGATTATCGGTTGGCCCCCGAGCATCCCTTTCCGGCCGGCCTCGAGGACGCCCTCGCTTGCTACCGCTGGTTGCGCCTGCAGGGAACTCCCGCGGAAAATATCCTGCTCGCGGGCGACTCCGCCGGCGGCGGCTTGGCGCTGTCACTTTTACTGACTTTGCGCGACGCCGGCGAGGCCCTCCCGGCCGCTGTCGCCTGCATGTCGCCGTGGACGGACCTCGCCGGCACCGGAGCCTCCGTCGTGAGCAACACGCTGAGTGATGTTTGGTTCTTCGGCGAAAGCCTGCCGATCGCCGCCCGCCTCTACCTCGGCGGTGCCGCGCCGACGCACCCGATTGCCTCCCCGCTTTATGCGGATTTGCATGGCTTGCCTCCCCTCATCATCCATGCCAGTGACAACGAAATCGTGCGCGATGACAGTGTGCGCTTTGCCTGGAAGGCGAAGGAGGCGGGTGTGGACGTGTCGTTAAAAATCTGGCCGGGCCTGCCGCACGTGTGGCAGGCGTTTATTCCGTTTATTCCCGAGGCGCGGGTGTCGCTGGAGGAGATGGTCGCGTTTTTGCGGCGGGCGGGGAAATGAAGAAATGAAGGGTGAAGGAGGAATTCCGGCATTCAGCTTCCCTTGCGATTTCGCCGCGGCCTACATGGATGTTAACCTGAAAGGCCTGACCCCTGCGGCCCATTTTTGCCTAAAAATTATGTAGGCAGAACTCGACCGTCCATTCGCGCTGGCGGCGCAGCTTGCTGCTTCTCTAGAACTACCTGAAAAATGAGTTTAAGAAATTCCACGCCGCTATAAAATTTCTTTGCTTCGGGTGATAGCCGGTACGGCGGAAGCAGATAGAGGAAGTCAGGTCCGGAATCGTCAGATTTCAGCCAAACTACATCGGCCCATGTCGAGTTGAGAACGCTCGATAATCGCAAAATTCGTACTTCGTATGCGCCTCCACGCGTTTGCTCCGAGGACGACAGTTCTTCCAACGCACTCGCAATGGCACCTTGGTTGGGGCCGCCGAACCCTGTCATGGCATGCCCGCCATTGGCGGATGGGTCGCCATATACTTCGGCATACATGGTAGATTTCCCCGAAGCCTCGACGAGGTAATGAAATCGCACTAAGTGCGCGGCATCCAACGTTGCCCCTTGGGCTAATTCAGCCGCACTAAGTTCATAGACGGCGATTGGCGGTTTGATTTTCAGGTCAGCAGGGTTGGGTATTCTGGCTTGAGCTGACGCCATCCCCAACGCCGCCTCCACTTTCATTAGGCCATCCGCGGGACCCAACACATACCGAAAACGTGGTGAAGAAGTGGATGCATTTTTTTGGGTGTCGCCAAGTGCGCTCGCATTATTGTTAGTACTTGAGATGATCGCAGGCGGGAGAACTGGGAAGGCAATTCCACCTTGATTTGAAGATTGCGATGGGGTCGCCTTGTTCGGTGGCGTTGTGTTTGAGCGGATATTGGCAACTAGTGCTTGCTTATCTATCGGCGGTGTCGTTACCCGCCAGACCAAGCCAACAATTATGACGGCCAAAAGAACGACTACCATGGAAGCACGACTTTTCATTAAGGTGGACCTCATCCGCCAGACAGTTTTCGAGGAAAATTAAGTTATGAATCGGGCGACGCGGTCCGGCGGACGGGCGAAGCCCGCCCCCGTGCCGACTGTTGTGGATTGGAGTTTGTGGAATTAAAAAATGTGGGCAAGTGCTAACCGGCGAGTGGCAGAGCTGCCGAAATGAATGCCCCATCCGGCCCTCGTTCGGGCGATGCGGAAAGGGGTGTTTTGCTTTCTAATCTACTTTCCTTTTGAGCAGAAAGATGAAGAAACCGATGACGATGAGCAACGCTGGCGCCGCCAGCGCGAGTATAAGACCCAACGGCGGGTGGCCGGCGGCGGGAACCGCAATTGGCGGTTCGGGCTCAGGTTGATAAAGCGGGCGATTTGAGGCCAGTCCATACGGGCGGGTTAAACCGGTGGCGAAGACGCTGATGGCGCCGTCAGGGTTAATCTTGTAAATCAAGCTGCTGGTGCCGCTGGGCACGTACAAGTCGCCGTGCGTGTCGAAAACAATATCGGTGGGGTCGACTACTCCGGTGGCAAAGGGGGTAAAACGACCCGCCGGGTCCACTTTCAAAATCGCCCGGGAGCTTTGCGCGGTGACAAACAAATTGCCGTGGGCGTCGAAGGCGAGCGTACCCGGTTGGTAATTCGAGGAAGCTTTGGTGAAATCGGCAAAGGTGCTCACCACGCCGCTCTTGGAGATTCTGGAAATGGTGTTGTTTCCGTGATTGGCGACGAAAAGTTCGCCAGCCGCATTGAAGGCCAGGCCGTGGGGGTCGTCCAATCCCCTGGCGAAAGTGCTGGTGGCGCCGGTGGGGAAAATTCGCGAAATTGTATTATTTCCGTTAGTTACGAACAAATCACCATGGGAATTGAAGGCCAGTGCCTCGGGGCGGGAAAGACCCTGGGCAAGGATGGAGGCCGCGCCAACTTTGGAAATGCAGAAAACGCGGCCCTGATTTATGTCGAGCGTATAGACCTTTCCCTGAACGTCGCAGGCCACGCCGCAAGCGCCTGAGACGTTACCGGCGAGTCTGGTGACGGCGCCGGTGTCGGAAACGGTCTCCACGCTGCTACTGCCGTAATCAGCGACATAGAAATTGTCCTCCCTGGCAGGGAGGGTGCCGAGGAGAAAGAGGAACGGGTGGAAACAGCTTGAGACGAAGCGGAGCCATCGCATGGAACATACTTATGCTCGTTTTTTCGCTTGTCGGCAAAGCGGAAAGGAGCGAATGAATTGGCCCGCGGCCATGAAACACCTCTTCTCCATCGCCTTGATTACAGCCGCTGTGATGGCTTGCCCCCAAGTGGCATGGTGCCTGGGGCAGCCGGATTATGTGGAGGCCACCGCCAGCCCGGGCAGTTTCCCGCTGGCGAAGGGAAATGAAACCGCGACGCTCTTTGTGGAAGTGGCGGATTGGAAGGGGGTGGTTGACGCCGCGGTTAATTTGCAGATGGATCTCGCGCGGGTCACGGGGCACCCCGGTGCGCTGGTGCGCAATGAAAAGGAATTGGCCGGGAACACCGTGATCATCGGCACCCTGGGAAAGAGTGCGGTCATTGACCAACTGGTGAAAAACAAGAAGATTGACGTGAGCCAGATTGCGGGAAAATGGGAATCGTTTACCCTGCAGACCGTGGCCAATCCACTGCCGGGGGTGTCCGGCGCGCTGGTCATTGCCGGGAGCGACAAACGCGGGACCATTTACGGGATTTACGATTTGTCGGAACAAATTGGCGTCTCTCCGTGGTATTGGTGGGACGATGTGCCGGTGCCCCACAAGGACGCCTTGTTTATCAAGGCCGGCAAATACATGCAGGGGGAGCCGAGCGTCAAATATCGCGGAATTTTCATCAATGATGAATCGCCGGATTTGACGAACTGGGTAAAGGCGAAATACGGCACCGTGCCCGGGCACGCCGATGCTGCGAATTACAACCACGAATTTTACGCGAAAATTTTCGAACTGATCCTGCGCCTTAAAGGCAACTATCTCTGGCCCGCGATGTGGAACAACGCCTTCAACGAGGATGACCCGGAAAATCCGCGACTGGCGGACGAAATGGGCATCGTCATGGGCATGTCGCATCAGGAGCCGATGCTGCGCGCGCAAAAGGAATGGGACCACCTCAGCCGGACGCCGTGGAATTATCTGACCAATGCCGCAGGCCTGGAAAATTTCTGGCGGGCAGGGGTGAAGCGCAACAAGGATTTCGAAAGCATCCTGACTTTGGGCCTGCGGGCGGAGAATGACAGCGGGGCGCCGGTCGGCGGTCCGGTTTCCGAGCAGATAGTGGCGGCGCAACGGAAGATGATCGCCGAGGAAATCAATCCCGACGTCACGAAGGTGCCGCAGACGTGGTGCCTTTACAAGGAGGTGATGGATTATTACAACGCGGGCATGAGGGTGCCGGACGACGTTACCCTCCTGTGGGCGGAGGACAACTGGGGCGACATCCGCCGGCTGCCAACGGAGGAGGAACGGAAGCGCAGCGGCGGGGCGGGGATTTACTACCATTTCGATTACCATGGCGGCCCGCGCAACTATCAATGGGTCAATTCGAGCCCGCTGCCCAAGATCTGGGAGCAAATGTCGCTGGCGAAGCAATACGGCGCGGACCGCATCTGGATTGTCAACGTCGGGCATTTCAAGGGGGTGGAGCTGCCAACGGAGTATTTTTTGAGTCTGGCCTGGAATACCAATCGGTGGACGAATGAAAATATCATGGAGTTTACGCGACTCTGGGCGGCGCGGGAATTCGGGGCGACGTATGCGGCCGACATCGCGGACATCGTGGCGAAATATGCCAAATACAACGGGCGGCGCAAACCGGAGTTGCTGGAGCCGGGCTCTTACAGCTTGGTAAATTATCAGGAGGCGGACACGGTGGTGGCGGACTACCGGGCGCTCGTCACGCGGGCGGAGGAGATTTCCGCGAAGCTGCCGGAAGGCGCGCGCGATGCGTTTTATGAGTTGGTGTTGTTCCCCGTGAAGGCCGGTGCGAATCTGAATGAAATGTATGTGGATGCCGGGAAGAGCCAGCTTTACTCCCAGCAGTTACGGGCCGGTGCGAACGACTGGGCGGACGCCGCGATGGCCCGGTTTCAAGACGATGCGGCGTTGACGACGTTTTACAACAAGACGTTTGCGGGCGGCAAATGGGATCATTTCATGGACCAGGTGCACATCGGCTACACGTCATGGAACAATCCGGCGCAAAATGTTGCGCCGCGCGTGACGCGGGTAAATCCGCCCGTTGCGGCCCAAATGGGCGTGGCAGTGGAAGGCGCGCAGACGGCATGGCCGGGTGGGGCGGGAAATGCGGTGTTGCCGAAATTTGATGTGTTCAATCAGCAGCGCCATTACGTGGAGGTCTTCAATAAAGGGCGGACGGGTTTTGAATTTACGGCGACCGCGAGTGCACCGTGGATTGTGCTGAGCTCAAACATGGGCGAGGTGGACAAGGAGCAGCGCATCTGGGTCAGCGTGGATTGGAGCAAGGCGCCTCCGGGCACCGTCAATGGGACGGTGAAGATAAGCGGCGCGGGCGGCGAAGTCGCGGTGCAGTTGGAGGCGTTCAATCCCGCGGAGCCGACGCGCCAAAACCTGCGGGGCTTTGTGGAGGGCGAGGGAGTTGTTTCCATCGAAGCCGAGCACTACACGAAGAAGACCGATGCCGGCGACCGGCGCTGGATCCGCGTCGAGGATTATGGCCGCTCGCTTTCCGCGATGAAGACCACTGCGCCAGTGAATGCGCCGAGCGTTACGCCCGGGCCAAATTCGCCCTGCTTGGAATACCAGATGTATTTGTTTAATCCCGGGACGGTGGCGGCATATCTGGCGGTGGCGCCGACCTTAAATTTCGACCCGACCCGCGGGCTGCGGGTGGCGGTGTCGTTCGATGACGAGACTCCGCAGGTCATCACTTTGGTGCCACAAAATTTCAATGCGCAGAATGGCAACGCGGAGTGGGAGGAATCCGTCCGGGCCAACATTCGGTACGGGGCCTCGGCACATGCAATTGGCAACGCCGGATACCATATGTTCAAAGTCTGGATGGTGGACCCCGCCGTGGTCGTGGAGAAGATTTTCATCAACACGGGAGGAATGCAGGGGAGTTACCTCGGGCCGCCGGAGAGTTTTCACCGGGCCGTGGAGGCGGGGCACTAACGGACCAGAAATCATCAACCTTGTTCAATTCGAGTTTCGCCGTTTGCCGCCGGCGATTATCCAGATGATTGCGCCCAGGCACAACAGAATTGCCGGAAGGAGAAGGACCAGGATGACTCCGGCGGCGGGGCGCGGAATCTGCGGTGCGCCCGACGGAAGTTGGTTGGCGGGAACGCGATGCAGAAAAGTCAGACCAATGGGGTAATTCAAGCCGGAGGCCAAAAGACTTACCACGCCGGCTTTCGTCACCTTGAACACCCGGCCGCCGGGCGGGTCGGACACATACAAGTCACCCGTTCGGGAGAATATCAAACTGGCCGGCTCGCCCAGTCCGCTCGCAAAGGTGCTTATGGCGCCGGCCTGGTTGATTTTGACAATTGTGCCGCTGGCCAGATTCGGGATGTAAGCATCCCCAACCGAGTCGTAGGCGATGAAAATGGGGTAGGGTATGGGGAGCGGAGTGGATTGGATAACTCCGTTGGGTGCCACCTTGGACATTGAACGCTGGTTCATATCAATCACCGTCAGCACCCCCTGCGCGTCAAACGCCAAGCCCATCGGCTTGTTGAAACCGCGGGCGTAGACGCTGAAGCTCCCATCCTTGGACTGGCGGAGAACGGTGCCGTCAACCTTGTTGCCCGCATACAAAGTGCCCTGCGCATCGAAGGCCAGACAATCGGGGCCGCTGCCCGCATCTGCATAATGGCTCACCACTCCGGAGCGGGTTATCTGATAAATCGGACCGGATTCGTTTTGGGCCAGAAGGTTCCCGTTGGGTGCCTCAATTAAAAACACTGGCCGCGGTACGCCGGTGGCAAAGGTGCTGACCACACCCTGATCGGAGATGCGGACCACGGAATCGCTGTTTTGCAAGCCCACGTAGAGGTCGTCGGCCGCCACTCGTTGCGGTCCGGCCAACGCCAATACCAGCGCGGCAAGCCACGGGCAGAGCCCGGAGCCCTTCAAAACGCAAATCGACGTGAAGAACGGGGTGATTTTTCCTGCCATGGATTCGAGGATGCCTTGAAACTCGTTGTTTCACCAGGAATTGCAAATTTAATTTAGAATTGAGAACAAAATCGGGAGCAGAATCGTGTCAGGAGCAAAATCGGATCAGGCCTTTCAGGTTAACCTGAGGGTGCGGGTGTCGCTGGAGGAGATGCGCGCATTTTTGCTGAAAAGGGTATGATGGGGCGGAATCTACTCCGGCCCACCGCGAGCTTTCACCGGCTGGCGGAAGGTGCCATTTAATGCGCCGTCGCTACGCCGGCCTTTTCCGCATGCACACCCAAACCAGCGCGGCCACCACCAAGACCGCCGCAGGCGCACAGAACGCAATGACGTAGCCGACCGGCATCCTTGGCGTCGTGTCGGTCGCCGGTTCCCGCGCCGTCAGTCCGGCCGCGAGCTTGTACAAGGGGTGCTCCGCCGCGAGTCCCAATGGGCCGCCCAGACCAGCGGCATAACCGATGAGTCCCCCGGAGGAATTGACTTTATAGATCATGCCGCTGCTGGAACTCGCGACATACAAATCGCCGTGGCTGTCGAAGGCCATGTCGGCTGGGGAGTTGATTCCCCCCGCCACCTGGGTGAAGGCGCCGGACTTTTCCACTTTGTAAATGGCGTTCGAATTTTGGGCTGCGGCGTACAGATTGCCATGTGCATCCATCGCCAGAACGCCCAGTCCGGATACGCCACTGCGCAGAATCAATGAGCCGGAACTGCCCAGGGTGCCGGTCGAAATGCTCAGGGTGCCCGACGAAAATGTATTTGCCCCGGCTCCGGCATTGGCGTCCGCATACGTGGTCACGGCTCCCATTTTGGTGATGCGGAAGATCGTTCCGGCAGTGTGGTCGCTGACATACACGTTGTCATCGGCGTCAATGGTCAGACCATACAACTCGCCCAGTCCCTTGGCCAGGGTGCTCACCACGCCCAAGCGCGAGACGCGGGCGACGGTGCCATCCATACAGGCGACATACAGGTCGCCGCGCGAATTAAAAGCCAGTGCTTCCGGGCCGCGCAACCCGTTGGCCAGAATGCTGACCACACCCGTTTTGGCAATTTTGTACACGCGGCCGTGATTGAGATCGAGGGTGTACCAATTCCCTTCGACGTCGCAGGCCAGTCCGTTCGCCCCCGGCACGTTACTGGCGTAAGTGCTCACCAGGCCGCTGTCCGATATCACGTCAATCGTACCGCTGCGATTATCCGCCACATAAAATTTTTCCGCCCGGGCCCGGGCGCCGGTGAGCAGCAGAAGGGGCAGGCTGATTTCCCAAATGTGCCAAGAAAGCCTTCGCATTGAGTGATTAGAACCGGTTCTGTGCCCGGCGGCAAATGGCAAAGCTGGACGCCCCCTGTTTTGCCGCAGATTCAATCTTGAGTCGGGCTAATTCCCGCGATTGTCTAGCACTATCTCCATGCGCCCCGGTCCTCAGTCCGATCCCTCCAACTCCGGGCACAGCTGGCGGTGGGTTATCCTCGCCGTCTTCTCCATTTTTGTCGTGACGGCCAATCTGGAGTTGATCATGGGCCGGTCGCCGCTGGGGCCCGATGGAAAATTTGGCTGGTGGGAGGGTAACATTTGGAGCAGCGAAAATTCCCAGCGATTTGCCGACCCCTATTCCTTTTCGCATTTGACCCATGGAATTCTGTTCTTTGTCTTTCTCTGGTGGGTCGCCCGGCGGGCACCAGTACAGTACCGGTTTCTGCTGGCGGTGCTGGTGGAGGCAGGATGGGAAATCCTGGAGAATTCGCCGATCATTATTGACCGTTACCGCCATGCGACCATTGCCTCAGGCTACGTCGGCGACAGCGTGCTGAATTCGCAAAGCGACATTCTGATGATGTGTCTGGGATTTTGGTTCGCTTCGCGCATGCCCGTGCGTGTCAGCATCGTTGCCATCCTGCTGATGGAAATCGGCTGCGCGGTGTTCGTGCGCGACAATCTTACCCTCAACGTCATCATGCTCATTCACCCGATTGCCGCCATCAAGGCTTGGCAGATGGCCGGGGCCCCGGCGGGTGCGGGATTGTAACCCTTTTTGGTCTGGTTTAAACCGTCGACTTTGGGAGCAATGATCAGTTTACTGCACCGATGTCTGATGAATGCGCGGCCGCGCGGACCTGGAAAAACACCGGGTGGATCTTGGTCGGCGTTGTGGCGATTTTCGCGGGGGCGGCCAGCATTGAGTTAATGATGGGGCATTCCCTGTTCGGCCCGGACGGCAAGTTCGGCTGGTGGGAGGGCGACATTTGGAGCAAGGAAATTGACCAGCGATTCGCCGATCCGTATTCGTTTTCGCACCTGACGCATGGGATCTTGTTTTTTGTGCTGCTTTGGACGGTCGCCCGGCGCGTTCCGGTCAGTTATCGTTTTCTCATGGCGGTACTGCTGGAGGCGGGTTGGGAACTGCTCGAAAATTCGCCGATGATGATTAGTCGTTTTCGCGAAGTCACCATCTCGGCGGGCTACTTGGGCGACAGCGTCCTCAATTCCCAAAGTGATATTTTGATGATGTGCCTGGGTTTTGTGTTTGCCTCGCGGGTGGCGGTGCGGACTGCCGTCATCGTCCTCCTGCTAATGGAAATCGGCTGCGGGTTTTTGGTGCGCGACAATCTGACTCTCAACGTGATCATGTTGGTGCGCCCGACCGCCGCCATCAAGGCCTGGCAAACGGCGGGGGAGCCGAAGCGCGACGCGCATTGATCCGGCACGGTTGGCGGTTGGCTTCATTTCGTTTCGATATTGCCACTGGGCAGCTAGTCCGATGGGGTTGAATTCCCCGGCTTAAAAATGGCATCCACCGGAAATAGCTGTTTGGTGCTCTCCCGTCCCGACCGCATCGGCGACGTGGTCATTACCAGTGCGTGTTTCGCGCCGGTGCGGGCGGCCTTGCCCGGCACGGCGATACATTTCCTCGCGCAAGGGCGCATGGAACCACTTTTTCGTGCCCATCCCGGCTTGAAAAGTTTCCAGACGGTTCCCCCGGATTTGGATCCCGCCCGGCGCAGGGAGAGGCTGGCGACGCAGTTGGCGGGGCTCAAGGCGGATTGCATTGTGCATCTTCACGCCGATCCGGATGTCGGGTGGGCGGCAGCGCAAGCGGGAATTCCCCGACGCATTGGCTTCGACGAAAAGGGTGCACTAGGGTTGACCGAATCGCTGCCGAACCGCAAAAAGCGCGGCGAAAAACACGAGGGTTTTTATAATTTTGACCTGCTGGCGCGGCTGGGCGTGCCAGTCCCCGCGAAGCTGGTGCCGCAGCTCATGCCCGAGAGGGAGGCGTTGGCCCGCCTTTCGGCGAAACTACCCGCCGGCATTGTCCCGGGTTCCTATGCCGTATTGCATGTCGGCGCGCATGTGGGCAAACCGCGGATTTCGCCAGAATTCTTTATCGCCACGGCGCGCTGGTTGGCCCGCGAGCGGCGGTTGAAAGTGCTCGTGATTGGTACGGAGCCGGATGGTAAAGAAGTCGCCGCCATTCTGGCAGAAGCGGGCGGCACGGCCGCTGGAATGCATAATTTTTGCGGCCAAACAGATCTGGCGGAGGCGGCATTTCTGCTCCGGGACGCAGCGGTTGTTTTTGGGCGGGATAGTGGCCCGGCCCATCTGGCGGCCGCCATGGGCGCATGCACGGTGACCTTGATGATGGACTCCGAGCTTACGAATTCCGGTCGACGATGGAAGCCGTTGGGGGATAATTCCTGGGCACTCGACAAGCCGTTGCAGCGCGGCTGGTTTGAGTCTAAAATTGCTTTCGGGCATCGGAACCTGCGGCAATACACGCCGGAGGAGATTATTGGGGCGATCAAGATTGCGCTGGATGCGCCGGGGCCCGCCAACCGCACATTTTGAGGGGTTGCTTTTTGTGTGGCCGGGCGCTGATAATGCCTGGAAGTGAAAATTGACCGGCGAGCCTGGTGGTTGGTTTTGCCCACGGGAGTTTTACTCCTGGGTGCAGCCGCGGTCGCGCCCGCCCCCAATCCCCTGGCGGGGGTCATTGATTTCCATTGCCACACCGCGCCGGACGTGACGGAGCGTTCCCTCGATGATTTTGCCCTCGTCCGCGAGGCCAAGGCGGACGGCATGCGCGCCATCGTCCTGAAAAACCATTACCTCCCCACCGCCGATCGCGCGCAAACCGCGATGCATGAAATCGGCGGCATCGAGGTTTTTGGTGGAATTGTGCTGAATCGTTCCGTGGGCGGCCTCAACGCCGAGGCCGTGCGCCGGATGGTGCAGGTCGAGGGCCACCGCGGCAAAATCGTCTGGCTGCCGACCAAGGACGGCGAGGCCGAGGTGCGTCAATCCGGCCAAAATCTGCCTTTTATCCCGGTGGTCAAGGATGGGCAGGCCGTGCCGGAACTCACGGAAATTTTTCAGATCATTGCCCAAAACGATTTGGTGTTTGAAACCGGCCACAGTTCGGCGGCGGAGGCCCTCGTGCTGATTGCGGCCGCAAAACAGGCCGGCGTGAAAAAAATCGTCGTGACCCACGCGATGGAATTGCCGTTGGGTGGTGCGACGGACGACCAGTTGCAACGCATGGCCGATTTGGGCGCAGTCATCGAATGCACCTGGCTGGCGCAGCTTGGCAACACCGAGTCGAACCTGACCCCCGGCCACGAGCGGAAGCCGGACCTCGCCGACTATGCGAGAGTCATCCGGAAAATCGGCGCGGAACACTTTTTGCTCTCGTCCGACATGGGCCAGCCGGGCAACCCGACCCATCCCGAAGCCATGCGGCTGCTGATCGCTGGCCTCAAGGCAAACGGCCTCAGTGACCACGATTTGGATTTGGTGGCGCGCCAAAATTCGGCCAGGCTGCTCGGATTACCCGTGATGAAGTAGGGCCCCGGTGAATCGTGGACGGTTTTGACTTCCAGTTCCTCGTTCTCCGTTGGCTGATCCCCGCTGTCCCCTTGTGGTTTCGTACTCGCCGGGTGGTGCTTGCGCGGGAACAGAAATGCGATTAGGCCCAGGAAAAAGATCACAACCGAGAAACCTGCCGCGAAGAGCAGGGGAATCTGCAATTTGGGCGGATCCTGCGCAAATACCGTGGCTGGGTCGGGATCGTATTCCACGACAAACCCCAAAACCTCGTTGCCCTCGTTGTAATCATTCCACATGGCATTTGGGCTGTTGTAGCCCGGGCCCGAGTAGTGCAGGCGATTTTCATTGCCGCCAGCGTTGTCGGGCTGCCCCGGACCCCAATTCGTATAGGTGAACGGCGCCGATGTCTTCAACCAGCGCCAACTCCCTTCCGGAGTTCGCCAGCCACCCAGCCACGGTCCCGTCGAATACGATAATCCCCCGCGGCCGGTGTCATTGCGCCAAAACCGCGGGCTCGTCACCAGATTGAAGACAAATTCGTTTTCCCGCCGCGTCGCCACCGTGGCCAAATAACCACCTTGCTTTTCCGCCCACGCCTCGGCGTCAGCCCAATTGATGCCGGACGGAGCTTCGACCGCTTGATACTCATGGCCATTGCCGCCGTTCTCCATTTTCCATTCCACGCGCGGCCCGGGCGTCAGGGCGGCGGTCCCCAGGGCTGGTGCGGTGGGTAGGTTAACGGGCAATGTCTGCCCGCTGACACCCACGGCGGCGAGGGCCGCGGCACACCGCCAGGCCCGCAGCCGCAGAATCTTTACTTTGAGCAGGCGAATCATGGCGGAGCCGTCAATAATTTTGCGTCCACAAATAAATCGGATTGGTGTCGGAAACCGTGTGGTCGGGCCCATTATAAAAACACATGAAGATGATTTCAACCTTTTGCACCTGCGCGCTTCCGGCGTGGGTCGCGTTCCATTCCTGCGCCAGATAATCCGCGAGGCCCTTGCGATAGTTCAAAAAATCTTCACTGGTCAAATCCATGAGATATCCGTTCCAGCGCTCATCGATATAGCTTTCCGCAATCCGTTCCGGCGGGTCGAAGTTCGCCGGCGACGCGCCCGTCAGCAGGTCCACATTTCGGCCATTTTTGAGCCAGCCCCGCAGGACAAACCAGCCGTCGTAGGTTTGCGGATCGGGCGCAAACAAATCAAATTTCTGGGAGAGGCCAATATCGTAGGCCAGCCGATAGGCCTTGTCCGACACCAATTTGCTTTGATTGGGAAAGCTGGCAATATTCAGCAGCACCACCAGGCCGAGCGCGGCCAATAGCGCGCCATCACGCGTCCGCCGCAGCGCCCACATCCCGCCCCGTCGCCAAACCGATTCCAAACCTGGCGCAGGTGGCCGGGAGCCGGCGGACGGCGCCGCAGCGTGAAACCTCTGCAAGAATTTCAGCCGTGACCGCAGCCAGCGGCCAGGGGGATTTGCGCACCACTCCCAGAATTCCGCCGGCAGCAGCATGAACATAAAGGCGACCATGATGGCCCCAAACAGGCCCAGCTCGAGGCACAGGCCAAAGCCCACTTGCAGGCCCAAGAACAGGAGAAAACCCGCCATCCGCCCGTAGCCGGTCGCAAACGGCAGGATCATCAGAAACGGCGCGTAAAGTTCAACCCCCAACACGAAAACGGTCAGCCCCCGGGTCAGCGCGTCGAATTGATTGAGCCATTGGCCGAACGGCGTGGAATAGATCTTGAGCGCGAGTGCGTAATAGACAGCGGTGTGATCCGTGGTCCACGTCGGGCCGGTCTTTTGGAGCGCGCTGGTCAGGTAGATGGCCATGAACTGCGCAATCACACAAAAGCCCGCCATGCCAAAGTACTCCTTCTCGTCCGGCGGCGGCACCCGCCCGAGCGCGGCATCCACCGAAAATCGCCGGTTGAGCGGCAGCCAGAGCGCCCAAAAAAAGGCCAAATGCTCCACCATGTCCGCCCCATAGAGCGCCAGCGGCTGGCGGGCCTGGCGCGAGAGCAATAGAAACCAGCAGGCCGCCGTCGCCAGCCGGGTGCGATAACCCACCAACATCATCACCGCAAAGGCGCCTTCCAGGGCAAACAATGCTCCCTGAAACCAGACCCCATCGCCCAGCAAGTGGATGCTCAAATCGGCGGTGTACCCTTCGCGGAGCCACTCCCGGGGCAACACGCCCGCATCCGTGAACAGCGCCTTGAGGTCCTGCGCGCTCACCGCCAAATCCGCCAGCAGCACCACCGCCAGGCCCATGCGCAGGAGCGCCAGCGAGCGCCAATCCAATCCGAACATTCGTCGCAGTAGTTTTGTACCCGGCATCGGCATCATGGTGAAAACCCCGGTCCGGTCGTTTCGTTGAGAAAAAGTACCGCCCGTTCCGGGGATCCCCCCATTGTGGCGGCGCCCCCGGTTGTGGCAATATTACACCGTTCGCCGTTGGGCGTTGACGTCCGCCCCTGTTCGGAGTTTGATACTTGGTTTTTTCCACGCATGCTCACCATTGCCGATATCTCGAAGTCGTATTCGACCCGCGTTCTGTTCAGCGAAGTCTCGCTCTTCATCGCCCGCAGCGACCGCTATGGCCTCGTCGGCCCCAATGGCGCCGGCAAAACCACTCTCTTCAATCTCATCCTCGGCAAGGACGCACCGGACCAGGGCACCATCGAATGGGAGCGCGGCGCCGATTTCGGCTACCTCCCCCAGGAAAGCGCGCCCGTCGGCGAGGAAACCATTTTGGAAATTGCCACCAGCGGAAAAAAACTGCTGCCCGACTCCGACGAGGACTACGATATTGACTACAGCCTCGAACCGCGCGCGAAGAAAATTCTCGCCGGCCTCGGTTTCCGCGAAGAGGACCATCTCCGCCAGGCGAAGTCGTTTTCCGGCGGCTGGGTCATGCGCGCCCACATCGCCCGCCTCCTGGTGAGCGAGCCGGCCCTCCTCCTGCTCGACGAGCCGACCAACCATCTCGACCTCGAGGCCCTCCTGTGGTTTCAGGAATTCCTGACCACCTATCCCGGCGGCCTCGTCGTGATTTCCCACGATCGCGCCTTCCTCAATATGCTGTGCACCGGTATCTTGGAATTGCGGGCCGGCACCCTCCACCGCTACACCGGCAATTACGACGACTACCTCCTGGAAAAGGAAGCCCGCAAGGACCAGCAGCAATCCGCCTTTAAAAACCAGCAGCGCCAAATCGCCCACTTGCAGAAATTCGTGGACCGTTTCGGCGCCAAGGCCTCCATGGCTTCCCGCGCCAAATCCAAGGAAAAGCAAATCGAGCGCCTCGAAAAGGTCGCCGTGGATGAACCCGAGGACGACCTCAAGCGCATCTATTTCAAGTTCGCCAAGACTCCGCGCTCCGGCCTCAAGGTCGTTACCCTCGAACATGTCCGCCAGGCCTATGGCGACCATGTGGTCTACCAGGATCTCAATTTCGCCGCTGAACGCGGCCAGAAGATGGTGCTCGTCGGCCCCAATGGCGCGGGCAAATCCACCTTTCTCAAAATCCTCGCCGGCGCGGTGCCCATATCCGGCGGCTCCATGGAACTCGGCAGCAACGTCATCCCCGGCTACTTCGCCCAAAACCGGTCCGACAATCTGCGGGCGGACGCCTCCGTGTTCGATAACGTCATGGATTTGCACTCCTCCGAAAACCCCCTGACTGTCCAGGGCGTGCGGGCGATTCTCGGCGCCTTCCTCTTCCGCAAGGACGACGTGTTGAAAAAAGTCGCCGTGCTGTCCGGCGGCGAAAAATCCCGTCTCGCCCTCGCGCGCATCTTGGTGAATCCGCCCAATTTGCTGCTGATGGACGAGCCGACAACGCACCTCGACATGGCATCCATAGACGCGATGATCAACGCGTTGAAGGAATACGAAGGCACCCTGATTTTCATCAGCCACGACGTTTATTTCATCCGCCAGTTGGCCAAGACGGTCCTGCACATTCATTCGGGCCGGCTGACACCGTATGCGGGCGACTACGATTACTATTTGGAAAAGTCCCGCGCCACCAATGCCCGCGCGGCCCTCACCGCCGGTTTCACCGAAGCGCGCCCCGTCCAAATCGCCCAAGCCGCAAAGGCGCCGGCGCATCCCTCCCGGAGCAAGGACGAGGAACGTGCGCAAAAGGCGAAGGTCCGGCAACTCCGGATCGAAGTGGGACACCTGGAGGAAAAAGTGGCGAAGCTCGAAGCTCAGCAAAACGAACTAACCGCCGCACTCGAAGCCCCCGAAACCTACACCCAACCCGGCAAACCCCAGCACCTAAACCGCGAACTCAGCCACGTCGTGGACCAACTGCAAGCCGCAACCCACGATTGGGAAAAGGCCGTGGGGGTGCTGGCGGAGATGGAGAAAGCCGGGTAGGCGGCCAACACAACCTCAGATTGTCTCGGGGTGTTGATGTTAAAATGAAATGCCTGACCCTGTAAGCTCCGCCCTTTTAACAGGATTAACCGGAATGCGGGGAT
>CAZLPS010000031.1:0-41823 GCA_964561455.1 uncultured Opitutales bacterium
TCCACGCCATCGGGCAAATTGTCCCATTCCTCCCATTTCTCGCCGCTGGCCGCCATTTCCTGGGCGGTTTCCTCCCAGGATAATTTGCCCGGATGACTGGGTTTGAGCAACAAGCCGTCGTCGCGGAGTTCAGCCGCCAAGCCGCCACCAAAGCCGTATCGGCTGATCAACCCAGCCGGCAGGCGGATGCCCCGCGAATTGCCGATGCGGGTGAGCTTTAAATCCACGGTTTTCATGTAATTACCGTAGGCACAAACCGCAAGCGCCGCAAGCTATTTTAGTTCGACTGGCCGCGTTTCAGGGCGGCGTTACCATCGCCACCCAATTCGCCGGTCTGATGGTCGTCAAAAGGCCGATCGAACCCAGAAACGTCATCCCATTAGAAATGCTAATTCACGGTTGCCAAATGGGCAAACTGAATTACCATGGGTTTCATGCATCTCGAAAACTTCAAAATCTTCACGGACCTGGTGGAAAGCCAGAGTTTTTCGCGCGCGGCCAAAATCAATGGCATCACGCAATCCGCCGTCAGCCAGCAGATGCGGGCCATGGAAAAACATTTTAACGTGCTGATCGTGGATCGGGCGCAGAAGCATTTCCGCCTCACGCCGGAGGGGCAGAAGATTTACGAGTCCGCCCGGCAGATTCTGCACATGGCGGACCAATTGTCGGTGGAATTGCAGGAGATGCGCAAGCAGGTGAGCGGGGAAATCCACATTTCGACGATTTACTCGATCGGGCTGCATGAGCTGCCGGCCTACGTGAAAATGTTCCTCAAGGATTTTCCGCAGGTGAACATCCGGGTCGAATACCGGCGCTCGAACCTGGTGTATGAGGACGTATTGCACAACGCCATGGACCTGGGGCTCGTCGCCTACCCGATCAAGCACCGCCTGCTCGAAGTCATTCCCTTCCACGAGGACCAGCTCGTCCTCATCTGCGCGCCGAACCACCCGCTGGCGGGCCGCAAGGAGGTGCCCATCGAGGAATTGTCCCAATACGAATTCATTGGGTTCGACCAGGACATTCCGACGCGCAAGGCGACCGACCAGATGTTCAAGGAGCACAAAATTGACATCGAGCCGGTGCGCGAATTCGACAACATCGAAACCGTGAAGCGCGCCGTGGAGATCAACGCCGGCATTGCGCTGGTGCCCGAGGCGACGATTATTCCGGAGCTGAAACAGAAGCTCCTTTGCCGGTTGCAAATCAAGGGCCGCAAACTCGTGCGCCCGCTGGCGATCATTCACCGCAAGGGCCGCGTGCTCACTCCGGCGTTGAAGCAATTCATCGAGATGCTCACCACCAAAAACCTCCACCAAGTCGTGCAGGAAAATGGCGGTTGAGGAATTGAGCCGTTATCGCAGGCAACCCCTCATGCATGAATGGTGATGGTCGCCCCGCCGATTTCCACGAAATCGTATTTTGCGAAAGCCGCCATCAAACCCGGCAGGTTAACCGCAAACAGACGCAGAAGCGCATCATTGGAAATATTACCCGTGGAAACCAGCAACAGTTTCGGAGGCGGTCCGCCCAGGATAAATGCCGTGACAAAATCGCTGTCCTTCGTCACCACGACGCGACCTTGGGCAATGGCGATGGCCTGAATTTCTTCGTCGTGCGTCCGATTGCCTGCGGGCAAATCCAGCGTGTGAACAGCATCATGTCCGGCAGTCGCCAATTGGCGGGCCACGCTGCGAGGCAATTGGGCATCTACCAGGAACTTCACGGCAGCACGGGATCCATTCGCTGGACTCGGCTAAGTTGCGCCCCATAAGCGCAGGCGGCGCGCAGGTCATCCGCCTCCAAATCAGGGTAGTCAGCGAGAATCTGCGCGGCGGTCATACCCCCGCTGAGGAGTTCCAGGAGAAACTCGACGGGATAGCGCAAGCCGCGTATGCAGGGCTGGCCATGACAAATGCGGGGATCCACCGTGATTCGCGCAAGGAGTGATTTGTCAACCATAACGCTGAATTTACACCAAAAATGGGCCACTGCCAAGGATATGATTTCCCAAAAAGCAGCCCCATGCGAATGCAATTTCGCTTTGCGCCTTGGCGTCTTTGCGCGAGAATATCCCCCGTGCCCATCGTCCTCGACCTATCCACCACCGCGCACTGCGCGGCCGCGACCGGGGTGCAGCGCGTGACCCGGCAGTTGTTTGCGGCCTTGGAGGAGATTGACGCCGAGCCGGTCCCCGTGGTTTACGACCCCTATGGCAAGCGCTGGCGTTCGCCTGATACTTTGGAGGACGCGCTCCTCCGCCCCGCCGCCGCGGAATCGCCCGCCGGAAACCGGCGCGAGGTTTGGTCGTTTGGCCAAAAACTCAATGGCTGGATGCGCCGCGGCGACGAGCCGGACTGGCCGGCATTGCGCGGCGCACCCCTGCTGGCCCCGGAAATTTTCTCCGCCGGAATTTTCACCGCCCAGGCGGACTTGCGCCAAAAACTCGGCGGGCCCGCCGCGGCAATTTTCTATGACGCCGTGGCACTGCGTTATCCGCAGCTCGCGCCGCCGGCTACCGTCGCCCGCACGGAGAATTATTTGCGGGAATTGGCCACCTTGGACAGCGTCGCCGCCATTTCCGAGGCGTCGCGGCTGGATTTGGTGGAGCAATGGGCAAGGCTGGGCGTCGAAAAACGTCCTGCGGCGACCGCCATGCCACTGGGGGTCAGCGTGCCAGCCCGGCCCGCGCAGCCGCAAACGGCGAATCAACTGCGCCTCAGCCCGCTGGTGTTGTCGGTGGGCAGCATTGAGGGGCGGAAAAACCACCGCGCGCTGTTGGAGGCGGCGGAGATGCTCTGGCGCGAAGGGCGCAATTTTCAACTCATTCTCGCGGGGCTGCCGCGGCCGGAAACGGCGGCGGCGGCATTGAAACTGGCGGCCAATCTCCAAGCCTCCGGCCGACCCCTCCAATTGGCAGGCGCGCTGCCGGACAGCCGGCTGGAGGATTTGTACGCAAAATGCCGGTTTACGGTTTATCCCTCGCTTTACGAAGGGTTCGGGCTGCCGGTGGCCGAAAGTCTGGCGCGGGGTCGCCCGTGCATTTGCGGCCAGGGTGGCGCGCTGGCGGAAGTGGCGCGCGGTGGCGGCTGCTTGGTCGTGGAGGAGCCGACGGCCGAGCATTTGGCGGCGGCGATGAGGGGTTTGCTGGACGACGATTCGCTGTATTTTCGCCTGAGCGGCGAAGCGGGCCAGCGTCGGTTCCCCAGCTGGGCCGATTACGCCCGGCGGTTGCGGGAGTGGCTGGAAACTTTGCCCCATCCCGGCGGTCCATGAAATTTTCAGTCTTGCCCGCGATGCGCGTGCCGCTGAATCTCAGAGGAATATTTCATGCCACCCACCCTTTCAACCCCATGGCGAAACCTGCCTGCCCGATTTCTCGTGGCGGCGGGATTGGCAGCAGCCATGGCGGCCGGCTTGCTGCACGCGCAAACCGCGCCGGAGGCGGGCGACCCTTGGTTGCAACCCCTGGCGGAATACGTCCGGCCGGCGGCCAAAGAAGCGCTTCCGGCCAGCGAGGAGCAACTCGATCAAATTCTTTCGCTCGCCGCCACCAAGTCGCCCACGATGGTCCAGCAGAAAGACAGCGTGGATGTCGCCGACGCCTCGCAGTACCGGAGTTGGATGCGCTACACTCCGGTCATTACCGCGAGCTATAGCTTTGGGCTGTTTTACCAGGCGACGGGGACCTCCGGCGGCTCGCTGACGCCGGGGGGCACCCTCACGATACAAGCGAGCCAACCCATCTGGCATTGGGGCGCATTTGACGCGCAGACAAATCACGAGAAACTCCGCGAACGCTTGGCGCAAAATGAGGCGGTCCTCGCCTACTCCAAATTATGCCTCGACGTGCGCAAACGCTATTACGACCTCATCGTGCTCAAGGCCAAACAAGCCTCCTATCCGGGCCAAATCGCCCTGGCACAACGCGTACTGGATCACGAGATTCTGCTCCGCAAAGAGGATCGGAGCACGGCAAAATTAGTCAATGCCGATGAGGTGGCACTCGAAAAGCTTCAAGCCGAGCAGGAGAAGGCGACGATTGACTTCGACCATCAACTCTTGGAATTCCGGCGCGTTACCGGCTCATCAACTTTTTCCGCGGATGACGTGCCGGACCGCATTTACCTTCCCGTGGTGGATGACCCGGGGTTGAAAACCGAACTTGAGGCCGCGGAGAAAAACCAGCTGGGCGGTTCGCCACTGGCCATCGAGGAAGACATCTACGGAAGGATGCTCGACCAGCAGCTCATCATCAGCCGCGCCAGCCGCAAGCCACAACTGGACTTTACCGCCAGCGTCAGCCAGACGCCCTACATCAACTCGGCCAATAATGGATTGAAATTCGGCACGCTCTTCTTCATTGGCCTCACCGGCACGTGGACCATTTGGGACCGCGGGAGCAGCGTGGCGCAGGATAGCGCGTTGCTGGCCCAAAAGCACCAGGTCGAAACCCAGTACGCGGACCTGATTGCGCAGACCCGGAATGACGCCGCCAACAGTCTCCATCAAATCGACGCCGGCGTGCGCCTGCTCGCCAACCTCAAGAAACTCTACGGGCTGCAGCAGGGCGATTACCGCCAGACCCAAACGCTGATCGACCGCGGCCGCGGGGACCCGACCCAACTCGACACCGCCCGAAACGCCCTGCAGGATACCCGGCTGCAAATCCTGACGCAGCAAGCGGTCATCACCGACAGTTATTACAGTTACATCTCCGACATTTTCCAAGATCCGGCCCTGGCCAACGCCCCGCCGTTCACCAAACCACGTTAATATGAAACGCCTTTTCTGGTCGTGTCTTTTCCTGCTGGCCGCCGGGCTCTTATGGTGGGGCGTGTCGAGCGCGCTCGTGCCCACCGTGGCCTGGACCCCGGCAAAGCTCGGCAACGTCATCAGCCTGGTGCCTGGAAGCATTTCGGTATTCCCCGAACGGACGTCGCAATTGGAAAGCCCGGATACGGGGATCATCCTGCCAAAGGGCTTCACCCTCAAGGAGGGCGACCAAGTCGCCGCTGACCAACTTCTGGCGTGCCTTGATCCGGGTGACATTCCGTCCCTGCAAAATGAAGCGACCATCAAACTTGAATCAATCAAGAGCCAGTTGGATGTGAACAACGCTTTCCAAGGCCGGCTCCCGGGCGAAATTGAGCTCGGAAACTTGAAGAGGACCCTCGACGATAAAAAACTGGACCTTGATGCGGGTTTTATCGGCAAGGCCGATTACGAGGAATTACAGCAAACCTACGCGGCCAAACAAGCGGCGGCGGTGCAGGAGCGCGCGGATCTGGAAACCCAGGAGAAAGTGCTCGTAAATCAATTGTCCAACTACGAAACCCAACTCAAACGCCTTGAGATCCGCGCTCCCTATGACGGTTACATTACCGCAGTTTTCGCCCACCCCGGAGACATGCGCAGCAAGGGCGACCCCATTGCCAGCATGATCAGCAGCGAGCTTAAAATTCAGGCCGAAGTCAACCAGGACGACATTGCCGCCGTGCGCAAGGATGAGCGCGCGGAAATTCACTTTTTTGCCTATACGGATAAAATTCCCGCCACGGTCAAAATGGTGCTGCCCAGCAGCGACAAAGCGACCCAGCGGTTCACTGTGCTGCTGGAGGTCGCCAACCTGTCCAGCCAGGTTGCAACAGCGCAATCGGGCACGGATGTCCCCACCTCCCCGCATCTCTCCGACCCGCCCATCAAGCTCATGGCCGGCTTAACAGGGGAGGTCAGCTTCATCGCCGGTCACCACGACAATGTCCTGACCATTCCGCGGCGGGCGCTGTTTGGCAACAGTGTGTTCGTCGTGAAGGACGGGCATATCGAGGTGCGCCAAGTACAACCCGGCTATGTGACTTTGACCCAGGCGGAAATCATGCCCAGTGACCAGGCCGACAAGACCGTCCACGAGGGCGAAATCATCCTCACGGAAAAGGATTCGCTCGACCTGTTCCGGAACGGCGACCGCGTCCGCCTGGCGCCAGTCGTAAAATCGGCCGGCCCAGCCAAGCCCTGATCCCGGCAATGTGGCCAGCTCGAAATTCAAAACCCAAAACCCGAAACTCGAAAAATTGGATACCACGTTCCATATTGCGGCGCGATTTCTGTTCGCCAAGCGGCGCGCCATGCTGATGAGCCTGAGCGGCATCGTCTTTGGCGTGGGGCTGTTCATCATCACCCAGGCGCAAACGGCGGGCTTCGAACATTTCTTCACCCGCACGGTCCTCGCCACCGACGGCGCCTTGCATGTGGAGGACCGAATTCAGGACACCATCGCCTCCATGACGATTGAAAGCGAATCGGGGGGCACCGCGGACGCCGTGTCGCTCAGCAAGGAGCGCAAATATATCGAGGGCGTGCAATTCCCGGAACAGATCAAGGAGGGTCTCGCGCAGTTTGAGAATATCGCGGGGATTTCCTCCGTTCTCCGCGGCAGCATCGAGCTGGACAGCAATTTCCGCCAGCAACCCACCCAGATTTTTGGCATCAATCTGGACGACTTCCTCGCCGTCTCCAATCTCGCGGGCCAGATTGTCTTTGGCAAGTTGGACGATTTTCGCGCCGATCAAAAAGGCGTCCTCATTGGGTCGCGCCTGGCGAGCCGCGCGAATCTCGCGGTTGGCGATCCGGTGGTGCTCCGCCAGGCCGGCCGCAGCGACCGCTACCGGGTGGCGGCGATTTTCGAAAGCGGCATTGAACAGGTGGACCGTGAGCGCGTAATTGTCCACCTGCCGGAAGCGCGGGCCATTTTGGGCCGACCCTTCGGGGTTTCTTATTTGCAGGCGAGCCTGCGGGACAACGACCGGGCGGCCAATGAAGCCCCGCATATGCAGGAGGTGTTGGGCCATTCCGTGGTGCCCTGGCAGGATCGGGAGAAAATCTGGCTCGATGTATTCCGCGCGCTGCGGGCGTCGTCGGCGCTCACCGTCTCGACGATTATTTTAATTTCGGGCCTGGGCATGTTCAATACGCTTGCCATGATCGTGCTGGAGAAGACCAGGGAAATCGCGATTTTGCGCTCGATGGGCTACACCCGGCGGGACATTTCCCGAATTTTTCTGCTGCAAGGCGGAATGGTGCTGGTGGCGGGAAGTGGACTGGGTTGCGCGCTGGGCGCGGGTGGCACCTGGCTGGTCGCGAACCTGCCCCTGCGCATTCGCGGAATTTTCACAACCGACCATTTTGTCGTCTACTGGTCGCCATGGCATTACGTTTGGGCGGTCGTGGCGGCCGCCGTGGTGGTGTTCATTGCCAGTTGGATTCCCGCCCGCCGCGCCGCGCGGCTGGAACCGGGGGACATCATCCGCGGCGCCGCCGTCTAAATTTGCTTATGCCCGGCGACACCCCCATCCTCCGCGCGGAAAACCTGCACCGCCATCTTGGCGCAGGCGAGGCGCGCACGCATGTTTTGCGCGGGCTCAGCCTGGAACTGCAGCGCGGGAAACTTTACGCCGTCTCCGGCCCGTCGGGCTGCGGGAAAAGCACGCTGTTATATTTGCTCGGGCTGCTGGACCGCCAGGACCAGGGCGACATCTGGATTGCGGAAGAAGCGATGTCCGCGGCGTCCGATGCCGAGCGCACGGCGGCGCGCAACCGGCTGCTGGGTTTTATTTTTCAATTTCACTTTTTGCTCCCGGAATTCACCGCGCTGGAAAACGTGCTGCTGCCGATGCGCAAGCAAGGGCGGCTCCGCCCCGCGCCGATGCGCGCCCGCGCGCAGGAATTGCTGGAGGAAGTCGGTCTGGGCCAAAAGGCCGGACGGCTGGCAACCCAATTATCCGGGGGCGAGCAACAGCGCGTGGCCATCGCGCGCGCGCTGGCGAACGACCCCGCCCTGCTCCTGGCCGATGAACCCACGGGGAATCTGGACCAGCAGAATTCCAACCACGTCTTCGACCTGCTCGCCGATCTGGCGCACCAGAAAGGCCACACGGTTCTGCTGGTCACGCATAATCCGGAATTGGCAAATCGGGCGGATTCGATCCTGCGGATGTCGGATGGAAAGTTTGTGAATTAGACTTTTGAAACACGGGGGACATCGAGAGCGCGGAGGAAGTTGATGGCCGATTTCGATTGCGGATTTTAACTAAAAACTCATCGCCGTGTCATCCGTGCGCTCCGTGTTTCAAATCTTCCGCTCAAACATTTCCAGCCACTTCGCCGCATTGCGGAGGCCATCGAACATTTCTTTGGCCCGGGCCTGGGCCGGGCCTCTGGCCGCTGCGCGCCATTCCCGGTCACGAATGGCCCGCGCCAGTGCGGCCGCGAATGCCGCCGGGTTGCCATCCGGCACCGCAATGCCGGTGACACCATCCTCGAAACATTCCGTCACTCCGCCGACCGCGGTGGCGACGACCGGCAGGCCGGCCGCCTGAGCCTCAATGAGAAAATTTGGGAGGGCTTCCGCCAGCGAGGCCAGCGCCGCCACGTCCGCCGCCGCGTAAAGCAGCGCCGGGTCTTTGGCCAGGCCGGTAAAGCGCACTTGTTTTGTCATCCTCAATTCCGCCGCAATTTTTTTGCACGGCTCCAGCCAGGGCCCATCGCCGGCCAGCCACAATTGCCACGCGGGCTCGGCGGGGAGTTTGGCGGCCGCCCGAAGGAGGAGGTCCTGGCCCTTGCCGCGCCGAAAACCCGCCACGCACACGATAACGACCGCGCCTTCGGGCGTGCGGGCGCGCGCGCGCCAATCGGCCCGGGCGGCAGCCGGATCAGCTGCCACCGGCATCCGGGCCAGGCCGCTGTACACGGTTTGAATTCTCTCCCTGGGCACGCCTTGCGAGGCGGCTTCGTCCGCCGCCCAACGGGCATTGGCCACGACGACATCAGCGGACCGCAACGCCTTCCAGAAGCGCTCCGGCTGGTCACGCCCGCTGCGGAGGGTGGCCACGAGCCGGGGCCGTGGGGAAAGTTTTTGCAGGTGCGGAAGTTTGGCGTTGGCCTCACGGCCAAAGGCCACGACCACCTCCGGCTTGAATGCGGCCGCCGCCTTTTCCAACCCGGGTGCCCAGTTGTCGAGCCAGGTGGCAATGGGTTGTAAAATTATTGGCGCCAGTCTTTTGGCTGCGGGTGAATCCGCCAGCTGACCACCGGACCGAAAGACGACGAGGCGCACGTCATGGCCCAAATCCAGCCATTGCTGGCCGAGGGCGAGGGCCTGGACTTCGGTGCCGCCCAAGCGGAGGCGATCTTGCAGAATTAAGATTTTCATTTAAAAATTGAAATCCTGAGGACACGGCGAACGCGGAGGCGACGATTTTCCGTGCACGATTTGAGATGCTCTCCGTGGGCGCAGCGGGCTCCGTGGTGAAAATAAATTCTACATCCGGTAGTATTTGCGCATGAAGTGGCGGACCACACTGCGGCCCGCGAGCCGTTGCAGCAAGGGGGCCAGGCGCGCCTGAAAAAATTCCCCCGTGGCCACCGTGTCGCTGCGGCCGGAGAATAATGCCCGGCGCAAATCCGCAGCCGCTTGCGCGGGCAGCGGCCCATGTTCGAGCAATTCCTCGAAGCGGGCCCACGCGCGCGCCTCCCACGGCTCGCCGCCTTCCGGCCGGACGGCGACTTTGTTGAAATCCGTTTTAAAATCGCCGGGTTGAAAATCAATTACCTGCACGCCACTCCCCGCCGATTCCAGCATCAGGGCGCGGCTGAAACCCGACAAACCCGCCTTCGCCGCCGTGTAGATGCTCAGCGCCGGCAATGGAAATTCTGCCGCAAGGGAGGCGACATTGACCACCGCCCCACGCCGGCGCCCGAGCATCTCCGGCCAAAATGCCCGCGTAAGGTGAATCGGCCCTTCCAGCAACAGCTGCAGTTGCCGGGAAATCTGGTCCTGCGGAAAGCGCGCAAAGCCAGCGAACACGCCCGCGCCGGCATTATTGACCAGGACGTCAGGCGCCCCACCCGCTTCGCGGCCGACTTGCTCAATCGCGGCGCGCACCGATGCAGGCTCGGTCAGGTCCAGCATCACCGGTTTCCAGCCTTCCTTTTCGGCGGTTGCCTCGGGCGACCGGCTGGCACCCCAGATGGCCAGGCCTTCGTCGCGCAACATCCGCGCGAACGCGAGGCCGAGACCCGAGCTCGCGCCCGTAACGAGGGCCGTGCGATGGCCAAATTTGTCCGACAAGCGGCTCATGGGTTTGAGAGTGCGGAAAATTACGCTATTGGCGAGATTAGGTTCTGGTATAAGAAGGAGGGCGCAGCAAGACTGCGCCCCTACGAGGCACGCGTTTTCCGTCGTAGCCCGCTCATCAACCTCCATGCCCACCGCCACGCCGCTCGCCGTGCTCACGCACGAATTCTACCCTTACCGGGGCGGCATTGCTGTTTATGTGGAAGAAACAGCCCGCGCCGCCGCCGCCATGGGCCATCCGGTAAAAGTCTGGGCGCCGGACCAGCCAAAACTCCGGGCGAAGTCCTGGCCTTTTGCCCTGGAGGCGGTGGCGATGCGCGGGACCATGGACTGGGGTTGCCGGCTGGCCCTGGCTCGCGCCGTCGGCGCCGCACGCAGCGAACTGGCGCGATCCGTCGTCTGGCTGCCGGAACCGGGCGCGTTGCTGACGGCCATGTATATGCATGCCTTGGGCCGCCTGCCGGCGAAGAAGCTGGTCCTCACACTCCACGGCTCGGAAATTCTGCGGTTTGCCGGGCGGCCGCACCGGCGCCGGTTGTTTCAAAAACTGGTGGATCGAGCACAACGCATTGGCGTGGTGTCGGAGTTCAACCACGGGTTGCTGCAAAAACATTTTCGCGTGTCGCCGGAAAAGATCGTGGTCGTGTCCGGCGCGCTCCGCACCGACTTTCCGGAGTTGATGCCATCCCCACCAAAGAAAGTTCCGACGTCGCCCCTGGTGTTGCTGACCGTTGGCCGGGTGCATCCCCGCAAGGGCCAGCATTGCGTCCTCGAAGCGCTGGCGCAAATGAAACCCCGGCCCCAGAGCGCGGTGGAATACCGCATTGCCGGGCCGGTGGTGAAACCCGAATACCAGGCCAAACTGGAATCCCTGGCAAAAAAATCCGGAGTCGCCGTGAAATTCCTCGGCAATATTCCGGATGCGGAATTGCCAGGCTTGTATGCGCAATCCGACATTTTTGTCATGACGCCGGTGCCGCACGGCCCGAGCATCGAAGGCTTCGGGCTGGTTTATCTCGAAGCGGCGGCCGCCGGGCTGCCCGTCATCGCGCATCGCACGGGAGGCGTGGCCGAAGCCGTGCGGGATGGGGTGACGGGCTTGGTGGTGGAGCCCGACGACCGCGCGGGACTGGCGGCCGCCATTCGGGCGCTTGCCGAGGATCCGAAAAAGCGCGGGCAACTGGCGGACGCGGGAAGAGTGCGGGTGAGGGAATTATCATGGACCAAAAATGTGGCGGCGTTGTTTGGAAATTGATGAACAATGGAAGATGGAAAAAGGGAAATGGAAAAAGCGTATTCCATTCCCCGCCCCAACCGCGCAGCTCCGCTTTCAACCCTGAACAACCCCGGCGGTGGGGTGGAATATGTAAAAGTTTTCCCGGCGCGAATTACGGAAACTTGCCCGGTTAACCGGCGTTTTTCCGGGTATGAATACTTCGTTCATAAAAAATGATAGAGCTTATCTTCCCAGCCAGGCGGCCGCCGACACCGGCGCGCAGGCCTGTTCCCGCCGGCGCACCGCGCGCGGCTTCACCCTGACGGAAATCCTCATCGCCATCGCCCTCGTCGTCATCATTGTGACCGTGGCGGTCGTGAACCTCACCGGCGTCGTGACCACCGGTCAGGAACATGCCGCCAAGCTGTTCGTCACTGAGGGTGTGGATACCCCATTAATGTGCTACCGTCTGGACACTGGCAGCTTTCCCACGACCGCCCAGGGATTGCGCGCCCTGGTGGAGCAGCCCGCAGGCGTCGCCAATTGGAAGGGCCCGTACTTGAAAGCGGACGCGAAATTGCAGGATCCGTTCGGCACGGACTACAACTACGTCTATCCGGGAACCCACAACCCCAAAGGCTACGATTGCTGGTCCGCCGGCGTGGATAAAACCAACGGCACCGCGGATGACATCGGAAATTGGTGAATGCATTTCTCCATTTCCCAGCCTCCCATCTCCTACCGCAACAACGCCGCCCATGCCCGACCACGCACCCGCAGGCTTGCCCACCAGGCGAACGCGAACGCCCAAGGTTCGCGTTCGCCGCATGGTGGCGCTACTCGGTTTGCTTTTGATCCTTCCCGCAGCGTTGCTCGTGTACGTCAATTTTCAGAGTGTGTCGGGACCTTCCGAAAGGTCCCCCGAGCAACTTTTCGTCGGCGGCGAGATTGATGTCGCATTGCTCCAATATCGATTGGACACTGGCAGTTACCCGACGACGAAACAGGGATTGCGGGCATTGTGGGAGCTGCCTGATGGCGTGCCCAATTGGAAAGGTTCGTACCTCAAGGCTGGCGCTAAACTGCAAGATCCCTGGCACCGCGATTATAATTACGCCTTTCCCGGCGTGCACAATGGCCCGGATAAATATGACTGCTGGTCGTCCGGCCCGGACGGAATCAGCGGAACTCCAGATGATGTCGGGAACTGGCCCCCCCAGGAGGCCAGCGCTGAAACGAAATCGTAAGAATGCTTAACTCCATCGTAACGTTTGCTAATGGAAAAAGTCCGAACTTGTAAATGAAATGTCATAATCGCATGCGCGGCGCGCCGGGACCGATAATAGTTGTAACTTTGCCCATTCAAGCCTGTTTGGTAGATTGTTGAATCCACCCTCAACCTGCTCCCGTTCCCATGGCTACCAAAACCAAAAGCTTCACCCGATCCGTGGCCGCCCCGGCCGCAAAGCCGGCGCGTTTTCACTTTAACGACCTCATTGCCATTCTGGTCGTCGCCGTCATCGGCTATTTTGCGGTGCATCATTTTAGCGCGGCAAATTCGGCCGCCCGGCAACTGGCGGATGTAAAAGCCTACCTCACGACCGATATGGATGCGGCCCTGAAATCATTTCGGAGTGACACCGGTGCCTATCCCACCACCCGTCAGGGCTTGAAGGCCCTCGTGGAGCAGCCCGATAACGTCAACAATTGGAAGGGGCCATACATCAGCCCCACGGACACCGTAAAGGATCCGTTGAAGGACAGTTGGGGCATGCCCCTGCAATACTCCTATCCTGGCAAGCACGGTGGTTCGCTGAAATACGACGTCTCCTCGATGGGGCCGGATAAAAAATCCGGCACTCCGGATGACATCGGCAACTGGTAAAGGCCTCCCGTAATGCGGAGAGAGAATCACTCTTCTACTCTCTGTGCTTGATGAATGTCTCGGCCAGAATTCTACATAAGCGGCCGGGAACCTTCGGGGGCTACCACCCCGGCCTCACGTTGATTGAGGGTCTGGTGCTGATAGTAGTACTGGCACTCACCGTCCTGCTTATCCTCAATCAACCCGGTCCAAATAATAATAATGGCAAGATTTCCGCCGCCCGACTTTTCACCACCCAGGAAATTGATTACGGCCTGCAACAATATAGAACCGACACCGGAACCTTTCCCACCACTGCGCAAGGCCTGGGCGCTCTAATTAATCCACCCGCCGACGTCACCAGCTGGCGCGGACCCTACATAAAAATTTCATCAATTCCCCTGGACCCCTGGAAAAATCCCTACCGCTATGCTTTTCCCTCGGCCCATCAACAGCCCGCCGGCAAATATGATTGCTGGTCATTGGGCCCCGACGGAATCAACGGCACGGCCGACGACATCGGCAATTGGAAGTAAAAAACCCTCTCTAATAATCGCAACTTTTCCCCGCTTTTTTTGTTTCCTCTTGAAGTCGTCACTGACATACTTCACAACTTCTGTCGGCGACCCCACCTCCCTTCTTTAATCAACCTCACCATGATCATACCCATGACCCTCCGGCGCGACCGCGTCGAATCCCCCACCCGCCAGCGCCGGCTTACTCCGGGCTTCACGCTGACGGAAATCCTCATCGCCATCGCGCTCATCGTCATCATCGTGACCGTGGCGGTGACGAACCTCAATGGCGTGCTCGACTCGGGCAAAATCAGCGCCGCCCAGCTCTTTGTCACCCAGGAAATTGACACCGCGCTGATGCAATATAAACTGGCCATGGGCCACTACCCGTCCACGCAAGACGGCCTGCAGGCGCTCATCACCTGCCCGTCGGACGAGCCGGCCGCCAGTTGGCGCGGGCCCTATATCAAAGTGGACCAAGTTCCTTTGGATCCGTGGAAGAATCAGTACCAATATGCTTATCCGTCCACCCACAGCACGACCGGCGGCAAGTATGACTGCTGGTCCATGGGTCCCGACGGCCAAAGCGGCAATGCCGACGACATCGGCAACTGGTCTCCCCCGCAGTAAGCGCCTCCTTTACCCTCGGCGCGAACCTTGAACAATCCGCGACGACTCCGGCCTCTGGTGAACTCTCCCTCCTTCAGTCGGCCGGCTTGCGCTGGCCTCCATTGCCCCACCCGGTGGTGGCCCACTCGCGCCTCAAGGCGGGGGCGGGCAGTGGTGCCGGGCGCCGCAGGATTCACCTTGATGGAAATCCTGGTGGCGCTGGCCCTTATTCTTATTATTGGGGGTCTGGCGGTGGCCAATTTCGACACCATCGCCGGGCAAATCGCCAACGAATCGCCTGACAAAGTGCTAAAGTCCACCATCCGCCAGGCGCGTTTCATGGCGCTGCAGCGCATGAACACCGTCATGCTAACTTATAACGGAGACAACCACAGCTTCGATATACTCGATGACAAGGGCAATGTCCTCGAACAGGAGCCCGATGGCTCGGACAATCCGGACGCCGCCATTAAACTGATATTCAACAAAGTCGTGGCCACCAGCGACATGGGCGAAGAGATCAACCCAAAGGAGGATGACGCCGTCAAATATGAGGACAAGGACCTTACCCGGCTCGTTTTCCACGCCAGCGGAGCCTGCCCGCCGGTAAAAGTCACCCTGTCCCAAGAAGGCATGGACAAGCCCATCGTTTTCCGCCTGGATCCCTTCTCCGAAGGCCCCCCGCCCCGCCCTCCGACCAACGTGCCTGCCCTGCAATGAAATCTACCCGTCATCATGCTGGTTTCTCCCTGGTTGAAACCCTGGTCGCCATGTTTATCTTCATCTTGGCGGTGGGGGTGCTGGCGGAATCGGCCAGCATCGCGATCAATGGCCTCGTCAACTATGAGATCAAGGAAGGCCGCGAACGCGACTACCAGTTTGTCCGCGCCCAGATTTTGACCATTTCCGATACGGACTCACTCAGCATGGGCGGGCGCGTCGGGACACCGACAGCTGGAGACGCCGAATGGCAGCTCGTGGAAACGCAAACCACGGACACACCGGATTTTTTCCAACTCACCGTTAATATTACGCTATCCGGCAATGCCGACGTGCCACCGGAAAGTGCGACCCAAACCATGATGGTGCTGCGCCCCCAATGGTCTCAAACGGACGATCGCGCCGCCAGCTTGAGCACGATCCATGATGGCTTGTCCAACTGGCGCACCCAGCAATCCTGGCCATGAAAACGAACTTTTACCCCATGCTGGCAAATCCCCCAAAGCGTCCGCGATTGCGGGCGGCGCGGAGTTCCGGCCGGGTCGGCTTCACCCTGGTCGAGATACTGCTGGCGATTGCCATCTCGGTGCTAATCTTGATTGCGGCGGCATCGTTTATGTATTCGGCATTCACATTATTGATCAATGCGGAGAGCGATCCAGGTTTGGAGCATCATAAACTTGGGGCGGTGGCATTTTTACAATACGCTTTTCAAAATGCCATGCCCGATACGGCGATTCCGGTAAATCCCAATATGGCGAATGCCACGGCCAATACCACGGCGAATGGAACCAGTAACGCCACCAGTAATACCACCGGCACCTCCGGCAATACGAACCTGGCCGCCACCACCTCCCCGACCCTTGGCAATACCACGACCAGCCGCGCGGGCACAGTCATGGCGCAGACCACCAATTCCCTGTCCTCGGTTACCAGCAGTCTGACCGCGAATACCGGCAACGCCACCGCAAACACTACGGGCAATGCGACCGCCAACGCCACCGCCAATGCCACGGCCGGCCCCGGCGCGGGGAGTCCCGATCCCACAACGGGAACCAACGATCCCGCCCCGGTGGCCAAGACGACTCTGGTGGCGTGGGGCTATCCTCCCGGAGTTACGGCCGGCGGCGACGATCCCATGCTGACCTTTGTCTTGCCGCCGGATAATCCGCTCCTGGTTTGGGATCACGGACCGCGCCCGCCGATTCGCTGTTTTCTCACGTTTAAGGAAAACGAGGGGTTGGAGCTTTTATGGGTGCCGCCCTACACTCCGGACGACTTTTCGCCCAATAGTTTCCGGCGCACGATGCTATCACCCTTGGTCGTAAAAATGTCGTACTTCTATTACAACCCCACGACGAAGTCCTGGGAAAACTCCGACACGCCGCCCAAAGATCCCATGTCCGGCAGTTTCATTCTTCCTGATTTTCTCCGTTTGACCTTTGATCTCGACGGGAAACTCAGCAACATTACCGTACCGATGCCGGCCGCCGCCACCGGCAACACCACCGGGAGCACCCCGGTACCAATTTATTGAGGCATCCCTCCGCCACCCAGGAACTTTTGGCCATGAACTCTCTTTCGCCCAACCCGCCGCCACCGCCGGCCGAACCTTCCGCGCGGGCCTCGCGGTCGCGAGCATTGTCCCGCCGCCGGCGGGGGACAATTCTGGTACTGGTGCTGTGCACCATCATGGTATTGTCGGCGCTGATCACCGCTTTTCTGGAGATCGCCCGCAAGGAGATTATATTACGCAGCATGTATTTTGGCCGTGAAAACATGCGGATGGCCGCGTACTCGGGGCTGGAAGCCACCCTCGCGGTCCTGAACACTTACTTGCAGTTGGACGGCGGCCTCTACGGCCCCAACCAGGGCTGGAAAGACCCCATAAACCAGCGGAGTTGGGGTAATGCCACCAATACCGACTCAAATACCCTTACCCCGGTGTATGTTCCGCTCAATGGCATGACCATCAATGTTACGGTCACGGACCTCACGGGTTACATGCCGATTAATCGCATGAGCGACAATGAGTTTCTGGCCATGTTTGATGCCATGGGCGTGGATCCCACCCAGGGCCAGGTGCTCCTCGACACTTTTCGCGACTGGACCCAGCCCTACACCGGTAACTTCAGCCTGGACGGCGCCAGCAACGACTATTACGAGACCCAGACCCCCGGCTATGACCCGACCTATACCAATATCACGGACTACGACGAATTTCGCTACATTAAAAACTGGCAGGATTTATTTTGGGATGAAAATGGCACGGAAACGCCGATTTACCAGCAGTTCCGCAACATCGTCACGCTCCATGATTCCGGCGGCGCCGTAAACATCAACACCGCCACCGTGGACGTGCAAAACGTATTGGCCGACCAATATCTCGTGGAAATTGATCCCACGGCCATCCAGTCCTACCTGTGGGGCCAGGATCAAATTCCCAATACCGACGACGACCTCCTGGTTCGGAACAGTGATGAAATGACGGTGGCGGGCGTCCTTTCGGCGAATGGAACGGGAAATGCCACGGGTGGAAACACGACCGGCGGCAATACCACGGGCGGTGCGGCGGCCGGCGGAGTGACCGGGTTTAACAATGCCCCCGCCAATAATAATTTGATTTTTGCGGCACTCAGCACGAATCCAGCCCTCATTAATGGTTTGATCACTTCTGCTCTTGGTGCAGGTGGCGGTGGCGGCGGCGGTGCAGGTGGTGGTGGCGCGGGTGGCGGTGCCGGCGGTGGCGGTGCAGGTGCGGGCGGTGCAGGTGCGGGCGGTGCTGGCGCGGGCGGCGGTGGTGCAGGCGGTGGTGGTGCTGGCGGCGGCGGCGCGGGTGGTGCTGGCGCGGGTGGTGGTGGTAGGGGCGGCGCTGGCGCAGGAGCAGGTGCGGGAGCAGGTGCAGGTGCAGGAGCAGGTGCAGGTGCCGGGAGAAGCGGAGGTACCGGTGCAGCTGCCAGCACCGGCGCAGCCGCAGGAGCTCGCGGATCGGGTGCAGCAGCTGGTGGTGGCGGAGCCGCTGGTGGCACTACCGGCACCACGGCGGGAACTGGAGCAACTGGCGGAACTGGCACTGGCGCCACAACGGCTACGACGACCAATGTTGGCATTGGCTTTCTTTGCCGTTTGCTCAAAATCAATGTTACGATTTCACTGGGGGACTCCAATTTTCTACTCTCTGTAATCGTGAAACCGAACAATTACGGAACCGGCGTGCCCACGAGCATTACGTCCGGCACCGGTTCGGCTTCAACCAATTCCGGCAGCAGTTTTACCTCGACCGCCACCAACACGTCCGGCAGTTATCCCTGGACGTTTGTCGGTCTCGCGGAAAACTATGACCTGCCCTAAATTCTTTCATTTTAAACTAATTCGCCGTGAAGGTGAAACTTTCCCCGCCTTGGAGGGTTTGCCTTCGCGGTCTGACAATGATGATTGCCAGACCCGCTTTTTTTCCCAAACTCAAAACTTTGCACAGGAATTGATTTGCCCTGACTGCCCCAGACTCCATTATCCCCCCTTCTTTTACCCGTGGCCTCCATCATCAGTAACCTCCTGGCTGTAGTCAAAACTGACGCTTCCGCGCTTCCCCCGGCAGTCCGGTTTGTGCCCTCCGCCTTTCTTTTCGTACATGCGGAGCCCCTGCCCGACGGCATGCAGCCATCCGAATTGGACGGCTTTGCGAGCGTCACCCTGGAAGGGCTGGCGCCGCTGCCACTGGAACAGCTGGCCTGGGGATATCTCACCCATGCCAAGAGCCGGCATTTATTGCTCTTTGGCGCGTTTAATGAACGGCTGAACCAAGCCGGCCTATCGCCGGAGGAAACTTTTTTCCATGTCCTGCCCTCATTTTTTGCGGCGGCACCCGCCAACGGCGCTGCCCAGTGGGTCTTCCTGTGGGAGGCCGGCCATGTGGCCGCCGTGCATTATCTCGCCGGCGAAGTCATTCCCGCGCGCATTGAAATAGAACGCCTAACCGAGGACACCGTGGCCGCGGCCTTCGCCGCCCGGGAGAATCTCCTCAAACATTTGGGGACCCACGCCCGTAGCGAAGCGGCCCCCGGGCTGCTGGCACAACCGGAGTCCTCCCGCACGGGGCGCGATCGCGTGGCCTTTTCATTTGCCCATTACGAATCCGAAACCGCCGAACCCAAGCGCGTGGCCGGCAACGCGCCGGGTGGTTCAGCCGAGCGCTGGACGGCGGATTTACGCGGCAATATTTTCCGGGGTGCGGAGCAACGCCGCCGCCAGGCGAGCGCCACCGCGGGGTTGGTGTTGAAGTTGGCCGCGGCCTTCGCGCTGCTGCTCCTCATTGGCCAGGGCACGGTGATTTACTTCCAATACTGGGTCAAGAATGCCGATGCCAAAATCAACGACCAGAAGGCGGAAGTTAATCTGGTTGATCAACGCCTCTCGCTCCTCTCCAAAATTACCACGTTTACCGATCACGAATTGCATCCGTTTGAAATGCTGGGGATGATCAATCCTTTGCGGCCAAAACAGATTTATTATACCAAGACGCGCGTGTATGATAATAACAAGCTCAGCATTGATTGCATTGGCACCGATAGCGCAGCCGTAAGTGATTTTGTGGATTCCCTGTCCCGCTCGGGCTTGGTGGATTTGGACAAGAATAAACTCATTATTCAAACCAATCCCCTGGCCAATCCGCCCACCTACAAGTTTACCCTTAATCTGGCTTTCAATTCGGTGCCGAAGAGTCAGCCCATGCCGCCGCCGCCGCCGGAACCGGAGCCGGTGGCCGAGCCGCCGACGCTTTTGCCAGCACCTGATGCGGTTGGTCCCGCCGATTTGGCTGCCGGGCCTGCGGATGGCTCAGTGGATCAGGCTGCGGTCGCTCCAGAAGCCCAACCCAGCGTTCAATCCGGTCCTAACATCATTCGGAGCGCCCCGCCTGAAGCGACGAATCCGGCGCCCGCTCCTGCGCCCGCCGCCGACGCGGCGCCCGCACCCGCCGCAGATGCGGCCCCCGCCCCCGCCCAATAAGGCTTTTTCCACCCCACCGTTCCCTCCATTTGTTTTGCCCACGTCCTTTTCGTCCCATGACTCTTCGCCCCCTGCAAACTTGGTTTGAAAAAATGTCGTCGCGCGAGCGCTTCATGCTGCTGGCCTTTGCCTGGTCCGTGGTCATCCTCTGGGCCAGCCTGCTGATTGGCCAGGTCAAGACGGTGAAAGCAAACATCAATTCACGGCAAGTGGCCTTGAAAAAGCAGGATCTTTCCCTGAAGCAGAAGCCGGAGGTTGAGCAGAAAATCAAGCACTACCAGGATATTTTCAAGACCTCGGTCTCCATGTCGGATTTGGTCAACCGCGTCACCACCTATTACCGGGAGGCGGATATGCCCGCTCCGACGATCAACAGCAATCGCAATGACACCAAGAAGGATAGCATCTTTAATATCAATTCGGTGACTGTCCATTTTTCCCGAACCCCCTTCCGCAGCCTCGTGGATTTCACTTCGCGGGTGCTGCATGATGA
This sequence comes from uncultured Opitutales bacterium, assembly GCA_964561455.1. GTDB lineage: Bacteria > Verrucomicrobiota > Verrucomicrobiia > Opitutales > JABDGR01 > JABDGR01. The sequence goes on from CAZLPS010000031.1 coordinate 20,563, forward strand.
GCCCAACCTGATTATTGATGAATTAGTGAGCAGCCCCGAACGCTCCAACCTCACCCAAATGACCGGGGACGTGCGCATCTTTGCCCTCGAACTCAAGCCCGGCGCGCTGGACATCACCCCCACCGCCCCGACCGCCAAATAGCGGTCTGCCCACTTTCCACCCCATCTCGACAATAACTCTTCCCATGTCCTCGTCATTGACATCCCTCCTGCCCACGCGCCGCCGTTTTCTCGGTCTCGCCCGGCTCTCTCTCGCGCTCTTGGTGATCCTGCCTCACCTCGCCCATGCCCAACGAGGCGCCGGTCGGGCTGGCGGCGGCACAGCCGCTGGAACTGGCGGCGGCGGTCGCGCCGGCGGCGCCGCAGCCGCAGGTGCCTTCACGGGCGGCGGTGGTCGCCGTGGCGGCGGAGTGCGCGGCCAGCCAGCCGCAGCCGCCGGGACGGATCCGAACGCCATTATCACTGTCGTGGCGGCCGGGCAAGCCGGGGTCGATCCGAATGTAGCGGCAGCCCCCGCATTTGGTCCTGGTGCAGCCCCTGTCGGTGTCGTTGGCCAAATCCCCGATCAGGACCAATTGATCATCGTCAACATGCCGGGCAATGCTGCGCCGGAGGTCTTGGACTGGTTACAACGCAACACGGGCAAAATCATTCTTCCGATTCAGGACTTGGGGCAGGTCAAGGTGACTTTCTCAACGGATGCCGGCCCCAACAATGCCATGCCCCGCAAAGACGCCGTCAAAGCCGTCGAACTCCTCCTGTCCATGGACGGAGTGGTGTTGGTGCCCATTCCGGGCACAAATTACATTCGGGCCGAAAAAGCTCAAAATACGCCCGGACTTGGCTTGCCCTACGCGAGTGACGCCGATTTGAGCGGTACCGAGCCCTCCGGCGAGATCATGTATCACTTTTTTACTCTTACATACATCACCCCTGACGCTGCGGCGACACGTCTGGCGCCTTTCCTGAGCGCCCATGGCACCGCCGACTCCCAGGGCATGGCGCGGGAAAACACGCTCTATGTGGCAGACACCCTGTCAAACCTCCGCAACGTCGCGGATATGATCAAACATCTGGACACCCCGGCGAACCCGCAGGAAGAAATCATCTACCGCCCGCTGGTAAACTCGAGCGCCCAGACTGTGGTCACCAATTTGACGGCGCTGCAAGCCGGCCCGCTGAGCAAGATTCTCGGCAATGCGGACACATCCCTGGCGGGTTCCGCCACGCAGTTTGCGGCCGATACGCGCACCAATTCCATCATCGTTTACACGAATAAGAGCAACCACGCCCTCGTCAAAACGCTGCTCGACCAGGTTGACCAGGAATTCGATCCGACCACGAAAACCCAAGTGTTCGAATTGAATCAGGCAAACGCCACCACCTTGAACACGACGATCAACTCGATCATCACCGGAATTCAAACGGCCACGGGCGTGGGACGCGGTGGCGCGGGTGGAGCGGGTGGCGGCGGGGCGGGTGTTGCGGCGGCGAGTGCGTCGCGCGACGGTCAGTTCAGCCCCTACGTTACCATCCAACCGGATGCGCGCACCAATTCCATTGTGGCCTACGGCACCCCCTCAGATTTGCGCCAAATTGGGAGTTTGATTTCCCAGGTGGACACCGTTCTGCCCCAGGCCCACATTGACGTCGTAGTTACGGAAGTCACCTTGACCAAGGATCAGGCCACAGGCTTGTCCGCTTTCAATATTGACTATGGATTTACCGGTGCCAATGGCACGACGAGCCCCGCCACAGTCGGGGGTTCCAAGACCTATTCGACCACCGGCCCAACGGCGCAGAACGCGATCACGTCACCGGCCTTTACCGTCAATGGTGTCCTCACCAGTTGGAATATGAACGCCATTTTCCAGGTGGCCCGGGCCAACAGTAATGTCAAAGTACTCTCCAACCCGAGTTTGACGGTTACCCACGCGGCGACGGGCAGCATCTCTGTTGGCGAGTCCATTCCGGTGATCAACAGTTCGACGACGAACTTGAATACGACGGCTGGCGCCCTGACGAGCACTGTTACGTATCGGACGGTTTCCATTGCCTTGAACGTGACGCCGCTGATTGGCAAGGATGGCAGCGTATATATGAACATTACCCAAACAGTGGACGACGTGGTCTCGCAAGTAAACATCAACGGCAACGCCCAGCCGGTGATCGGCACCCGTATCATCTCCTCCAATGTCACCGTGCAAGACGGCGATGTGCTGGTGCTCGGCGGCTTGCGTTCCCGCAGCGTCAGCGCGACTCACGGCATCATGTTCCTTTTGGGTGAAATTCCCATTATTGGTTCGCTCTTTCAGCCGGACACTTATGACTCCACCCAACGTGAGTTGATTGTCTTTATCCGGCCGACGATTGTCAAAAGCACCTCGGATGTAGAAAAGATGAGCCGGGAATTGGCCTCGAATTCGCCCGCTGCCAGCCTCACCACCACCTATCTGCGCAACCATAACCTGGCAGACAGCGGTTTAGATGAAGGAACGGCCATGGAGACTCCCGCCAGCGCCAATCCAGGCCCGGCACCCAATCGCGCGCCGCCCGCCTCCGCATCGGGGAATCCCGTGCTGACGCCCGTTGCGCCGAGCGAGATAAAAGTCGTGCCCAACACTTCTGGCCCGGCTCCGGACTCCGCCCCCGCGCCGACCACATCCACGCCGTCGGCATCAACTCCTTCAACCTCGTCGCAACCAACCCCCACTACCAGGGGTTTCAATAAGTAGGCCAAATTCAGGCATTCCTTGGATGCGCCTGTCTGGAAGCAAATCTACCAATCCCCCTACGATGAAAACCACCCGCCACCTGCCAGTTTCCGCTAGTTCCTTCCGCCGCCGTCTTTCGGCTGGTGCCTTGGCTGGTCTTACGACTGGCTGGGTTACCCTCGTACCCTCCGCTTTCAGCCAGCCGACGCCCGCGCCAGCCCCGACGCCTGCGCCGGCAGCAGAAGCGGCACCCGCCCCAGCCCCGGTCGTGGCAGCTTCCCCGGCGGCCCCGGGCAATGGACCCTTGGACAATGTTTTGGCGTCCCAAGCGCAGAACCCTTATCTCCCCGACGGCTACAATCCGACACCCCCGGTTCAGCCCGTGACTCGCATAGCCCCCCTGCCCGTGGTGGCCAACGTCCAATATCGGGGCTTTTCCGTGGAGGGCAACACCACCTATTACGTGGTTTATGACGTTCGCAGCCAGCAAAGCCATTGGTTGACCGTCGGTGGATCCGCTTGGAACCTTCCCAACGGTGGGACGGTGGCTGTAGCGGGAGCTGATTCCAGCGGCTCGACCCTTCAGTTGGATCAATCTGGCCGAATTTCTCCCATTCCCCTTTATCACGCTCCTGCTACCCAGGCGGCTCCCCCGACGATCGGTCAAACCGCGCCCACCATCCTTACGTCTACCAGCGGTCCTGGCGGCGGCGGTGGTCGTCGCGGAGGTGGTGGCGGTGGCGCGCAAGTTTTGGCCGCACCTGCAGGTCCTCAGGCCGGCGTTTTAGGTGGCGGCCCTGGCGGCGGCGGCGGCTTTGCTGGAGCTAATGGCACCGGCGGTGGTGGTCGTCGCGGTGGTGGTGGCGCCGGCGCTGGCGGCGGTTTAGGTGCTGGCGGTGGTGGCGGCGGCGGCGGTTTAGGTGGTGGCGGTGGTGGTCGCGGAGCCGGTGGCGGTGCAGGCGCGGGCGGCGGCGGCGGTGGCTTTGCTGGCGCCGGCGGTGGCGCGGCGGCTGGCGGTGGAGGTTTTAATACCGGCGCGACCAATACCGGTGTGAACACTGGAACAACCACAAATACTGCGGGTGCGGCCACGCGGCGCACCATTGTCCAACCCACTGGCGGTTAATTTTGTCAACCGGGCGGGCGGAAACCTCCTTTTCCGGCCGCCCTTCATCCCCTTTACTCCCGATGCCCGCTACAGCTTCCCATTTAAACGCGTTGGCCGATTGGATTGCCCAGCTCGACGACGAAAAGCAAGCCGCCTTGCGCGATACGCCCTTGGCCGACCGGCAACGCCGGATGTCCGAGTTTACCGCCACAACTCCGGCGGAAGTGCTCAAGCGCCTTTGCGAACTGACCAAATTGCCCCATTCCGAGCAATTGACGCTGATTCCGAACGCGACGAAGGTTATTCCCCTGCGCTTGGTGCACGAGTATCAGTGCCTGCCGGTTGAGAATGACAAGTTGGCTCCCGATGAAGTGGCGCTCGCCACTGTCTGGCCACCGGAGCCGCACTGGGACAACTGGATTCGCGCCGTTTGCGGGAAACGCCCGGTGTGGATGCTCGGGCCGGCGGAACTGATTGCCAACACCATCACCCAGAGCTTCGGCGTCGGCGCCGGCAGCCTCAACGACTCCGACCTCACCGGCATTGCCGAGGAAAAGGATGAGGAAGAGGAAGACGAAAATGCGGCGATTATCCGGTTCGTAAACGACGTGGTCAGCAAAGCCGTCCAGGACCGTGCCACGGATATTCACTTTGAACCCGGCAAGGAATCGCTGGTCATCCGCTACCGCATTGACGGCAATCTCGTGCTCGTCCGCGTGCCGGACAATCTGGTGCGAGTGCAGAGCGCCATCATCGCGCGCATCAAAATCATGGCGCGCCTGAACATTTCCGAGCGGCGCCGCCCCCAGGACGGCCGCATCGGCTTCTCGTCAACCGGTGAAGATATTGACATCCGTGTTTCCACGCTGCCGACGCTTTACGGAGAAAGCGTGAGCTTGCGCTTGTTACAACAGAAGGCCCAGCCCCTGTCCATTGAGGAACTCGGTTTCCTCCCGGAAGACGTGGCCAAGATGACCCCGGCGCTCAAGCGCCCCCACGGCATTATTCTCATCACTGGTCCAACCGGTTCCGGCAAAAGCACCACCCTCACGGCCTTTATCCGCCAGATTCGCAACCCCGAACTGCGCATCATCACAGTCGAGGATCCCGTCGAATATGAAGTCCCGGGCATCAACCAAACCCAGGTGCATGCGGAAATCGGCCTTACTTTTGCCAACGCCCTGCGCACGGTTCTCCGCCAGGACCCGGACGTCATCATGGTCGGTGAAATTCGTGACCGCGAAACCGCGGACATCGCCATTCGTGCTTCACTCACCGGTCACTTGGTGCTGAGCACGGTGCATACCAACGACGCCCCCGGCGCCGTCACCCGACTGATTGACATGGGCTTGGAGCCGTTCCTGATCGCCTCCTCGCTGGAGATGGTGGTGGCCCAGCGCCTCGTGCGCCGCCTCTGCCAAGTCTGCAAAGCGCCGTCGGATGACTCCGTCGCATTTGTCGGCGGCTGCCTGGTGGCCTTGAAGATCAACCCGGCTGAAGTGGCGAACGCCCACCAGTTGTTCAAGCCAGTGGGTTGCGAATCGTGCCGCGGCCTCGGGTATCGTGGTCGAATTTGTTTGGCGGAAGTGCTGCACATTGACGAAGGCGTGCACGACCTGATTCTCAAGCGGTCGTCCGCCCAGGACATTCGCCATTACGCGGTTTCGCATGGCATGCGTGGTCTTACCGATTGCGGCTGGGAATTGTGCAAGCGCGGCATGACCGCCCTCACTGAAGTCATGGACTATGCGGAAATGATGGAAACCGAGGAGAAAATGTCTGTCGTGCCCGCGGACAGCGAAGCGGATTCAGCGGCAAAAGCAGTGCCGGCAGAGAAACCGGAAGGCAACAAAGCCTGACCGTCCGGGGTTTAACCCGCTGTCCCATCCTTTGGCCAAAATTTACTCCCCCACCCCTCAATCAGGCCGGGGACTGACCCCCGGCTGGAAACTACTTCACGTTTTTTACTTTAATTCCCCGAGCCCCCCAGCCATCATTTTGTCATGCCGACTTTTTCCTACCGTGCGGTAAATTCGAAAGGCGAGACGCAGTCCGGCATCATGGATGCCGCGAACCGCGGCGCCGTGATTCAGAAATTGCGCACAATGAGCTTGAAGCCGGTGGACGTCGCCGCCAAGGGCGGCGCGGCGGCGGCGGAATCCGTGTCGCGCGCCAAGGACGCGATTGCCCCTGACGCGGCGGTGGCCGCCAAGGCCGCCGAGCCACTCAAGCTCCTGGAGCCCGATGGCTTCAAGGGTGAAAAAGTCGCCTTGGGCTTCCTCAAAAAGCTTTACCAACTGAACAGTGGCGGCATGCCGTTGGGCGACTCCATTCGCCTGCTGAGCGTGCGCGTGAGCGACCCCAAACAGGCATCGGTGGCCACACGGATTTGGAAGGACATCAGCGAAGGCCGCACTTTTGCCAACGCGCTGCGCAATTATCCGAAGACTTTCAATACCGCGACGGTATCGCTGATTGAAGCGGGGGAAACCACCGGCAACCTCGTCCCGGTCCTGAAGAATGTCATTGACCACCTCGAGGAGCAGGCCGGATTGCGGAAAAAAATTGTGGGTGGGCTGGCGTATCCGATTTTCATTTGCGGCCTCGCCTTCGGCGTGCTGCTGCTGTTCCTCTACTTCCTCCTGCCGCGCATCGAAGACATGATGCACAGCATGGGTGGCGAACTGCCCTTGATGACCCGGATACTGATCAGCGTTTCCAATTTTGCCGCTCATTGGGGCTGGGCCGTGTTGCTGGTGGCCATTGTCATAGCGGTCACCATCTACCGGTGGCGCCAGACTCCGGAAGGGCGCCATGGCACGGACGGCTGGTGCCTGAAAATTCCGCTGCTAAACAACATCTTTCTGAACATTGATATTTGCCATATTTCCAACCTCTGCGCCACCCTGCTCGAAAGCGGTCTGAACACCACGGAAACTCTCCGCATGACCGAGCGCACCGTGTCCAACACGGTCGTGCAATCCCGCTTCAATGCGGCCCGCACGCTCATTAATGACGGCGCCTCGTTCTCCAACGCCTTTCGCCGGTTCGGAGTGCTCCCGGACTTGGATTTGGACATGCTTTCCGTCGGCGAGAATACGGGCAATATCGCCAAGAGCTTCCGCGAAATCTACAAACAACACAGCCAGCAATTGAGCGACCAATTCCAGCTTTTGACCATCGTCATCACTGGCGGCGCCCTCGGCACCGCCTTTCTGATGGTCGCCGTTTTGGCGGTCAGCATCGTGTTGAGCGTGCTGGGCATGAGCAAGAACATTCTGGGCAAACGATAGATTCCACGACCGGGAACCCCGGGGACGGAAAAATGGCGCCAGGAAACGGTGCAGAATGCATCCACTGCTATTGTGCTCGACACCGATTGGGCGGGGGTTATTTTACGGATTCATATGAATTCCCGCCGTTGGATGTTTGCCGCTGTTTCCAGTCTCGCCCTTGTGGCCGGACTTGTTTTTCTTCCTGCTTGCTCCAAATCCGAAGAACCGGCCGCTTCGCCGGTCAGCCCGGCGCCAGTCAGCGCCCCCGCCTCACCGCAAGTCCCGGCCAGCGGTAAATCCGGCCCGGCCACCGCAATCGCCAATCACCTGGAATTCGGCGGCGAATTCTTTGCCGTCATTGACACCAAGGGAGAAATTGAAAAAGCCGGCAACTCCATTGCGGACCTGCTTGCCACCGGCTTTAACTCCGCCATGGGCGGTACCGGCACCCCGCCAATGGATTTCCACGCCCTGATGAAACGCCTCGGCCTGTATGACATTGACGGCTTCGGCCTGAGTTCCTGGCAGGCGACCAGCGACCCGTTCCATCATAGTCGCATGTTTCTTTACGCCCCCCGCGAACGCCAGGGCTTGTTGAAGGTATTTGGTCCTCCGACGGCCACCCCTTTCCTTACCGCCACGGAACTGGCCCCGGCCGATGCGGACATTGTCATGGAATCCAACTTTGACGTGAAGTCGGTGTATGACCTGATCAGGAGCTACGTCCAAGACGTCGGTGGCCAATCGGCGGTGGCCCAGATGGACGCAACCATGAAACAGCCGATGGCACCCGGTGCGAAGACCACCGTCGAAGGCCTCTTAAACCGCCTGAACACCCGCTATCTGTTCGTCGCCCGGGGCGACCCTTCCCACTCCATCCCCTTGGGCCCCGGCGCCACCATGCCCACCGTGGATTTCCTCATCGGAATTGATGGCTTGGCGGACGTCGTGGACGAACTCGAGCCGATTTTAACCAGCATGCTTCCCGGAAAGACCGCCACCAAGAACGGGATGAAAACCATCACGCTCGATTTGGGCCTGCCGCCGCCTTACCAACTCGTATTCGTGGCCGATCCAAAAAGCAAACGGCTCTACCTCGCCTCGCGCGATTCATTTACCGACGACACCATCTTTGGCAAGGGCGCGCGCCTGAACACTTCGGCGGACTTTAAGGCCGCCACCGCCGGGCTGCCTGACAAAGGATCGGGACTGAGTTATCTTTCCCAAAAAGGGCAAACGACCATCGTACAGATTGCCAAACAAGCGATGACCATGATGCCCCCTTCGGTCGGCGACCAATCCGCCGCCCTCTATTTCCCCGGCTGGGACCACGCTCCGCACGGCCAGGCCTCGGTTGAAACGGTTTCGAAGGAGGGCATTCTCATTCAAACTTATATGCCGGCTTCGATTAAAAATGTGGTGATCATGGGGCCTGCCCTCGTCGCCGGTTTGATGAGTGCGACGGGCGTTACTGCCCCGAGCAGTGTTCCTGCGATGGGAGGAGATAAGGCCATCACAAACAATTTGCGCCAAATCGCCAATGCCAGTTTGACCTACATAGTAGACAAAGGCGTTACCGAAGTTCGCTACCAGGATCTCATCAGCGGCCCCAAGCCCTACTTGCAACCCGTCACGCCCGTAGCCGGTGAAAACTACGACAATATTGTTGTTCGCCCGACCACCACCCGCATTTCCGTCACCACTGCGGCCGGTCAAATCGTAAGTTACGATTTGTAATTGGTCGCGACTGGCGCACCGATTAACCGCCAACTTCCGCCCCACCGTGAAGAACGCCATAAATCTTGCGGTGGGAATCCTGCTGGGTTTGCTGCTCGCCTGGCTGCTCGGCTTTTTTGACCACGGCCCGCCGACCGCTCCGGCTGCAGTTGCGGGGCCGGCCGCGTCGACCCCGGCTTCGCTTGCCGCCGCCACGGCCAAACCGATTTTGGTCACCGTGGCGACGCCGCGCGCCAATGTTGTCATGCCGACCGTCGCCCCCGTAGCGGCGCATGGTCCGGACGCAACGCCCGCCAAGGCAACCAGCCCGGCACCGGCGGTTTCCTCCATCCAGCAACAGGGGCGGGTCAAGGCCATGACTAATAACCTGCGCATACTCAGCTCCGCCGCGCAGCAGTATATGCTGGAAAAGCGCGTGACCACCGCCAGCTATTACGACCTGGTCGGCACCGGGACTGATAATTACATCCGCTCCATCAACCCAGTCATGGGCGAGGATTATACGGGCATTATGGTCAACCAAACGGACACCCAAGTCAATATTGTCGCGCCGGACGGCACTTATGTCGAGTTTAACCTCTGACGCATTCCCTCACCAGCAACCCTTATGAACCGGCAAACGATCATTAATTTGGGGATAGGGGTTTTGGTCGGCTTGATCCTCGCGTGGCTGCTGGGGCTGTTTGACCCCCACTCCCTTCCGGCCCCGGCCGCTTCATCAGCCCAAGCGGCGGCGCCTGGAGTGCCAAAGCCCGCTTTTACAACCGCAACTGCGACCAAAGCCAGTGTGGCCATGCCCGCTGTGGCCTCCGTCCCGGCGCATGGGCCGGACCCCGCCCCGGCCAAGGCCTCCGCCAGCGCCACCACCACCCTATCGGATCCGGATAATTTTGACCGGGTTCGCCAGCAATCACGCCTCAAAGCGGCGACCAATAATCTCCGCATTCTGGCTGCTTCCGCCCAGCAGTACATGGAGGATAAGGACGTTTCTTCGGCGAGCTATTACGACCTTGTCGGCACAGGAACGGACAACTATGTCCGCTCGGTCAGTCCGGTATCAGGCGAAGACTACACGGATTTCATCATCTTTAAAGATCAGACGCAGGTTTCCGTATCCGCGGCTTCCTTCGGCACGGTGACCTTCAATCTCTGAGCCCGCCTCACGCCCGCGCGGCGGGGCATCGCTCAATCTTGCGGGCCAGTTCCACGTCCAGCGCCGTCACGCGCCCGCCGGCGTCGTGGGTGTTCAGGGCCAAATCCACCTTGTTATACACGTTCTTGATTTCAGGATGGTGGTCCAATCCTTCGGCTTCGAGGCCAATGCGCACAATGAACGTGAGCGCATCGCGAAAATTCTTGAATTGAAAGGTTTTGACGAGCTTGTGGCCGGTGAAGGCCCAACCGGGCAATTCCGGCAGCACGGAATTCACTTCGGCATCAGTCAACGGAACGCGGGGAGTTTTGGACATGACGTGAACTTACCATAAAACGGGCCGCGTTCAACGCCCAACATCAATTTCAATTGCCAAAAGCTCAATGCGCCATTTCGGTTTGAAAAATTTTCATCCGGCCTTCAGCGTTCAACAACCAAAGCCACGCGAAAGCCAATGAAGTTCGCCCGGTATCCCGGGTCATAATCCCGATAGGCCGAACGGCAATAGCTTTCCTCGTAATACCAACCTCCGCCGCGCAGCACGTGGAACTCGCCCTGAAGCGGTCCGACCGGATCAGACACCGCTCCACCCGGGTAGCGCTTCGCATACCAGTCAGAACACCATTGATAGACGTTGCCCGTCATGTCAAAGAGCCCCCAGGCATTGGGCTGCTTCATTCCCACCGGATGAGTGGTGCCGCCGCTGTTGCGGTCATACCAAGCCATGGCTGGCGGGCTGCCGGCATACGCACCCGTGGTGCCGGCGCGGCAGGCGTATTCCCATTGTGCCTCTGTCGGCAAAGTAAAAACGCAGCCTTCCGGCAACCGCCCCGCCGCACGCTCCTGCTCCGTCAGCTTTTGGCAAAATGCCATCGCGTCAAGCCACGAGACCTCTTCCACCGGTCCATTCGGACCCACGCTCTTGAAATCGCTGGGATTCGTGCCCATCACCGCCAAATACTGACCCTGGGTGACATCGGTGGCACCGAGATAGAAATCGTCCGTCAAGGTCACGCGCATTTGCGGGCCTTCGTCCAATCCGCGGTTTGCCTCGCCCACGACACTGCCCATCATAAACGTGCCGGCCGGAATTCGTGCAAGTTTGATGCCACTCGCGGCGGCGAACTGCGAAACAAAGCCGGCCAGCGGGTCGGGTGCAATTACGGTTTGGCCGACCAGCGGTGGTGTTGTCGGAGGCAATGAACTTGAACCAAGTTGGCAGCCTGCGCTGGCGGCCAGCGCGCTCCATCCGGCGATGAAGACGCCCGCACGCCAGCGCATGGTGAACCACAATTTGGCGAGAGAGGGTGCCATGGGTAAGTTGCCTGGAACAGATTCAATTATGAACATTTTTCGCTCAAAGAGGCAATGGCGCAAAGTACAATCCCTGACTCCGCGGTTGCCTCATGCCTCGATTGCGTCTTGTCTAACCCGAGAGTAGCCCGGTTCGCCGCCGTTCGAATCAACCACCCCATGCTCGCAACGCTCGCAGTGGCCAATTATCGTTCCCTGCGCAGCTTGCTGATGCCGCTGCGCCGGCTCAACCTCGTCACGGGCGCCAACGGCACCGGCAAGTCGAGTGTCTACCGCGCCCTGCGCCTGCTGGCCGATTGCGCGCGGGACAGTGGAGTCGTACCCGCATTGGCGCGCGAGGGCGGGCTGGACTCCACCTTGTGGGCGGGGCCCGAGAACTTCTCACGCGCCATGCGCCGGGGTGAACAGCCGGTGCAGGGCACCTTGCGCAATGATCCCGTCAGCCTAAAACTGGGGTTTGCCGGTGATGATTTTAGTTACTCGATCGAAATGGGATTGCCGACCCCGTCTGCTTCCGCCTTCGCCGGTGACCCCCAGATCAAGCGCGAATGTCTTTGGCATGGGCCCTCCTTCCGCCCCGCCGCCCTGCTGGTGGATCGGCGGAACGTCACCGTGCGCATTAAGGGCGATGACAGTGAATGGCGCATGGTCACCACGGCGCTCTCCCCGTTTGACAGCATGATGTCGCAGTTGGCCGACCCGCGAAGCGCCCCGGAATTGCTGCTCCTGCGCGAGCAAATTCGCTCTTGGCGGTTCTACGACCATTTTCGCACGGACGCAGACGCCCCCGCGCGTCTGCCGCAGATTGGCACATACACACCCGTGCTGGGGCATGATGGCGCCGACCTCGCCGCGGCCCTGATGACGATCGGGGAAATCGGCGATGGCCGGGCGATGGCCGTTGCGGTGGCTGATGCTTTTCCAGGAGCCAGCATCAACATGCAATATCAAGGTGGACGCGTGGTCGTGGCCATGCAGCAGCATGGGCTGTTGCGCCCACTTTTGGCCGCCGAACTCTCAGACGGGACGTTGCGTTATCTCCTCTGGATCGCTGCCTTGCTGACGCCCCGCCCGCCGGCTCTGCTCGTGCTCAATGAACCGGAAACCAGCCTGCATCCCGACCTGCTGCCCGCACTCGGGCGCTTAATCGCCCAAGCTTCCGCCAACACCCAGGTGCTGGTGGTCTCCCACGCCCAGCAGTTGATTTCGACTTTGGCGACAAACCCGGAATGTCAAACGCTACGTCTGGAAAAAGAGCTGGGTGAGACCCGAATTGCCAACATCGGCAAATTCGACCTTCCCACCTGGCACTGGCCGCCCCGCTAGATGCACTCTTCGGTTGCAACTTAAACCTCAAATGCTTTGCTTTAATGGCCCGCCCCCTTCGGCCTGCACCCTTTGACTCATCCTTCCCCTCCTTTTCAAATTTCAAATCTCAAATTTCAAATTTCCGCCCTCCCTGCTCCCTGTTCCCCGCTATTATCCCCACCCCATGCCCACTGTCAGCCAACTTAAAACGGTAAATACGAACGTCAAGGCCCTCATTGAGGGCACCCTCGCCGACACCGGCGGCCTGTTGCGCCTCGCGCCGTGCTGGGTGCCGCGTTCATTTCTCCAGCCCGGCAAGCGCCTTAAGCTGCATCCGGACGATCTCTACGCATTTGGCCTCAACCGGGGCGGCATTGACGAGCGCTGGTTCGCCTCGACCACGCCTGCGGCCAACGACAACCGCACGCCCGACGAAGGACTAAGTTACGTTGTGGCGGGAGGCAAACGCTTCACCCTGGCCCAAGCCGTGGCCGAGTGCGGCGCCGAACTGATTGGCCCGGCCATTTGGAAGAAATACCGGAAGTGGCCCGTTTACTCGAAATTCTTCGACAACATGGGCCCCATCCCGCACCACCTGCACCAGTCCGCCGCGCAGGCGAAGCTGGTCGGCCAGGAAGGGAAGCCCGAGTCCTATTATTTCCCGCCGCAGCACAACAATGTCGGCAATAATTTCCCCTACACTTTCATGGGGCTCGAGCCCGGCACCACCAAAGCCCAAGTCCGCCGCTGCCTCGAGAATTGGAACCGGGGAGACAATGGCATTCTCGACCTCTCGCGCGCCTATCGCCTGAATCCGGGATCTGGCTGGCTGATCCCGCCGGGCGTGCTCCACGCCCCTGGCTCGCTCTGCACCTACGAGCCGCAGTGGGGCTCGGATGTCTTTGGCATGTACCAATCGCTCGTCGAAGGCCGCGAGGTGCCGTGGGCCCTGCTGGTGAAGGACATGCCGAAGGCGAAACACCTCGACTTGGACTTCATCGTCAACCAGCTCGATTGGGACGAAAACCTCGACCCGAATTTCAAGGACAACCATTACCTCGAACCCGTACCCGTCACTGACACCCGCGCCGAGGGCTACATGGACCGCTGGATTGTCTATGGCAAAGTGAAGGGCAAACAGTATTTTACCGCAAAGGAACTCACCGTCGCACCCAGTGTGAAATGCACGATCAGGGACGGCGGCGCTTATGGCTTGATCACCGTCCAGGGTAAAGGCCGGATGAACAAACTCCCCCTCGACTGCCCCAAACTCATCCGCTTTCACGAACTCACCGAAGACGAAGTTTTTTGCACCGAAGCCGCCGCGAAGGCCGGCGTCACCTTCGAAAACACCAGCCCCACCGAGCCCCTCGTCGTCCTCCGCTATTTCGGCCCCGATGTCCACCCCAACGCCCCGGGGTTGGGCGCATATCGTAACAATGAATTCTAGCTGCGTTTTTCGCCCCACGCGGTCCGACTCTTAATTTCAAATCTCAAATTTCAAATCTCAGATTACTGCCTGACTCCCCGCTCCCTGCTCCCCGCTAGCACCCCTCCCGCCATGCCCCAAAACACCTACCCCAAACTCCACAACGCGATGTGGCCCGGCCTGGTTGGCAAGGGCAGCCCCGGCGCCGAACCGGTCATTCCCCTCGATACGATGCTCGATCTCACCGCCAAAGCGGAAGTCGGCGGCGTGAAATTCGACGGCGTGGATCTCTTCCTCTACAATCCGCACGTGGACATTAATATCGCCGACGACGGCATCAAGGCCCTCGCCGCCAAAATCACCGGCCGCGGCCTCGCCATCGGCTCGGTGGTCGCACCCGTGTGGTTCGATGCCTCCGCCATGGGCGACGCCACCAAACGCGCGAATTGGGTCACCCACGTTCGCAAAGCCTGCCGCATCGCCCAAAAACTCCGCGACCTCGGCGCGCGTCCCTCCGGCGTCGTCCGCATTGACTCCGCCGCAAGTGTCGCCGACTGGCTCAAGGACCCCAAAGGCAACACCAGGCTCATTGCCGCCACTTTCCGCGAAGCGGGAAAAATCGCCAAAGACCACGGCGAGCGCCTCGCCGCCGAGGGCGAAATCTGCTGGGGCGGCATGCACAGTTGGAAATACATGGTGCAGCTTCTCGAAACAGTGGACCTGCCGAAAATTGTCGGCTTCCAGGCGGACATGTCGCATACCCACCTCTACACGCTAGGCGAAAACGCCCCCGAACACCGCCTTGTTCCCAAGAATTACCACTGGGAGCCCGGCGCCTACCACGCCGCAATGAAGAAGCTTACCGCCGCCCTCCGACCCTGGACCATTGATTTTCACGTCGCGCAAAATGATGGCACCGCCTTCGGCTCCGGCGACCATGCCAAAACCGGCCGCCACTGTGTTGCCACTGACCCGCGCGGCAAACTCAACATCCCGCGTGACTCCGCCTATTGGCTCCGCGACGAACAGGACAAAGTCACCAAAAAGATGAAACACATCTGCTGGGATGGCTGCATGTTCCCGAACGAAACCATGCTCAAGCAGCAAACCTGGAATGACGTGCTGGCGGCGATGATTGAAGTCCGCAACCTCCACGGGTGGGCCGGCTGATCCGAAGCGATTGTTGTATTGCTCTATTGTTGTATTGTTAAAAAACAACCACGGTCGTCACCAAGCAATCCAGCAATTCAACAATATAACAATATAACAATATAACAATCGAGCCATCCCACTGCCAAAATTCCACCTTCCATCCCTTACCTCCCCCAAAAAATGCGCCCCCTCAACATCGGCCTCATCGGCTACGGCTTCATGGGCCGCGCCCACTCCAACGCTTTCCGCAAGGTCGGCAACTTCTTCCCCCTCGACCGCACCCTCGTCCTCAAAGCCGCCTGCGGCCGCGATGCCGCAAAAACGAAAGCCTTCGCCGATACTTGGGGCTACGAATCCATCGAGACCGACTGGCGCGCGCTCGTCACCCGCGATGACGTTGACCTGATTGACATCGCGGCGCCCAATAACGTCCACGCCGAAATCGCCCTTGCGGCGGCCAAGGCGGGCAAAATGATCCTCTGCGAAAAGCCCCTCGCCATGAATCCCGCCGAAGCCGCCAAGATGGTCAAGGCCGTTGAAAAGGCGAAGGTTCCCAACATGGTCTGGTATAACTACCGGCGCATCCCCGCCGTCACCCTCGCCAAGCAACTCATTGACGAAGGTCGCCTCGGCAAAATTTTCCACTATCGCGCCAAATTCCTCCAAGATTGGACCATCTCCGCCGACGTCCCGCAAGGCGGCCCCGGCACTTGGCGCCTCGACGCCTCCATCGCCGGCAGCGGCGTCACCGGCGACCTCCTCGCGCACTGCATAGACACCGCGCTCTGGCTCAACGGCGGTATCAAGGAAGTCACCGCCATGACCGAAACTTTCGTCAAGGAGCGCAAGCATGCCCTGACCGGCAAACAACAAAAAGTTGGCATTGACGACGCCTCCGCCTTCCTCGCGCGCTTCCGCAACGGTTCGATGGCCACCTTCGAAGCCACGCGCTACGCCCGCGGTCACAAAGCCCTCTACACCTTCGAAATCAACGGCGAGCATGCATCCATCTTCTGGGACCTTCACGACCTCCACCGGCTCCAGTATTTCGACCATCGCGACGCCTCCAACATCCGCGGCTGGCGCTCCATTCACGTCAGCGACGGCGACCAGCCCTACATGAAGAACTGGTGGGTCCCCGGCCTCCAAATCGGCTACGAACACAGTTTTGTGCATCAAGTTGCCGATTTCCTCGCCGGTCTGGCAAGTGGCAAACCCGCCGCCCCCACCTTTCGCGACGGCCTCGCCACGGATTACGTTACTGATGCCGTTTTGAAATCTGCCCGATCCGGACATTGGGTGAATGTGAAATCGGCATGAATTGGACATCAAGATCCCGAGCACAGGGAAATTTTCACCGATGACGCAAAAGACAAAAATTCCCCCTTTAGTCGTTCTCGTTTTGGCCGGAACGATCTTTTCCATTTTTTTGCTGACGCGCGAGAAAACAAGTCCCAGCCCCGCCGTCAAATCCAACGTTTCCCCCCTGCCGGGCGCCGCCGCAGCCCTCCCAAGCCCAACGCCGCCCTCACCGAAGCCCGCCGCCGACCTCTATCGATTTTCGCCGGAAAGTTCAGCCGCCAAACTAAGCCAAACCGAGCTTAAATCCCTGATTCAGGACAACCCCATCGCGGCGGCCTATGCGCAGGACGTCACCGGTGATCTGAATTTCGGTTACATCGCCATCCGCATCGCCAAGAGATGGGAGGTTGATGACCCGCAGGGAGCGGTGGCATGGGCGCAAGGGCTGCCAGCGGGTGACGCGCAGAATGCGGCAGTGAAAGTCATTTTCGTGCTTTATGGCACCAAGGATTTTGCCGCCGCACTGACCCTGGCGCAATCCCTGCCGCCCGAGGGTTCCAACGCCCGCGCGCTGGCCTTCGAGAGTTTGGGGAATGTCGTCGAGTTGGCCACCATGACTAATCCGGCCAAGGCGGCGACGATGCGCGCGGCATTGGAGGGAAAATAAGCCGCCAAAAACTTTCCTTTATTCCCCGGGTGGTTCCTTCAACCGCCTGGGCAAGTCACGCGCGCCGTGCATCAGGCGCACAATTTCTAAAACGTCGCCCTGCCGCCGGTAAAAAACCAAAATCTTCCCAAAGGGGCTGACTAATGGCATCGAGCGCAGTTCCTTCATGGTCGCCGCTTTTCGCGGATGATGCGTTCGCCCAAGGACTTCAATTCATTGCGCGAATAAGGAGTAAACGGGCCCTTGATACCCTTTAACAATTCTGCCTCCAACTCGGGCCCGTCCTCATTTCAGGCAAAAAGAAATCCCGGGCCATGGTTAAGAGCCGGGGCCTTGGGCGCACGGATGATGGCAGTTTTCATCGCCAAAATCGTATTAAAAAAGCCTGGCGAAAACAAAGCCAAACCTGGTTCGACTTAAATCGGCTCACTCCGATTGTCTAAGCCAGCTTGCCGAAATTTCCAAATCGTCCAATGTAGAACCATGAAAACGGCGATTGATATTCCCATTAGATTGCTCCGGAAGGTCGTCAGGCACACGGGCGCCAAGTCCGAGCGGGCGGCCGTAGTCGCAGCCATAATCGAATTCAATCGCCTGCGGCCCCTCAATAAAATTCCCGGAGTCGCTTAATTCGGCAAATTTCGCCGGGCCAGTTGGGCGCGCAATTCCACCAGTTCTGCTTTGAGTGGCCGCCAATATTTGCGATCACGTTCCCGTTCTTTTTGTTCCTCGGCCATCAAGCCCGCCTCCACTCCGGCCTGATCGCGCTGCCGCGCTGCCTCCAGCAGGCACCGGGTTGGGAAAAGATCGAGCGTCAGCGCCGGGTGCCGGGTGGCCAGTTCGATCAGCAGTTCCGGCGTGCGCATTTCACGCAGCCAGAATCGAATGGCGCGTTCGTCCGCATCCGGCCGGGCCTGAAAATCTGCTTCCAACAGGCGGCGGATTACCGGCCAGTCCTTGTCCCGCTGGGTTTTTTTGGAAAGCACCAAGTCGGGCAGCGACAACAATTCAAAGACCGTTCCATCCTGGTCGGTGATGGTGGTGCGGCGATCCCACACCACCGCAAACGGATCCACGCCGCGCAATTTGGCCATTACGTCAATTCTCATGCGGAAAGCCTCCGGGTGGGCGCAACGGAAGTGCACGCCATGACCGCGGGCCAAATATTCGGGCGAAAATGGCGGCACGGCTATGGATTCCGCCACAAGGTCGGCCAACGCCAGGGCCAGACGGTCCAAATTGGGTGGGTCGGCCAGAATTAAAATATCTGCGTCACGGCTAAACTCCACCGCGCCGTAAAACACGCAGGCTTGGCCGCCCATCAACAAGGCGCGGACTTGGCGGGCTGCCAGCGTCAAAAGGACTTTGCGAATCGGGTTCGGGATCAAGGGAGCCTCCCAGGGAAAGGTAATAGGTGCGAAGTTTATCGCTTTCGTGCCAGCGTTCTAGCGGGGTGAGCTTGTACCAGTCCACCCATTCGCCTTCGCAGATGTCTTCGAGGGAAATCATCAGAGGAGTGTTCAGGCGTGGCCCGGCCACTGGTATCTGCGGGAAATTATACGCAAGTTGACCACGGTCGCAACACTTTTGACGAAGCCCTCCCGATGGTTGGCTTCAGGAAGTGGTGCGGCGCATCGGCGCCAAAACCAAGCGGGCGGCAGGAGGGAAAACGGCTTGACCCCAATCCCACCCCGCGCAGCCTCGTAGTGACAACCCTGTTCCAATGGCCGTGCTTTTCCACGCCACTGGAAATATCCCCATGAAAAGTCTCCTGTCCCTCTCCTGCCTCGCCCTGGCATTCTCCATTCATTCGGCGACAGCCCAAACCCCCGCAGCCACCTCCGCCCCCGCGCAAGCCTCCGCATCGGGCGGCGCCCGCCAAGGCCGGGGTCCCGCCACGCCGGCTCCCGTACAAGCCAAGCCGGATGACCTTGCGAAAATCAAAGCGCAAACCTCCCAGATTACCGCCTTGGTCAAGGAGCTTAAATCCAAGGGCGCCAAACTGGAGCTGATCACCGACGTCGAAGCCTATGCCCACGCCGGCCAAATGCTCCTCGAATATCCGGAAATGTTTGGCACCCAAGCCGCGATTGACCACGCTTTCACCACCCTCGATCAAGGCATCGAACGCGGCCAACAGCTCCTGGCCAACTCCCCCCAATGGAACCAGGGCAAAAAACAAATTCTGGCGTACCAGTCTGAAATTGATGGCGCGGTGCTCCCCTACGGCATCACCCTCCCCGACAACTACGATCCCAGCAAGCCGGCCCGGCTCTATGTCTGGTTGCACGGACGCCAAAACAACACCACGGAGTCTGAATTCATTTACGGCTTCCTCAACCGTCGGGGTGCTGGCAACCCACCCGTCGCCGACCAGGGACAAATCTCGCTCGATTGCTTCGGCCGCGTCAACGGTGCCGGTTGGCATTGGGCCGGCGAAAGCGATGTTTTTGAAGCCATCGCCGCCGCGCAAAAGCGCTTCAACATCGACCCCAAGCGCATCATCCTGCGCGGATTCTCCCAGGGCGGGGAAGGCGCCTGGCATATTGCCCTGCACTATCCCGACCGCTTTGCCGCCGCGGAAATCGGCGCCGGCACCTGGTCGCGCAATCCCGAAACCCCCGGCTTTCTGCCCTTTCAATATGCCACCATGAGGATTTGGGAGAACATGCCAGATTGGGCCTTGAACATTTTCAACTTGCCCCTCGCCGCCCACGACGGCGATTCCGACACCCAAATCCCCAGCCTCCCCGGTCCTCCGCCCGGCGCCTCCAACCGCGGCCAATTGGAGTCCTCCCTCCGCACGCGCGCCCAACTGGAGCGCGAGGGATTTATGAGCGAGGGCGAGCCCGACTTCCTGCACGTCACCGGCACACCCGGACTTTTCCTGATTTCGCAAAAGACCGGCCACGGCACCAGCCCGCTCGTCCGCCAGCGCCTCGATGCCTTCCTCCAGGAATATGGCGACAAAGGTCAAACGTCGCCCGACCACCTCCGTTTCCTAACCTTCACCACGCGTTACAACCGCGACTATTGGATCTCCCTGGACGGACTGGAAAAACACTACGACCGAGCCGAGGTGGATGCCCAACGGGCCAACAACGGCGCCGCCTACAACATCAAAACCAAAAATCTCACCCGCCTGGTGCTGCGGGAGACCACCAGCGCTCGCGAAATCAACATTGACGGCCAATCCCTGAAAGTCTCCCCGGGCCCCGAGATTACCCTTGAGCGAAATGGGCCAGGTTGGTCCGTGGTCCCGAACGGCCCGGCGGCCGGTCTCCACAAAACCCACGCCCTCCAGGGCCCCATTGATGACGCCTTTCTCGACCCATTCCTTTTGGTGCGCCCAACCGGCACGCCGTGGAACGAGGCCGTGAACCAGCAGGCCCTGCGCACCCTGGCGCGCTTTGACAACCTCTGGGGCAAATTCTTTCGCGGCCACCCCTTTGTGAAAGATGACAAAGATGTGACCGAAGCCGACTTCGCCAAATATCACGTCGTACTGTTTGGCGATCCTGGCAGCAACTTGTGGATCGCCAAGTTGAACGGCAAACTCCCTTTCTCGTGGACCAAAGAAAACGTGACTTTCGGGGGCAAAACTTATCCGGCCAATGAGAATTACCCCACCCTGATCTACCCGAATCCGCTCAACCCGACAAAATATGTCGTCCTCAACACCGGCCTGACCTTCGAAGATCGCGGCTACAACGGCGACTACGGCACCCCCCTCTGGGGCGACTACGCCATCGTCAAAGTAAAACCCGGCGCCGCAGTTCCCGATCTGGTCACCGGCGGCTTGTTTGACGAAAACTGGCAGTTGCCAAAATAATCCTCAATTTCGGCCAGCAGCTGGACACAAAGCAACTAATCCTTATTTCCAAAACAATGAGCACCTTGCGCTTGGGCCAAAAAGTAAAACTGCTTACTACTGATGAAGTTGGCGTTGTAGTTTGGATTTGGAAAAATCAATATGGAGACACCGATACCTTCGTTGCCTTCTTTGGGGAGAAATTCCCGGAAGGCGAGCCGGAAAAAGGGCCATATATGAATGGCGCTAAGTTAAGGGGGTCCATCGTCACTTTTAGAGATCTCGGGAAGA
>CAZLPS010000032.1:0-40700 GCA_964561455.1 uncultured Opitutales bacterium
CGCCAGGATGAAAACCTGGTGTCCTAGGCCGGGCTAGACGAAGGGGACGGGAAAGATGCCGTAAAACGGTTCAAACTAGCGATTTTGGGCAGGAGGGCAATGCAAAATGTAAAATGAGAAATGCAAAATCAGCAACGAGTGCCGATACCTGGCATACTGGAGGCACCGCTCAATTCGTCCCCGGTTTTTCCTGCTCCGGCCGATAAAACGGCGTTTCGGTCAAATTTTCCTTCGCCCCGAAATTTAATTTGTATTTACTCCGTACGTTGACCCGTTCATGGCCGCCCAACCACAGCCCCGCTGGCGAATTTGGCACTTCGCCCTCCTTAGCGTGGTCGCCGTGGTCGCGTTGACGTTTGTCTTGCCCAAAGACTTGTATCTGTGCGCACCCAACTGGGACTTGCGGGAGTTTGTGGCGTGGCGGGCATTTGCTGCGGATAGCATCCGCGGGGGTCACTTTCCTCTCTGGAACCCTTATACTTACGCGGGCGAGCCGTTTTTGGGCGATTTTCAATCCGCAGAACTTTACCCTCCCAATGTCATTTTCTTATTTCTGCCGCTGGTTCGCGCCATCAATCTCTCCCAATTGCTGCATGTCTTGATCTTGGGCTGGGGCGTGAGATATTGGGCGGCGGGACGCGGGTTTCACCCTTTCGCGTCAATTCTGGCAGGCTTGGTGGCGGCAATGAGTGGGCCGGTAATTTTGCGCCTGCCCGCCGGTCAGCTAACTTATTTGATCGGCGCGGCTTGGGCACCCTGGATTTTATGGGGTTTGGAAGCAGCCTGGCGCGGGCCAGCCCGTCGTCCATTGCTAATAACGTCGGCGATAGTTGGACTGCAAATTCTCGGTGGCCACCCGCAATATGTCTTCTACGTGGCGATTGCCGCTGGATTGCACGCCGTCATGCGCACCGTGCTTTATCCAGCCGTGCGTCGGCGGGCTTTGCCCATGGTCGCAATCGTGTATCTGGCTGGCGCGGTCCTGGCCGCAGCCCAACTTTTACCCGGTTTGGCGGCAACCTCGGAAAGCGTGCGCTCGGGCCGGCTGGATTTCGATTTCGTCCGGATATCGTCTTTCCCGCTGGAGAATTTTCTAACGTTTCTCGCACCGGGATTCTTCAACAATCTGGGCTCGGGCGCTTACTGGGGTCGCTGGTACCTTTGGGAAGTATGCCCCTTCGTGGGCGTAACGGGGATTGTTCTGGCGGTGTTCGCGCTCGGCGATCGCGTCCATCGGCGCTATGCACGGGCCGACCTCGCCTTGGTTGCGATCTTGTTTCTCCTTGCGCTGGGCGATAACACGCCCTTGCTCCGCTTGCTTTACGATTTCGTCCCGGGCTTTGACAAATTTCGCAGTCTCTCCAAGTTCGCCTTTCCGGCGATGCTGTTTGGCATGATGGCACTGGCGGCGGGAGCCGATGCCTTGATCCAACGTCGCCCATGCAAAATAACTTGGGTCATGGGCGCGTTGCTGTCCGGGGTTGCCACCGTGGGGGGAGGGGTATATTTCTGGATGGAGCCAACCCGCATCAGGCGTTTTTTTGATTTAATTGTCCATGCCCGGGGAGAGTATTTGTCGCCCGCTCAATTTGCCGACCCTGGTTTTATCCACGCGGCGGGGGTGCAGGCCGGGCAATCGCTGGCGGCGGGAGGTGCCCTGCTCTTGGCCGCAGGCGTGATTCTGCTGCTGGCCCGACGCTGGCCGTGGTGGCGGTGGGTCCTCCCGACCCTGCTTCCTCTCGAGTTGTTTTTTTTCGTGCACGCGAATCTGGTCACGACTCATTCCGCCGAGCTGATATCCCCCAAATTGCAATCGTTTATTGCCGCGCATCCCGGTGATTACCGCGTGATTAATCCTGCGGGGATTAATGGCGCCTATTTGTTGGGCGCCCCCGACATGTGGGGCGACAACCCGGGCGTGTTGCGGCGCTACTCCGAATTCATGAACTTTCTGCAGGGCGATGACCCGGACAAGGCCAATCAAATTATCGGGTATCGCATTTTGCCGCGAATCTTCACCCTGTTGCGTTTCCAATTCGCTTTTGTGCCCTCACCAGACGAGCCCGGAGATTTTCAGATTGGCTACAATCCCGATCCGCTCCCGCACGCGTTGCTCGTCGCCAATTACCAAGTCCTGCCCGGGCGCGATGCCATTCTGCCTGCATTGACGAAGCCGGATTTCAACCCACGCCAATCCGTACTGCTGGAGACCGAACCCATGCCGCGGCCGCAGCCCAATGCGCCGACCGGCGCGGTCAATTTGACTGTGGTAAACGGCGATTTGCTCATCGTTGAGGCCGACACACCAGTACCGGTCCTGCTGCTGATCACGGATTTGTACAGTCGTGACTGGCATGCCCGCGCCCTTTTTGGCAGTTCCCAGTCCCAATATGAGATTCTGCCTGCGGACTACATTCTTCGCGCCATCCCTCTCGCGGCCGGTCATCATCGCATCGCCATTGAATTCGCACCGCCGTCAGTCAAACTCGGCTTGGAGATTTCTGCCGTTGCTTGGCTGATTTGGGCGGGGGCTTGTGCCTTCCCGGCCTTTTCCCGGCGACCGCAAGGCTGGCGGTAAGGCAAGTTGGAGGTTCCGGGATGCGCTCGGGAATGCCACGGTCCAAATGTTCAGCATCGCGGACGAAGCTTCCGCCAGGCTCCCTTGAGTAGCCCATAACGGTTTTCGTCGTGGATGGCGCCGGTAGCGCGGTCGCGGAGCGATTGGCGGCCTTTGCCCTCGTAGGTGAATCCGAGTTTTTTGATCAGCCCGTTGGAGGCCCGGTTTTCGGCGAAGGCACAGACCTCAATTCGGCGCAGCTTCAGTTCGGCGAAGGCGAACTCGATCATTGCGGCCACGGCCTCGGACATCAGCCCCTGCCGGTGGTGCAGACGGGCGAGCCAATAGCCCAGGGAGCCGGTGCCATTGAAACGATTTACGTCCTTGAGCCCGATTAGGCCGACTAATTGACGTTCGGACTTCAGTTCCAGGGCGAAATTGTAAATCACCCGTGGGCGCGTTTGCTGATAATTCGCGCACCGGGCCAAGAACTCATAAGCGTCATTCAAACTGTAAGGATGGGGTACCACCAACAGATTCTTCGCCACCTCCCGATCGCTGACATTTTTAGCGATATTGGCGGCGTCACTCTTGCGCAGTTCGCGCAAGACCAGCCTTGGGGTGGAGAGCTTCATGGAACTGCTGCAAGTGCTTTAGTGCTTAGTGTTCTCGTGCTTGGTTCTTCACGCCATGGGCATTCTGCGGTAAGGTTTGGCGGGGGCTGTCAACCCAACCTTCGGCCTTGCGTAGCCGTGGCTGAGTTTGGGCACTAAGCACCAAAACACTAAGCACTAAAACACTTATTTCGGCAACAACTCACTGACCAGCGAAATCTCTTCCTGGAGTTCCTTGACGCTAGCGTCAATTTTTCCGCGGGAGAATTCGTTGACCGGCACGCCTTGCACGACGGACCATTTCTTGCCGTCGGTGGTGATGGGCATCGAGGCGATGATGCCTTTGGGAATGCCATAGGAACCATCGGAGCACACCGCGACGCTGGTCCAGTCACCGGCGGGAGTCGGCGTGACAAGGGACCGGACAGTGTCAATCGCGGCATTGGCCGCGGAGGCCGCGGAGGAGAGCCCGCGGGCCTTGAGGATGGCGGCGCCGCGCTGTTGCACGGTCGGGATGAAGGTGCCCTTGAGCCATTCCTCGTGGCCGATGACATCAGTGCACGGGCGACCATTGATTTTCGCGTTGAAGAAGTCGGGGTACTGCGTCGAGGAATGGTTCCCCCAAATGCACAGGTTGGTGACGCGGCTGACATGGACGCCCGCCTTTTGCGCGAGCTGGCTCTTGGCGCGGTTTTCGTCGAGGCGCGTCATGGCAAACCAGCGGTCGGCGGGTACGCCGGCCGCATTGCGCATGGCGATGTAGCAATTGGTGTTGCAGGGATTGCCAACGACGAGGACGCGGACGTCCGGGGCGGCGTTTTTGGCAATGGCTTGGCCTTGGCCGGTGAAAATTTTTCCGTTGATCCCGAGGAGCTCCTTGCGCTCCATCCCGGCTTTGCGCGGTACGCTGCCGACGAGGAGCGCCCAGTTGACGTTCTTGAAGCCTTCATTGAGGTCAGCGGTGGCGACGACTTCCGTGAGGAGCGGGAATGCGCAGTCGTCGAGTTCCATGACCACGCCCTTGAGGGCGTCAAGCGCCGGTGCGATCTCGATGAGATTCAGTGCGACGGGCTGGTCGGGGCCGAAAACGGCGCCGGAGGCGATGCGAAACAGGAGGGCGTAGCCGATTTGGCCGGCGGCGCCGGTGACGGCGACTCGAATGGGGAGTTTCATGAGGTAAGTGCTTTGGTGTTCTAGTTCTTAGTGCTTAGTGTTTTGCTTTCGAAAGTTCAAGCCGGGACTGGAACCGTGGGTTTCAACGCGGCGTAGGCTTGGCGGACGAGTCGTTCGGTTGACGCCCAGTCAATGCAGCCGTCAGTGATGGAGACGCCGGGGCGGAGTTTGGCCCCGGGCTTGGGCTCGGGCTGCTTGCCGGCGTGGAGATTGCTTTCGATCATCGCGCCGATGAGGCTTTCGCGACCGGCGACGCGCTGGCCGAGAACATCTTCGAAAACGGCGGCTTGGCGCTCGGGGATTTTGCCGCTGTTGTCGTGGGAGCAGTCCACCATGATGCGGGTAAAGAGGCCAGCGTCGCGGAGGAGTTTTTCGGCGGCGGCGACATGCACGGCATCGTAATTCGGGCCGGCGTTGCCGCCGCGCAGGACGAGGTGGCAATTCGGATTGCCGCGGGTGGAGACAGCGGAGGCTTGGCCGGCCTCATTGATGCCGAGGAAAGTTTGGGGCGCCCATGCGGCCTTGATGGCGTTGATGGCGGTCTGAACGGAACCGTCGGTGCCGTTCTTGAAGCCCATGGGCATCGAGAGGCCCGAGGCCATCTGGCGGTGGGTCTGCGATTCCGTTGTGCGCGCGCCGATGGCGGACCAGCAGACGAGGTCGGCGATGTATTGCGGCGTGATGGGGTCAAGGAGCTCGGTGGCGGTGGGCAGGCCGAAGTCAATGACGGTGCGGAGGAATTCGCGGGCGATTTTGAGACCGGCGGGGATGTCGCAGGTGCCGTCGAGGTGGGGGTCCATGATGAGGCCCTTCCAGCCAACAGTGGTGCGGGGTTTCTCGAAGTAGACGCGCATCACGAGGAGGAGGCGGTCGGAGACTTCGCGGCTGAGGGCGGCAAGGCGCGCGGCGTAGTCGCGGCCAGCGGCCGTGTCGTGGATGGAGCACGGGCCGACGACAACGAGAAAGCGATGGTCATCCCCGAAAATGATGCGGTGAATGGCGTCGCGGCTTTGGGCGACGAATTCCGCCTGGGCGTCGGTGCGGGGGACGAGGGCAAGCAATTCGCGCGGCGTGGGCAGCGCACGATTGGAGGAGATATTGATGTCGGTGACGGGGAGCACAGGAATGATGTAAGTGTTTTGGTGCTTAGTGACTTAGTGCTTTGGGTGAAGAATGGAGCAGGGAGCGGGGATCAAACCCATCACTCCGCATTCTGCATTCTGCATTCTGCATTCTGCATTCTGCATTCTGCATTCTGCATTCTGCCGCCAGCTTGGGGTAAAGCTGATAAATAGACCAAATTTTGCTGACGGCGGCAAGTCCAGAAGCTATAGAGTTTCTTCCTTATGTCGGAACTGAATGTCTATTATTACCTTACGCGTCCGGCGGCCGTGTTGCGCGCGACGGGGCCCGATGCATTTGCGTTTTTGCAGAGCCAGTTCTCGAATGACTTGGAGGTTCCGGGGGTTGAACAACCTGTGACCTACGGGTTGTGGCTCGACCACAAGGGAAAGATTCAGGCGGACAGCTTTGTAATCCAGAAGGCGAAGGAGGACTTTTTGCTGATGAGTTACGATTGCCCGGCGGCGATATTGAAGGGGCATCTGGAAGCGCATTTGATTGCGGACGAGGTGGAACTGCGCGATGAAACGGCGGCGTTTGGATTGCTGCACACCTGGCCCGAGATCGTGCAAGCGGTATTTCCCAAGTTTCGCCGGGGAACATCATTGACGGAGCAGGCCAAAGTGCCGGATGCGCCCAAGGCCACGTTTGCGGATTTTCAAGCCCACATGGAGAGTCTGGCCGACCCGGCGACCTGTGATTTCTGGATGGGAAGGCGGCCCCAGGGGCAATTGGCCTGGGATTATCTGGCGGCACCGGCAGAACTGGCGAAATTAATTCACGAATTGACGGAGAGCGGCGCGGAAGCGGCCGGCACCGACCATCTCCATACGGCGCGAATCCTGGCGGGGATCCCATCGGTGCCGCAGGATGCGGGGCCGGGAGATTTGCCGCAGGAGGCGGGGCTGGCGCGTGACGGCGTGTCGTTCGACAAGGGCTGTTTTCTCGGCCAGGAAGTTATGTCGCGTTTGCACACGCAGGGGCATGTGAATCGCGGGCTTTGGCATGTGGGGTGGGACGTGAAGACCACGCGCCCGGCGGATGAGTCACCGGTGCCATTGTATATTGGTGCGGATACGGTGGGTGAGTTGCGCAGCCGGGTGATAACTGAGGAGGGAGGGGTTGGATTGGCGATGCTCAAGAAACGCGCGGTGTTGGGGAACCCGATGCTGAGTCTGACGCCGAATGGGCCGAAAGTGGTGCGGCTGATGCGGGATTTGACGGAGGGGTGAACGGGAGTGTGGCAACGGTTCAATTGTTGGATTGCCAAAGGCACAGGTGCGATTTCAAAATGCACCATGTTGTGCGAGAAATGCCAGAAGAACGAGGCGACGGTGCACATTTGCCATGCGTCGAGCAGCATCTCGTTAGTCGGTGGAGTCTGCAAGGACCTTGGGAGCTCGGTTGGGCCAGTGCAGGATTTGTGCCCCGAATGCGCCGAAGCGTTGCATCCCTACGACCCGGCAGAACAAGAAAACGAGAACAGGCGCCAAAGCTTACAGCGCACCGGAAAGGCGGCGGATTTTCCGGTGGATCTTCCGCCGTTTTTCTCGGTTGATTTCCAAAATTCACTACTCGACCGGATCGAGCGAGAAACACCTGGCATTTTCAGCCTTCGTCTTGCTGGAGAGGATGCGGACATTGAAAAATTCAAAACGAGATATGCCGCCTTGCAGGAAAGTTTAAAAGCCGGGGCCACCAGCGAACTGGCCGTGCACGGCATCGCGCCGGAAAGGCGTTTGGTCCTGTGGATGGTCCTGGCCTTGATGAGGCAGTGCCGGTGGCGTCATGAGCGGAAGCGGATGACCCGCGAGTTTCCGACCATGACGTCAGCGGAACTTGAGGCGATGACGTTCCTCAACGAATGCCACCAGGCAGTTTTGAATAGCCCGAGAAAAAAGCGTTATGCCGAGATCAAAGCAGGCGAAATCCTCGCGGTGACTGCTGAAACCGCCCGGCAAATGTACGGCGCGTCAGCCCGAAAGAAATTAAGAAAAATGGGAATTGTGTCATCGGGGGCGCTGGGCCAAGTGATTTTTCAATTGGTGGGAAAGGGATACCTCCAGAAAGAAGATCAAGATCACTGCGGGAATTTTCACATAAGGAGTTCTCTGGATGAGTTCCTGGCGAAAGGCGACGAAGGATAAAGGTGGATCGAAGTTCAAGTGTCGCTACGCGACGCGGGTGAATTTGGTGCGCGGGGTCCCGTGGACTGAAATCCACGGCTATGTTCGGTGCCTCGCTACGCGAGGCGCAAACCAAGCCGAGAGCAGAACTGTGACGAGTTAACTTGTTCTCCGCCCCGGCCAATTGTCTTTGCGCTTCCAGAAGGCGTCTTCGCGGCCGCCGTAGTAGGACGAAAGGGCCTGATCCATGACCCAGGAGGTGCGGGCGGCGGAGGTGCCGGGGCTGGGGCACTTGCCATTGCCGCGAAGTTCGTCCACGACGGTTTGAATCAAGGGCTGGGCGACGTGCTGGGGTGGGGTGAAGGGGAATTCTTGCACGGCGCCGCCGGCGGTTTCGAGGCGGAGGGGTTCGTTGCCGAAGGTGGAGAAGGTCAGGCGACCGCTGGTGCCGGTGATTTGAAAAAAGTCTTCTGGTTTGCCGTCGGGGGTTTGGCCGGCGAAATTCCATGAGGCCGAGCCGGGGGTGCCGGCAGGGGTGTGGAAGCTCATCGCGAGGGTGTCTTCGACCTCGTAGGCCGAGGCAAGGTTGGCGGCGTGGCCGGAGACCCCCGCGAGGGGGCCGAAAAAGAAATCGAGGAGGTCAAGGGTGTGGGAACCGAGGTCGAGGAAGAATCCGCCGCCGGCGTTTTCGGCGTCGAGGCGCCAGGGCAAAGTTCCGGTGGGCGCGGTGTGGCGCGGGTCGGTGAATTGGTAGCGCACGTTGGTAACGCGGCCGAGGGCGGTTTCGATTAACTCTTTCGCTTTGAGAAAACGCGGTTGGGCGCGGCGGTAATAGGCGACGAAAAGCGGGAGGCGCGCGCGGGCGAAGGCGGCGACCATGAAATCACAGGCGGCGGCGTTGCGCGCCATGGGTTTTTCGACATGGCACGGCTTGCCCGCGGCGGCGACGCGCAGGGCCAGTTCGAGATGCGAACCGGGGGGCGTGGCAATATAAATGGCATCCACCTCCGGGTCGCGGATGAGGGCGTCGGCATCGGCATACCATTTGGGGACGCTGTGGCGTTTCGCGTAATCTTCGGCAAGCGCGGCATTGCGGCGCATGACGGCGACGAGTTTGGAGCCGGCGGATTTTTGAAAACCCGGCCCGCTTTTGACTTCGGTGACATCACCGCAGCCGATAATGCCCCAGCAAATGACGTCGCGGGGGGTCCAGACAGTGGATGTAGCAGCCATGCTCAGCAGGCTAGGGGACGGGAAGGGCATTCGGCAAAACGTTTTTATAACTAACGTCATAAGCATAGGCTCAACCCCAGCTGGAAAATCGGTTGGCGGTGTCGGCGAGTAACTGCCCGCCCAGCACCGCAGTTTTTGCGGGATCTGCTCCAAACTGCAAACCGCAAACTCGCCCGCCTTGGCGTGGATAACCGTAAACCGCAAACCGTAAACCGTGAACTCAGCATCCCGATTCTGGCACGCATTATGCCCTTCACACTATTGCCGATAAGTGATATTAATCCCCCATGGGCGAATCCCTCCACTGCGATCTTTGCGGCAAGCCCGCGACGGTCCATCTAACGCAAATCATCAAGAACCAGATCCAAAAGGTGGACCTGTGTGAGGAGTGCGCCCAAACGAAGGGAGTGACGGACCCGGAGGGATTTTCACTGGCGGATCTATTGGCGAAAAGTTTTGCGGGGCCGGTCGAGGAAACCGTGGAGAGCGACGGCGCGAGCCTGGTTTGCGAGCAATGCGGGTGCACGGCGATGAATTTTAAGAAGACCGGGCGCCTGGGCTGCGCGGCGTGCTACGGCGCGATGAAGCCGATATTGGAGCCGCTCATGTCCGGGTTGCATAAGGGCGGTCGGCATAAAGGCAAGGTGCCCGTGCGGCAATGGCGCCGGCTGGAATTGAGCCGGGAAGTGGAAAGCGTGGAACGGGACCTGCAGGAAGCCGTTAAGAAAGAGGACTTCGAGGCCGCCGCGCGGTGCCGCGACCAGCTCGGTGCCTTGCGCGCCAAACTCGATGCTCCAACTGCCAGCGCATAATACAAATCTTTCATAAACTAAAAAACTCCCGGCTGAACTTTGGCCACAAAAAACGCAAAAAACACCTATTCGCTAACTACCTGAAGCCGCGCAGGTTGGCGCTGGTCTTCTGCCTACGTTCCATTTTTTGCGCCCTTTGCGTTTTTTGTGGCTAAAAGCCCTCTTCAAATCACCACCATGCATATTTTACCGATATTGGACACCCCGGCCGAGGTCGTGCCCGGAGGGTCACCGTCGGGGCCGATTGTGCTGAGCACGCGCATTCGGCTGGCGCGAAATTTGCGGGACTTTCCGTTCCCCGGGTGGGCCAAAGAGGCACAGCGGCGGGAAATATTTACCCGGTGCATGACGGTCGCCAATGAGGCTGCGCCGATGAAAAAGTCGTATGTGCTCGATTTAACCGCACTGAACGATTTGGAGAAACAGGTGCTCGTGGAGCGGCATCTGATCAGCCGCGAATTGTCTGCCGCGACTCCGGGGGCGGGGGTGGTCATCAGCCGCGACCAGGGCATGTCGGTGATGGTGAACGAGGAGGACCATTTGCGCATTCAAGTGATGCGTCCTGGCTTTCAATTCAAGCGGGTTTGGAAGATGGCGGATGCGCTGGACAATGCGCTGGAGGAGAAACTCGATTTGGCGTTTTCGCCGGAATTGGGCTACTTGACCGCGTGCCCAACCAATGTCGGCACCGGCTTGCGTGCCTCAGTGATGATGCATTTGCCCGGCCTCGTCCTGGCGAGCCAAATGGAGCAGGTCATCCGCGCGGTCAACCAGCTCGGCCTCGCCGTACGCGGCTGGTATGGCGAAGGCTCCGAGGCCAGCGGCAGCATTTTCCAAATCTCGAACCAGCAGACTCTCGGCGAAAGCGAGGAGGACATCATCAAGCGCGTGACGTCGGTCCTGCAAACAATTGTCGAGCAGGAACAGAACGCCCGCGCCAAGCTTTTGGAAACCGATTCGGCCAAACTCCTCGATAAAATCGGCCGCGCCTATGGCACGGTGCGCAACGCGCATTTGTTGACCTCCGTCGAGGCGATGAACTGCCTGTCGCTCCTGCGGCTGGCGGCGGACTTGAGCCTCCTGCCCGAAGTGGAGCGCGCCCGGATTGACCGGTTATTTATCGAAAGCCAGCCCGGCCACGTGCAACTCGCCGCCCGCGGGACGCTGGAGACGCAGAAACGCGATGTCGCGCGCGCGCGGTTTTTGCGCGAACAGGTGGCGCCGCTGCCGGCGCTGAATTTTGACCGCGCGTTTGAGAAGAATTGAGGGATTTGAACATGCGGAAGTTTCTCGCGCAAAGGCGCGAAGGCGCAAAGGTGGGCGAGGAACAGAGGAGAATCTGGAAGTTGGAATCTGGAATTCTGGAGACAGGAGGCAGAAAGGTATGAATGATTGCGTCTTTGGCACCGTGCCGGTGTTATTATTTCAATGAGGGAACAATCCAGCAACTTCACGCCCCGCGCCCAGCAGGTGCTGGCGCTGGCGCGCAACGAGTCCGACCGGTTCCATCACAATTATGTGGGGACCGAGCATTTGCTGCTGGGCTTGATTGCGCTTCCCCAAGGGGTGGCGGTGAGTGTGTTTAAGAAGCTGGGCTTGGATTTGGAGACGCTGCGGACATCGGTCGAGGCGCACGTCGGCACGGGGCCGGAAATCAAGCCGGTGGGCAATATTCCCTACACGCCGCGGGTAAGGAAAGTCCTGGCGCTGGCGCAAAAGGAGGCGAGGATGCTGGGACATTCCTATATCGGAACTGAGCATTTTTTGCTCGGCCTTCTGCTGGAGGGTGACGGCGTGGGGGCGAGGGTATTAAAGAGTTTTGGCGTGGAGATTGATCGTTGTCGCACGGAGATTTTGGCGGAACTTGCGCCCGGCAAAACGGGGGTGGCTGCGGAGCGTTTCACGTGGAAGGCGGAAATGCCGGCGGTCAAGGCAGGCAGGCCAGCTGCAAATCCCATTCTGCAAAAAATCCCTTATCCTCCGTCCATTGCCCGCCGATTTTGGGTTGGGTTGCGTTACATTTTTCTTGGACCCACGACCGGTGATTGGGTGTCGCGGCGGACGCAGTCGTTGGGTGGCGGCCCGTATAATTTCACGCCGCGGGCTCAACAGGTGCTGGCCTTGGCGCGCAAAGAGGCGGATCGGCTTCATCACAATTATGTGGGCACTGAGCATTTGTTGCTGGGCCTGCTCTGGCTGGGCCAGGGCGTGGCGGTGAACGCGCTGCAACAAGCCGGATTGACGATGGACAATGTGCGCAATGCGGTGGAAAAAGAAGTGGGCGCCGGGCCAGTCGAAAAGCCTGCCGGCAATATTCCCTACACTCCGCGGGTGAAGGAGATTTTGGCCTGGGCGCAGAAGGAAGCTAAGACACTCCAGCATTCGTATGTCGGCACGGAGCACCTCTTGTTGGCTCTGCTGCGGGAAGGCGAGGGCGTCGCCACGCGGGTGTTCCAGAGTTTTAACGTTAACGGCGAGAAGCTTCGCCAGGTGATTTTGGCGGAATTGGGACCGGAAACCCCGGGGCGGATAAGGACCCTGGATGAGGATGCTGACCCGGTGCGGGCCCTTCGGGGCCCGCCAGCCACACCGCGAATTTTTTATTCGCCCAAGGCCTCCATGGCGCTGGCCCGGGCCCGGCGCGAGGCGGACTGGCTCCGCCACGATTCTATCGGCACTGAGCATGTGCTGCTGGCGCTGCTCAGTCAGGATGAATGGGTCGCTGGCATTCTCGCCGGGCTGGGTGCCGACAGTGCCAAAATCCGGGCTGCCGTGCAGCAGCAAATTGTGTCTGGCATGGAAAATGCACCCAAAGAAACGTTAACTTACACACCCAAACTCATCCAGGCGCTGAACCTTGCCCAAGCCGAAGCCAACGACCTTAAACACCCCCGGGTGGAACCCAGGCACCTGCTGCTGGGTCTCATCAAGGAAGGCGACGGGATTGCGGCTCGCGTCTTGACCGGTTTGGGTATAGATTACAATGTATTGCGTGAACGCTGCGCCGGACTATAATTAAACCCATCCCACCATGGCTGAACAACAAAACAACTTTACCCCCCGCGCCCAGCAAGTCTTGGCCTTGGCGCGAAAAGAGGCCGACCGGTTCCACCATAATTATGTTGGGACTGAACACCTGCTGCTGGGTTTGATCAACCTCGGCCAGGGCGTGGCCGTGAACGTTTTGCAGAAGATGGGCCTCGATCTCGAGACGGTGCGCAACGCCGTCGAGAAGCAAGTCGGCACGGGACCTGAAGCCAAGCCGACGGGGAACATCCCGTACACGCCGCGCGTGAAGAAGGTTTTGGCGCTGGCCCAAAAGGAGGCGAAGATGCTCAACCATTCCTACATCGGCACCGAGCACATCCTGCTCGGGCTGCTGCGAGAGGGCGAGGGCGTCGCCGCGCGGGTACTGAAGAATCTCGATGTGGATATCGAGCGTTGCCGCAACGAAATTTTAGAGGAGCTGGATCCGAATTTCGCCGGTGGCGAGGGCGCGCCCCCGCCGGAGGAACCGGCTGCCGCCCCCGCGCCCGCCAGCGGCGCCACGCCGCCGGCGACGCCGCCCGCCAGCGCCGAGGACAAGAAGGAAATCAAGACCCCCGCACTCAAGGCCTTTGGCCGCGATTTGACCGAACTCGCCCGAAATGGCGACCTCGACCCCGTCATCGGTCGGAAGCAGGAAATTCGGCGCGTGGTGCAAATTTTGTGCCGGCGCACGAAGAACAACCCCGTGCTCATCGGCGAAGCCGGCGTGGGCAAGACGGCAATCGTCGAGGGTCTGGCGCAGGAAATCGCCTCGGGCATTGTGCCGGAGATACTTTTGGACAAGCGCGTCATCACCCTCGACCTCGCGCTCATGGTGGCGGGCACGAAATACCGCGGCCAATTTGAAGAGCGCATCAAGGCGGTGATGGATGAAATTCGCCGCTCGAAGAACATCATCATCTTCATTGACGAAATGCACACTATCGTCGGCGCCGGCGCGGCCGAGGGCGCGATGGACGCCTCGAATATTTTCAAGCCCGCGCTTTCTCGCGGCGAATTGCAGTGCATCGGCGCGACCACCCTCAACGAGTACCGCAAGTATATCGAGAAGGACAGCGCGCTCGACCGCCGCTTCCAGTCCGTCAAGGTCGAGGCCCCGAGCGTGGATGAGACGGTGCAAATCCTCAAGGGTCTGCGCCAGAAATACGAAGAGCACCACAAAGTGGTCTTTACGGACAAGGCGCTTGAACAGGCGGCCAAACTTTCCGACCGCTACATCACGGCGCGTTATTTGCCCGACAAGGCGATTGATGTGCTCGATGAGGCCGGCGCACGCGCGCGCATTGAGGGCTTGAACCGCCCGCCCGAAATTGAGGAGCTGGGCAAGGAAATTGAAAAAGTCTGCGGGCAGAAGGAGGAAGCCATTGCCAAGCAGCATTTCGAAGAGGCCGCGAAGTACCGCGATCAGGAAAAGCAGCTCCGCGCCAAGCGTGAACAGCAGATTGAAGCATGGAAGCAAACGCGTGAACGCCGCACCATCACCGTCGGCGAGGACGAGATGCTGCAAGTCGTCGCGGACTGGACGGGCATCCCGCTGTCGCGCATGGAGCAGAAGGAGAGCCAAAAACTGTTAAATTTGGAAAAGGAACTCCAAGCCACGGTTATCGGACAGGAGCCGGCCACGGAAGTCATCGCCAAGGCGTTGCGGCGCTCGCGCGCGGACTTGAAGGATCCGCGCCGGCCGATTGGCTCGTTCATGTTCCTCGGCCCGACCGGCGTGGGCAAGACGCACCTGGCCAAGACTTTGGCGGAACGCATTTTTGGCAACCAGGATGCACTGCTGCAGATTGACATGTCCGAGTACATGGAAAAGTTCTCGGTGTCGCGCCTCATCGGCTCGCCGCCGGGATACATCGGCTACGAGGAAGGTGGCCAGTTGACGGAGGCCGTGCGCCGCAAGCCCTATTCGGTCGTGCTGTTCGACGAAATCGAAAAAGCACATCCGGATGTGGTGCAACTGCTCCTTCAGGTACTCGAAGACGGGCGCCTGACGGATTCGCTCGGCCGCACCGTGGATTTCCGCAATACCATTTTGATCATGACTTCGAATGTCGGCGCGGACCTGCTTCAGCGCCCGGCCTCGATGGGCTTTGATGTCGGCCATACCACGGCGGGAGACTACGAAAAGTCGAAGGACCGCATCATGGACGAACTGAAGCGGCACTTTAAGCCAGAGTTCCTCAATCGCATCAACCAGATTGTCATCTTCCACCCGTTGGACAAGTCGCACATGAAGCTGGTCATCGAACTCGAGTTGAGCAAGGTGCGCAAGCGTCTCCTGGAGCAGAAAATCGAAATCGAACTGGACGACGCCGCCAAGGAATTCCTGCTGATGAAGGGTTGGGACGAGAAGTACGGTGCTCGCCCGTTGCGTCGGGCCGTCGAGAATTTTCTCGAAGACCCTCTGGCCGAGGCCATTCTCCGCAGCGAAGTCCGCCGCGGCGAGCCCATCCGGGTAACGTTCTCGGGTGGCGATGCGCTGAAGTTCGAGCAGAACCAGCCAGTGGTGTAGGGGGTTGATCGCCCTTTCTGGGCTCTGGTTTTTCGCGCGGCGAAATCCCAGGGCGTTGCCCTGGGTTGAACTAAGGCGCGCCTTCGGCGCTCAGCAGTGCAGGTGCGGTACGCGGATGGCGTTCAGGAGCCCGGTTGCGGCACGCCTTTTGCGCTCGGGAGGTACGGTTTGAAGTGCGCCGTTGCTCAGGGGGATTGGAATTGGCACGGGCCGTTTCTATTCGAAAAGTACATGGAATCATTGTATCCATGTATTGGCAGTCATGTTTAATACCAATTCTCAGTCGCTTATGGACTATATGGACTGCATGGACCCTATGGACCGTTTTCGGTCGAAGTCTAAAAGCGTCCTGGAATTGGTATAAGTCGCCCCGAAGGGGCGGCCTAACCACAACCCAGGGCAACGCCCTGGGAAACGTGTCTGGCAACGAGGAGAGCCCTGAAAGGGCGTCCCACCCGAAGCTGTGATCAAGTAAAGCTTCTACAAGCGATCAAGCTGGCCGATGGTTGTCCTTGATCTATGACGGCTCACTATCGGCCGTTTTTCTCCGCCCAAATATTCATTGCCCGGCGCGCTCCGGGCTGGGTAATCTGTCTTCATTGTATCGCTGTCAAACCTCCCCACCTGAAACATGCCGCATCCGACGCCCATTTCCGCTTCGAATAAGTGCCGGGTACCTGCGGGTTTATCTCCGCGAAAGGCGCTCCGCGGATTCGCGCCCGGGCGCCTCGATGGGCGAATGTGGGTGGCGCTGGGGTGGATCGTAATGATGGCCGGATTGATTTGGTGGGTAACCAGCCGGAATTCAACGGGCAGCAAGCCGGCGGCTGAGGTCAAACTGGCAACGAGCCCGGCCATCGTTGCTCCCGCTGCGGCGGGAAAGCCTTGGAAAGTCGGCCTGCCGGGTAATGTGGCGCTGGACTTGGTTTGGATTGCGCCGGGCATGTTTACGATGGGGAGTCCGGCGACGGAAGTGGGGCGCAATGCCAACGAAGGGCTGCAGACGCAAGTGACGCTGACGAAGGGTTTCTGGCTGGGGAAATATGTTGTGACACAAGCTCAATATACGACGTTGATGGGAACCAATCCCAGCTACTTCAGCTCGTTGGGGAAGGATTTTCCGGTCGAACAAGTTTCGTGGGAAGACGCGATGATGTTCTGCCAAAAGCTGACGGCGCAGGAACAGGTGGCCGGCCGATTGCCGGCGGGTTATGCCTTTACCCTGCCGACGGAGGCGCAATGGGAATATGCCTGCCGGGCGGGGACGACCGGGCCGTATGCGGGCAACCTCGATGCCATGGCTTGGTATGCCGATAACAGCGGCCACACGACGCATCCGGTGGGGAAGAAGCAACCGAATGCCTGGGGCCTTTACGATATGCACGGCAACGTCTGGGAATGGTGCGCAGACTGGTATGGGCCTTCCTACTCCGGCGGTTCCGTAACCGATCCTTTGGGTCCGACTTCGGGCGGCCGCCGCGTTTCCCGCGGGGGCGGTTGGCGCGACGCTGCGGCGGATTGTCGCTCCGCGGGTCGCTCCTGCTTCGGGCACTACTACACTGACGGTGGCCTCGGCTTCCGCGTCGCCCTTAGTTCAAGTCCGTTGTGGTCGTGTAGCACCGAACAAGGGGAGCGGTCACGCATCACCGCAATCCAAAAAATCGATTGCAGCCAAAACCCGACACCAACAAAATGCCGCTCGATCCGCACCTGATGCACCAGCCGACGGCGGTTTCGCCAGCTCGCACCGCCTATTGCAGATTCGCACCGGGGCGCCTCGATGTGCGAATGTGGGTGGCGCTGGTGTGGATCGTAATGATGGCCGGATTGATTTGGTCGGTAACCAGCCGGAATTCAATGGTCAGCAAGTCGGCAGCTGGGGTCCGATTGGCAACGATCCCGGCCGTCGTTGCCCCCGCTGCGGCCGGAAAGCCATGGAAGGTGAGTCTGCCGGGCAACGTGGCATTGGACTTGGTTTGGATTGCGCCGGGCACGTTTACGATGGGGAGTCCTCCGACGGAAGTGGGGCGCAATGCCAACGAAGGGCCGCAGACGCAGGTGGCGCTGACCAAGGGTTTCTGGCTGGGGAAATATTTGGTAACGCAGGGGCAATACCAAGCGGTCATGGGTTCCAATCCCAGCTACTTCAAAGCGCTGGGGAAGGATGTGCCGGTCGAGCAAGTTTCGTGGAATGACGCGATGATGTTCTGCCAGAAGCTGACGGCGCAGGAGCAGGCGGCGGGCCGATTGCCGGCGGGTTACGCCTTTACCTTGCCGACGGAGGCGCAATGGGAGTATGCCTGCCGGGCGGGAACTACCGGGCCATATGCGGGCAACCTCGACGCGATGGGCTGGTATGCCCAAAATAGCAACAACAAGACGCATCCGGTGGGGTCGAAGCAACCGAATGCTTGGGGACTTTACGACATGCATGGCAATGTCTGGGAGTGGTGCACGGACTGGTTTGGGCCCGATCCTGGCGGTTCAGTTGTCGATCCTTTGGGCCCTGCTTCGGGCGCCGTTCGCGTCATCCGCGGGGGCTGTTGGCTCCACGACGCGGCGAGTTGTCGCTCTGCGTTCCGCTTCGGGGGCGAGCCGGGCAACCGTGGCCACGCCCTCGGCTTCCGCCTCGCTCTCAGTCCAGGTCCGTAGTGGTCGTGTAGCACCGAACAGGGGGAGCGGTGACGCGTCACCGCAATCCAAAAAATCGATTGCAGCCAAAACCCGACACCAACAAAATGCCGTACGATCCGCACCTGATGCATTTGCGCAAAAACCAGCCGACGGCGGTTTCGCCAGCTCGCACCGCCTATTGCAGATTCGCGCCCGGGCGCTTGGATGTGCGAATGTGGG
This sequence comes from uncultured Opitutales bacterium, assembly GCA_964561455.1. GTDB lineage: Bacteria > Verrucomicrobiota > Verrucomicrobiia > Opitutales > JABDGR01 > JABDGR01. The sequence goes on from CAZLPS010000032.1 coordinate 18,051, forward strand.
TGGCGCTGGTTTGGGTGGTCGGGATGGCGGCGTTGATTTGGTGGGTAACCAGCCGGAATTCTACGGGAAGCAAGCCGGTGGCCGAGGTCAAACTGGCAACGACCCCGGCCATTGTTATTCCTGCTGCGGCGGGAAAGCCCTGGAAAGTGGGCTTGCCGGGTAATGTGGCGCTGGACTTGGTGTGGATAGCTCCCGGTACATTCACCATGGGCAGTCCGGCGACGGAAGTGGGGCGCGATGCCAACGAAGGGCCACAGACGCAGGTGACGCTGACGCAGGGCTATTGGCTGGGGAAGTATTTGGTAACGCAGGTGCAATACCAAGCGGTCATGGGTTCCAATCCCAGCTACTTCAGCGCGTCGGGAAAAGATATGCCGGTCGAGCAAGTTTCGTGGGATGACGCGATGGTGTTCTGCCAAAAGCTGACGGCGCAGGAGCAGGCGGCCGGCCGGTTGCCGGCGGGCTATGCCTTTACCCTGCCGACGGAGGCGCAATGGGAATATGCCTGCCGGGCGGGAACGACCGGGCCGTATGCGGGCAACCTTGACGCCATGGCTTGGTATGCCGATAACAGCGGCCACACGACGCATCCGGTGGGGAGGAAGCAACCGAATGCCTGGGGCCTTTACGACATGCACGGCAACGTCTGGGAGTGGTGCGCGGATTGGTATGGCGGTAGTCTTCTGGGTGGTAGTGTGACCGATCCGACAGGTCCTGCTTCGGGCTCCTTCCGCGTCTTCCGCGGGGGCGGTTGGGACGTCGGAGCGAGGGATTGTCGTTCCGCGTATCGCTTCTACGGCGGGCCGGGCCGCCGCAGCAACGCCCTCGGCTTCCGCCTCGTCCTCAGTTCAGGTCCGTAGTGGTCGTGAGCTGACGAGCGGAGCGGCCGGTTCCTGAAGGAAACCTTTGTCCGCCGTGGGCTACGCCTGCAGCGGCAAATCCAGAAACAGCCGGGGAAAATAGCTGTCCAGCACCTTGGCTGGGAAGGCAATTTGCAGTTTGCCCTTGGGGCTGGGGGACTCCGCCAAGCCTTCGGCGAGGGCGAGTTTGATGACTTTTACGGCGGTGGATTCCTTTTTGCCGATGATGTCCGGCACCCGCCCGCGGGCGAGTTCGCCTTCCATGAGCAGTGCTTTCAGCAAGCGGGCCAATTCCTCGCGATGGGCCTTGGGTGCCACTTGTTGAGCGTAGAGTTCCACGCGTGGAGCGAGCTGGCTGGGTTCGAGGAGGCCGGCCATAAACTCGATTTGGTCGAGCATGGTTTCGAGGAAAAACTCGCAGAAAGTGGCGAGGCCGGCATCCGATAAATTGCCGCGGCCGTCGCGGTCGTCGCGTCGTGGTTGGTCGGCGGCATCAAGGGCGGAATAATATTTTTGGCGGTGCCGCGCGAGGCCGCGGGAGATGGTCCACAAGCCAAAGCTGTCCACTTTGGCCTGGATCAGGCAAGCATGGGTAAAGAGACGGCCGACGCGGCCGTTGCCGTCGCCGAAGGGGTGAATCCACATGAGCCGGTGGTGGGCCGCGGCGCAAACGACGAGCCGATTGGTGGCGAGAATGCCGGAATGATTGTAACCTTGATCAAATCGCGCCAGAAAATCAGGCAGGGCGGATTGTTCGGGCGGGGTGTGCGTGCCCACGCGGACGGGAAAATCGCGCAAGCGTCCGGGGATGATCTGATAATGGGCGCCAGTGGTGGTTTCACTCCTTTGCAATTCAACCGGAAGGTGACGGTAAAAGGTCTCGTGCAGCCAGCAAATGAACTCCGGCGAAAAAATATTAATGGATTCAGAACGCAAGCACGTTTCCATTTCTGCTTGGGTGCGAATATGGGCGACTTGCAGCAGTTGGTTGTTTCGTTCCTTCGGCTTGGCGGAGAATTCATTATGCATCGCCCGTTCAATGTCGTGGGGCAGGGTCCGGTGGCCTTCAATCAGGTTGGAGTAGTAGCTATTCATCTCGCGCACCAAGCCCGCGATTTTTTGGCGGGTGAGGACTGACGGGATTTCGTCCGCGAGTCGCCCCGAGGACCGCAGGACTCCATAGGTATGCTCTGCAAGCTTCGCTTGACTGGACTCGGGCCAAAGTGGTTCGCAGGCGCTTGGGTTGGTGTAAAGAGGATGGACGGCGGCGCTCATCGCAATAAGTTGGGGATATTAAATAGACGACTATATACTGAATAATAGACAGTTATGAATTGAATACAACAAAATATACGGATGTTTTTGGGGATCTTTTCGGCCGGAAATTTAGTTAAGGCAAAGGATTATGCGCCAGCGATTTGGGTCGTTTTGTTTTGCCCGCGAGCCTCGTTCCTGACATCGCTGGCGGGTGAAGAAATCGCGTCCAGTCCCAGCCAAGTCCAAGCCGGCGAAAGCCGTTTCCAACCCGGCGGCCATTCTGGAGCCGTTGCTGGCGGAGCCGGTGACGCGTTGGGTGTTGCCGAATGGGCTCGTGGGTCTGACGAAGGAGGATCGCGCCGCGGGGTTGGTGAGCGCGCAAGTCTGGATTCGCAGCGGGAGCATCCATGAGGGCCAATGGCTGGGCACGGGGCTGTCGCACTATTTGGAGCACATGGTGTTCAAGGGCACGGCGAAACGCGGGCCGCTGCAAATCAGCGCGGAGGTGCAGGCGGCGGGCGGGACGATCAATGCCTACACGACTTTTGACCGCACGGTTTATTACATTGATGGCCCGGCGGAGTCGGCGGAGTTGTTTATGGATGTCCTTGCCGACATGGTGTTTTCGCCGAAGCTGGACCCGGAGGAAGTGGCGCGCGAGCGCGGGGTGATTCTGCGCGAGATTGACATGGGCAAGGATGATCCGCAGTCCCGCGTGATGGAGGGGCTGTTCGCGCTGGCGTTCCGGCAACATCCGTATCGGTATCCGGTGATTGGCAGTCGGGCGCTGTTCGAGGGCTTGGGTCACGCGGATTTGGTGGCCTACCATACGGCGCGCTATGCGCCGAATAATGCGGCGGTCGTATTGACCGGCGCGCTGAGTGAGGCCGAAGCCCGGGCGCTGACGGAAAAATATTTTGGCGCGCTGGTGCCCAAGCGCATGCCGACGCCCAATATTGTGGCGGAGCCCATGCAACTTTCAGCGCGTTATCAAACCGAGCGCGGCGACGTGAATGTCGTCCGCGGAGTCGCGGCTTATCGCGTGCCCCACCTGGCACATCCGGATGCGCCGGCACTGGACTTGCTGGCGCTGGCGCTCGGGGGCGGGCAGGCGTCCATCCTCTGGCAAAAATTGCGCGAGGAGAAAAAGCTGGTACACCATATTTATGCGGGGAACTGGAATCCCGGCGACGCGGGCCTGCTGTGGGTCTCCTATTTGTGCGACGAGGGCAAACGCGCCGAAGTTGAGGCGGCAGTGACGGTGGAGCTGGCGCGCGTGGCGCAAAAGGGTGTGCCGGAAGAAATGGTCGCGCGGGCGCGGCGGCAGGTGCTCGTGGGCGAGGTGGACAGCCGGCGGACGGTGAGCGGGTTGGCGTCGCGTCTGGGGCAGATGGAAGTGGTGCTGGGGGATTTGGGTTATCCGCGGGTGTATTTTGACCGGTTGGCAAAAGTGCGGGCGAAGGATTTGGCGAAGGTGTCCGCGCGATATTTAATGCTGGAGCAATCGAGCGCCATTGCGCTCGAGCCGGAGCTAAAGAAAGCCGCGCTGAATATCGTGATCCCCGGCGCGGTTGCGGGCTGGCCGGATTTTGAGGGAATTACCCTGAAGAACGGCGCGCGCCTGCTGCTGCAGCCCGGCGGCGCGCTGCCGAAGGTTCATGTGCGCGCGGCATTGCAGGGCGGCCCATGTTATGAGGACAAAAACCAGCGTGGCATAACTTCGCTCTTGGCGACCTTGCTGACGCGGGATGCGGGCGGGCGCAGCGCGCTCGCCGTGGCGAAAGAAATTGAAAATGCCGGGGCGGCCTGGCAGGAGCACTCCGGCAACAACAGTATTTCCCTGGCGTTCGAAGCGCTGGCGGGGGATTTGCCGCTCGGCGCGCGGGTGTTGGGTGCGGCGTTATGGAAACCGGGCTTCGCTGAGCGCACCTTTATTGTCGAGCGCGACAGCCACTTGGCGGAATTGAAGGAGGAGGATGACGAAATCGCCGAATACGGCATGAAGATTCTGCGGCAGAAATTTTTTCAAAAGCATCCGTTGGGCATCGGCTCGCTGGGCACCGCCAAGGCAGTCGCGACGTTGACGGTGGACGACGTGCGCCGACACCACCGCGCCCTCGCGGCCGGATCGAATCTGGTGGTCGCGGTAACGGGCCGGTTTGAGCGCGCGCAGGCCCTGGATTTACTCGGTCCCGTGCTCGAGGCTGCTCCCGGCGGGGCCTTTACACCGCAAGTGCCGAAGTATGCCGGACCCAAGGCTGCGGCGGAGTTTTCCGAGCATCTCGACCGCGAGCAGACCGTGGTGTTCGACGCCTATCCGGACGCCGGCGTGACGGCGGCGGACCATTTGACCGGCGAAATGGTGGATGAATTGTTGAGCGGGATGTCGAGCCGGTTGTTTGTGCGGGTGCGCGAGGAGTTGGGGCTGGCGTATTATGTGGGTGCGGCGCGGGTGACTGGTGTCAAAACGGGCATGATGTATTTCTATGCGGGCACCCAGCAGGCGTCGCGGGCGGCGGTGCAGGTGGAATTTGACGCCGAGGTCGCACGCCTGCGGTCAGGCGCGATTGAGGACGCGGAACTGGCGCGGGCCCGGGCGCGGCTAAAGGCGCAATTGCGGGTTGGCCGGCAATCGCCGGGGAATCGCGCGCAGCAGGCGGCTTTAAATGCGCTCTACGGCTTGCCACTCAATGACGCCAAGATTCGGGAAGCGGCTTATGATGCCGCGGATGTGGCGGCGGTGCGCGAGTTTGCGCTGAAGTATTTGCGGCCGGAGGTGCGGATAAGGTTGACGGTGGAGCCGAATCCGAGTGGATCGAAAAAGCGCTAATTCAAATGGCTGCCGCTGACGGGCTCGTAGATTTGGTGCAGATTGACCTCAAAGAGCTTGGGCCATTTTTTGCCGGTGACGAAGAGGCGATCGTGGGCGGCGTCATAGGCGATGCCGTTGAGGACATCCGTATCGGGCTGGATGTCCGATTGCTGGAGCAGACCCGAAAAGTCAATCAGACCGACCACGTTGCCCGTGGCCGGGTCAATGCGCACCACCGCATTGGTTCGCCAGACGTTGGCGTAGATTTCGCCCTTGATGTATTCGAGCTCGTTCAAGTTATCCAGCGGTTTGCCGCGAAAGGAGACATTGATGGTGCGCTGGACCTTGAAAGTCGCGGAGTCGAGAAAGCGGATTTGGCTGGTGCCGTCGCTAAGGATGAGCGATTTGCCGTCGGTGGCCAAACCCCAGCCCTCGCCGTCATAATAAAATTCCTTTTCGAGTTTAAAGGTTTCGAGGTCGTAGACAAAGCCCTTGTGGTTCTGCCAGGTGAGTTGGTAGGCCTTGTTGCCGATGATCGCCAGGCCTTCCGCAAAATACTCGGCCGGGACGGAGGTTTGCCGTAGTACTTTGCCCGTGTCCAAATCATCTTCGCGCAAAGTGGACTGGCCATTCAAGCCAGTGCTTTCGAAAAGGCGGTTGTTGAGAAAAACCAGGCCCTGGGTGAAGGCCCCCGTATCATGCGGGTAAGTCGTGACGACCTGGTAGGTGTAATGTTTGGGTGCCGGCGGCTCAGGAGGGGTGCGGGCGCAGCTCGCGAGGGCAAATAGCGCGAGGGCGGGGAAGGCGCGGAGGAGGGACGGGGACATGGAACTCCCTTTCTAACATTCAACGCTCAACCTTCAACGTTTAACGTTTGACGCTGAGTTTGTTTACGGTTGATGCCGAAACCACCCCAAGATGAATTAAATCGGATGCCAAATCTCCCATTGCCGGGTCGACTGCTCTGAAACGGTAAACTGTAAACCGTAAACGGGTGTTCGGCTTCCTATACTTGAAGCGTGAGGCGGAATTTTCCGGAGGGGGTTGGGGGCAGGGCGTCGACGGCACCGACGGAAATTGGCGCGGGGGATTGAAGGACAGCTTCAAGCCGCGAAGTCAGGGTCTGCAACGCCTGGCTGGCGGGAGGACTCTGGTCGGGAACGAAGTCGAGGCGGCACTGACCATTATCCTCCTGGCGAAGTTGGTAATGCGCGATGCCGGCGGTGTCCGCGAAGCATTGGTCCACGTTGTGCGTGGTAATGCGCTGGCCATCGGCGCGGCGCAGGGCGTCACGCGCGCGGCCGTGGACGACGTAGGTTGAACCGGAGGCCTGCTCGCGGCGCTCCACCAGGTCGCCGATGCGGTAGCGCACCAGCGGCATGTAATCGTTGCTGAGCGTGGTGACGATTAAATCGCCGACGCCGGTCAAATTGGGGTCCACAATTTCGAGGAAGGCGGTTTCCTTGCTGGGCAGCATGGCGCCGCGGTCGTTTTCCATCAACAGGTGGCCCGTCTCGGTCGAACCGTAGAGATTGAAAACGGGGACGTCGAAGACGCGCTCCAAAATGTGCCGGTGTACGACACTGACAAATTCGTAGCTGCCAAGAATAAAGCGGAGTGACGGAAACTTCAGCCCGTGCTTCTCGCAATAAAGCGCAAACCAAACGGCATGCACGGGGTCCACGTCGAGGAACTGTGGCGCCCACGCGGCGACTTCCGCGGCCATGCGGGCGAGGTCGGCTTCCTTCAATAAAAAAGGAATGCGGGCGAGATTGACGTAGAGGGTGGTGCCGAGGGTGCGGTCCGCGCGCGAGAGCCAGTTGGTGAAGCAAGCCTGGCCGTTGCACGTGGGGGTGGTGAGGGTGGCGCGGCGGGCGTGGGGAATTTCGTCGAGCACGCGGGCGACCACCGGATTGAGGCGCAGGGCGCGTTCCTCCTGGGCATTCCACCAGCCGCGGCCGAAGAACACCGGCGTCTGCTCCTCAGATGTTCCGGCGGTGTGCTCCATCTCGACGAGATCGTTCTGGAGCAAATCCTCGAGTTTCTCGCCGGTACGGAGGAAATTGCGCGGGAAGCCTTCGCGCATTTCGCGCTTGGTGATAAACGGCAGGCGGAAGAACTCCTGGTCGAAATTAGGCTCGGAAACACCGAAATTGCGGGGTGCGAGCAATTCACGGTAAAGGGGTACTTCCCGCCAGCGGGGCAGGAGCGCTTCCAAGCGGGAAAGCGGTAGGGCCGACGATGGATAATGGCTTTTCACGGCAGGCGGAAAGACGACTGTACTTACAAGTTAAACCTTATCTTGAGATGCGGGTTCCAGCAATGTTTTTCGGACCTGGAAATTTCCTGGAACTCAAGCGGTCGGCCGATTGATCTGTCCGGTCACCATTTTGCCATCGAGTGATTTACTTGCTTGTATGATAAATATAGAGCCCAGGGGAAACGCTTTTGCAATAGAAGGGATTCCATTGCAGCGTTAGATCCGGCGACCCCATGATTAAGCCGTGATTATACCATGAAATTACGAGACACAAGCCATTGGCTCCGAGTCGACCGCCGGCCTTGCCCAAGGAGACTTCGGGGCCATCATTTTCGATTCCGCTGGGCTGGAATATCCCCGACTTGAGGAATGAGGGCAAATTCTCCGGCGCAAAGCCGAGGTCTCCGGGATCCCAATAGGCCGGCGTTTGGATGGGCTCCGGGGATCCAGCCGCGTATCGTTTAAGTGTATCCTGGGCCCAATGCGGCAGATCACCGGCGGCGATTTCCTGGTGAATTCGATGCGTGAATCCCTGAGTGTACGCGACCGCGCCGCCTGGAGCGGCAAACAAAGCAAGAGTTCCCGACAGGAATATTGCGCCCAGCCCAATTCCGCTTCGCAAGAGAATTCGCTGGACGGGAGCCAGTAACCCGATTGCGATGCCGATGGGGATGGGAAAGAGCAGCGTGCTAAAAACGTCTCCTTCGTACAAGAAACCATAGGGCTGGACGGTGTAGCCCAAATGAAATTCAAGGCCATAGCGAAGCAAGGGGGCCAGTCCCAGCAATAGCATTACGAGGCCAATCTTTGCCGTAACCCAACGGTCGCGCCGCCTTGCCCAAAAAACCCAGAGTAGGGCTAAAGTGGTCGCGAATGCTGCCAGCCCGGCAAGGATCAGTGGTACAAGAATTTCGAGAAGCATCGGCGGTTGGGATAGCCACGCTGATGGGGGTCTGTCCGGGTTCGTGGGCCAAATATCCCTCAAGCATCCCTATCCTTTGCCTGGGTGTTTTTCACGGTAACTCAAAAAACTCGCGCGCATTCTCGGTCGTCCGCGCCGCCAGTTCCTCGAAGGGGATATTGAGAATACGGGCGGCTTCACGCGCAGTGTGGGCGACGTAGGCGGGTTCGTTGGGTTGGCCGCGGTGCGGCACGGGGGCAAGGTAGGGGGCGTCGGTTTCCACCATGAGGACATCGAGACCTTGGGCGATGAGGGCGGCGCGGACGGGCGCGGCGGTCTTGTAGGTAATAATTCCGGTGAAGGAGGCGCGGCCACCGCGGGCGCGAAGGACTTTCAATTCGTCCGGCCCATGAGTGAAGCAGTGGAAGACGATTTTCCCCCAGGCCACGCCGCTTTCGTCAATCACGCGGACGCAATCGGCAAACGCATCGCGCGAGTGGATGACGATGGGGCAGGCGAGTTCGCGGGCGATGGCAAGTTGGGCGCGGAAGGCCAATTCCTGGCGGGCGAAGATGGTCGCGGCCGCGGCGGCGTCCTTGGGCAGATGAAAGCGGTCGAGGCCGATTTCACCAAGGGCGACGGGGCGCGGGCCGGTCGAATTCTTGAAGTAGCTGGAGATTCGCGCGACATGGTTGCTCCAGGTATCGTCCTCCATGTCGCAGGGATGCAGGCCGATGGTGTAATCCACCCGGCCCGGATGGGCGGCGGCGAGGCCGGCGTAGAGATCCCAGTCGTCCGGCCCGGTGCCAATCGTGATGACGCGGGCCACGCCAACAGCGGCCGCCCGGTCGAGGACGCCGGGGATGTCGCCGCGACGGGCGAAGTCGGCAAGGTGGCAATGGGTGTCGATTAGCACGAAGAGAGTGTTTTGGTGCTTTAGTTCTTAGTGCTTAGTGCCCAAGAACCAAGCACGAAGAATTGGCCATAGAAACTTAGGGGCGAGGTCCAAGCTAGAACGATTAACGATTGAGTGTCTCTTTTATTCATGCTGACCATTTTGCGCGTGTGTGGGTATCGCTTTTACTTCTTTGCCGAAGAGGGCAATGAACCGCCGCATGTTCACGTAGACAAGGGTTTGGGCACCCTCAAGCTATGGCTGGCGGCCTTGTCCATCGCCTATCAGGAAGGCTTGAAACCGGCAGAAATTCGGGCCATATTGGAAATCGCCCGGGAAAATCACCAATTGCTTCTCGATACATGGCTTGAATTCGACCTGCGTAAAAATTAAATCTGTTCGCACCGCGAGGAATTTGCTCACGGTTGGGCTGGACGATGGGCGGACCTTGAGTTTGCCCCTGGCATGGTATCCTTCGTTGCAAGGGGCCAAGCCGGCGGAGCGTGCGAAATGGGAGCCCTGTGCCGCAGGCAGGGGAATTCACTGGCCAAAACTGGATTATGATTTAAGCGTCGATGGATTACTGCGGGGCGCGCATGAAGTGCCGGGATTGGTGCCGGCAAATTCGGCTGGGCAGCGATAATCCGCGATCCCCTCTGGAACTGAGCCGAGGCTTTGCTTGGCCAAGTTTACGCCGGTTAACCAACCACCGGCATCGGCCAGCGCCCGGAAAAAATAAACTTGAGAAATTGAATGGGAAAAGTGACTGCGTCGGCGGCAATGGCGACTGGTAAAAGAACGATATATCCGGCGTAGGGATGGGTCGTATAGTGGTCCTCGATGCGAAAAGGGGGATGCACCACCGGAGTGGCGTCGGACACGTAAAACCACGGATCTTTGCCGATCTTCTCGGGAAAGTTTTTCCCAACGTCCATGCCAAAGAAATCGATTTCCATTTTGGACTTGCCCGGGGGGAAGGGATGCGACTCGCGGTAAGTCGGGCCGGAAGTTTCGGCCTCATTGAAGGGAACCTCGACAAAGCCCTCCCGGGACAGCTTCGTTGCCTCGGGCGCGCCGGCTTTGAGTGTCGAAAGGGGCAGCGTAACGAGGCCATTTTGGGCCGATTTCGCCGCCGCGGCATAATTGACCTCAAACCAAATGGGATCGCGTTTGGTATCGCAAACACAGTCCGTCTCGGTATCGGGCCCGCCCAGCGCTTCGACAATCACCTGGCCTTTGGCATTGAGGTAACAATGCACCACGCGCAGCGCAATTTTGTTCTCATGAGTCTCCGCGGCCATGGGACCAAGGACGAAAATCGACGAAAAACAGCCGCCGTTTGCGACCATGATGGTGAGCAGGAGCCAGATAGTGAGTTTAGAATGCCAAGTTTTCATGAGGGGAGTTTTCGTTTTCTCGGTTTGCAAAAAAACGGCGTTTTCTGGCGGAGGAGGATTGGGTCGGGCGCCCTTTCCGGCAACTCCAAAGATCTGTTTTTCGCAATTTTTGAGGGGCAAATTTGGCCGGAGGCGTCAGGCATTTCTTGCCGACCGATTTGGGGGTGATGAACTCAGGTGCTTTTGATCGCAGGGCGGCGGAACTCTTCGAGCCATGCCGGCACCGGACCATGGCCGGGGACGGAGGTGTCGGGGCGGCGGTGGAGGCCGAGAGTTTTGGCGAGGAGCCATTCGAGGGTTTCCCAAAAACGCATCCGGTCGAGGATGGGATTGAGAAGGTTGGTGGTCGTACAGTAGTGGCATTCCTTCGGATTGGTGTGGTGCAGGGCGTGGTGGCGCGGAGTTTGGAGGACGCGGATGTCCTGGAGGAAGGAAATGATGCGGCCATTTTCCTGGCGGGTGCGGTGGGACCATTTGTGGATTTGGTTAGCGTTGGTGGCAATGGCGGCGAAGAGCCAGACTTCCCAGGAAAGAACGCCGAAACCCCAGGCGGCAACGAGGATGACGATATTCAGGCACAGTAAGTCCCAGGAGCTTTGCCACCAAGTCAGGCGCGTGAAGTAGCGCGGGTAGTGGTGGTGAATGATGTTGGTGCGGGCGACGAGGGGGCCGAGGAGGGGCGTGTCTTCGCGGGCGTAGGCGTCTTCGAACCAGTGGAAGACGCCGGCGAGAAAGTCCACGGCGAGAAGGGCGGCGAGGGCGTTGAGGAGGATGAGAAGAATGGGAGCCATGGGGGTTAAGGGACGAACGGGAGATGTGATTTGGATGGTTGTACCGCCGGTATATCATGCCTCGTGCCAGGGTGGGTTTTGTTTCGCAACTGACTGACCAGCAAAGAGAAATAAATCGCATCGCAAGTTTCATCACCAAGGGCGCGACAAAATACGCAAGGCACACCGGACATTTTGTGCTGGTGCATGTCCCCTCAGTCGCCCCAATCGCCTCATTCGCTTCAGTCGCCCTCTTACTGATTCCTTATTTCCTTGGCGTAGTCCTCATTTCCCTCTTACTTCGGGTCATCATGGAAAACGTTTTGATTCTCGGCACGGGGTGCGCCGGTCTGACGGCGGCGATTTACACGGCGCGGGCCAACCTGCGTCCGCTCATCATCGAGGGCGTGCAACCCGGCGGCCAGTTGACCACCACTTCGGAAGTGGAGAATTTTCCCGGCTTCCCCGAAGGTGTGGACGGATTCGAATTGATGGACCGGTTGCGCAAACAGGCGGCGAAATTTGGCACGCGGTTCCAGAGCGACTATATCGAGCGCGTGGATTTGTCCGGCCCGGAGAAGATTTTGCATTCGGCGACGACGGCCTATAAGACCAAGGCGTTGATCATCGCGACCGGAGCTTCACCCAAGATGCTCGGAGTGCCGGGCGAGAAGGAAATGTTTGGCGGCAAGGGCGTGACGACCTGCGCGACCTGCGATGGCGCTTTTTACCGCGGCATGGAAGTCGCCGTGGCGGGCGGCGGAGACTCGGCGTGCGAAGAGGCGCTGTTTTTGACCCGTTTTTGCTCGAAGATTTATCTCATCCACCGGCGCGATGAATTGCGGGCTTCGGGCATTATGGCCAAGCGCACGCTGGAGAATCCGAAAATCCATCCGATTTGGGACACGCACATCGAGCGCGTGCTGGAGGACAAGGAAGGGCACGTGCGGGGGCTGGCGCTGAAACACAAGAAGACGGAAGTGGCTTCGGAAATCGCCATCAAGGGTTTGTTTGTCGCCATAGGGCACATGCCGAACACGCAGGCGTTTGCGGGTGCCTTGCCGTTGGACGATCAGGGCTATTTTGTGCCGACGGCAGGCAGCGCGGTGCGCACGAAGGTGCCGGGCGTGTTTGTGGCGGGCGACTGTGCAGACCATGTTTACCGGCAGGCGGTGACGGCGGCGGGGCTGGGTTGCCAGGCGGCGATTGAGGCCGAACGGTGGCTGGCGGAACACGAGTAATCAGGATTAAAGGATCAAAGGATCAGAGGAGCAAAGGGTTTGGCGACCTCGGTGAATTGCTTTCGAGCCATCGTGGATCAGTCCCCTTCGATCCTCGGCTTCTTTGATCCTTTGATCCTCAGCTTTTCTTCTTATTCAATATCTCCCGGGCCTTTTCGAGCTGGTCGCGCTCGGTTTGGGTCAGGCTGGCGAAGCCGGAGCGGGCGATTTTGTCGAGGATGGCGTCGACGGAGCCCAGATTGGTGCCGCTGGGGCTGTCCATGGGCGGGCGGGAACCGGCAGGGGTGGGGAGGACGCGGAATTTGCCACGGCGGCGGAAGGGGTTGAGTTTTCTGAGCCAATTGGTAATGTCCAGGGAGCCGCCCTGTTTGACATAGCGGACGAATCCGAAGCTCACCCCGCATTCCGCGAGGAGAAAAGTCAGGCCCGGCCAATCATGGCCAGGAAAATAGCCCAAAGCGGCAATGGCGAGGCAGGCAAAGGCGACGTATTTCATTGGCACCCAGCCGAAATATTCCAAATTGGGATAAAGGGTGGCATAGGCCATAAACATGGCGATCAACATCTCGGTGGCGCCAGCATAGCCTTGGGGATACCCCGCCAACTGCCACAGGCCCAGCACGAGTGGCGCCGTCGCGAGATTCAATCCATAGAGCAGCAGGAACGCGCGGCGCCCAAAATAAACCTCGATTTCAATCCCGCACCAATAAAAGAAGAAAAGGGTGAACAGAAAAAAGAACTGCGGCTGGTTCACAAACATGGCCGTGAACATCTGCCACACCCGGCCGTGTAAATAAAAATCCTCCGTCGAAAAAATCAACAGCCCGACTGGCCCGTGCGCTGTGGCCATCATCGTTACCAGGATCATGCCAACGGCCAAAAGCGCGACGATGATCGTCGTGGCAAACACCGGCACCCCTCCGAGATAGCGGATGGGTTGGTGGTCCGGGTCGCCGGGATAGAATCGCATCAGGCGAAACTATAGCACGCCGGACCCGCGATGCAATGCGCGGTATTGCCCGGTGCCAAGCAAGGTGGCGCGGGCTTATGGGCGAAGCCCGCTGATTACTTGGTGCTGGTGGCTGCGGCGGGCTTGGCGGCGGCCGGAACGTCAATTTTCTTGAGCAGGTCAAGCATGCGCTTCCAGGAATCCTCGGCAGCCTTTTTGTCGGCGGCGGTGGCATTGTCCATTTGGCCCGAGCGCATGAAGCCGTGGGCGGCGCCGGCATAAACGATGCCCTCGTAAGTTTTACCGGCGGCTTTCATGGCCGCATCCGTTCCAGGGACGCTCGAAGCGAGGTTGCGGTCGGTTTCGCCATAGAAGCCATACACCGGAACATTAATCTTCGGGAGGTCGGCCGCGGGCGCCGCCGCCCCATAAAACACGAACGCCGCTTTGATGTCCTTATTGACCGTGGCGAAGGCAAAGGATTTGCCGCCACCCCAGCAGAACCCGGCCACAGCGAGGTTGCCATTGGAAGCAGGCAGCTTCTTCGCGTAGTCCGCCACGGCGTTGAGGTCGTCCATTACTTGTTGGGCGGGCAGGCGCTGGATGGAAGCCGTCACTTGAGCCTCGGGAACGTCATTGGACCCGCCCTTGTTCGGCCCCATGCCCGAGAGGAGATCGGGCACAATGGCGATGTACCCGGCTTCAGCGAGCTGGTCGGCCGCCGCGCGCATCCAGTCGCTCGCGCCAAAAATTTCGTGAATGAGGATGACCGACATGGCCTTGTTCCGGTCCATCGGGTAGTAGATGTAGGTCTCCACTTCACGATCACCCTGCTTGATTTTGACGAGGTCCATGTGCCGGGTGGACTTGGTCAGTCGGTCGGTAATGTTTTTGGAAATGGGATGGACGATGGTGCCGGTGCCCGAGGGCTTGGCGGGGGCGGCGGCGGCGGATGCCGCGGCTGGAGCGGGCTGGGAGGTTTGGGCGACGGCGAGGGTGGCTGCGACACCGAGGGTGAGGCTGAGGAGAAGGTTGCGAGGGGTGGTTTTCATGGGGAGAGGCAGATTAAACAGGAATTTAAGGTTTTGCCAAGGCTGGAACGGTGGATAGATTTAATGGTCCACCCTATGAAAATCCGGCATTTTTGGCCCGTGCTCGCGGGCCTGTTAACCGCCTTTGGCCCAATATCCGCAGCGGCCGCTTCGGCCCCTGGCGAAACGCAAATTCAGTATCTCTCCGGCCACGGCAGTGACGACGCCGTGCTCTGGGATTTCTACTGCAACGGCGGGCGCCAGGCCAACACCTGGGCCAAAATCCACGTGCCGTCGTGCTGGGAGCAGGAGGGTTTTGGGGAATACAACTACGGCTACGATTTGCGCCAGCGGAAGGTGCCGGCGGATCAGGTGGCCCACGAGCAGGGCTTTTACCGATATGATTTTACCGTGCCCGGGGAATGGAAGGACAAGGTGGTCCGCATCGTCTTTCAGGGCGTCATGACGGACACCGACGTAAAGATCAACGGCGTTTCGGCCGGCCCAGCTCACCAGGGGTCATTTTACGAATTCAAATACGACATCACCTCTCTCCTCAAATTTGGCGAGACGAACCGGCTGGAAGTCTGGGTCAGCAAGGAATCCGCCAACGCCAGCGTGAACAATGCCGAGCGGCGCGGGGACTATTGGAACTTTGGCGGAATTTTCCGGCCGGTGCTGTTGGAGGCATTGCCCAAGCGCTTCATTGACTGGACGGGGATTGATGCCCGGGCCGACGGCAGCTTTACCGCGCAAGTGCATCTGGGCGGCGTGCCGGCCAATTCGCCAACCACCGTCAGTGGGCAGGTCTTTGACGCGCAGGACCGGCCGGTGGGCGCGCCGTTTTCGACCGACCTGGAAGCGGGGGACACCGCCACGTTGCACGCGAATTTTCCCGGGGTGAAATTGTGGACGGCCGAAACACCGAATTTATATCATGTGCGCTTCCGGCTGGATTACAAGGCGGAGCAAATTGCCCAGGAGAGCGCCGTGCGCACGGATCGCTTTGGTTTCCGCACGATCGAAATCCGGCCCGGCGACGGATTTTATCTGAATGGCACCAAAGTCATTCTGAAGGGTATCTGCCGCCACAGTTTCTGGCCGGAGACGGGCCGCACGCTGAACAAGCAGATTTGCTTCGATGACGCGCGGCTCATCAAGGACCTGAACATGAACGCGGTGCGCATGTCGCATTATCCGCCGGATCGCGATTTTCTGGAAGCCTGCGACGAGCTCGGCATTTACGTGCTCGACGAATTGGGCGGCTGGCAGACGGCGTATGACCTGCCGACCGGGAAGATCCTTATCGGGGAAATGGTCCGGCGCGACGTCAATCACCCGAGCATACTTTTCTGGGACAATGGCAACGAGGGTGGGTGGACGACGGCCAACGACGGCGAATTCGCCAAATGGGACCCGCAGGCGCGCCACGTTTTCCACCCGCGGGCGACAGACCACGGCGTCAACGACCCGCATTATCCGACCTACGCGCAGGTCGTGGCGGGCGTGGACGGCCCGCAGGTCTATTTCCCCACCGAATTCCAGCATGGCCTGTATGACGGCGGATTGGGGTCCGCCTTCCACGATTTCTGGGACGTCATGAAAAATGGCAAAGCCTTCGGCGGCGCGATGTTTTGGACCTTTGTGGACGACGGTGTGGCGCGAACCGACGAGGGGGGTAAGATTGATAATTTTGGCAATTACGCGCCGGACGGCATCATGGGCCCGCACCGCGAAAAGGAAGGCAGCTATTTTACGGTTAAACAAATTTGGTCGCCGGTGCAGGTGAGCGAGTTTGCCAACAACAGTGCCAGCGCGACGGTGAAAGTCGAAAACAGCTACGACTTTACGAATCTCGACCAATGCTCCTTTGGCTGGGAGGCTGCGGCATTGCCGAAGCCCGGCGACAATCGCGCGGGGCACAAAGTACTGGCGTCGGGTGATTTCCGCGCGCCCAACGTCGCGCCCCACGGTACTTCCATGCTTACCCTCCCCGCAGGCTGGAAAGTTCCCGGCGCCGAAGTGCTTTACCTGACGGCCAAGGACTCCTCTGGTCACGCGTTGTGGACATGGTCGTTCCCGCTGGTGGAAATGGGTACCATTTGGAAAGGGCTCGCGCCCGCCCCCCGCTTGCGCGAAGACGCCGGCCAATGGGTGGTAACCGCCGGTACGCTCGAACTGCGGTTTAGCAAGGAATCCGGCAGGCTTGCGGGCGTGTCCAGGAACGGAAATCCCATTTCCCTTGGCAACGGCCCGCGCTTTGTGGCCGCGCATCGGACGGCGGCCACCGCGCTCCCAACGAAATATGACGACCTTGCGGGGGTCGGCGCGCTGACCGCCCTCACGGCGCAGACGGCAGCCAGCGAAGTTGTCGTCGAGGCAAAATACACTGGTGCGCTCAAATCGGTGACCTGGAAGATTTCCGGCGAAGGCCGGGTGCGGCTCAATTACACGTATGACTTTGACGGCACGGTGGATTTGCTGGGCGTGAATTTTGATTATCCGGAGGCCAATATGAAGGGCATCACTTGGGCCGGGTGGGGCCCCTATCACACCTGGCAAAACCGCGTCGAGGGCGCGACTCTCGACGTGTGGAAAAACACCTACAACGATTCGATACCGAGTGTGGCGTATTTCTATCCCGAATTCAAAGGTTACTTCCGCGGCTGGCGGTGGTCGGTGTTTGACACCGCGGAGGGCATGATTCGCATCTATAATAATACCGGCGACGCCGACCACTGTTTTCTCGGAGTCTACACGCCGAAGGAAGGGCCCGTCGGGCCGCTGCTCGATTTGCCAAAAACCGGACTGGCGTTTCTCGATGTCATTCCCGCGCAGCGCGACAAATTCAAACCGCAGGACCAGCTGGGACCGCAGTCGGCCTCGCAGTCGGTCAGCGGCGCGCACACGGGCAGCGTCGAATTTGAATTTCCCGCGAAGTAGGCGGGGCCATCGGTCGCGCCCATCAACGACCATTCCCTGAAAAGTGTCACGGCGCCGCTCGCAGGGCGCGCACTTTGTCGGGACCAAGAATCTCTTCACTGCGTTTTTTGGCGACGTCGAGCAGTTGGGTCCCCAGTCGCTTTTCAATATCGCTGATGGCCGCGGCGTCAATCACGGTCCCCTGGGCCCGGGCGGCATACAGCATCGCGAGTCCTTCCACTTCGTTCTTCCCCGCGTCCTCGCTGTTGGCGGTCAGCTGGCCAAGGTAGGCCAGGGCCAGCGGGGCGCCGCGGTTGGCGCCTTTTTTGAGCCATTTGGCGGCTTCGGTCAAATCCCGGGGTACGCCGTCGCCCTGCAGGTACATGTGGCCGATGCTGGCGTCGGCTGCGCCGCTGCCCTGGGCGTCAGCCAGCAGGAACCAGACGAGGGCTTGCTGGGGGTTTTGGGGTAGGCCGCCGTAGCCGGTGAGGTTTTCGCGTCCTTGCAGAACTTCGGCCGTCGGCACGCCCAAATTGGCCAGTTTGCGATACCATTGCATCAGCTTCGAGCTGGGCGCCGCCGTCGTGGGGTTCGATTGCAGGCGGAGAATTTCCGCGGCAATCTCGTTGCCTTTGGCGGCGGCTTGTTCGTATTCGTGGACATCAGGCCGGGGAGGATTCTTGGTTTCGCCATTGATGGTGGGCGTGTCAAATTGCATGAAGCCGAGGCTGAGCATCGCCTCTGCGTCGCCCTGGATGGCGGCTTTCTCAAAGAGTTCTGTGGCCTGGGGGACGTCTTGTGGCGCGCCCGCACCGAGGTAATAAACCCAACCCAGGGCAACTTCAGCCTGGGCGTCGTTGGTGGCCGCCTTCTTCTTTATTTCGTCCACCGCCCTGGCCAAATCGGCCGGAAAATCGCGCGCCGCGGGGTAAATTACCGCCAGGTTAATTGGCGGGCTGCCGGCGACGGGCGGCGCGGCGGCGGGGTCGTTCGCCGTCGCGCAGGCGGAAAAGAAAAATGCGGTGAGCAGGCTGGAGTGGGCAAGGATGGCCGTGGTGGTCTTCATGAATCGAGGCGTGGCCCGCAAATAGTTACGAACCATTCTGCCGCAAGTTACGAACCTGGCAAGTGCGGTTGTGGGCCACGCGCATTCTCCTCCGCCAGGACGCCCAGGCCGCCAAGGGGAAATTTTTTCAGGAGTGAATCCAAATCGAAAAAGCACAGATCCAAGCTTCCATTTCGGGTTCTTTCGTGGATAAAACTTTTGCGTCTCTCGCGCCTTGGCGGTGAACCCGCTCTCATCCTAATGATAACTCGGTGGTTCGATCAAGCGGACGAAATTCAATGCGATGAGGTCATCGAGCTTGGCCACGTCAGCCGTACCAAGCAGCAGCTTGTCCGGCGTCAGGGTCGCGGCGAGGTCGAAGCCGAGGGCCTTGAGTTGGGCCAGGCCGTCGGCGGGCAGGGCATTGAGCCAGATTTGGACTTCCATGCGCCCCTTGGTGACGACTGGCAATCCAACTTTCGTCAGGGTTCCGTCTTTTCCTTCTTGGGCGAGGACGGTCGGCAGCGTGCGCAGGGCCTCGGCGAGTTTGGCGGTGCGCAAGGCGGCGACACGGTCCTCGACCGTCATGGCAGCCAATTGCCGCAGAGCTGCGGCGTTGCCCAGGGCCAAATTGGAATTCCCTGCGGAATCGTTCAGTGCCGCGCTGGCAGTCGGCACTGGCGCCGGCCCGTCAACCACGATGGCACTGGCGACCGCGCCAGCCCCCCCGCGTCGGCCGCCGGAGCCGGCGGCGCCGGCCCCGCCTAAGAGTGGCCCTCGGCCTCCACCGGATCCGCCGGCCCCCCCAGCACCCCTACCGGCGCCGCCCCGGCCCCCACCGGCAGTCGCGCCGGCTCCGCCACCCCCACCTGCACCACCCAGTCCAGCACCACCACGACCACCTGCCCTCGGGGCCGAATAGGCATACGAACCCGGCGCGGTTCCCGGCCCTCCCATGGCCGCGGAGGTCACGCCATCGGGCAATTCCACCGGCACGTCCACCGTGTGTTGCTGGCCGCCGACGTTAATTACGCGCTGCTCGACCGCGACGAACGAAGTGTAGTCGCTCATGATGCGGTATTTCAACGCGACTTCGGTGACTTTTGCCTTTAGCTCGCTCGTCGCATTGTAACGGCTGTTTGGCGCCAGCGGGCGCGCGCTGATGTTCGTCTTCCAATCTTCAATTTCCAAATCATCAATCTTTTGCCGGGCCCAGACTTTGCGCAGGCCTTCCGCGTTGGCCGTCGAAGTGTCAGGCAGGGTGACGGCGACTTCCTGGCTCCAGGGTTTGCCGCGGAGCTGGCCGCTGATTTTGATTACGCCTGACCCGCCGTGCTCATAGCGGCCGGTGAGGATGATGGGTGCCGCGGAGAATATGTCGGGAATGTGGCGCGGGAAAACTTCCGCCACTGGCAGCGCGCCCCATTCGACGCCAGGGTCCAGCAGCAGCGGTTCAGCGACCCGCTGGTAAAATTTTTCGGCGACCGTCTTGCCGTCGTCATTGAGCCCCACGTAGTCGGCCACGCCGCGGCCTTCGCGGGCCATGCCGTCAATCAGGTAACGGTTGACGCTGTTGCCGATGCCGAAGGGGAAGAAGCGGGATAGGCCCCGATGTTCGGCGACCAGTTCAATGATGGCTTTGTCATTCCCGATGTAGCCGTCCGTCATCAGGCAAACGATGCGTGGGCGGCTGGTATCGCCCGGTTGGTTGAGGACATAATCCACCGCTTTATAAATGTCGGTGCCTCCGTTGGCTTGGATGCCCGCGAGCCACGCGAGGGCTTGATTCACGTTTTCCGGCGTCGCCGCCACTGGTGCCGGTTCGCAGGGGTTGACCACGGTGTTGAAGCCGATGAGTTGGAAGGTGTCCTTGGGGTTAAGGTGCTGGAGGCAGTACGTCATTGTTTCCTTGGCCTTTTGAATCGGCAGGCCGTTTTGCGACCCGGTTTGATCAATGACAAAGATCATTTCCTTGGGCGCAATGTCGGCCGGTGGTGGGGCCGCCGGCGGCTGGAGGATGAGCGTGAAGTAGCCGCTGTCGCCGCCGGTGGGCGCAAGGGCGATGACACCGCTTTGAATCTGGTCCCCCGCGACCGCATAGCGTAAAATGAAATCCTTGTTCGGAATGGTATCTTTGTCATGCAGCTTGATGACCGCCGTGGTTTTGGTCGGTTGCGTCAGGTCAATCTGGTGCAGAGTGGAAACGACCTCCCGCAGCGGCACGCCGGCGTCGAGGTTGACCGTGATGGCGATGTCGTGGCCGGCGCGCAGGCCTTCGGGCATGACCGCCGGCGTGACTTTCTCTGGGTCCGGCCCGGCGGAATCGCCGCCGGTATAACGCGGGCCGACGACCGTGGGAAAACTCCACTCATAGTGGCCCTGGTCGTACTTGATCACTTGGACAAAGCTGATTTCGATGGTGATAGCCTGGCCGGGCATGAGATTCGCCACGGACTGGGTGAAGACGTTGGCGCGTTCCTGGTTGAGTAGGGCGGCGTTCTGCCCGGCGGCGCGCGCCGCCTGGTAAATCTGCGTCGCCTCCTCGCGCTTCTTGATGTCGGCCACGATGAGGCGGTCGCCGATGCGCATGGCCATGTCGTCCACGGAGGCGTCATCAGGCAGGGGAAACGTGTAAATGGCCTCGACGGGCTCTTTCGCCAGATTGCGGAATTCCTGCTTAACCCGCACCCGGGCCACGAACCCCGCGATGTTCGCCTGCACGTCCGTGTGCTGCAATGGGCAGACGCCGATCACCTGGCCCTTGCTGTCGCGCATGACCAGCGACCCCGGCGTCGGATTCGGCAGGGGGGCGACCGTGGCAAGGGGGCCTCCCCGCCGGGCTCCAGCGGTACCCCGGGCGACAACGGCCCCGCGCGCCGTAACTGTGGCGGGCGCCACCGGCGGGGGTGGTGGTGGCGGCGGCGGTGGCATCACCGGTTGCGCAGCCATGGGGAGAAAAATCAGTCCGGCGACGGCCGGCAAAATTGCCAGGCGGAGAGGAAACAGTGGGAGTTTTTTCATGGCGGGAAGCTGGGGCGTATAAATCATGGACGTTTGCCCACGGGAAAAATTAGGGGGTGGCGCGGATTTGTGCTGGGCTGGAGGATCGTCTTTGGTTCGGTTCGGTGCCGGACAGCGCTGGCCGTATGCGACGATGGCGCCTTCCCGGATGGGTTTCGATTGTTTAACTGCCGCCAGCGTTGAAACCGAACAGGGAAAATTACTGGGTTGGGGTGCCGCAGGGGCCGCCGGCATGCAGCAACGGCCCGCCGCGCCGAATGTGGCGTATGGTGGGTCAAACCCGCCAAACCGCTCCGGGGTTGCGGGTATTTACTTGCGGGGACGTTTAATGGCAGGCGCGCAACGGGACCGCAGGCCGTAATTTGACTCAAATTCCATTCCGGGGGTCGCCATCCGCAAAATGATTGCACAGCCTTTCGACTTCCTTGGACACCCGAACCGGGCCCCCGCGGGACCTTTGGTGATCATCCGACAAAAGCGCCAGGAAATTATGCGCCGAGGCGAATGAATCTTGCCAGAGCAACACCCCCACTTAATCTAATTATCACTGATTGGTAGGTGAAGACCCAACCTATTATAATCTCGCTATTGCTGGTGATGGGAGGCCGAAAAAGGGTCGAGGCCGAAAAAGGGTCAGTTGTTCATGTTTGTAGTTGACGACTGGAGGGTGGGTCGCGAGGATGGGGGGCACTATGGCCCGCCCCCTACGTTTGGAGTTTCCCGGTGCGATCTATCATGTGATCAACCGCGGCAACTACCGTGGGGACATTTTTCGGACGGAGGGGGCGAAGGCGGCTTTCGAGCGCTGCCTGTGGGACGCATGTCAAAAATCGGGCTGGGTCCTGCACGCCTACGTGCTGATGCGCAATCATTATCATTTGGCGCTGGAGACCCCGGAGGGGAACCTGGGTGTGGGCATGCAGTGGCTGCAAGGCACGTTTGCCAACCGCTTTAATAAACTGCGCGGCGAACGCGGCCACCTCTTCCAGGGACGTTACAAAAGCCTGCTGGTGGAGCGGGGCGAAGCGCTGGGGCAGGTTTGTCATTATATCCACCTTAATCCGGTGCGCGCGGGGGTGATCCCGGTAGCGCGGCTGGCGGAGTATCGTTTTTCGAGCTATTGGCAGCTCTGGCATCCGGCGGCGCGACCGGCCTTCCTGTGCGTGGCCACCGCGCTCGATCACGCCGGAGGCTACCCGGATACCCGGCCAGGCTGGAAGGCCTATGCGCAGTACTTGGCGTGGCAGACGGCGTCCGGGCCGGCGGGCAAGTCAGCGGCGTATGCTTGC
>CAZLPS010000033.1:0-5927 GCA_964561455.1 uncultured Opitutales bacterium
AATTCGGGCTGACAGCTAGGCGGGTCCGGAGGCCCCGCCCTACCATTTTTACAATATTTTTATCTCGGAATATCATGGGAGCGGGCCATACTGGGGAAAAGACGCATGCTATGAAACTGAGTCCAATTATTTTGATGGTTTTGCTGTTGGTGGCTGGTTGCGCGAGTGGGCCGGCACCGGTGGCGGGGACGACTTCCTGGCCGGCGGATGCGCCGGAGGCGCATGGCAAAATATCGGCCTACATCGTGATGGGGGAGGTGCAATTGCAGACGCCCGAGGGGACGCGACATGCGTTGGTGCGCGGGGAGAGATTTGAAGAGGGCAGCACGCTGGTGGTGTCGCCCGGCGGCAATGCGTTGCTGGTTTTTTCCAATGGCACGACGATGAAGGTCACGGAAGGGACGGAATTGGTGGTGGTGAAGTTCCGGCAGGCGCCGTATGACGAAAAATCGGAAGGAACCTTTTTGCGCCTGAGCAAGGACCCGAGCCGCTCGAATGTGTTGCTGGAGTTGCGCAAAGGGACGCTGCAAGGGGAGGTGAAGAAGTTGAATACGGAGGCGGGCTCAAGTTTTATGGTGCTGACGCCGGCGGGGGCGGTGGAGGTGCAGAGCGGTCAGCCGCTGAAAGCAACGGCGATGGACAGCACGGGGCGATACCGCACGGGTTCGGCGCCGGAATGGAAGCAGATGGCGGCATTTCCGCCATTGCCTCCGCCAGGATACGAGCAGCGAGCTTCGATCAACGATTGCATTTACAAATTGGCGGAGCGCAAATCACCGGGCGACGGGACGGTGACGACTTTGATCATTTCCTGTTTTACCGGCCAATTGAATTTTCAAACGCCCGTGTCCGATTCGAATGTAGCTGGCGGCAAGGTGACGCTGGCGGCGGGCCGGGAATTCGAGGCCGTTATGAAAATGGCCACAACGCCGGTCAAATCGAGCATGGCTCCACGCGAGCGGCTGGCCATGGCGCAACAGGTATTGATTTCAGAGGGCGTGGCCATGCCGCAAAAACAATGGGAGGTAAATGTGCAATCATTTTTCGATACGGTTTACGCAGCAATTTCCATCTGGTAATTTATTTGAGTTTGGCGGGTGGGCAGGGTGAGTTTCCCAATTGTTGGGGAGGGATTATGTCACCCGGTGCCTTCAGTCCGTCATTACCAATGGAATCCGTCGGGCAGCCGAACAGCGCATCTTCAGCCAGGTCGATTTCTTCCGGTGTAACGGGCTGGCGGTAAACGATGGAGGTTTCAATTTCATCATGGCGGCGGAAAAAACCTGGAGCGGCTTCGCGGCAAAGATTGCAATCGATGCAGCTGGAGTCCACGTAGAATCTGCCGAGGATGTTTTCGGGTAAACGGTCTTGGAGGTTGGCCATGGAGATGATTGGGTTCGGGGACACTATACCTCAGGTTGGCTATTGCGTAAAATTCATTAGTAGAATAAATTCATGCAAATAATGTATGAATACTTGAAGACTGCCCCGTTTGATCTCTACGAACTCCATCTTTTTCGATTGGTGGTGGAGCATCGCAGTTTTACCAAGGCGGCGGAAGCCGCGGGCCTGACGCAAAGTGCCATTACGCGGCAAATTCAAGGGATGGAGCACAAACTCGGGGTCGAATTGCTGGAGCGCACGACGCGCACGGTCCGGCCCACGGCGGCGGGCACGTTCCTTAATGGGGAGGGCGTTCGGTTGTCGAGGGATGTTGATGTTACCTTGCAAAGGCTGCGGGAAGAATATGCAGGGGCGAAGAAGCAAATACGGGTGGGTGTATCGCGGACGATTGGACTGGCGTATTTGCCCGGATTTTTCCATGCCTCGCTCAAGCAGCTGCCGCAAGCGGCCTGTCAGGTTTCCCATAAGCCGAGTGAAGACATTCTGCTGGCGTTGGAAGCGAACAATCTTGATATAGGAGTCATTTGCCGCACCCGACGATTGCCGAAAACTTTGCGTGTAACGCATCAATTTGAGGATGCCTTCACGCTGATTGCTCCGGTGGGGGCAGCGGAGGATTTTTTGGCAGCCACCAAGTTGAATGACGCCAAGCGCGCGGGCTGGATGGAGTCGCAGCGCTGGCTGATGATCACAAAAGCATCGCAAACCGGCCAACAATTACACGCGTGGATTCACAAGCAGGGATGGCAGTTGGATCTGGCCATGCAACTCGACAATTTTGATCTCATCATCAATCTCGTCTCGCTGGGCATGGGTGCCAGTTTTGTTCCCATCCGCGCGTTGGCGTTGTATCATCAAAAACACGGCTTGCAGCGGATCGCCCTGCCGGAGCGGTTTGTCCGGGAACTGATGATCGTCGTCCGCAAGAACCGCAAGATGCCAACGCATCTCCAGCAATTCATCGAACACATTCTGTTTTAATCGAATTGTTGAATGGGGGTGGCCGCACGAAATCGGGAACGCCGCCGTCTCGGCGGCCCCATCTTTTGCAAATTGCCGGCGGGACGCCGGCGTTCCCGATTTTGCCTTTGCCTTGAACATTGAAGTTCAAAAGACTTTTTACACTTCCTCGGCGAGTTCGCCGAGGAACGGCTCCCATTTTTCCATGCGGTCGGCGTTGTGGACGGCATAGGCGAAGGGGCGCCATTTGGGTTTGGCAGGTTTTTTAATCAAGTGCATGCCGGCCTGGTGGGGGAGGCGGTTGGCCTTGCGGGAATTGCAGCGGACGCAGGAGGTGACGACGTTTTCCCAGGAGGTGCGCCCGCCGTTCATGCGCGGGATGACGTGGTCGAGGTTGAGTTCCTTGGCCGTGTAAACCTTGCTGCAATACTGGCAGCAGTAACCGTCGCGCTCGAAAAGGTTTTGGCGGTTGAACTTTACTTCCTTCGCGGGCACGCGGTCGTAGTAGCGAAGGAGAATCACCGAGGGCAGGCGGAGGCGGAGGCGGACGGTGTGGATGCAATCGCGGTCATTCGTCGGCGGATTCTCAATGGAATATTTTATCCAACCCTCGGCGTTCAAAACCTTGATGTCATCGGCTTCAGGATGAACGACCTGGGCGTGTTCCATCATGAGGAGGCTGAAGGCGCGCTTAACGCCGATGATGTTAACCGCCTGCCATAAACGGTTAAGCACCAACACCCGCTGGTTCAGTCGTTCGACCGCCATAATGGGGCCTATTTATAGCAGACGCGCACGGGCTGTCAATATCGGGGGCGGCGGGGCGTGTTTTGCTCCTGCGCTCCTTCAGAGCGCGGACGCCTGTGTCGATGGAGCACCCGGGGTTTCGCTGCGCGAAACCCCGGGTTGGGCTCCTTTGCCCCGTTGGGGCGAAAGTAAGGCCGCTGGGCAAGTACGGCCAAACCGATTAAACCGCATGGCAAATACGGCCATGAACCCGGCAATGCCGCATGGCAACGTCGGCTACGAACGCAGCAACACTGCGCCGCAAGTACGGGCAGGCTTCCCAGCAAGGCCGCACGGCAAGCATGGCTTTACCGCACTTACAGCTTTGCCACACTTGCGGCTTGGCCACACCTTTGGCTGCGCCGCCACACTGGACTCAGCGCAATTGAATCCGGAAATTAGTCTGCGGGTCGGGGTTGAAGGGGTAGGGGGCGCAAGGGAGCTTGTATTCGCCCTTCGGAATTTTGTAATAGTGATAATTGCCTTTGGGTGCCAGGAAGATGCCTTCCTTGAATTCATAGATGTAATCATACTTGTCATCCGAACCCGCATAGCGCCATTCGTTGAACATGTCGTTGTCACTGTCATTGTTGGCTCGGACTTTGGCGTTGACCTGGGCGAGGGTGGACAACTGGTAGTTGTCCGGACTCGCGCTGATGCAACCGCAGAGGGCGAGGGCAAGGAAAAGGGGGAGGGTTCGGAGGAAGGGCTTCATGGTGGAATCGGCAAAAGAGCAGACTGGCGTGGAATGGCCCGCAGGGGAAGGCAAAAACAGGGGTTTCTCGCGCCTGAAAAAAGCGCTTGCGGGCGGGGGTAAGAGGAGCGATAATGAAGGAAATCTCCAGTCGTCGCCGGCAACAGCCAACCCCCCTGTATTATGAGCAAGTCCTGCCAACTCCCCCGTCGGAAATTTTTGCGCGGTCTCGGCACCGTGATGGCGCTGCCGCTGTTGGAATCGGCGATGCCGGTCACGCGCCTCTTGGGCGCGACGGCCGCCGCGGCCAAACCGCCGGTGCGGATGGCGTTTATCTACATCCCCAACGGCGTAAATTTGCGGCTGTGGACCCCGACCACCACCGGTCGGGACTACGAAATGTCCTACGTTTTGGCGCCGCTGGCGGATTTTAAGAAGGACATTACCATCGTCACGGAGATGGACAACAACCAGGCCAATGATTTCGGTGACGGCGGCGGCGGCCATGCCCGCGCGTCGGCGAGCTATTTGACGGGCGTGCACCCGCGCAAAACGGCCGGGGCGGACATCAAGGCCGGCATCTCGGTGGACCAAGTGGCGGCGGAGAAACTGGGCGACCTGACGAAGCTGCCCTCGCTTGAATTAAGTTGCGATCACGGCCAGCGAGCGGGCTCCTGTGACTCGGGCTACAGTTGCGCGTACCAGTTCAACATTTCCTGGAAGTCGGACACGATGCCGATGACGCCGGAAGTGGATCCGCGTCTGGCGTTTGAGCGGCTTTTTGGTTCCCCGGACGATGCGGCCAACAAGGAATCCCGCGCGAAGCGGCAGATGTATAACAAGAGCATCCTCGATTACGTGACGGATGATGCCAGCGCCCTTAACCGCACCCTGGGCGGCAGCGACAAGCGCAAGCTGGACGAATATTTGTCGGCGGTCCGTGAATTGGAGCACCGGATTGAAGCCAGCGAGAAGTTCGTCATTGAGCTGCCGCCGGAACAGCGCCAAATGCAGATGCTGGCCGACTACAATTTCGAAGCCCATGCCCGCCTGATGATGGACATTATGGTGCTGGCCTTCCAGACCGATGCCACACGGGTTTCGACGTTTATCATGGGGCACGATGGCAGCAATCGCCCGTATCCCAAAGCAACCGCAGTGGGCTACGAAAGCGGCATTTCCGAGGGCCACCACGACCTCTCGCACCATCGCAATGAGGCGGACAAGCTGGCCAAGTTGGCGATCATCAACCGCTACCACGCGATGCAGTTCGCTTATTTTCTGGGCAAATTGAAATCGGTGAAGGAGGGTAACGGCACGCTCCTCGACAATTGCATGATTCAATACGGCAGCGGGCTGAGCGACGGCAATTCCCACTCGCCGGAAAACGTACCCCTCGTCCTTGCGGGCGGCGGTGGCGGTGCCATCAACAAGGGCCAGCATATCCGGATGGATTCGCTGACTCCGTTGACCAACCTCTACCGCTCGATGCTCGATGTCATGGGCACGCCGACCGAAAAGATCGGCGACAGCAACGGCAAGATCAGCGAGATTTTCAAGACGGCGTAAGGGCCGAAATGGTCTGGCTGGTCGGACGATTCGGTCCGGTCGGAAAATTGCCTTTCATGAAAACGACCCCGCGCCTGACCGGGCCCTTGGCGCTGTTGGCGCTGTTGCCCTGTGCTGCTGCTTATTCCGCGACAGCACCGGCGGCTGCGCCCGCGCCGGCCGCCACGCTGGTTGCCACCGCCACCGAAACGGACGGTCTGCCCACCGAATGGATTGACCCGGACACGGGCCACCGGATTGTCCGCCTGTCGCGGGAGGATAACACGCAGAGCCTGTATTTCCACCAGAACCCCTTTACGCCGGACGGCACGCGGCTGGTGGTCACGGTGCCAAGTGGGATCGAAACGATCAATCTCCAGACGCACGAAATCAAAAAAGTGGCGCTGGGCACGGCACCCACGCAGCGGGTGGACACCCATGATGCGACGCCGGCCGACCAACGCATCGGGCATGTGGTTAGCGGGCGCAAGACGCCGACCGTCTATTACACCAAGGGCTTTGATGTCATGGCCAC
>CAZLPS010000033.1:6027-40156 GCA_964561455.1 uncultured Opitutales bacterium
CGACCGTCTATTACACCAAGGGCTTTGATGTCATGGCCACCAATCTCGACACGGGGGTGTCGCGCAAGATTTGCACGCTGCCGAACGAATTGTTCTGGGGCGCGGGCTTTACGGTCAACGCCGACGAAACCCTCCTTGCCGGAGCGGGTGATGCCGCTGACGGCCCGCTCGGCGCCATCGGCCCCAATTGGACGGGCAACCAGGCCCTGGGCCAGCGCATGGCGGCGCTCGTGCCCATGGTGCTCTACACCATTAATATTCAGACCGGTGAAATTAAAAAATTCTTTCGTGCCGAACGTGACTGGCTCAACCACGTGCAATTTTCGCCGACGGACCCGAAGCTGCTGATGTTTTGCCACGAAGGCACCTGGAGCCAGGTGGATCGCATCTGGCAAATCAACGTCGTTCCGGAATCCTATACGGTCCAACCTGGCGACACGCTGGACAAGGTTGCCGCCGCGCACGGTACTTACGCCGCGATGGTGAAATATACGGCAGGCCTGACGGCGGATGCTTTGACTCCCGGCCAGAAGATTCTGCTGCCGCCCGGGCCGCCGCGGCTTATCCACCAACGCACGATGCCGGGGGAGATCGCCGGGCACGAGTTCTGGGGGGCGGACGGCAAGAACGCTTGGTATGACCTGCAAACGCCGCAAACCCAGGTGTTTTGGGTGGGCGGCATGAACTTGGCCACGGGCGAGCACATCCGCTATTCGTTGCCGAAAAACGAATGGTCCGTGCATTTTAACGTTTCGCCCGACGGTAAATTTTTTGCCGGCGACGGCGGCGGGCCCAACAGCGTGGCGCGGGGCGACAACGGGCAATGGGTTTTTCTGTTCACGCCTGATCCCACCACCGCCACCACCATCAAGGCGGGGGCCGAAGACGTAAAGTCGATGCAGTTTAAGGCCGAGCGTCTCGTCAATCTGGCCAAGCATGACTACGGCTTGGAGCCCAATGTGAGCTTCTCGCCGGACATGAAGTGGATCATCTTTCGCTCGAACATGCTGGGCGCGGCACATGGCTCGCAGGTGTTTGCGGTGGAGATCGCCAAGGCGGCCAAGTAACTTTTAACTTCCAACATTCAACTTCGAACGTCGAACATCCAACACTTACCGCCTAAGGTTAACTGCGCAATCTCGATGGAAGATACATGGCGGCTTCTTGGCGTTAAATTCGATGTTGAAGGTTGAATGTTCGAGGTTGGATGTTGTAGATTAAATCTCCCCCCATGCGTAAACTACCCCTTCTTCTGCTCAGTTTTTCGGTCACGGCCGCCCTGTTCGCCGCCAATGCGCCCACGCCCGCCGACCGGGCGTCCGCCACCACGGCTTCGGCCGCGCAAACCGCCGCGCCGGCGGTAACTCCGCCGGCGGCCGCCGGGCCGCGCGAATGGATTGACCCGGACACCGGCCACCGTGTCATCCGCATTTCGGACGAACCGAACAGCCAGAGCCTTTATTTCCACTATAATTCCTACACGCCCGAGGGCGACAAGCTGGTGTACAGCAGCCCGAGCGGGCTGTTCACCGTGGATTTGAAGACGCTCGGGCAGGGCGCCCCCAAGATTGATTGGATCCTGGACGGGCGCAACACGCGCGTCAGCCTGCTGATGGCGGCCTTCAAGACGCGTGATGCTTATTACACGACGAACGGCAATCTTTACGCGGTCAATGTGGACACGAAAGTGTCCCGCCTGGTGGCCAGCGGCGTGCGCCCATGGGGCGTGAATTGCGATGAGACTTTCATTGGCGAAATGGTCAATCAGGTGGACCCCACCGGCGAAGCTCAGCCGCCGACGCCGCCGACGCTGATTCCGCAGCGCGAGCGGATGTTCGGCGACAAGATCAAGGCCGGCATCCCGCTGACGCCCGATGAAGAATATGCGGCGTCCAAGGAGGACGGCCTCGCCCGCCGCCTGCTCAACCCCGGCTCGATGGCCTTTGTCTTCACCAATTTGAAGACCAAGGACAAGGTCACGGTGGGCTACCAATATGCCTCGATTGACCACCAGCAATTTTCCCCGACGGACCCGAACCTGGTGGTGTATGCACACGAAGGCACGTGGCACGAAGTGGACCGCACGTGGGTCATCCGCACCGACGGTTCGGACCAGCACCTCATCTACAAGCGCCAGATGGACATGGAAATCAACGGTCACGAATGGTGGAGCTGGGATGGCAAGACGGTCTGGTTCGATCTGCAAACGCCGCGCAGCCACGATTTTTGGATTGGCGGCGTGAATGTCGCGACCGGCAAAGTGACAAAGTACCACATCCAGCGCAACTGGTGGGGCGTGCATTTTAATTCCTCGCGCGACGACCAATTGTTCGCCAGCGACGGCGGCGACCCGACCCAGGTGGCATTTGAGAAAGACGGTCAGTGGATCAATCTTTTCCGCGTGCAGCCCGATGGCAGTGTCACGCGCGAGAAGCTCGTCAATCTGGCCAAGCACAATTACGTGACGGGCCGCGGCGGCATCGAGCCCAACCTCTCCATTTCGCCGGACAACAAATGGGTGATCTTCCGCTCGAACATCCAGGGGGCAGTCCAAGTGTACGCCGTGGAAATCGGCGGCGACCCGGCCAAGATCAGCAAGCCGGAGAAGTTTGTGGCGGGGAAATAGGCAAACCGCCCATCCAATGTTCTCGTGACGTGTTACCACAACTTGCGGGAACCTTTGTTTTTGCTGCTGCTAAGCTTCGGCTGGGCTTCGTGCACGCAGCCGTCGCGGCCCGTTGTCGCGATTGCGCCGGCGGTAGCACCGGCTAAAATTCCCTTATTTGTTGATGAGGCCTTCAACCTGACTAACGCGTCCGGGATGGAACCAAGGCAGCAGCTCGTTTTCTATCAAAACCAACAATCGTTCGAGACAGTGCTGAAACTCGATCGCAACGCAGTCTGCATGGAGATGAAGCGTCGGCTGTCCGACCCGACCGCACCATTACCCGTTCGTTTCATGGAAGCGGCCGTGCTGGTGGTGGAAAAGGACGAGGCCGGCCAGAACTTTTTTGAAGCTCAAGGACAGGCAAAAGATCCCGAAAGCATCCGCGATCTTTATTGGCTGATATTCAACTTGTGGCTCAGAGGACAAGGACCTGGATTGCCAAAAACGGATTTGGCATGGGCCGAGGATCTGATGTTGGATGCCATCCAAGATAAAACCCAGCTCAACCGGGACAAGGTATATCATCCGCTCAATATGGAGCCAACCGTCGAAGTGCGAGAAATTGCGCTGCGCGACGGCAAGTTTGCCACGATCCTTGGGGATTTGAAGTGCCAAAGAGCGGTGCCGGTCTTGATGGCCGCATTGGGCGATAAAGCTGCCCCCGCAATTTCTTGGAGCAGCACAGAAATCATTGACAGTCTCGGCGACTTTGGCGACCGCAGCGTCGAGCCGGTCCTGTTGAATATTCTGAAGCAACATGATGACACCTATCGCTTTGCCGTTCATGCCGCCTCCCAATTGGGGCTAAAAAGCGCGGTGCCCATTCTCCTGCAACACTTGGATGATCCCTATTCCTATGGATGGCTGGAAGGCAATGGCCTTGGTGGGCTGAAAGTTTTGGCCGATGCGAGCAATCTACCGGCCTTGAATGCGGCTTTAGCATTCCAAATGGATGGCTATGCCCGGGCCGAGGACGAACTGCTCATCATTCAACTGCAAAACCAGGATGTCGTTGGGCAGCTTTGTGCCTTATGGCGGGATGCCAGTTTCCCATGCCGCACAGATGTATACTTATGGCTCGCGCGGCTCAAGAGCGATGACGCTGTTCCGGCTTTGACGGAAGCAATGTGTCATGACAAGGAAGACTACGTGCGGCGGGATTCCATCCAGGTCCTGGCTGCCACCCGAACAAAAAAGGCGCTGGAGGCCCTGGTCGTTGGATTGTGGGCTGATTATTCGGACGTTCATGGATTCAAAGTCATGCCCAATACGGATTTTAACGTACAATTCCGCGGGCAAATCGCCAACGCCCTCAAGGAAATTACCCGGCAGGACTTTGGCACAGATGCCCCGCGGTGGAAGCAATGGCTGGATTCGCACAATTTCAATTGAATCGAGCGAAAGATCACGGTTGGTCAGGGACGCTGTCTAGTGATGCCGCCGCATGAACGCGAGCACGGCGCAAACGGCCGAGAGCACGATCGCGACCATGGAAACGATTAGAGCCCAATTGACCGACGGGGGATTCCATGCCGCCAGCACGAGGGCGTCAAACGGCACCGGCGCGCTATTCTGGGATTGGGCCAGCACGTCTTTCCAGGCCTGGGGCAGGGGCGGGTAGTTGGCCCCCTTTAATTCTTTGCCAAAGCCGCCATTGACGCGGCCATAGAGGCAAAAGGCCACCGGGCCCCCATTGACTGACGGGGGCGGGATGGCAGCGAGTTCGTCGCGCAGCGGAGCGAGGCGGTCATCCAGGGTCGCCGAGCGGGTGGAAATCAGCCAGATCCGCGATTCTGGACCGGGCTTGATCGCCGCGACAATCGCAAGATTTTCCGAAAGCGAGGCGTTCGCAAAAAATTGTTCACAGGTGGCCTGAAGATTCTTGGTGTAAGTCGCCATATCGTTGTTGGCGGCGCGCTGGAGCGTTTCCTCGCGGCTGCGGTAGAGGTCCAGACCGGTGGTTTCAAAGCCCTTGACCGGGGTCGCCGCAGTAAACTTGCTGGCGGAAGCGGTGGTTGCTGGAGCCGCAGCTCCGGTCGGCACGGACGTGGCCGGATTGGCCGGGGCGTCGGCGGCCCACCCGGCCAAGGGTGCCAGCAGTAGGCCAAATAAAAGGCGCAGGGTTGGTTTCACTCCTGTACCTTCAACGTTTTTTCAGAAATAGGCACGTTCAAAAAGCGGGCAATCCACCGCTTGCCAAGTGCGGGAAATCTGGCGTAGTCTGTAGTTCCCCGGCACCCCTGTCCGGAGGTAAGTTTGCGCCCACCCCCCACGCAATTTTGTCGCCATGAACATTCCTGCCTGGAAGCCTGTCGCCGCGCTCGCGGTGCTCGTGGCCGCGGTTGCGGCCACCGATTCGGACAGTTCCGCACCCGCCGCCCCGCCGTCGTCGTTCCCCGTAAAAATAACGGTGGATGCCGCGAAAGTTGTCGGTCCCTGGAAGCCGGTCTACCACTTTTTCGGGGCGGACGAGCCGAATTACGCGACGATGAAGAACGGCACGAAGCTCATCAACGAATTGGGCGAGCTGCGACCGGGCGATGTGTATTTCCGCGCGCATAATCTTCTCACCACAGGCGACGGCACGCCAGCGCACAAATGGGGCAGCACCAATGCGTATACGGAAGACAAGGACGGCAAGCCGATTTACAACTGGACCATCCTCGACAAGATTTTTGACACCTACCATGCGGCCGGCGTTCACCCCTACGTGGAAATCGGATTCATGCCCGAGGCGATGTCCACGCATCCGGAGCCCTACCAGCATCATTTCGACACGGGCGGGAGCATCTTCACGGGCTGGGCGTATCCGCCGAAGGATTACGCCAAATGGGGCGAGCTCGTCTATCAATGGGCCAAGCATTGCGTGGAGCGCTACGGCGCGGAGGAAGTGCAGAAATGGTATTGGGAGGTGTGGAATGAATCCAACACCCAGCGCAATGGCGTCGGCTATTGGAGCGGTTCGCAAGCGGACTACCATAAGCTATACGATTACGCCGCGGCGGGGGTGCGGCGCGCGATTCCCACCGCGCGCATTGGCGGGGCGGATTCCGCCGGCAACGGGGGCCAATGGTCCAAGGATTTCATTCAACATTGCCTGACCGGCACGAACTACGCCACGGGCCAGGTGGGCGCGCCGCTGGACTTTTTCTCCTTTCATGCCAAAGGCCACACGCCCTCGATGTTCCAGGGGCACTCGCGCATGGGCATAGACGGGCAACTCAGCGCAATTGACGGCGGATTCGCAATCGCCGCGGCGTATCCGCAAACGAAGGGCGAGCCGATTGTTATTGGCGAAGCCGATCCCGACGGGTGCGCGGCGTGCAATACGGAAGCACTGAAAGCCTACCGGAACAGTTCCGTCTATGCGACGTATACGGCGGACTGCATCGCGCGGGAATTTGAATTGGCGGACCGCCACGGCGTCAATTTCGAAGGCGCGCTGACGTGGGCCTTTGAATTTGAGGATTCGCCGCTGTTTTTTGGCGAGCGGGTGCTGGCCAGCGGCGGGCTTGATTTGCCAGTCTTGAATGTTTTTCGGATGATGGCGAAGATGGACGGCCAGCGCGTGACCAGCACCAGCGACCACGCCATCAGCCTCGACAGCATCGTGCGCACTGGCGTGAAGGGCGAGCCGGATGTGGGCGCATTGTCCACGCTGTCCAAGAACCAGTTGGCTGTGTTGGTCTGGCATTATCATGATGACATCGTGCCCGGGCCGGATGCGACGGTATCGCTCGACCTCACGGGCCTGCCGAAGAACGCAACCAAGGTAAAGGTTACGCATTACCGCATTGATGAAACGCACAGCAATGTGTACACGGCGTGGAAGGCCATGGGCTCGCCCGAAAAGCCGACGGCGGAGCAATACGCGCAATTAGAAAAGTCGGGAAAGCTCCAGGAACTTGCCGTACCCGCTGGCGCGGCTGTGCCCATGGCTGCGAATGGTGAATTGAAGCTGCCAGCGTTCACGCTGCCGCGCCAGGCGGTGTCGCTGGTGGTGGTCGAGTGGTGAATACCGGGAAATTTAACAACGGATGCACTTCCAGCGCCGACCCCACAGGAGGCCGAAAAGAAGGAGCAGGGGGTGTCTTCGCTCCTGTCGCACCAACGTTTTTTCGGAAATAGGCACGAGCAAAAATGGGGTAATCCACCACTTGCCAGCGTGGGGGATTTGGGCGTAATCTAGCCACCTCGATTTCCCGGCCCGGTCGCTGAATTTTCGGTGAAACTTTTCAATTCTGGCCCCATGAACATCCCCTTTTGGAAACAATTCGCCGCCCTGGCCATCCTCGGTGGCGCCATCGCCGCCACGGACAACAACGCTGCCACGCCCGCCGCGCCGGCGCCTTTCCCAGTCAATATCACGGTCGACGCCGCGAAGGTCGTTGGCCTGTGGAAACCTGTTTACCGATTTTTCGGCGCCGACGAGCCGAACTATGCCACGATGAAAGACGGCAAGAAGCTCATCGGCGAACTGGGCGATTTGCGGCTCAGCCAAAGGGATGTCTATTACCGTGCGCACAATCTGCTCACGACCGGCGACGGAACCGCGCATTATAAATGGGGCAGCACCAATGCCTACACCGAAGACGCGAACGGCAAGCCGGTCTACAATTGGGCGATTCTCGATGGCATTTTTGACACCTACCGCGCGGCCGGCATCCATCCCTACGTCCAAATTGGTTTCATGCCCGAGGCGCTCTCCACCCATCCGGAACCCTACGAACATCACTGGGACCCCTCGCAGGCCTATGGCGCCATTTACACCGGTTGGGCCTATCCGCCAAAGGATTATGACAAGTGGGAGGAGCTTTGCTACCAATGGGCCAAACACTGCCTCGAACGCTACGGCAAGGACGAGGTTTCCAAATGGTATTGGGAGGTTTGGAACGAATCCAATACCCAAAGCAATGGCGTCGGCTACTGGAGTTCCACGCCCGCCGAATACTACAAACTTTATGATTACGCTTCGGCCGGTGTGCGCAAAGCCATTCCTGACGCCCGCATCGGCGGCGCGGATTCCGCCGGCAACGGCGGCGCCTGGTCGAGAGATTTTATTCAACACTGCCTGACCGGCTCCAATGCCGCCACGGGCCAAGTGGGCGCCCCGCTCGACTTTTTCTCTTTCCATGCCAAGGGCACCACGCCGAATATCGTACGCGCCACCGCCACCGTACCTGCGCACACGCAAATGGGCATTCAAGGCCAGTTAAGCACCATTGACGGGGGATTTGCCATCGCCGCGTCCTATCCCCAAACGAAACCCCTGCCCATTGTCATCGGCGAATCCGACCCCGACGGTTGCGCCGCCTGCAATACGGAAGCCCTGCGCGACTATCGGCGCGACACCGTATACGCCACCTACACGGCTGCCTGCATCGCCCGCGAATTTGAACTGGCCGACCGCCGGGGCGTCAACCTGGAAGGCGCCTTGACGTGGGCCTTCGAGTTTGAAGACGAGCCATTCTTCAAGGGCCAGCGGGTCCTCGCCACCAACGGCATTGACTTGCCCATCCTCGACGTCTTCCGGATGTATTCCAAAATGAACGGCCAGCGCGTCGCCTCGACCAGCGACCACGGCGTCAGCCTCGATGACATTTTGAAACCCGTCAATCAGGGCGGCGGCGTCCACGGCGATCCTGATGTTTCCGCGCTCGCCACCCTCGACAAAAATCAACTCTGCGTGATGGTCTGGCATTACCATGACGACCTCATCTCCGGGCCTGACGCCACGGTCGCGCTCGACCTCACCGGCCTGCCCAAAGATGTGACCAAAGTCAAAATCACGCATTACCGCATTGATGCAACCCACAGTAATTCCTACACGGCCTGGCAAAAGATGGGCTCGCCGGAAAAGCCGACGCCCGAGCAATACGCGGAGCTGGAAAAAGCCGGCAAGCTGGAAGAACTCGCCCCGCCTGCCGCCACCCTTGCCAGCCCGCCCCTGCCTG
The DNA here is from genome assembly GCA_964561455.1 of uncultured Opitutales bacterium. Lineage (GTDB taxonomy): Bacteria > Verrucomicrobiota > Verrucomicrobiia > Opitutales > JABDGR01 > JABDGR01. Next base: position 14,650 of record CAZLPS010000033.1, read on the forward strand.
AAGCGGACAAAGGTGAATTGAAATTGCCCGCCTTCACCCTCCCGCGCCAGGCCGTGTCTCTGATCGTGGTGGAGTGGTTATGAGGTCTCGAAACGCCCTTGCGGCGGGCCGGGGATTGCCGCAAACTTTCCTCCCCATGAAACCCCTCCTTGCCGCCGGTCCTTTCCGTCGCCTTTGCAAATCTTTCCCCTCAGTTGCCAAGGTCTTTTTAACTTCCGCAGTTTTGGTTTTGCCCGGCCTTTTCGCGCCCAGCCTTCTTGCCCAAATGGCCCCGCGCGAACGGGTAAATTTCGACGCCAACTGGCGTTTTCTCCAAGGTGACCCGGCCGAGGCTGGCGACACTCTCAGCTACACCAATTTGAAGGAATCCCTGCTGGCCAATTCGAACTTTGCGGATTACATCGTCCGCCCCACCGTCGGCCATACTCCGGGCGAAAATGTTTCCTACGCCAGGCCGGATTTCAATGACAGTTCGTGGCGCCTGTTGAATCTGCCGCACGATTGGGGTGTGGAGGGTCAGTTCAGCATGACCCTCAATGGCCCCACCGGCCGCCTGCCGTACTTTGGCACCGCTTGGTATCGCAAAACTTTCAACGTCCCCGCCAGCAGCGTCGGCAAGGTGATGTATCTCGATATAGATGGCGCCATGTCCTATGCGTCCATCTGGTTGAACGGCCACTATCTCGGCGGCTGGCCTTACGGTTACAGTTCTTTTCAAGTCGAGCTGACCCAATTCCTCAAGCCCGGGGCGGACAACGTCCTCGCCATCCGGCTCGACAATCCGAATGAATCCTCACGCTGGTATCCGGGCGGCGGCATCTACCGCCATGTGTGGCTGGAAACAGCGAATCCCGTGCACGTTTCTCATTGGGGAACCTACATCACCACGCCGGACGTGAGCGCCGGTTCCGCTACGGTGAGCGTCAAAGTTGACGTGATGAACGAACAGGCCGCCGCCAGTTCGGCCACCGTCAAAGCGGACATCTACGCCACCGACGCCAACGGGAAAATCACCGGCGCGCCGGTGGCCTCGGCGAGTTCGGACAACCTCGCAATCGACCCCGGCTCCATCAAATCCACGGCGCTGACTTTGAAAATCGCCAACCCCAAGATTTGGGATTTGGAGCATCCGACACTTTACACGGCCGTGACCACCATCCAGCAAAGCGGTCGTGATGTGGACTCGACGCGCTCGAATTTCGGCATCCGCACGATTAAATTCGATCCGAATCTGGGCTTTTTTCTCAACGGCCAGCATGTGCGGCTCAACGGCGTGTGCGACCATTCGGACTTGGGGCCGCTCGGAACGGTGTCGAATGTTCGTGGGCTCGAACGCCAAATTGAAATCCTCAAGGAAATGGGCTGCAACGCCATCCGCACCAGCCACAATCCGCCCACGCCCGACCTGCTCGATTTGTGCGACAAGATGGGGATGCTCGTGATGGACGAATCGTTCGACACTTGGGACCGGCGCAAATCGGCCAATGATTACAACCTGCTCTGGGCCGATTGGCACACGGCGGATGAGCGTTGCCAAGTGCGCCGCGACCGCAACCACCCATGTGTCATCCTGTGGAGCGTGGGCAATGAAATTGGTGACCAGGGAAGCGCGGTGGGCAATCAAATCCTGGCCGAATTGATCAAGACCGTCCATGCGGAGGACAACACGCGGCCAGTGTTGACCAATAACAGCAACAATAATGGATTTACCAGCTATCCGGAAGATGAATACGCTTATGGATTCAGTTACGAGCCCCGGATTAATCCCGGCTATGCGGCCTACCACCAGCAGCGGCCCAATGTAGTGCTGATGGGCAGCGAGTCCTCGTCCTGCATCAGTTCGCGCGGTGTATATGTGTTTCCCGTGACCAACACCAAAAGTGGCGGTGCGGCGCCAAACCATTTGATGAGTTCCTACGACTTGTACGCGCCCGCCTGGGCCAATATACCGGACGTCGAATTCACCCACCAGGACCAAAACCCGAATGTCGCTGGCGAATTCGTCTGGACAGGTTTTGATTACCTCGGTGAACCGACGAATAATGGCGGCGCCAGCGGTCGGGGCCGTGGTGCCGCGGCCGGTGGCCAGGCACCGGCGCCGGACACTTCGCGCAGCTCCTATTTCGGCATTATTGACCTCGACGGGTTCAAGAAGGACCGTTTCTTCATCTACCAAGCGAGATGGCGCCCGGAGCTGCCGATGGCGCACCTTTTGCCCCATTGGAATTGGGCCGGCCGCGAGGGCCAGGTCACCCCAGTCCATGTTTATACCTCCGGTGACGAGGCCGAACTATTTGTTAATGGTGTCTCCCAGGGCAAGAAAACCAAGGGCCAGTTTGAATACCGACTGCGGTGGGACGACGTGGTCTACCAGCCTGGTGAAATTCATGTCGTCGCCTACAAGAACGGCAAAGTCTGGGCCGAAGACACAATTAAGACGACCGGCGACGCCGCCAAAGTTGCGTTGGCGCCCGACCGGGCGGCCATCGCCAACGATGGCCAGGACATTTCCTATGTCACGGTTGCAATCAAAGACAAAGCTGGCCTGACCGTGCCCACGGCCATGAACGCCCTGCACTACGAAATCTCCGGCCCTGGAGAAATCGTCGCCGTGGACAATGGTGATGAGACGAGCCTCGCGCCGTTGCAGAACAGCAAGGACAGCAAGGCGTTTAATGGGCTGGCGATGGTCATCGTCCGGGCGAAGCCAGGGGCCTCGGGCCCCATCACGCTTACCGCGACGTCCGATGGGTTGACGACCGCGATGGCGACGGTAACAACGGGTTCTCCGCGTTAATGCCAATCGGCTCTGGGATGATTTAGCGTAAGGCCACAGCCAAATACAAATGGAACCATTCCGTTACCCGCTAAAATTCGACGTCGCGGCAAAGGGATTCAAGCTTACGCGCGAAAGTATCAATTTGGGCGTCGTTTAGCCGTTCGCCTTGCCTCTCCAGAATGTCTTTGACGATGAAAGTATGGTAGAGAACCCAAACCGTTCCTTTATGCGAATTGGTGTACCAATAGGGAAAAGTCAAAACGCCTTGCACGGGAAGGCGATTGCCCGCTTTCCCGCTTAGCTCTTCGCCGAGCCACCTAGCTTGGCGTTCGGCCTGTGCATAATGTTTGTGTCCGTCCTGCCACCGGGTAACCAACCGGCCGCTTGCCACGTAAATTGGATCGGCGGCGCCGTTTTTGGGTTTGCGACGTGTTTTGGTCTCTATGGCAAAGACGCCGGTTGGCGCAATGACAACATGATCAATATTAAAGCCCGGGCCGGGAACGTCGTGAAATACCCAGCATCCTTTTGATTTTAGTGGTTCCAGTATTTCCGCCACCAATCTTTCCCCAAAATATCCCAATCGACGATGTCGCAACGAAATCAAGCGCTTGAAAAGCCAAGCGACAGCTCCGGCAACACTTACCGCAAACAATAAGGCTGTTGCGACCAGCGCTAGGCGAATTTGCTCCTCGCGCAGCCAAACGGCTATTTGCAAACAAATCCAGACCGTCATCAATGGCGCAAATGCGGCTAGTGCAAATTCAAAAAAAAGATTCTCTTCGAGTTTTTGAATTTCCCGCAATTGGCCTTCGCCGGGCCCCCGCAGCAACTTGTGATTTTCTGAAAATGGAGGTCTCCGCTTTTTACGCTTGATCCGCCAGATTGAATACCCGAGAAACGTGCCGACGAAGATCAGCAAATAAGTGCCCAAGACCAAATTTGGGAGCCAGCCATTCATCTACTGAAATTGCTTGGGAATTGGTATCTCGTCACGAAGAATTTTCAATATTCGATGTTGGATGTTCGGCGTTGAATGATTTAAGTTGAGCCATGTCCACCTGGCTTCTCATCGACGGTCTCAACCTCGCCTACCGCGCGTTCTATGGCATGCCCGAACTCGCGCGCAAGGATGGTTTTCCGACGGGGGCATTGCATGGCTGGGTGCGCACCTTGTGGATGTTGCAGGATCAGGAAAAGGGGGCGCGGGCGGTCGCGTTTTTTGACTTGGGGGCGTCTGAGCGGCATGAAAAGTTGCTGGCGGACTACAAGGCGCAGCGGAAGGAAATGCCGCAGCCGCTGTTTCAACAGTTGGAGCCGATGAAGCGGCTTACCCGTGCGCTGGGCCTGGCGGTGGTAGAGCGGCAGGGAGTGGAGGCGGATGATCTGCTGGCTTCCGCCGCGATCCAACTGGCCGCCAAAGGCGACCAGGTGCTGATTGTCAGTGCCGACAAAGATTTTGGACAACTGGTCCACGACGGCATTCTTCAGCTCGTGCCGCCGCCGACCGCGAATCCGAAGCTGGGTTGGCGGCGGCTGGATGCAGCGGGGGTGAAGGAGAAATTTGGCGTGGGGCCGAAGTTTATTCCCGCGCTGTTGGCGCTGACGGGTGATGCATCGGACAACATTCCCGGCTTGGACGGAGTCGGCTACAAGACGGCGGCCAAGTGGCTCGACGAATTTGGCGATTTGGAGACGCTTCTGCGCCGCTGGGACTGGGTAAAGCCCGAGCGGTTCCGGCCCCAACTGCGCGACGCCGGCCCGATGATGAAGCGGAATCTGGAAATGGTCACGTTGCAGGCAGAATTGGACCCCGGCCCGCTCACGGCCCCGGCGGCGGACCTCAAGGCGGTCTGTGCGTTTTTGGAGGAAATGGAGATGAACCGGACACTTGAAGAGGCGAAAAAACGGCTGGGATAGGGGCAGGATTTATAAACACGGAGAGCGCGGAGGGCGCGGAGAGGGGGTGTTTTTTCATGTTTCATTTTGGCGGTAGGTATGGTTATGATTCACCCTGCACCCCCCGTTTTGTTTACTCCATTTTCATTCCCCCCCATGCTTACCCTATCGGTTCTCCTGACGGTCCTGGCCCAAACCCCTGCAACCGCTACGGCTGCCGCCCCCGAAGCCGGCCCGGCCCTGCCGCCAAATGTCGTGCACGTGCAGGACAAGGGCTGGATGCCGCTCTTGAACGGCGAGAACCTTGATGGCTGGTATACGTTTCGCGAGCGCGACGGCAAGAACAACGACGTGCAGCACGTCTTCAAGGCGGAGAATGGCATGATCCACGTCCTCGACGTGCCCGACCCGAAAACCGCGCAGCCCAACGGCTACATGGCGACGAACGAGGAATTTCGCAATTACCGCGTGCGCCTGGAATACAAATGGGGCACGGTGAAATTCGACGTGCCCCGTCACCCGGATGGTTTGCCCCGCGACGGCGGCTTGCTTTACCACATGGTCGGCGCCGACAAAGTCTGGCCGATGTGCGTGGAATTTCAAATTGACGAGCATACCACCGGCGACGTGTTCCTGCTGCCCAACAACCCCCCCAATCCCAGTGCGGGCTCGACGGTGGTCGCCAATGCGGACGGCACACCAAAAGAAACGGGACGTGGAATTTATACTTACTTTGAAGGCGGCGTGCCGGTCAATGACCGCGGCCAGCGCCTCATCCGCGGGGAGCAATTCGACACCATGGATGGCTGGAACTCGGTGGAGTTGTTCACGACGGAGAACAGCGCGGTGCATGTGACGAATGGCCACGTCAACAACTACCTGAATGACATCCAGCTGCCGAACAACGGCGGCCCGCTCGTGCAGGGCAAAATTCTCCTGCAGGAGGAAAACAACGAACTTTTCTACCGCAAAGTCGAAATCAAACCGCGGTTTGCCGACCGCTTTGGCGGCCCGGCATATAAGATTTTGGTTTTCGCGCCCGCCGGGGCCGCTGGCGTTGATGCCATCAAGCTCCTCGGTCAGCAAAATAATTTCACGGCCGACGCCACCTCCGACCCCAAGGCGTTCACCGACGATAATTTAAAGCAATATAAGTCTGTAGTGGTACTGGACACTGGCGTCGCTGCTTTGAGCGCCGCCCAGCAGCAAGCTTTCCAGCACTTTATCGAGGCCGGTGGGGGGTTTGTCGGCGTCGCCGGGGCGGCGGCTGCGACGCCCAATTGGGATTGGTACGGCAAACTCGTCAGCGCGTCTTTGGACAAGGCCAGTGCGCCGGTCGCCGCCACGCTCAAACTCGACAATCCGTACCACGCCGCGACGTCCTCGCTGCCGTTCAATTGGTCGCATGTGGATGCCTGGCCCAACTTCAAGGCGAGCCCGCGCGCCAATGTCCGGGTCCTCGCCTCGGTGGATGAGTCCACTTATACCGGCGGCACGATGGGCGCGGATCATCCCGTTGCCTGGTGTCAAGATTACGATGGCGGCCGGTCTTTTTATACAGCCCTTGGCAGCACCAAGGAAGACTACAAGGACACCTTGTTCCTTTTCCATCTGCTGGGCGGCATCATGTATGCCTCGAGCACCGATGGCAGCGCGCCCGCAGGCGCGACGGTGCTCTTCGACGGGAAGGACGTTTCGCATTGGGTGGGCAAGGACAATGCCACCTTCCCGTGGAATTTTCATGATGGGGTCATTGAGCCGATTCCGGCGACCTACACCAACGGGGTGCGCACGATGGTTGGCGACATCCGCTCCAAGGAAACCTTTACGGACTTCCAACTGCACGTGGAGTTCAAGGTTCCCGGCACGAAAAATCCCAACACCCGCGATGCCAATTCCAACGAGCAGGCGCGCGGCAACAGCGGCGTGTATTTGCAGGGCCGCTATGAATGCCAAATTCTCGACACGTACGACCATCCGATGCAGGACATGAATGACGAAGGCGCCATTTACGGCATCAAGGACCCCCTTGTGAATGCCGCAATTCCCGCCGAGCTTTGGCAGAACTATGATGTCATCTTTCACGCCGCCCGCTGGCAGGATGGCAAGAAAACTGCCAATGCCCGCGTGACGTCGTACCTCAATGGCGTGCTCGTACAGGACAATACCGAAATCCCCCGCGCCACGCAAAGCAGCCCCATCCCCGATGGCCCGGAGCCCGGCCCGATCGCCTTGCAGGACCATTTGAATCCGGTGCAGTTCCTTTATGTCTGGGTCAAGCCGCTCGCGGCGGGGCAGTGATGGGGAAAGTTTACGGTTTACAGTTTGCGGTTGAGAGCCCCTCCGCCTGCTCTGTGTTCTCCGTGTTTCAAAATCTCTTTTGCAAGAATTCGAGGACTGCGGTCAATGAGTCGGCCTTGCCATGCGCGAGTTTTTGGGTGGCGGCGTTGACTGGCGCCAAGTCGGGAATCCACACAACGCTCGCTCCGGCGGCGTGAGCGGCCTGCAGGCCAGGCTCGGAATCTTCGAACACCCCGCAGTCCTTCGCGGCGGCGCCGAGTGCGGCGGTCGCCCGCAGGTAGATGTCTGGTGCGGGCTTACCGTGCGTAACCTGGTCGCCGCCGATGACGGCATCAAAGAATTCGCGCAAATTGGCCATGACCAGTTTACGCTCCGCTTTCACGGTGCGGGTGGAGGTCGCGACGGCACACCGTCGGCCGCTGGCGGTAAGCCACGCCAGCAATTCCGGCGCGCCATCTTTAACCGGCACGCCCTGGGTGAGGAGAATTTCATAGTGTTTTTCCGAGCATTCCAGGAGGCGCGTGGCGAGCGCCTCGCTGCCCACCTGTCGGGCTAACCGCCCCCGAATGTCGCCCAAACGCCGGCCAATCAGTTCGAGAAAAGCATCGTCCGCCAGCGGCACGCCCATCTCGTCTGCCGCGGCATGCAGGGCCCGTCGCGAGAGGCGCTCAGTATCGAAGAGCAGGCCGTCCATGTCGAAGACGAACGCCGTGCAATGGCGGAGGAAATCCATAAGGAGAATTTTTAACGCGAAGAAGCGAAGGGCGCAAAGGGTTAAATTCCCGCGAGCAAAATTCTTTGCGTTTCTTGCGGCTTTGCGGTTAATTCATCGCCATGCCCTCGCTCGACCAGATTGTTGCCTTTTGTGATCAGCGCGTCCGCGTGCGTGAAGTTGCGGACTTTCCCGGCGCGCTCAATGGGCTCCAGGTGGGCAACTCTGGAAAGGTGACCAGAATCGGCGCTACCGTGGATGCCGGCTCGATCCCTTTTGCGCTCGCTGCCGCTGCCGGGGTGAATTTTCTCATCGTCCACCACGGCATGTTCTGGGACGGCGCTCAGCCCGTAACTGGCGCCAATCGCACGCGGCTTAAGTCGCTGCTCGACGCCGACTGCGCCGTCTATTCCGCCCACCTGCCACTCGACGCCCATCCCCAAATTGGAAACAACGCCCTTTTGGCCAAGGCTTTGGGCCTAAAAGTTTCCGGCTGGGGAATTCCCTATCAAGGGACACCCATTGCCGCCTACGTGGCCAAAGCCCCGGCGCGGGTGGCCTTGAAAGGGAAACTGGAAGAGCTCTTTCCGCGCGGCATCACCGCCCTCGAATTCGGCCCGTCCCAACCGCGCAAACTGGCCATCCTTACTGGCAGCGGCTCCTCCTGCATCGCTCATTTGCGCGCGAATGGCGTGGACACACTCGTCACCGGGGAACTCAAGCAATCCGCCTTCAACGCCGCCCAAGAGGCGGGTCTGAATCTTTATATCTGCGGGCACTATGCCACCGAAGTTTTTGGGGTCTGCGCGCTGGCGAAGGAATGCGCGGCCCGTTTCCACGTGCCTTGGGAATTCCTCGACACCGGCTGCCCGCTCTGATTATTTTACCCCCATGAAAACCTTTGGCCTGCTCCACGGCGCCAACCTCGACCGCCTCGGCAAGCGCGAGACCAAGATCTATGGCTCCGGCACCCTGGCTGACCTCGAGACGCGCGTGCAAAAAGAAGCCAAGGAACTGGGGGTGAAAGTGGAATGTTTCCAGTCCAACCATGAAGGTGCGTTGATGGAACAAATCGCCAAGTGGGCGGATGCTGGCGTGGCGGGCATTATTATCAATTCAGGCGCACTTACGCACACGAGTGTGGCTCTGCGCGACGCCATCGCCGGCAGCGATTTGCCATGCGTTGAAGTGCATATTTCGAACATCTACAAGCGCGAGGAGTTCCGGCACAAGTCCTACACCGCGGGGGTGTGCGTCGGGCTTATTTCAGGTCTGGGCGTCGAAGGCTATTTGGCAGCGCTGCGGTTTTTGGCCGGGATGAAGAAGTGAGCACCGCGCTGCTTCACCTTCCGGTCCCGCCACTTTCCCGACCCATCATCATGCCCCAGTATTTTACCAAATAGGCCGCCCCCGAAAACGCCGTCAACGCCGCCGCAGCCACAAACAGCCACAGCCCGATCACGCGCGTGTCATGCCCTGCGGTTGATTGGTGGAAGTCCACTTCCAGAGCGTGTGCCAGCAGCAACACCGACACGTTCACCAATTGCAGCACAGTCTTAACTTTCCCTGTGCTTTCCGCCGCCAGCACCCGCCCCTGGCTTGCCGCCACCAAGCGCAGGCCGGTGATGAGGAATTCGCGGGCAAAAATAATCAGCACCAAGAATACGGCCCAATCCGGCAGCAGCGGCTCGCGAGCGCCAGGCATGGGCACCAGCATGGCAATCATCACGCCCACAATCAGGACTTTGTCTGTCAGCGCGTCCATCAGCTTGCCGAAATTGGACACGATCTTCATCTTGCGCGCGAGGTAGCCGTCCAGCCAATCGGAGGCTCCGCCGAGGACAAAGAGGATAAAAGCCGCTGTGGATGCCCCGGGCATTTGGATGAACAGGAGGGCCACAATCGCCAGCAGGGCGGGCACGCGTGAAAGCGTGATGATATTGGGCCAGTTCACGGCGGGGACGGGGGAGGCGGGTGGGGGTCCGCCCGCCGCGAATCGGCTTGCGTCTCCGGCCCGGACCGGGGAACTTAATCAGGCGGCCAGGCCTTTGGCCAGACGATTTTGGAATCCTCTCCTGCGCGCATGAAACTCGCCATTTATCCCGGCACTTTTGACCCCGTGACGCACGGCCATCTCGACGTGATGCGCCGGGCCTGCCGCCTGTTTGACAAGGTGCTTGTCGCGGTCGCGGCCAATGAGACCAAGGCACCGCTGTTCACCATTGAGGAGCGCTTGGCGCTGCTGGCCCCGCATCTCAAAAAACTGCCCAACGTTTCGGTGGCCCGGCTGGAAGGGCTGACGGTGGATTTCGCCAAAAAGCGCAAAGCCGTCGCCCTCATCCGCGGGCTGCGGGCGGTATCGGACTTCGAGTACGAATTTCAAATGGCGCAAATGAACCGCCACCTCGACGCTTCAATTGAGACCATCTTCCTCATGCCGAGCCACACGTTCTTCTACACCAGCTCGCAAATCGTGAAGCAAGTGTGCCGGGTGGATTCATCCCGCCTCGAACAATTTGTCCCGCCCAACGTGCTCAGGGCATTGAAGAAGAAATACGCGGGAAAATGATTATGACCCCTGAAGAGATTAAGTCTAGAATCCAAACTGAAATTGGTGACGGATGGGAACTCGAGTATCCTCACGGAATTGAGCTCCGCCGATGCCTGGTTGAGCCGGAATTAAGGGAATATATGGATGCGGAGGAAAATATCATGCCGGGGAAAATCTGGCTCGTATTAGAGGAAGATCCAAGTGAGCATAAAGGCTATTCAATTGTATACAATGAATCAGAGGATGCCTTTGGGTTGGCCATCGCAACGCTGCAGGGCAAGAATATGTGCATTGGTTTATACGGCACTTTTCTTGAAACGCTGAATAATATGTAAGCCATGCCCGCCCCCCCCGCCAACGATCCCCTGCACGGTGTCACGCTGGAAATGATCCTGAAACGGCTCGTGGAGCAGCTGGGTTGGCGGGAGATGGCGCGGCGGATTGAGATTCGCTGCTTCATGTTCAACCCGAGCATCAAATCCAGCCTGCAATTCCTGCGGCGCACGCCGTGGGCGCGGAAGAAGGTGGAGGAGTTGTATTTGGAGTCACTTAGCCCATAGTCTTCGTCGAGGCCGGACGAAGCGCCCTGCCGCCGTCTCCGCCCTTATTTGCCAGCCGGGACAAAGAAGACCGCATCCGGAAACGTTTCCAGCACTTTCAGGCGCGGATCTTTTTCGACCGATTCCAGCGGGGCGCGGTCGTATGTTTCCCGGAAGTAGACAATAAGGCCATGATGGGCGGTCGTTTCCCGGAGCATATTGGCAAAGCTATCCTCAAAGTCAGCCATCGCCATGGGTCGGGTTTTGTCCAGACTCAACGGCACGAGCCGGGCGTCGGTGCGACCGGTATGCAAGTAGATCGCGCCAATGTGGTTGGTATAAATCAGCGTATCGCTGTATTTTTGGGCCAGCGCGGCCAGGGCGGGTGATTCGCGCCAGGCACGCGCATTATAATTCAAGTGCACGCTGTCCGCCTGCGAAAGCCACAGGGCCCCGCCGGCGAAATAGCCTGCCAGAATCAAAATTGGCACGGCGGCAGCAAACTTTCGGGCTGGCGGGCCGCTGGTGGCAAGGGCCCCCCGCACCAGGGCGCTACCCATTGCCCCCAACAGCAACAATACGAATACAAAGGCAAAATAGTGCATGCGTTCGCCCATGTCCAGGGTCACGTCGAGAAACAATGCGGTGCAAAAGATGACTCCTTCCACGGCGGCAAAATTGAGTGCGATCAAAATCAACCCTGCCTGACTGATGGCGCCGCCATCTGCGCCAGCCGCAAAGATTGAATCCCGATGCCGGTAAATCTTGAGGACGAGAAATCCGAGCCAGACCACGAAAACCGCGATGGCTGCAACCTTCACCGCCGCCATTTGGTCAAACGGCACCACCCAGCGCAGCCACGCGCGCAATATCTGGTCAATTTGGTGTTTTGCGAGGCCATAATAGCTCAGCTTTCGCGTTCCAATGATGGTCACGCCACTCAAAAAATGGGTCCAAATTTCCAATGGCGCCACGGCCATCAAGCCGAACGCCCCGCCTCGCCAGACTCGGCGGTGCCATGTCCCCTGTGTACATCCCAGCACGAACAGGGCACCGGACGCAATCGTCGCGATGGCGATGAAGCGGCTTAGCCAGGTTAATGCTGCCAGCAACGCCACGCTCACGAGAATGGGCCAGGTTTGACGACGATGGTAAACCAGCAACCCGTTCAGGGTGCCCAGCCACCAAAACAAACAAAGAGACTCCGACATCAAATTGATATGGGCGTAAAGGGTCACCGGCGCGAAGGTGAATAACAGGCAAACCAAGGCCAGCGGCCGCTTGGCGAGCCCCAATTGCCAGCCAAGCAGGGCCAGCAGCAGAATATTCAACGGAAACAATCCAACATTAAGCCAGCGTCCGGCCGGCAGGGCGTCGCCAAAGACCTTGGAGAGCGCTCCCATCGTCGCGGGGTATAGGGGCGGCCATAACACCAACCGTCCCATCTGGCCCTTGTCATCAGGCACCAGCATCACGCCGGTTTGTGCAAAAGTGCGGGCGGCGCTGACATAGGGCACCGAATTGCCTTCGAAGCCCGGCCCGTGGCGGGTAATCCACGCGGAGGTGGCTGCGGCCAACACCATGAGACAGAGCAAACCCGCCACCAGCCAACGGGGAATACGCCGGGAGTACATCAAAAACGGATAGGGCTGCTGTGCGGGAGTGTCAACCTTGGACCCGCAAATCTCCCCTCGGACCGGCCCTGAATGGCCGGATCGCGGGACGCGTAGATCACGCGCGCCGGTTCATACGCCATCAACCGTTGCGAAAAATGGTTCGTCACGCCAGGCCTGCGGCAGATCCAACAACGGCGCCGTCTTTAATCATAGCATCCTTATTTTCCGGACGTGGGCTGTCAACGCCGCGAATGGGTGGACGGCTCCGGCGGCGAAATCCTGGGTCAACCCTCGTCTGCGACGGCACGCAAAAACAACGCGTCGTCGGTCTCATCCACCACCCGCAAGACGGGATTCTGCCTGAGGACTTCGACGGGAATCATCTGAGGTTCGACATCCTTGAAGTAAACAATGATGCCGTGCTCGGCCGCCAGGGCCTTGATCATCTCGGCCAGGTCGCCCTCCCAATCACGGTGGGTTTCCGGATGAATATCGCTGTAGACGATGGGCACGTAATGGACGTCAATGCGTCCAGTATAGAAATAGATGGGCCCAAAATAATTCGTGTAAATTGGGGCGTGGGGAAAATGCTGCTGCAACGCGGTGATACCGGTCGAACGGCGCCACGCGTCGTTGCCAAATTCCAAGTGTACGCGGCGGGCATCCCGCAGCCAGAGGGCGCCCGCCAGCGCATAGGCCGACACGACTATTCCGAGCAAAAGTCCGACGCATATTTTATAGGCGCGGCCGAATCGGACCGGTTGACTGCGAGCCACGGCGACGCCCCATGCTCCGGCCAAAAGACCGGCAAACACTTGAGCGAACCCCCGGTAGCGTTCATTGGGGTGCATTGTCGGATCCAGCCACAAGGCGGTGGTGAGGAGGATACCCTCGATGGCAGCCAGATTGAGCGCCAATAACACCAAGGGCGCCATGCTCTTCCAGGCCATTGCAGTTCGGGGAAGGAGCGGAGTACGAGTCAAGCAGCGCAAGACGATGCAGGCGATGATCAAAACCGCCGCTACGCCCAGAAGGAGGAACTTAAACCACGAATGTCCATCCAACGGCACCAGCCAACGCGCAAGGGTGGTGGCATATTCGCGGATTTGCTCGGTGCTCAAGGCATAAAAACCCGGTATACGGCCCGTGGCAGCGGCAACACTCGCCTGCGGACGGGAGTGAACCCAGCACCATAAAGGACCGAAGGCGATTAGACCATAAAACAGGGTGCGGACCACCTTGCGCGGAACGGAACCTGCGGTGTAAATGAGGACAAACAGCAATCCGGCGGCGGCCTGGCCGAGGCAGAGATAGCGCGTCAACAGCGCCACTGCGGCACCCACGGCGGCGGCCAGCAGCCACGGCCAAGTTTGGTGCTGTTCATATTGCAAAATCAGAATCAGGCTCAAAAGCCAAAAAACCAAACCTGGCGCCTCAGACATGGCCATGATGTGGGCCGTCATTACCATCGGCGTAAAGGTGTATACCAGGCACGCCAGAACCCGGGCCCAAGGGGGAAAATGCAACCGTCCCGTCAGGAGCCACAGTAACAGAATGCTCACTGGATAAAGCAGGGCTGACAACCAACGGGCCGCCGACAAGACGTCCCCTGTCACCAGGGAGGTCCCGGCGAGCAGCGTGGGATACAACGGCGGCCACCAGTGCATTTGCTCCAGGCCGCCATGCCGGTCGGGCACCAATAAGGTGCCTTCGCTCAATAAAGTGCGGGCGCCATGAACATAACAGGCTGAGTCGGTATTCGTAAAACCGATTCCGTCCCGCGTCACCCATAAAGACCACAGGGCGGAGGAAACCATCAAGACAATCAGCACTGCATTACCAACGCGCGGCGAAAATCTAATCGGCATGGGGGCGAATTTGCAGGGACAAAAACCCGGTGTCAAACAAAAGGCCGGAAACTCCCGGTCAACACGCGTGGTCCGGTTCGCGGCAAAGTTGCTTACGGCGCCGCCGCCAGGGTCGCCACGCATTCAATATGCCGCGTCTGCGGAAACATGTCAAAGGGCTGCGCGTGGAGCAGGCGGTAACCGCCCGCCACCAGGATCTTCAAATCGCGCGCCTGGGTCGCCGGGTCGCAGGAAACATAGACAATCCGCGCCGGGCCGTAGGCCATCAACTGCTGGAGAAACGGCTCGTCGCATCCCGCGCGCGGGGGGTCCATGAGCACCGCGGTCTGGCCGGGAGGAATCTTTTCCCCGGCAAATATCTGTTTGGCGTCGCCGACGATGAAATCACAGTTTTCAGCTCGATTGAGCCTGGCATTCTGTTGGGCCCGGCGCACGGCATCGGGGTTCACCTCGACGCCCAGGCAGCGGTCGAAAAGTTTCCGTCCACACAAAGCGAACACGCCGACGCCGCAGTACACGTCCAGCAGGTATTTGGTGTTATCACCCTTGGCTTCACCCAAGGCGTAATCCACCAGCTCCGGCAAAATGAACGGATTGTTCTGAAAAAAATCGCCCGCATGGAATTGAAACTGCGTGTCGCCGATGAGGGCCGAAACCAGGTTGCCCGGGTCGGTGACCACGCCCTCCCGGGTTTCGCGCAGGAGCAGCGAGCCGGCGCGCCGGATTTTTCCCGCGCGGGTCAGCAATTCATTGCGCACGGGGGGCAGTGCGGCGTTGATGGCCTCGGTGGCGATCGGGCATTGCGGCACATCCACGACGGCGTCGCGGCTGCCCATGCGCAGAAAGCCGATGGGAAATGAGCCATCGCGCCGGGGCCGGTTGTAATGCGGCGTGATTTTGGAGCGGTAATGAAACTGGCGCGGCGACGGATGGGTCGGCCGCACGTCGGCATCCGACAGGCCACCGATGCGGGCCAGCACCTCGCGGACCTGGCGCTGCTTCCACGCCAGTTGCTCTTCGTAGGCAAAATGCTGGTACTGGCAGCCGCCACATTCGCCAAACAGGGAACATTCCGCCTTGCGCCGCGCGGGCGAGGCCTTGAGGACCTCGGCCAGGTCGCCGTCGGAATAATTGGCGTGGTTGCGGTAGATGCGGACCCGCACGGTTTCGCCCGGCAGCGCAAACGGCACCATCACGACCCAACCGTCAACCCGGCCAAGGCCGACGCCGAGGTTGGTCAGCGTTTCGACTTCCAGGGTGATTTCCTGGTGATAGACGAACGGCTTTGCGTTGAAATTGGGCGGAGGGGGCATGGGCGAGAGGCAGGCTTTCGACAGATTTTACGGAATTGACGGAAATTCAATCTGGTCCGTTTCACTCCTTTAGGCAATTTCCATTCTGTTAATTCGGTCAAAACCGTCTAAGCTCTTGTTTCCCACCCATGACCCCCGAATTCGTCCAAAGCCGCCAGAACCCGCGGGTGCAGAATCTCGCGCGGTTGCGCGAGCGGTCGCACCGTGACGAAATGCAACGTTTTTTGGTCGAAGGGCGGCGGGAACTGGAACGCGCACTGGCCCGGGGGGTCGTGGAGGAAATCTATTTCTGCCCCGAGCACTTCCGTGACCCTGCCAGCCAGGCGTTGGTTGACGAGGCCGCAAAGGGTGGCGTGGCCGTTTGCCAGCTAGCCCCTGCGGCTTTTGACAAAGTCACCCAGCGGGACGGGCCGGACGGCCTGCTGGGGGTCGCCCGTGCATGGAAATTGATGTTGGCGGAATTGACGCTCTCCACGGCACCGCTGTTGCTGGTCGTCGAAAGTGTTGAAAAGCCCGGCAATCTTGGCGCACTGTTGCGCTCCGCTGATGCCGCCGGCGTGGACGCGGTCATTGTCTGCGACCCGGTGACGGACGTGTTCAACCCGCAGGTGGTGCGCAATTCGCAGGGCGCGCTGTTTAGTGTGCGCGTGGCCGTGGCGGCACCGGAGGCCGCACGGGAATTTTTGCGGAACAATAAAATTGCCATTATTGCTACGTCACCCGACGCCCAACCCGCCTATTGGGATTTGGATTTGCGCGCGCCGACCGCAATAGTCGTCGGCGGCGAAAAAGACGGCCTCACGCCGTTTTGGCTCGAGGCCGCCACCGCCCGTGCGCGGATTCCGATGGCTGGCCAGGCGGACTCCCTGAATGTCGCCGCCGCTGCGACGCTGGTGTTGTTTGAGGCGGTCAGGCAGAGGAGGAGATAAATTTTTTTAACCACGGAGGACACGGAGAGCACGGAGGAGTGTGATATGCGGTTTGCGGTCAAAACTTCCTCCGTGTGCTCGGTGTGCTCCGTGTTTCAAGACACTTCTTTTCCCAGCAACTCCACCAATTCGCGCGCCATGCGCGGGTAGGTGACGAGTGCCTGATGATGCGGCAGGTTTACCCGGACGTTGCGCCCAATGGAAAGCTTTGAGCTCCGCGGGGGCACAATGACGAGGTCAAAGGGCGTCCAGTAGGAGGCGACGTGAATACCTTCGAGGCTGTCGGCGTCGCGTGCGAGGTCCCGCAAAAATGCGCTGCCCGGTCGCAATTCTTGCACGCCGCGTCCCCGTCTCAGCCATGCGGTCAAGGTGCCGTGGTGAGGCGAGGCGAGCGTTACCAACCGTCGGACCCGGGCGCGCCCGCCGTGGCGTTGAATATAGGTTCGCGCCACCATGCCGCCCATGCTGTGGCCGATGACGTCGCATTGTTCGCCGGGCGCGAGGTTCTTTTCCAGAAATTCACCGAACTGCCGGGCCAGCTCGTGGATGCTGGCGGAGCCGTCATTGGGTTTCAAATTGGGCGTGTACACCCGTCGCCTGGCGAGGAGGAATGCTTTGCGCAGCCGCCCCATCAACTGCTGGTCGCGAAAAATGCCATGCACAATGACCACTGGCGGCAGGTCATTCGCCAGCAGGGACCGCGCGGACACGGATGGAGCGGGAATGAGCGAGGTCGGCATGTCTGTAATGCTACCAGACTTTGTGCCAGGATAGAACCTCCTTTGACACCTTATTACCAGCCAACAGGTTAAAGATTCGGCGTCGGATGCATCGGTCGACGGATCATTCGGCAGGGGCAAAATCTGCCGGCAAGAAATGTCCTACGGCAACGGCGCCCCGGTGCGTATGGCCTGACCAACCTTCCCCAAATTCAAAAACGTAAATGGCCCATGGCTGCCCGGCGGCCAGGGGCAGGCAAACCGATCGGCCTTCACCGGGGCGAGCAATTTTCGCAGCACTTCGCGATGCTGCTGCACCCGATCGAGGGTGGCCGCGCGCACGAATTGCGGGTCCAGTTTGCGCGCCTTCAATTCCTGCACCGCCGCGGCAATCTTTTCCGGCTCCGGGTCGCAGACGATGACGAATCGGTCGTCCCAAAACGAATCGCGCCCGCCGACGCTCGGTGTCGAAACCACCGGCAGCCCGCAGAGCAAATACTCCATGCTCACAAACACAGCGCCCTCCGTGGCCGACAAGGTCAAGCCGACGTGCGCGCGGCTGTAAAAAGCCACCATCTGCTGTGGAGTGACTTTTTCCGCGGCGCTTTTGCTGTCCTTCAGCCAGGCGGCGTGGGCCAGCACGCGCCGGGTTTCCTCCTCATAGGCGCTGCGGTGGGTGCCGGCGTAGGAATAGGTCAGCAGCAGGAGCGACCGCACCTGGGCGGCGAGGGGGTGGCGCTTGTAAGGCGAGAGCGCGGCGTTATAGACGGCGTCAAATTCCTTCACCGCGCCGGGGAGGGGGTGGAAGACATTTTCATTGATGAACGCGTTTTGATTGCAAAACACGGCTTCGCACCCGGCGGCGCGCAGGGGCTCCACCGTGAACGCCTCGTTGCACAAGAGGACATGCCGGTGGCCGGGAAAGTTCCCCCGCCGCTTTTGAATTTCCGCCGCAATCTCCGGAATGGATGCAAGCGTGGTGCACCAGGGGAACAAATAGAGGAGAATCAGCGGCTGGTTGCGCAATGCAAATTGAAGCGCATGGTCATCCTTGCCCCACCAAACATACACCACCGGCGGATCGCGCCAGACAACATGCAGGTGGTTGGCATTGCGCTCGTGCCACCAGCGCCGCGCGGCTTCGGACCCATTGGCCCGCCAGATCCGGCCGGCAAAAACGGCGTCTTTTATCCAGTGCGGGAGCATGGTCGGGTGCCCATGCAACCTAGCCCCGGCAAAAGCAGCACACAAGTTTCAATTCATTGCTGAACCCGGATGGGGCCCGCTGTTCCTGGTTACGGAGCAACCGCGACTTTGGCTGGCGGGGTACCGGCCGGCGGGATCGGCAGGGCATCGGTGCGACGCATTTGCTGGAAGGGGACGCTGTTGACCACGCCCAGAATGAGGGCGGAGAACTTGTCACCGTTCTTTTCCAGTTGCACGATCATTTGGTCGGTGGCGGCGCGGTCGTAGTATTCCAAGCCGCGGCCGAGGGCGAAGGTGAGCATTTTTTCGGAGAGGCAGCGCAGGAAGTCGGTTTTCTTTTTGTCGGCGAGCAATTGGGTCAACTGCGCGGCGCCGTTGAAGGTTTCGCCGGTGAGGAGCTGGCCGGAGGCGTCAATGTCCGTATTGCCATCCTTGTCGCGCCACCAACCGGCGGCGTCAAAGTTCTCGAGGCCAAAGCCGATGGGGTCCATGCGGGCGTGGCAAGAGGCGCAGATGGGGTTGGCGCGGTGCTGCTCCATTTGCTGGCGCAAACTGCCGGTCAGCTGCTTTTCGTCGTCGAGGGCGGGGACGTTGGGCGGCGGCGGCGGGGGCGGTGTGCCAAGGAGGTTCTCGAGCACCCATTTGCCACGCTTTACCGGCGAGGTGCGGGTGGGGTTGGAAGTGAGCAAGAGGGTGCTGCCCTGGGTGAGCACGCCGCGCCGCGGGGTGTCTTTAATGGACACGCGGCGAAACTCCGTACCCGTCACGTCCGGCAGGCTGTAATAGTTGGCCAGGTCGTCATTGACGAAAGTGTAGTCGGCGGTGAGGAAGTCCATCACGCTGCGGTCCTGGCGCATGATGTACTCAAAGAACATGCCGGTTTCCGTTTCCATTTCTTCGCTCAAGGTCGGCCAACTGTTGTAATAATCCTGGAGTACCTTTTTATCGGGGCTGAACGTCGGCAGGCTGCGGAACTGGAGCCATTGGCCCGCAAAATTGTCCACCATGGCATGGGATTTGGGCGAGGCGAGCAATCGTCCGACCTGGTCGGCCAAATGGGCGCGCAACTGGTTGTGTTCGGCGAGGTTGAGGAGTTCGTCGTCCGGCGCACTGCTCCAAAGGAAATAGGAGAGGCGGGAGGCGAGCGTTAATTCATCCACGGGCACGCCAATCTTCGAGGTGGAATCAGCCGCTGGCGCGGTTTTGGAAAGGGCCGACTTGATGACTTGCGGGCCGGTCGCGGGTGCGGCTGGCGCGGTCAGCGCGGCAGCATCCGCGGCTTCCCCGCGAAACAGGAAGCGGGGTGAGACCAACACCGCGCTGAGGGCCAGCTTGACGCTAGTTGGGAACTGTTCACCGTTTTTATCCGCGAGCGAATATAAGCCCATCAACTTGTCAATTTCGGCGGTGGAAACTGGACCGCGCCAGGCCCGATGCGCGAACTGGGTGAGGATCTCGCGGGCGCGCGCGATTTTATTGGCCGGAGTCACGGAGGCGGCGAAATAGGGCTTGAGGGTTTCCGTCATCTTGGGCTGGACGAACGGCTGGGTTAGGTCCACGACTTCGAGATTCTGGATGGTCAGAGTGCGGCGCTGCAAGTTTGGGTTGGTGTTATCCGGGTCGGAAAACTCGTTGACGAAGGCGGCGGAGAAGGTCTTTTCGCCGGCGGGGAGTTTGGCGCGGAATTCGTAAACCTGCGCCACGGCCTTTTGCATGCCGAGCGCGGAGGGATGGCCGGAGAACACCCGTTCGCCGGGCAACTGCATGCGCGTGGCCGGGGCGAGTACGTCAATCGTGGTGAGCTTCTGGCCATTCACGCTGAAGGTCATTTTGGTCGGCTCGGTGCCCGCCTGCTGGGCGTAGGCGGTGGCGCGCAAGATGTATTCGCCCTCGACGGGCGCGGTAAATTTCATGGAGACGGCGCCATTTCCCGTGAGAAAGCGCTCATCCGCATGGGTGATCTCATTGGGGCCGGTGGTTGGGAGCTTGCCGGCGGGCATGCGGGTGATGACTCCCGGCAGGGGACCTTCAATGGTCATGGACTTGACCCAAACCTGGCCATTTTGCTGGCGGCCCACGCGGCCGTTGGTGAGGATATTCTCATTTTCGCCGCCGCGAACGCGGTCCATCACGCTATGGACGGTTTGGGGGCCGGGCATCAGGCTGACCTCCCAAGTATATTCGCCGGGCTTGTCCTTATCATTGGCGTCAATTTTGAATTGGTGGATGTAGATGTCGCCGACGCGCAGGGACATGAGCGGGGTTTCCGGAGGCAGATCCAGAGTTTTTGAGCCAACCCCGTTGGGCGAATTGCCGCCATCGGGCGAGCCATAGGCGACGAAGCTGACTTTGTATTCCCCGGGCGCGGGAATGTATTGGTCGAGGCTGACGTGGCCTTCCTCGAGGCTGATGAGGCGCGCCCAACCGCCTTCGCTCACGCCAAAGTCATTAAAACCCAAGGCCAGCATGTAAGACGGGAAGGTCTTCTTAACCGGCACGAGTTGCTCGGTCGGGACGGCTTGGTCCAAAATCTTGGTGGCGGCGTTGAGGTATTTTTCCATCAACATCGGCGGCAGGGAAAGCACGTCGCCATTGTTGTCAAAGCCGTAGCCCGAATCGTCGGGCGGGAAGTCCTCGTCCGCGTGGAAGTCCACCCCGGTCAAATCGCGGATGGTGTTCGCATATTCGGAGCGGTTCAGGCGGTGGAGGGTAACGCGGCCCGGATCGGGATTGTTGGGGTCGTAGTTGTGAATTTTGCGGTCAATCCAGTCCACGAGGAAGTCGCGTTCCTCCAGGCTGGGTTGGGCGCTGGCGTCTTCGGGGGGCATTTCATGCCGGTGAATTTTGTCGAGGACGAGGTCCCACGTCTTCGCGTCTCCGGCCACGTCGGCGCTGGACTTGAACTTGTCGAGGGCGATGTCGGCCTTGTGCATGCCGTCGCCGTGGCACTCGTAGCAGTACTTTTCCACGAGGGGGGTGATATCCTTTTCGAACGTCGCGGTCTCGACCTTGGGCAGGGCGGAGGCCGGCGCCGGGGCGTCCGGCGCCGTCGCCGCAAGGGCGAGGAGACCGGGCACGAGGAAAAACACGGACAATTTGGGCACACGCATGGGTATCGGGGATTTGGGGGAACTATGGCAGAGAACCGCCGACATTTCAATTCGCAGATTTGGTCAAAAAGCCGCGGTCATTCAGCCAGCCGCGGAACAAATTCGGCCATTGGGCCACGGAGTAGGACCACTGGCGCACGCCAAAGCCGTGGCCGCCTTCTTCGAAAATATGCAGTTCGACGGGCACCTTGGCATTCTTGAGCACCCCATAAAAACGGGCCAGACCCTGGGCGCCGGAGACGCCGGGCGACGGGTCGGCGGCGGAGCACAGCAGAAACGAGGACGGGAAATCGGCCGGAACCACGGCGTCCGCAGCGCTGAGCTGGCGGGGCGGGGAGGAATAAATAATGCCGAGGAAGTTCGGGTGGGCGTCGAGGCGGTCAATCGGGTCGGGCGCATTCGGGTTGCCCTTGCTGTCGGCGAGAGCGGCGTCAAACGTCACGCCGCCGCCGGCGGAAAAGCCCATGATGCCGATGTGGGTTGGGTCCAGGCCCCATTCGGTGGCGCGGCTGCGGACAAGGCGGATGGCGCGGAGGGCGTCGGCCGTGGAATGGGTGTTGTTGTAGGGCTGGGGAGCGCCAGTGATGAGGTTCGTGGTGTCGCGAGTCAGGCGGTACTTCAGGATGAAAGCGGCGACACCGTGGTCCGCGAGCCATTGGCCGAGGTCGTAGCCCTCGCGATCAATCGTGTGAAACATATTGCCACCGCCGGGGCAGACGATGACCGCGCAACCCGTGGCCTTGTCCTTCGCGGGCAGAAACGGCGTGATCGTGGGGTTGTGAATGTTGTAAAGGATGGGGAAGACGATGTTGATTTCCTGCCGCCAGCCGACGGTTTCCGGCTCGTCCCGATGCGCTTCCGAGCCGGGCGCGCCATAGGGCCAGAGAAGGATGGAAGCCGGGTGGGGGGCCTCGGTAGGCAGGGTGTCTGGAATCGGCGGGCCACCGGGGACGGAATTGCCCGGGGCAATGACCTTGGTGGAGGTGGGCGGCACAATCTTGACGGGCTGGGGCGCCGCGGCGGATTGCGCCAGGGCGGGAGAGGCCAGAAGGGCGAGAGCGAGGAGGGAGGGGAGGAGGGGGCGGGGGTTCATGGGGTGGTAAAATATGAAGGGTTTTAGACTAACATCCAACTTCGAACTTTCAACATCCAAGATTGAACATACAACCTCCAATAAATGCCCTGCACGCGTGAGGCGAAATCTCAGTTGGGGGGCATTTCAATCGGGCGGCATTAAGGCTGCCGGGCGATGGCCACCGGCAAGCGACCCCCACAGGGGGTTTTGTCAATGACGGTCATGAAACTCATTGTGGCCCGGGAGACCCTACTTGGCGGCCTTTACGCGAGGCTTAGAATTTTTTTTGGTTTGATTTGGTTTGATTTGGTCGGATTGGCCGGGACTTGGACCGTTTCATCTGTGACCGCCGCCCAGGCCATGGTTGAGGGCCTCCCGGAAGCGATAGAGGGTATGGGACCGACAGTTATTAAATTGGATGGTCACAGGTTGAGCGTAGACGTCGTAATCGGCCACCCGAATGGCAAATGAATCCAAATACGACGTGGCGGGGTTCGTGATACGGCCAACTATGGCTCGAAATGCGCAAATATCGAACCTAAAAATCGCAGTTGAAGCCACGGACTTCACAGCTGGTCGCAAAGTTGGAGAATTTCGACCACTGCTCCATTGGCCCCCCGGCCGAGCCTTTCGCCAAGCTCAGGTTCAAATGTAAAGCATAACCCTGGCGGATTCCCCCAGGATTCTTTAGCATGTCCAGGCAGGGACCTTTCATTGGTGGGTACGCGGGGGGAGGCGGGGGCGTACGAATTGGTACGAATTGGCCCGAATCGGTACGAATGGCGGGGGGAAGAAGAAGGTAGGGGGGTAGAATTTCTGAACCGAGAGGACCGCAGGAGGGCTGAACGTCTAACACGTAAATTTTAACGTTTAATGTTTAAGTTCGGAATCTGGCCGATTGCATGAAAAAGGCGGATGATAGCAGGATTTTGAATTTTACCTTCTACCTACTACCTTCAACCTTCTTGAATCTCGGCTATTATAGCACATCTTTGGGAAATTGTATTTGCTGCTTTGGTTGCGTTGGATAGGTTTGATGCGTTTGATGGGTTGGCTGGGATTGATGCGTAGGCTGCGTTGGGAGCGGGTGTGGCATGGCCATCCTGCCCATGCGATTGGAAGGCGCGGCACAAGTTTTGTTGGCGCTGGCCGGGGAGGAAGAACTGTGGAAGGTGGCTTTGGGCTGGTGGTTGCGCGGGCAATACGGTATCAACAATCGCTGGCTCGGGGGACACCCTCACCTGGGCCACCACTGTTCCGTGAGTCGCCTGCTCCACCAATCCCCCCCAACGAAGACCTTCCAGGCCCTCACCCGTACCCTCATGTCACCATGCAACGCCTGACCCCTTCAACCCTTCCTATCTTTAATCCGTCAAACTAAGCTAAATGAAACATTCTTTTTTAGCCATATTTTCTTTAGTCTTGAGCTTGAATTTCAACCTGGTTTCTCGGGCCGCCAATACCCCGACCATGACCCCGCAAGAGGCAATTGCAATCCTGCAAACCAGCCGGGATTTGCCCGAAATCGTCCCGGCCTTGAAAATCGCCATCTTGAATCCCGCAACCAGAGCAGCGGCAGTGGCGTACCTTGACGGCCCGTTCCGCGATAATGAAATGGAGCAGAAATGGTACGAAAAACATTTATCGGTTAATATTAAAATAATTGAAAATCCCGTCTTGTTCGCTAAATGGGAAGAGGATAATGAGGACATATCTCGCAATTTGTGGGAGGGGTGGCATACAATTAAAGAAGAATCTTGTGAAAGCATGGTTTCCTTTTTTGCCGCCAACAACGACCCGGCAATTTTCGAAGTCTTTAAGCATTTTGTTGAAGGTGGCTTCGAATGGCAATTCACTTGGGCCGCATCCATTTGCAGCGGATTTTCTATTGAATTGAAATCGAAGCCCAACTCGCCTTTGGAGCCGCTTTTCCTCGATTATATTGAGCATTTGATGTCCGATATTTATGTGATTGGTTACAATCTTCCAGTGAGGGGTTCTGTTGCAGCTGGAAGTCTCGATATTCGGACGAACGAATTCAGGCCATATATGATCCCGGAAAGTATGGCGGCGATAAAGATGGGGCCAGAATCAAAAACAAATATTTTGGGCAAAGATGGCCCGGAAATCATTTTCGCAGTTGGCTCGGAAGCGGCCAAGACCCGACTGCTCAAGATAGTCGCTTTGGGGAAATTTTCCCAACAGGGTGTTTTAGAGATTTTCGACCATCATTTTTACTTAAACCGCTATGATCCCGAGATTATACCCTTTTATCTGGCCGCCTTGAATGGTCTCGAGGCTGATCAGAAGGCTTTAGTGATCCGCCATTTTTTGACCTCCGACTTTACTAGTTCTGAGGGCCCATATCCCTCGCAGATCGACCAAGTTGATCCCGCTATTTACCCGAAAATCTTCGAGTTCATTGCTGATGCCCAAAAATATAAACTGACTGCAAATATAATGCAGTATCTCGCCGACGCCAAACAAACTTTGCTCTACCTCTACACCAAGCACGGACTCAACCCCCCCACCGAAGCCGAACTCGCCGCTATGCCGTTTATTTCCGCCCGTCCAGGCGGTACAGTCCCTCCTCCTGCCCCCGGGTCCAACACCACCCGCAAACCAACCCCCCCCGCTGACACCTCGACTTCCCTGTCGTTTTACATCTTCTTCGGAGCACTGGTGCTTTTTGGAGGCATTCTCTTCCTTCGCCGCAAATGAACAAGGGCCTTAAAAGATGAAATGAGAGCCGAGCGGTTCAGGTAACATGGCAACAAAAGCGTCGCCACGGCGACAGTGCCGCTGCAACGCTGCACTTGCATGTAACCTGACCCGCTGCTATGAGGCTTCCAACGTCAAGTGCTATTTTTTGACTGGTTTTGGTTGGGTG
>CAZLPS010000034.1:0-39514 GCA_964561455.1 uncultured Opitutales bacterium
AACTGTAACCTATCTCCCTGGATTAAGTGTTACCTATCTCGCCGGTTCATACCGGGCAGCAGATTCGTTTGTGCAAGAGGAAATGCGTATGAGAGCTGCGGGTGGCCCAGGAGGGAATACTTATAACAAAATTAACTCACCCGGTAACAACATTGCCGGGGCGAATGGCTGCCCGTGAGCTTTGACCTAATTGTGAAATATGAATACCTCGCCACAGTTTCCGAGCGACGATAACGGTGATGTGCTCCGGCGCATGTACGAAGGCGGTGACGACCTCACTCAATCGAGGATAATTGATTATTGCTTTGTTTTTCTTGACCGGCAACGGGCCTTAGCTTTTACCCAGGCCATTGATGACCAAGACTTCCAAGTTTGCATATCCTACTATAAGGCCAAAAAGCTTTGGCAGGCTATCGTAAAAAATAATATGGTTCCCGACCATGCAGCTATCAGCGCGATGGAAGCAGCCTTGACCATCAAGGCTAAAACGGTGGACGGGACGGCAGACGGATGGGGCTGTATGCAGATAAAACGAAAACAGTAGCCCTCACGGACAGCGCGGCGGCGCGCCTGCTGGCGCGCAGACCGCGCCGACCGTTCGGCCCGACGTGGCGGTTTGAATCGTGCGCCCCGCGTCTGCGCTGACGCTCCGGCGCGCGGCGCTTAATCTGCGGGGCGTTCCGACTTGTCGAGACGGCGGACGGCAATCTCGCCGACCCACGGCGCGGAGGACTCGACATTGCGGTAACGACCCGAGAGCGACCGCACGACGGCGAGCTTGTGCTCGCGCAGCAAGTCAGTGAGGCGGACGAGCCGCGCGCCGAAAACGACGACATCCGCCGTGGAAAACCCGAGCGTCAACCGCTCCGGCGGCGCGTCCTTGTTGTCTTCCGCCTCCGGGTTGGCTTCGAGCGAATAGTGCAGCAGTTGGGCGAAGGCGAAGCCCAGGCGCGACTCGGGCGACGGCTGAAACTCGATGAAGGAACCGGCGCGGGTGTCGCTGTCGAAACACTCGATGGGTTGCTCGCCCTTGCGGGCGGCGATGGAATCTTTAAGGGACGTGGACATAAAATTAAATCCTGATACCGCGCGACTGGCGCGGGGTCTCGGGGCGTTGCATCAGGTGTTGCCGGGCGGTGATCTGGCGGGTCGCGTGTTCGATGTCAGGCCGCAGGCCCAGCCACTGCCGGAACGACGCGGCCCACTCCCCGACGTGGAAAGCTGGAGCCAGGCGACCGGGGCGCAGGGCGCGCAGCGGACGCCATGCGCGGCCATTGGTATGCACCACGGCCACGCGCGGCGGCGGCTCAGTGCGTTTGAATCCAGCGGCCTTGAGCGCATCGCGCAGGCCTTGCGGTATGAACCGGCGAGATAGGTAACACTTAATCCAGGGAGATAGGTTACAGTTTTGGGCTATGCCCTGGAAAGCTGTAAATCCTATGGAAGAGAAACTACGTTTCGTGAACCTGGCGGCGAGTGGCCAGTTCACGATAACCGAACTGAGCGCAGACTTCGGCGTGAGCCGCAAGACCGCTTACAAATACCTGCGCCGGTATGCGGCGCACGGCGTGAGGGGGCGGCCAAAAGAGTCATGCTTTACATTTGAACCTTGACGGGGCGGTAGGAAGGTGGGCCGAAAAACGGGTCAGGCTCCGAATCGTGTATTAACAAGGCTGGGACGGCCGATATGGCTGGCAGGCATGGCCCGTAAACTACGATTGGAATTCCCGGGGGCGTGCTATCACGTGATCAACCGGGGCATTTATCGCGCGGACATTTTCAAGGCTAAATAAGGGGTGGGGTTAAGGGGGCAGGCGTTGAATGGTGACATAAAGATTTCCGACGCAATCAGTGCTGCGCTCCAACTCGAGACTCAAAACCCAAAACGCAAAACGGAAAACCCAATTTTCCCGTTCCCAACGCAGCCAAAATAGCCAACGCATCAAACCCTGCCAACCTGTCCAACGCAACCAATCTATCCAATGCAGCCAACGCAGTGGTACCATGCTTCAATCCCGCTATGCTATAGTGGCAAGAAAGCTGAAGTTGGAATCTGGAATCTGGAATCAGTCGATTTTGACTCCTGTCTCCTGTCTTCAGACTCCGGACTCCCCTTGCCTGGCGACAGCCCAACCTGAACTCCCCGCTCCCTGCTCCCCGCTCCCCGCTTCAATTACACCCCATCCTCCCAATCCCTGTTCAAAAACCGGAATCGAATCCCACATTCTCCATTTTCCACTACCAACTATCCATTATCAATTGTCCATTATCCGTTATCAACAGTCCATTATCCTCCCAAACCGGGTCGACCGAGGTAAATACAGGTAAATGAAGGTAAATCCGGGTAGAAATTAAAAAAATCGACCTCATCTCTCCCATTTTCACTCTTTACTGTTCTCTCTTACCCCCGGCTCCCCTCCGTGTGCTCCATGTCCTCCGTGTTTCAAAAATACCCGACTCCATTTCCGTTACTCCCGTCTCCCAACTCCTGGCTTCGCGAATTTTGACCAATTTTGACCAATTTGTACCAATTCGGCCCCCCCCGCCCCCCACCCGCTGAAATCTGAAATTTGGAATTACCCCCTCCGTCGTGCCTGGAGCATTTTCGATTTAGAATGATGCCTTCCCCCTTGTGTCCATCTGAATCAAAAATGCACTAGGGTAGGGATATTCGTCAGTAGTGTATTCATCCCAATAGTCAGCGTGCAGGTCCGAGCCCTGACGTCGACTGTCTCATGTAATCTTTTTCGGTTCTCTCCTCGGGAGATTTCGCCAAAGCCACCCCTTTTCGGCCTGTTTTGGACAGCAGTGCACTTATCTTCGGTCCTTTAATCCTCGAATTCTGGTAACCTGAAAGCTTTGCCTTCCTATCGGCCAGATCCGTAAGAAGCACTCCCCGCTTCCCTTCTCCTCGATCCAACCACGGTCTCCCGCTTAAAAAATCGTGTTTCAAGTACGAGAAATCGCGTTTAAACCCCCAAAATCGTGCATAATCGTGCTTCCGGGAGGGGGAGAGGGAGGGGGGAATCTTAACCCACCAACCAAAGATTAATCCTTCATTTTTCCGGCTTCTGACGCCTGACTCTTGTCTCCCCGCTCCCTGCTCCTCGCTCGCCGCCCGCGCGCGAAAGCCAAATTTGAGTGTTGCGCCAGTTGCCGGGTTTGCGCCACGATTTTGCCCTCCTATTCATTTTTCGTCCCCGCCCACCGGCCATGGAATTCAATCTCAAGAAAATCCTCCGCGCGATGCTGCTCTCCACCTCCGAGCCGCTGTCCATCAAGGACATTCAGGAGGTCATCACGCGCTACCACGAGGAAATCGTCCAACCCGCCGCCGTACTCGCCGAGGTTGGCGACGCCGCGCCCGAGGCAGTGGTCGAAGTCCCGGCGGGCGCCTTGCCGGCCTGGCCAGTCAGCCCGGGTGAGACCGAAGCCCCTATGCCCACGGGCCAGGAGGTTATGCAGGCCTTGATGGCCCAAGTCCCAACTTTGCTCACCGCCACCCAGATTCGCGACGCCATGGACTCCATTGCCCAAGACCTGGAAACTTCGGGGGATATTTGCCGACTGGTCCAAGGGCCCGCTGGTTTTCGCCTGACCGTGGCCCCGGAATATGCCGACTGGATTCGCCTGCTTCGTGATGCCCCCAAGCCTATGCGGTTGTCGCAAGCCGCCTTGGAGACCCTCGCGCTCATCGCCTACCGCCAGCCCGTGACCCGGGCGGAAATTGAAGCCGTGCGCGGGGTTTCGATTGACAGCGCCCTGGCCCGGCTCATGGAGCTGGAACTCGTCTATGTCTCCGGTCGCGCCGACCTGCCCGGCCGGCCAATTCAATACGCCTCGACGCCCAAATTCCTCGAATTCTGCGGCATCCACTCGCTCGAGGAACTGCCCGCGACCGACGTGGTTTCGCCCGCGCAGCTCAATGAATGGATTCGGCGCGCCATCGAACCCGAGGCCCAGCAGGAATTGCTCTCGGACGCCGACGTCGGCCTGCCCACCGAAGACACGGCCACCACCGAGCCCGCCGCAAACCCCCAAGCCTGAATGCGATTTATGAATTAAGATTTATGAAAACATTCCGACCGCGCCAAAATGGGTGAGTACTTGGAATTTCATCTGGCTTGGGCATCGAGGGTTGCGGACTTCTTAATTCATAATTCATAATTCATAATTCTTAATTCTTCACCCATGGATCTTGATTCCTTGCGCAAGCAGATTGACGCGGTGGACCTCGACATCATCGAGCGTCTGAAC
The DNA here is from genome assembly GCA_964561455.1 of uncultured Opitutales bacterium. GTDB lineage: Bacteria > Verrucomicrobiota > Verrucomicrobiia > Opitutales > JABDGR01 > JABDGR01. The sequence continues at coordinate 4,258 of CAZLPS010000034.1, forward strand.
GCGCGCGTGCGCCTGGCCGGGGAGGTGGGCCGCGCCAAGCAAAAGCAGGGGGCGCACACCTATGTGCCCAGCCGCGAAGAAGCCGTATTCGAGCGCCTGACCGCTGCCAATCCGGGGCCCCTCGCCCCCGCGGCCCTGAAAGCCATTTACCGCGAAATCATCTCGGCCTCCATCGCCCTGCAAAAGGAACTGACCATCGCCTACCTCGGGCCCGAGGCGACCTTCACCCACCAGGCCGCCTTGAAGAATTTCGGCTCCAGCCTCCGCTTCCAGCCCTGCGCGACCATCCCCGACGTCTTCACCGCGGTTCAGCGTGGCGAGGCCGACCATGGCGTCGTGCCCATCGAAAACTCCACGGAAGGCGCCGTCTTCCACTCACTCGACATGCTCGTCGAGACCGAGTTGAAAATCGTGGCGCAAGTCTTCCTCCCCATCGAGCACTGCCTGATCTCCAACGAGCCGCTGGAAAAAATCAAGATCATCTATTCGCGCGACCAGGGCCTCGGCCAGTGTCGCGACTGGCTCCGCCGCAATCTGCCCCACGCGCAAACCGAACCCATGGACAGCACCTCTGCAGCTGTGGTGCGCGCCCGCAGCACGTCCGGAGCGGCCGCCATTGCCAGCCGCCTCGCGGCGGAAATGCATGGTGTGCCCATTCTCGTCGCCGGAATTCAGGACAAGGCGGACAACGTCACGCGCTTCCTCGTCCTCGGGCAGACGGTTTCGCCCCCGATGGGGCAGGGGCGCGACAAGACGAGCCTCGTTTTTTCGCTGCACGACCAGCCCGGCGCCCTCCTGCGGGCCCTGGAGCCGTTTAGTTCGCGTGGCGTCAATCTTTCAAAAATTGAGTCGCGCCCGAGCCGGCAAAAGGCCTGGCATTACTATTTCTTCATTGACTGCCTGGGCCACTGGGAAGACGCGGTCATCCAGGAGGCGGTCGCGGCGCTGCGCAGTGAATGCCCGTTCGTGAAATGGCTCGGCAGCTATCCGAATACGAACCATGCGCAGTAGGTCCGGCAGTGGGGAAACCTTAGCAAACCGCATCATGGCCCAATCCGAGTTTTTCAGCCGTCGCAAGTTCCTTGGTGCCGCCACTAATCCATTTTGGTCGGATACCCTGGCGCCCTGGACCCAGGCTAAAGTTTGGTCTTGCCAAAACCTGTCGGCGGATCACGCGCTGCCCATTGCAGCCTGACGCCATTGGCCGCTTGCGGACAACTGCCACGTGCCCGAATCAAAGCAATCCCATGTCTCGTTACATTCCACTGCTGTTTTCTGTGGTCCTCGCTGCCTGCATTTATGAGCCTCCATTGGGACAGGCTGCCTCTGGTCCCAGTGCGCCCCCCGTCCTGTTTAATCCGATTGCGGAATCAAATAACTCCAAACTCGAAACCCCAAACTCAAAACCCTCCTCGCTTCCCGACCCCAAAGACCCCCATGCCTGGGTGTGGCTGTATCAATTGCCGGATTTTTCGGAAAAGAATTATCAATCGGCGGTGGATGCCCTGCTCGCGGATTACGAGCACCGCCTGGGCCGCCGGCTTGAGCCCGGCTCGTTGCGTCGCGCGGGAATCAAGGTCATGACCGAGACACCCGGCCTTTCCACGCCCCTCCCGCTGGTGCGCGCGGTCATCTCGGCCCTTGAAGCACGCGGCTTCAAATCCACGGAGATTTTTATCGTGGATCAGAACGAGGGCCGGTTGCACGAAGCTGGATTTTTGCCGCTCAACGCGCCGGTGGGCGAGGGCATGTTCGACGGAGTGCAGGTCATCGCTCTCGAACGCGGGCGCTATTACAGCTTGAAATGGTTTTACCCCAGCAATCTGCCCGCTGCCGATGCCGGCGAGCAGGCCGCCGACCGCATGAAATACGACTGGAAAATCGCGCCGGCGCCGCGCGATTCACTCCTCCCCGTGCCCCTGCTCCTGGACGTGGATTTTTGGATTAATTTGCCGGTCGGCCTGGAGTATGATTCCTTTGGCGTCGCCGGCGCCTTGGTCAATGCCACCCTCTTGTCGGCCAGCAACACCCAGCGTTTTATGGATAATCCCGCCACGGGCGCCAAGGCGGTGGCGGACATGGCGGCCGTGCCGGAATTTTCGCGCGGCTGGGTGCTGTCCATCCTTCCGCTCGAATGTTACCAATTCATCGGTGGCCCGCGGTTCAATTCCCTCTACACGGAATCGCAGCCTTTGCTGCTGATGAGTCCCAACCCTGTCATGCTCGACCGGTTGCTCTTCGAAATTATCAACCAGGCCCGGGAACGAAACCGTCTGCAGTTGCTTGACCCGCCCGCCTATCTCGATTACGCCCGCCAGCCGGATACCCACCTCGGCGATGACAACCCGGCGACCAAATATCTGGTGCGGCTGCCGTGAGGGATTGGGGCCTGGAAGGCGGAAGCTGGTAGTTGGGAGTAAGGAATAAGGCGTAAGGCGTAAGGCGTCAGGAGACTCGAGACAGGACTCAGGAGGCATAAAACCGAACTCAGAAGAACTAGAACACAGTGATCAAGGAGGCACCCAACGTCGAACATATCGGCCATAACTGGGAGCACCCAATTTGGGGAAGTTGAATTCAAAGTTCGATGTTCAACATTGAAGGTTCGATCTTCAGTGCCCTTCAGCCTTAAACGTTAAGATTTAAGCATTCAACGTTAAGCGTTCGATTTTCGATGCCGCCTGCCTCTCCGTTCTTCGGTTCACCCCCTTCATCTTTCCCGCTTTCACCTTCCGGCTTGCCACCCTGCGGGCGGATGTGTTTGGTGGGGCGATGGATTTGCATGCCTACCTGCCGGTCTTAATCCAATTTCTGCTCGCGGCGGGGATCGCGGTTGCCATTCTCATTGGCAACCGCCTCTTCGGCCAGCGCGCCGCGCCGCATCCGCGCAAGGATTCCGCCTACGAATGCGGCATGGACCCCATCGGCGACCCCCAGCCGCGCTTCGCGGTGAAGTTCTATGTCACGGCGATGCTCTTCATCCTGTTCGATCTGGAAGTGGTGTTCCTGCTGCCCGCGGTGCTCGTTTACCGCGAATTCATCGCCGCCCACCTGCCCATCGTCCTGCCGCTGCTGTTCTTCACCTTGGTGCTGACGCTCGGCCTGTGGTATGAATTGCGCAAGGGTGCCATTGATTGGGAGCGCTAAAAGTTTTTCGTACGCCCTCCATTAGCCCGAGGAAATTATTGCCCGGCGGAACAATTGGGTTGTGCGCCGGGTTGTCTTGCCGCTAAGTTGCTTTTGCCCCACCGCCGCCCGCCATGCGCCTCGACCGCTATTTCACCAAATCGCGCATTCTTGACCTCAAGAGTGGCGATTTCAGCGATGCGCTCAAGGAAATGCTCGCCGTGCTGCCCCCACCGGTGCTCGCCAAGCGCTCGCGGGAGCAACTGCGCTCCGAATTAATTGAGCGCGAGGGCACGATCACTTCTTACCTCGGCAATGGGGTTGCGCTCCCGCATCTGCGGGTGCCGATGAAGCTTAATTACATTTTTGTTGTCGGCCGCTGCCCGCATGGATTGGAATTTAACGGGGGCGGCGATTACAAGAATGTGCGCCTGGTGTTTCTGATGCTCGCCGGCGAGAGCGAAAAGTCTTATCTCACGGTCCTCGCGTCCCTCGCCCGGGTGTTCCAGGACCGCGCCCTGCTCGACCGCCTGATTGAGGCGCCGGACCTCGCCTCGTTCCAGGGTGCCGTCAAACAAGTTTTCAGCGGCGGCGCGGGCCGCACGGATTCGCACGAGAGCAAATTCAACCGGCTCATTCTCAATGTCGCAGCCAAAGTCGCCCGCGGCGCGCGTTGTTCGACCATCATGGTCTTTGGCGATACTTTTGCCGGTGGGGTGGATCTCGCCAACGCTTTTGGTTCGCTCAAGACCATTCTCGTGACCCAAACTGCCCAGGAAGTCGCCGGTCTCCCCGGCATCGCTGACGCCATCATTCCGGTGCGTTCGTTTTCCAACAACCGCCTGGGCCAGTTGCGTAGCGCCGTCCTCATCGGCCTCACCCGTGGCATCATCAAGCCGGATGAGCGCCTCTGCTGCCTCGGCGGCATTCCTGCCAGCAATCAATTCGACACCGTCGTGGTCGTGGATGTGGAGCGCGAATTCCAATCGGTGTTCACCCGCCAGGCGGATATGCTGCCCGGGTCCGTCAAGCCGGAGGTGCTCGAACGCGTGCTGGGCGTCGCCACGGAACTGGCCATCGAAGGCCGCGAAGGCCGCCCCGTCGGCTGCCTGTTTGTCCTCGGTGACGAGGAGAAGATTCAAAGTTACATCAAGCCGCTGGTGCTTAACCCCTTCTATGGCTACAAGGAGGAAGATCGGAATATCTTGAACCCGTTCATGGATGAAACCGTGAAAGAGTTTTCCTCGCTCGACGGCGCCTTTGTCATCCGTGGCGACGGCGTGTTGGTCTCCGCCGGCAGCTTGATTCATGCGCCGGACTACGCCCACCAACTTCCCAGCGGCCTCGGTTCCCGCCATGCCGCCGCCTGCGCCATCTCACTCGCGGCGGACTGTCTCGCCATTGTTGTGTCGGCGAGCACCGGCCAGGTCACGCTCTTCCGCCGCGGCCAGTGGCTGCCGTTGACGGAAAAGGGCATCAACCGGAATTTGTAGGCCCAGAGCATTTTAAGTATTCTCATAGCCGTTTTGGGAAGGTGGGTCAAACGCGTGGCGCGAGCTGGAGCGCAGCGTTACTTCAAGGCAACCGATCTGCTCTACCGTCGCCCCAACGGGGCGAAGAAGCCAAACCCAGGGTTGATTCTGCGCCAGCGGAATCAACCCTGGGAGTTAAATCAAAAAAACACCTCCGCCCTGAAAGGCGCGGAGGAGCAGCCTACCGCCCATCACTTCCGACTTTCGGTCCGTCCCAATTCAGCTACGGAAATATTTAATCTGCTCGAGGTGAGGTCTTCAAGGTACAGCAACCTTCCGGCACGGCGAACATGAAGCATATGGACCCGATTCGAACCTGTCCAAATTAACTCAGCCATCGGGTGAGACGCCTTTTGGCTTGAGCTTGCGAAAGAACGCGCCCGGAACGCACCGCCTGTTCGCCCACGGCCAAGCCTTCCAGCACGGATAGCCGACGATGGAGATCCTCAAAAGAATGGACGCCGAGCAATTGCCCCACTGGCTTGTCCCGATAGGTAATCATTATCGGGCCGCTGCCTCCTTTCAGTCCGGCGATTTAGGTCGTCGCCTTTCGCTTTAACGTGGTGGCCAGTTCGGTCCTCATGAGTGATACTTAACTGGTTATCCATCGGGTGTCTTCGGAGATTCCAATTATGTCATTGGCGATGGATTGCAATTTGGGGTGTTAAGAAAGTGTTTTTTTCCTGACGCCAGAAATTTTTATCCCTGCTTGCATAACGGCGAAGATTATTCCACTTTACTTGACGTTCCAAATTCGGCCTTCGTTTTGATTCCACCAGCCATGCTGTGGCCGGGTTTGCAAATTGTAATTGATGCATTCCACTGACCCAGAAATGGCCCCTCCGGCAGGGGTTTCGGCTGTCCTCGCTCCATCGGTATCGTCCTTTTGCATCGGCTCTTCGCCGATTCACGGTCGCGGTTTGTTTGCCACGCGGGATTTCCCCCCGGGGGAAACCGCAGCAATCTATGTTGGCGAATGCACTTCCAAGGCGGAGTCGGGCCGCCGGCAGGCCACCAGCGCCCAGGTTTTCATTTTCGAATTGAATGACGAAGAGGACCTTGACGGGAGTGCGGCCGACAACCCGGCGCGCTTTGCCAACCACAGTTGCGAACCGAATTGTGAAGCCGTCGCCGTCGGCCGTGCCATTCATTTGCTCGCGCTCCGCCCCATCGCGGCGGGTGAGGAATTGACTTTTGATTATGGGTTTCCCCTCGCCGCTTTTCCGGGCCATCCCTGCCGGTGCGGCGCGGCGTCATGCCCTGGCTTCATCGTGGCCCGATCCGAGCGCCGCCGGGTGCGCGGGTTGCTCAATCGCCCAGCCCGGCAACTGGCCCGGGGTGGCAAAGTCATATTACAGGAGGCGAACGCGTGAGCGACCGTTCGTTGCGGGTGTTGGTGCTCACTTCGAGCACGGGCGGGGGCCATGATTCCCGCGCCCGCGCTTTGCGCGCCTGGGCGGCGCTCGCCAAGGACGGCCTCCCCTGGGAGTTGGAACTGAATCAGTCCCTCGAGTCGTCCCACGTGATTTACCGGTTTGGGGTGGAACTCTATAATACCATCCAGCGATTCTGGCCCGGGTTGCACCACATCTACTACAATATTTTGGAAGCCATTAGTTTTGCCGGCGGCAAGGGCGAGCGTGGCATTCTGGGCCGCCAAGCCTTTCAGGAGACGGTGCGAAAAGCCCGCCCCGATTTGATCATCAGCACCCATGACCACTTGAACCACGGGTTCTTTGCCGCCGCCCGTGCCGCATTGCCCGCCGCCCCGCCGAAATGCGCAACTTATTGCACCGAGCTCAGCGGGGGCTACGGCTTCAGCCGCCACTGGGTCAACCCCAACGCGGATTTATTTATTGGCGCGGTGCCGGAAGTTTGCACCCAGGCGCGCGAATTGGGCATGCCGGCGGACCGTACGTTTCTCGGGGGCTTCCTGCTTGACCCCGCTTTCTGGGCGCCCCGCGATGCCGCCGCCGAAGATAAATATGTGCGCGAGGAACTGCGTCTTGAGCCCGGCCGGTTCACCCTGATGCTGTCGACGGGCGCAAATAGCGCTCAGAACCATCTGGCTCTGCTTGATGCCCTGGCCGCCTCCGGTCCCATGCCCGCGCCGGTCCAAGTCCTGGCTTTATGCGGCAGTGACGACCGCACCATCGGCGATTTGAACGTGTGGGCGAAGCGCCACCCGGAATTCCTTTTGCGACCGCTGCCCCGCCTGTCCAACCTCGCCCAGGTCATGCGCGTAACTTCCGCGGTGGTGGCGCGCCCCGGCACCGGCACGACCACCGAGGCGATTCTCTGCGGCGCGCCCGTCCTCTTTAACACACTCGGGGGCATCATGCCCCAGGAAATGATCACCGTCAAATTTTGCCGTGAACATGGATTTGGCAGGGTTCTTGATCAACCGGCCGACTTGGCGACGTCCGTTCGCGCCTGGCTTGCCGACCCCGCGTTGCTCGCCGCCGAGCGCGCCCGCGTCCTCGCCGCCCGACCGGACCGCACCCCGGCCGATATTCTTGTTCGGTTGGGGGAACTCGTGGCTGGCGTTCGCTGACTCACTCTTTTGCGGCCTGACGGCTTTTCCGGCTTGAGCAACAGCTCCGGGCCGACCACATTCGCGTATGCGTCTTTATTTCATGGGCATTTGTGGGACGGCCATGGGCCACGCTGCGCTGCTGGCGCGGGAATTCGGCCATGAAGTTTGCGGCGCCGACGTCGGAGTTTATCCGCCGATGTCCGATGTGCTGCGCGAGGCGGGCATTACGATTTTTGAAGGTTACGATCCCGTTCGTTTGGCGGGGCTGCGCCCCGAATTAATCATCGTCGGCAATGTAACGACCCGCGGCAACGAGGAGATGGAATGGTTGCTCGACACGCGGGCCATCCCCTACGTCTCCATGCCGGCGTTCTTGCGCGAGACGATTCTGCGCTGGCGGCGCAATCTCGTCATCACGGGCACGCACGGCAAGACCACCACCTCCACGCTGGCGGCTTTCCTGCTCCGCTCCGTCGGGGTCGAAGCCGGCTGGTTGATTGGCGGAGTGCCACGCGATTTGCCCTCCGGCGCGACGGCCGGTCGGCCCGAGACGCCCTTTGTCATCGAGGGCGACGAATACGACTCCGCGTTTTTCGACAAGCGCAGCAAGTTCATTCATTACTGGCCGTGGCTCGTCACCGTCAATAATCTCGAATTCGACCACGCCGATATTTTCCGCGACCTCGCCGATGTCCAGCGTACCTTCGCCCATTTGCTGAAAATTGTCCCCCGTAACGGCTTTGCGCTGCTCAACGGTGATGATTCCAACGTCGCCGCCCTGCCGCCCGCGCCCTGGACCACTGTCCTGCGCGTCGGGGTGGGGGAGAATTGCGACCTGCGCATCACAAACTTTTCCGAGGACGACCACGGCGCCCGTTTCGACCTCGTTTGGCAGGGCGACCTTTGGAGCACCGTCAGTTGGGGGCTCAGCGGCCTGTTTAATGCGCGCAACGCGGCCATGGCGGCCCTCGCCGCCGGCCTGGCGCTCGACCCCACCAACCCCACGCGCCTGCCGTTGGCCGCGCTGGCGTCCTTTCAGGGCGTCCGCCGCCGCCAGGAGATTTTGCGCGAGGATGCGGACATGATGGTTATGGAGGATTTCGGCCATCATCCCACCGCGATTTTGGAAACTTTGCAGGCCTTGCGCCAGCGGCACCCGGGCCGGCGCCTATTGGTGTGTTTTGAGCCGCGCAGCAACACCGCTCGCACCCGGGCTTTCCAAGCCGCCCTGCCCGGCGCGCTTGCGCCCGCCGACCACGTTCTCATCGGCCCCATCTACCGTGGCGAAAAAATCCCGGCAACCGAGCGGCTGGACTTGGGTGCCATTTGCGCCGCGATCAACGCCGAGGTCGCGCACCTGCCGGGCATCGTCGCCAAGGCGCGGCATTTTGATTCGAACCAGGAGGTGCTTGCGGCGGCGCTGGAGATCGCCCGCGACCCGGAAAATCTACCCGGCCTCGCAGTGTTTTTCACCAATGGTTCTTTCGATGGAATTATCGCGGAATTCGCCCGGCAGGCGTGAGGACGCAACGGGCGCGGGCGCCGCTGCAGGTCCGCTTACAACTCGAGTTTCATTTCGGTCTCGACCGGCACAAAGCCCAGTTTGGTGTAAAGCGCGCTCTTGCCGGGCCAGAAATGCAGCGTTACGACCCGGCAATTGGCCGCTCGGGCCTCGGTGATGAGTGTTTGCAAAAGGCTGGTGGCAATTCCTCGCCGGCGGTACTCGGGCACCACGTACATGTTCATGATGTACGGGGCAACGCCCGATGGATTCGATAACCGGGGCGGGTGCCGGTCATAAACCATTCCGCTGGTGCCGACGACGGCGCCGGCGACCTCGGCGATCGCGCCCACAAAATAACCGTTGCGTAACATCGTGGTGAAATACTCCCGCAGGGCGCCGCTCAGCCAGGGTGCGTCCGGCCCGCCGTATCCCCCTTCCGCCAAAAATGCCAGACGCAGCGCGACCAGCGTTTCGATGTCACTGACGCGGGCAAGCCGATAGGCAATTTCGCTCACGGCTCTTTCACGATTGGCGCGAGGCGCTTGACGAGAATGCGCGAATTGCGGCCGTTCTTCGCATATTCCTCCTGCCGGGACACCGGCAGATCGTCAATGGTGCCGTCCTCAAAGGCACACACCGCCCGAAAGAAGCTGTGGCTTTGCGTGGTCAGGGCGAGAACGCGGGCAAAGCCCCGCCGTTGCGCCTCAAGGCATGCGAATTCCGCAAGTTTATGGCCTACCCCGCGTCCCTGGTAAAACGGGGTGACAAAAAGGGAGGCCAATTCCACGGCGTCCGAGCCGTCGAGCGGATGCAGGCTCGCGCAGCCGATAATGCTGCCGTCAATTTCATAGACGAAATAATTGTCTATTTCGCGCTCAATTTGATCGCGGGTCCGCTGCCGCAACTTCTCCGTTTTCACCGCCGCCCGGGTGATGTTGTAAATAGACTGGGCGTCTTTGTTCCGCGCCGGGCGAATCTGCTGGTAGTCGTTGGTGTGGATCATCGTCCCCACGCCCACCTTGTCAAAAATCTCCGTCAGCAATCCGCCGAGCACCCGGCCGTCCAGAATGTGCGCGCGCGTTGTGCTGCCGGACTCCAGGGCGCGAACGGCCTGCAGCGCCTTGCTCCGCAGTCGCTCATCAATCTGCTCGGCGTGTTTCTCCAGCATGGCTTCGAGTTGTTCCAGCGGAATATTCGCCTCGACCTGCCCGCCGAGCATCAGCCCGGAATGAGGGGTGAGAAAAATTAGTTTCGAGGCTTCAAGGCGCATGGCCAGCTCGCTGGCCAGGTGATCGGAATTGATCCGCAGCGAATGCCCCTCGCGATCAAATCCAATCGGCGAGACCACCGGTACAATATCCAGATGGAGCAATTGCCGGATGAGTTCCACGTCCACTTTATCCACTTTGCCGGTGAATAACTGGTCCTTGCCCTTGACGATGCCCACAGGGGCCGCGCGCACGGCGTTGGAGAGCGCGCATTTCAGGCCCGCGTGGGTCAGCCCTTCAATGACTTCGTGGCTGACTTGGGCGGAGGCTTCGATGGCGAGTTTGAGCGTCGCGGCATCCGTCGGCCCTCCCCCATAGACATCGCTGATCTCCACCTTGCGCTGCTCCGCCAACCGTTTGAGCTGCCGGCCAATGCCGTGCGCGAGCACGACGCGGATGTGCAGGCTCCGCAGCACCGCGATGTCCGTCAGCACGTTCGGAAAATTCTCGTCGTCCACGATGCTCCCGTCCGCCGCGATGACAAACACATGGTCGCGAAACTGGGGGACATAGCGCAGGATGCCGCGCAAGTCCGCCGGCTTGATCGCGTTGGATTCGTCCCGCGCGGCGCCATTTGGGCCGGGGGCAATGGTATCGCCGTCACTCATCGTTCTGCATTGGCTGGATTTCTTTTAGCGCGTGCGCCGCGCAATGCAATGAGGAAAATATTGCGGGCCGGGCGTACTCCGGAAATACTCGGCATCATGCCGCCTAAACGCGCCCCGCGCCCGTCCGCCTCCGCCGCGCCCGATCCCCCCGTGACCGTGGCCGAGGGCGCCCCGCCCGGTTTTGCGGATGACTTGGACGCGCTGCTCGCTCATCTGGAGTTGGAACGCGGACTTTCCCGCCACACGCTTGAGGCCTACGAAAGCGATCTCGCGCAATGCGCGCGGCATTTGCTCCAGGTGGGCGCGATGGACTGGCGCACAGCGAAGCCGGAGCAGATTTCGTCCTGGTTGGTGGCGCTTACGCGTGCCGATTACTCCGTGGCGAGCCTTGCCCGCAAGCTCACTTCGGTGCGCCTGCTGGCACGGTTTCTGGTTCGCGAGAATCTACGCTCCGACGATTTTGCGGCCTTGCTGCCAGGGCCGAAACTGCGCCGTAAACTCCCCGGCACCCTTACCGCCGCGGAAGTGGCCCGTCTCTTGGCTGCACCCACGGCGACGACGCCGCATGGCCTGCGGGATCGCGCCATGCTGGAAATGATGTACAGCAGCGGCCTGCGGGTGTCGGAGTTGTGCAACCTGAGATTACAATCGCTCGATTTGGCGGAATTGGTGGTGCGTGTATTTGGCAAGGGCGCGAAGGAGCGCATCGTCCCGTTCGGCAAACCGGCGGCGGCAGCAGTGCAGATTTACCTGTCCGGCGGTCGCCCGGCGCTGGTCAAGGCGCGCACGGGCAGCGAGCTCTTCCTCAGCCAGCAGGGGAAGGCGATTTCGCGCAAAATGTTCTGGGTCCTGATCAAACAGCACGCGCAACGGGCGGGCATTGCCAAGCCGGTGAAACCCCATTTATTGCGCCATTCCTTTGCCACCCACTTGCTCGCGCACGGCGCCGATTTGCGTTCCATTCAGGAAATGCTCGGCCACGCCGATTTGGCTACGACCCAAATCTACACGGCCGTCGAAGGCCGCCGGTTAATTGACGAGCACGCCAAGCACCACCCGCGCGGACGGGCGATTGGGTAGCCGGGCGGCCGGAGCAATTTTGATTGAATTCCATTATCACGATGACATTACCCCGCACCTACGAAGAACGAATTTCAGGCCTCCTGGCCGATTTGGGCATCCCGGCGACGTACGGCAGAGACCGTCATATGCCGCTTTGTCCCGAAGCGGACGAATTGGCATCCGTCGGGGCCGACGTTTATGGCCGGGAACAGTTTTTGGCTCCCCATGCCGCCGCGGCCTGGCGGGCGCTCCAAGCCGCCGCCCTGGATGGGGGCCTGACCTTGCTGCTCGTGTCGGCGTTTCGCAGTGTAGCTTACCAACAAAACATCATTCAGGGTAAACTGCGCGATGGCCAACCCTTGGACGATGTCCTGCGTGTCAATGCCGCGCCGGGCTACAGTGAACACCATACCGGCCGCGCCGTGGATTTGACGACGCCGGGCTGCCCGCCCCTGACGGAGGGATTTGACCGATTGGTGGCTTTCGCTTGGCTCACGGCTCATGCCGCCGATTTTGGCTTTTTGATGACCTATCCCCGTGGCAACCCTCAGAGCATGATTTACGAACCCTGGCATTGGCTATGGGTGGAAAAGAAGCCCCTTTGACGGATTCAATTGCCTTGTCATCGCCAGCCAACTCCGTTTAATGGAGTTGTTATGAAAGTCACCGTCTTCGTCACGCCCAAGAAGAACCTGCTCGACCCACAGGGCGATGCCGTCGGCCACGCCATGGCCAGCCTGGGTTTGCCAGCCGAGCAGGTGCGCGTCGGGAAGACCATTGAGTTTTCCGCCGCCGGGCCGGATTCTCCCGAATTCCGCGCCCAATTGGACAAACTCGCGCGCGATTTGCTCAGCAATCCCGTGATTGAGGATTTCCGCTGCGAAGTGCAAGGGTGAGCGGCAGCGGGGGCACGGGGTCAATGACCTCGGGCATGCGCATTCGGATGAAAGTTGTGCTGGATCTATTTCGCAAGGAAATCGTTTGATCAAGGTGGATAAGGGTGCGAGCATTGTTGCCAGGTGGTTTGCCGCACGATCATTAATTGTACTTTGAATTGGGAGATGGAACGCTTTTGTTTTGCCTCTCCGGGATTTTGTGTTTCGGATGTTCCATCATGAAGATTATTCGTTACTTGGCGCTTTCGGGCGGTGCGTCGCAATGGGGTTGGCTTGATGCCTCGGGCAACGCTTTTCGCTGCCGCGAGGGCAGCCAACTCGGCGCCTGGCAAAAGTCGGACGAGCTCGCGCCGCCGCACAAGCTGCTCGCCCCGGTCGCCCCTCCGGTGATTTTTGCCATCGGCCTGAATTACCGCGAACATGCCAAGGAAACTGGGGCACCCATTCCCCAGTTCCCCATGCTCTTCATGAAGTCGCCCTTGTGCCTGCAGAATCCCGGCGACCCCATCGTCCTGCCGCGCAAATTGCGCAGCGACCAGGTGGACTACGAAGCCGAGTTGGCGATTGTCATCTCCCGCACCTGCAAGAACGCCACCCCGCAAACCGCCCTCAATTTTGTGGCGGGTTTTTGCAATGCCAATGACGTCAGTGCGCGCGACTGGCAGCGCCAATGGGGTGGGGGGCAGTTCTGCCGCGGCAAGACATTCGACACCTTTTGCCCGCTTGGCCCCTGGCTGGCCACACCCGATGAATTACCTGCTTCCCTGGACCTGGCCATTCGCAGCCGCGTCAATGGCGAGCCGCGCCAGGATTCGCGCACGAGCGACATGATTTTCCCCGTATGTGACCTTATCACTTTCCTTAGCGGCTCCACGACGCTGCCGGCTGGCGCAGTTATTTTGACGGGTACGCCTGCCGGCGTGGGCATGGGGCGTAAGCCCCCTGTCTTTTTAGGCGCGGGGGATGTGGTCGAAGTGGAAATTGACGGCTTGGGTGTATTGCGCAATCCTGTGGTCGAGGAAACAGATTGACCTATCCCGCAGAAATCCCGCCTTTGCCCGGTAAGACCACGGGCGCTTCACCGGCGCCGGAGCCCGTGCCGCCTTCCCGCATGCGTCCGCGATGGCTGGAGCAACCTGAAATCTGGGTGATACTGGTTTTGTTGGGCGCAGTCGTGGTCGCCGGTGGGGGCACCCCCATCGGCGTCCGTGGCGTGATTTTGGCGTTGGTGGGCGCGTGGGTCTGTCTTCGACCGCCGGTGGAGACGCCAAGCCGGCTCTTTGAGGGCGCTTTACTGGCCCTGCTGGCGATCGGGATTTTCTCCTCCTTTGCGCCGGTGTCGTGGCTGGGGCGGGTGGCGTGGCGGGACGACTTGGCGCGGATGGGCGTCGCCCTTCCGGCCACCAACGCCACTGCTCCGTGGCTGGCGGCAGAGTCGGTTGCGCAACTGGTGGCCGGCATCGTTTGGCTTTACGTGTGCTGGAATCTGCGCCTCAATCATGGTTCCCGCAAACTTGCGTTGTGGAGTTTTGCCGTATTGGCAGCCCTGCTGTCGTTGGTTGCGGCCTACGGCAATCTGCTGCACGCCAAGTATCCTCTGGCGACGGAATCAGTGAATTTTAGCTTTTTCCCCAATCGCAACCAATCGGCGTTGTGGTACTGTCTTGGCGGGGTGGTTTCTTTTGGCTTGATGGTCGAGTGTCTGCATCGCCGGCGCAAGAGCTTTGTTTTTGCGGGTGTGCTATTGGCGCCCTGTGTGCTCGCGCTCGTACTCGGGCATTCGCGCATGGCCATGGCGCTGTTTACTGTGGGCACGGTCGCCGCCGTTTGGGTCCGATTGGGCCGCGATGGGGCAAAATACATTCTCCAGTTACTGCTACCTCTTGCCGTGGTCAGCTTAACCATATTTTTTGTGGTAACTGACGGCCAGCTTTACCATCCGATCCCCACCCTTGGCACCGATCGGAGCAGTGCGCCGGATTTCCGCCTCCTCTTGTGGCACGACACCCTGGTACTCGCCAAGAATCAGCCGGCGGGAGTGGGCTTGGGCCAGTTTGCCCAAGTCTATCCCCAATATCGCAATTTTGCCCGCACCTACCAAACCGTGCGCCACCCCGACAGTGATTGGTTCTGGCTCCTGGGTGAAACGGGTTGGGTCGGCTTGCTCGCGGCGCTGGTGGCGGTGGGGGCGTTGGCGCGGCGCTTTTTAAGCAAGGATGGCCGGGCCAACGGACCCTACCGCAATCTGGCCATGGTGTGCGCGGGTTTGTTCCTCATGCACAGCCTCGTGGACGTGCCCGCCCACCGGTTTGGAACGTGGCTGCTCGTGTGCTGGCTCTTGGGCATCGCCGCCCCGGATGCCGTGCCCGCCATACCCACACGGATTCCGCGTTTGGTCTGGCGGTCTGCCGGAATTGGCCTTTTCGCTTTGGGCATCGCGTGGGTGGCCGCGCAGGCTGGTGCGCCGCTCAATAGTACGCTCTCAGAAGAGCGCCAGTATGCACTCTCGCAAACTGCGGAAAAGGATAACGACAGCGCCGGGCTGTTGTCCACGTCAACGAACGGCGCCGCCCTCCAACCCCTGCAATGGTGGCCCTATTTCCAGCGCGCCCGGGCCGAGTTGCTTTTGGATAACAACCCCAATGCCGCCCAATCGGATTTTCGCATTGCCAGTTTCCTGGAACCCACTTGGTCGCGCGTACCCTACACCGAGGGCTTGTTGTGGGCCCCAACCAATCATCTGCAGGCCTTTGCCGCATGGCGCGAAGCCCTGCATCGCGAGGACGCCACGCCGGAAGGTCTGTGGCGCGATATCTACGAGGTTATGCGCAGTTGGCCGGATTGTGACGATTACGCCACCCTAATCTCCAAAACCCGCCCGCTCTTCCGTTGGGAGTTTTTGAGCAAAGAGGCGGCCGCCAAACGTATCCCCAAAGAAATGGCCGACGAATTGGAGCGCGACCCCAAACTGGCCCAATACACGCCTGTACAAAGAAAGGATATTCTCGAGCGCTGGGCGACCTGCGATCCCGCCGCCGCGCTCGCCTACCTGTACAGCCATCCGTCCATTGTTCGCGCCGCCTGGCAAGTTGAGATGGCCGCCAACGCCGCCGCGCGGAATTTTAGCGAAGCCATTCGCCTCGCGCGCGCCAATTTGCCCCCTGCCAAGCTGCCCAATGGCGCGCCCCATGGTCCCGCGGACGAAGCTAGCCTGCGGCTCGCTTTCACCCGGGATCCAACTTACTTGACTGCCGCCATTGCCCTCCTGCATATGGAAATCGATGCGGAAAAATACGACGCCGCGCTGGCGACGCTGAACTTGCTCGCCAAGCAGCCGAAGCCACCGACATTTGTCTCTTGGTGGCAGGCGGAGTTGCTCGCGCGCCAGGGCAAGATGGAGGATGCCTGGTTGGCCCTGCAACCTTACCTGAATTACGAGCGGAACCTCCCTCCGCCCAAGCCTTGATCTGGGACTACTTTTTCACCGCGTCGGGCGGCGGAGTTTCCACGATACCCTGGTCAAGAAACTGCCGCATTAACTGGTTGGCCTCGGCCAGGGACGATGCATGTTCGATGGCCACTTCCAGCAATTGCTTGCCCTGTTTGCGGTCTGCCTGCCAGGCGTCGAGCAGGCGGTCGCTGCGGAAGCGACCCGTTTTTTCATAGTAGTGATAGCCCGCCGGATCCCACTGACCGTAAAACACGAACAAGTGGGTGGGACCATGCACAAATTCGTAGGTATTGAAAATTATTTCAAGTCCACCGCGTTTCCAATCGAGGTTTTCTCCCTGCTGGGCCATGTACCAGCCCACGGCGGGCAGACAGCTTTCGGGAGAGTGCACGCCGCCCAGTTGTGCGGCCCGTGCCCGGGCCCATTGCAAATTATAGAGCGACCAATTGTGCCCTGAATCATCGGTCCAGCCGGACTGCAAACCGTCGTCAAAAAAGAGTACCTGTTCCACATCGGAGGACGGCTTAATCGGTTTGGCCGACGGCGCCGCCGCCCCGAGATTGAGCGTCCATCTAGATTTTTCCGAGACATTTGGCGCCCTTGCCGCATACCAGGCCGCGCTTGCTGGCCAGGCCCCGGCGAGCAATACCAGCAGCGCCATGACTGTGCCCTTGGGCATCCAGTGTGGCGGCGCACCGGGCAGAGTGGTGCCGATCGCCGGCAAGGCATTTTTCGCTTTGGGGCGTGCCCACCACGCTCCGGTGATCACGGTGCCAAAACTCAGCGCAAAAACCAAATAGCCGGCCGGGTCGTGCCACCGTGCCATCGCGGCCGGCCCTTGCGTGGCATCCACCCACGCCACGCTGAAAGTCCGCAGCAGGTTAAACAGCACCGCAGTTGCCGACGCCCACGCCAGCAATCCCAGCCGACCCACGGCGCCAAACCGCCACCACTCGCCGACGAGCCATCCCGCCATGACGGTATATTGGATGGAGCGCACGCCGCTGCATGCTTCTTCCACCAAAACGGTGCTGCCAGGTAGGTTAATGACGTGACCCTGCCGCACAGCATCGTAGCCCATTAGATTCAAGATTTCCGTGACTACTGTTGCCACACCGGTCATCAATTCATCCACCAAGGCGATTTCAAACCGGCTGGGCCACGGCACGGCAAACAAGAGCAACATCAAGGCCGGAATAAAATGCCTCACCCACCGCCAGCCGCCCCAGCGGGCGAGGATTGCGGCTGATGCCATCATGGCCAGCAAGGCCTCACCCCAGGCCAGCAGCCGCCAATCGGCATTGGCGGCGAAAATCACGGCGATGGGATATTGGGCCAGGGCGGCCAGGCCGGCCACCACCAGCGCCATTTTCTGGCCGCCCCAGGGTTTGGGCGGGGGCCGGCTCGCCCAGCGCAACCAGACGAGGTAGGCGGTCAAGAACGGCACAAACAGTCCGTAGCCGTATTGATCGCTAACCATCCACTCAAACCACAATTCCGCCGACAGCCAGATCCAGAATCCGGCCAGCAGCACGAGGTTCAACTTCGCCGTTGCATCCAGCTTCGTAGCCGGCATGGCCGCGGCTGGAGGCAATGGATCGGAGGACAGGGCAGGAGCGGCATCGGACATCGTAAACCAGTATAATCAATTGTCGAATACGCGCAAGCCGATCCAGCTTTGCCAGACGAACCAGAACATTCCCGCCACCAAAGTCGCCATCGCTGTTCGCCACAGCCATTTTTGCCAGCGAAGTTTTGTGTCTTGGGGTCCAAAGCGCGGCCGGCCAAAGGCGTTGTGGCGGCTTTGCTGGTCATGGCTTGTGCGCTGCAGTCGGGCAGTGCGCGGTAGGCCGCCCCGCCGCCGGAACAGACGATTCATTCGATGTTGCAGACTGCGTTTCACAGGGAGGAGAGGGGAGACAGGAGTCGGAAGGGCGAAGGGCGAAGGGCGAAGGGCGAAGGGAATCGAGCAGGAAAACAATATAACAATATAGCAATACAACAATTCAACAATCCAGCAATTCAACCAGCATCAATAATGTGTCGGCGTCCATCTCCCTGCTTCCCGCTCAGAGCTTCAGCCCCGCCTTTGGCGTTGCGTTTTGTAGCTTCTCCATGGAAAATCCATCCTTGGTGAAGATGACCACGCAAACCATTCGGGCGCTCAAGGGCCAACGGGCCATTGTCTGCGTCACCGCCTACGACACGCCCACCGCCCAGTGTGCGGATGCCGCCGGGGTGGACTTGCTGTTGGTGGGCGATTCCGTGGGCAACAATGTATTGGGCTTTGCCAATACGGTGCCCGTTACACTCGACATGATGGTGCACCACGCTGCTGCGGTGGCCCGCGCCAGGACGGAAGCCTTGGTGGTCGCGGATTTGCCCTTTGGCGATGCCCATTTGAAGCCGGGCGATGTCGTGAAGTCGTGTCGGCGGTTGATTCAAGAGGGCGGCGTCGAAGCAGTGAAAATTGAAGGTGGCGTAACGGTTGCGCCCGTGATTGCGCGCCTCGTCCTTGCCGGCATTCCGGTCATGGGCCACATCGGCTTGCAGCCGCAGCAGGTCAACGTCCTCGGCGGCTACCGTAAATTTGGCCAGCGCGTGCCCGAGGCGGACGCCCTGCGCGCGGATGCCGAAGCCCTCGAACGGGCCGGTGTTTTTGCCATTGTTGCTGAAATGATGGACCCGCGTCTCGCGGCGGATTTGACCCGCACCCTTCACGTGCCTGTCATCGGCATCGGCAGCGGGCCGGATTGCGACGGGCAGATTTTGGTGGCGCACGATATTTTGGGCATGAATGAGGGCGCTCCGTCGTTCGCCAAGGCTTACGCCAATCTGCGCGAAACCATGCGCGCGGCTTTTGCAACGTATGCGGCGGAAGTGCGCGGTAAGATTTATCCCGCGGCGCCGGCCAAATCCGCGTCCAGCGTTGAGGCGAACAAATAACGGCCACCGTCCAGAAAAATATCCCGCGACTGCAAGGAGGTTTTTTTGGGAGTTGCTTGGGTTGGGAGGCGGGGGTTAACTTCCCCATGCCTTCTGGAAATAAGATCAATTTCACGGCGGCCACGAACCGCGCCCTAAACATCCGCGAACTTTATCAGCAATTGGAGGTGCGACTGCACGGCCGTGCCTGGACCCCGCAGGAACAGATGCTCGGTTGCGTCTCCGATATTGGTGAACTGGGCCGTTTGGTCATGGCCGCCGAAGGCCGGTGGCTCCACGAGGGCAACTTACCCCGGGAATTGGAAGACAAACTCGCGGAATGTCTCTGGTGGATTTTAGTGCTGGCCGATCGCCTGGACGTTGACCTCACTCGGGCTTTCACCGCAAAAATGAATGACCTGGATGTCCGGCTTTCCAAGAGTGTGGCAAGGAAACGGCTTAATCGCGCATCGCAGCCAAGGGCGGCTGGCCGTCGAACGGCCAAGGGTTCCAGCTAAAGCGTTCTCAATTTTGAAATGCATAAACACCATGCTCCGCGAGCACTTCAGGTTTGATCAGGCGCTGAAATCAGGCTGAAGGCCGCTATTGTGAAATCCTGACCCCGTCGTCTCCTGCTTCTGCCTCCTAGGGTGCCAATTCCGTGAGCGTGAGCGTCACGTCGGTGTTGGCGGACTTTACGGTGGTAACTGGCTGCCCGGGCTTGAGGAAAACCCAGCCCGAAGCGCCGCCGCTCGAGACATTCCGATTTCCACGAGAAGAAGGCGCTTGGCCGTTCGCCACATAATTCACCAAATATCCGCTATCACGTTGAGTGACGGAGACTACTCGCACGTCCAACAAGGAATTGCTCGGGCTGGCGCCTTGGGCGGTCACGGTGACGTCCAGCTTGACGTTCGTGTTGACCGTCCCGGTAAAATGAATCGCCAAGGATCCCATGTTGGCGGGCGCGGCCGGCTGTGGCACATTGGGGCCGCCGAAGCGACCACCCGTTGCGCCAGATCCGGGAGGCCCGACCACGCGTTGAGGGCCCGGCGGCGAGGATGTAGTGGTGGACGGAGTGTTTTGCGCGGCCAGCGTCAGGGTCAACGCGGCCAGCAAGAAGACGACGAAATGATGGTTTCGCATGGGGAGAATAAGGTAAAGCTTTGGATTGGATAAACGATTCCATTAATAAGCGGCGGTGGTGAGGGTCAAATTGAGGCTGCCCAGGCCTGGGGCGTTCTGCACAGTGATGGTTTGGCCAACCTTGAGCAGGACGTTGCCCTGGCAGTCGTCTTCCCCGGCTTGACCGGGAAAAATCACCTGGTAGTGCACCTGATAACTGCCCGGATTTGCTCCTGACTTCGGATCCGGCTCAGTGATAATGACAGCGTTTTGCACGAGGTTGTTGACTTTGCCATCGGGACCCGTCACCGGATGCGAATCAGCGGTTTGCGTGACGGCCCCCACCACCGTGGTCAGGTTGACATCAAGCGGGGCATCCGGAACCAGGGCACCCTGCATCCTTACCGTTAAGTTTTGCGTGGGACTTACCCCGGTGCTCATGGGCGGGCTGGCGTCGGGTGCCTCGGAGAGCCCCAGCTTGAGGTTGATCTGGCCGTCGGTACTGGCGACGGAGGCCGTTTCCCCGGGTTTCAGCGTGGGCGAGCCTTTGGTAACGTCATTGTAAGGGCTGCCATCCATTCCCCCACTCTGGATGGCAGTAAGACTTACTTGGTAGCCGTCCTTGACCAGCGAAACATTTACTCGGAGTTGTCCTTGAATAGCTAGTGGACCAAACACGCGGCCGCTACTGTCTTCGGTGGTGCCAAAGAGGTAAGTCCGCCCGAAATTTTGAATGCCGACGAACATGATATCAATTGGATGGTTCGTTCCCAGATTGCCGGTGATCCGCACGGCCACATTGTGGGAAAGCGTTGTGCTGGTGTCGGCCTGCGGTTGTGCCAGTATATTTTGGACGGAAGCGGATGCGGTGACATTCGCGGGCAGCCCCGCAGGTCTGCCATTCGACGAATTCGGTGTGCGCAACGGGCGGGTCGGGCTGGGTTGGGGCGCAACGGGGGGCGCTGAATTGGCCGCAATGACAAGCGAGGGGGCCACCGCCGATTGGACTGGCGTCGCGGTGGGCGGTGGCGGAGCCGGCGTCGCGGGAGCGGGCTGATCCGGGTTGCTGGTGAGGGCGGCGAGCGTTGTGGCTGCGACAATTCTTTTGTTCGGGAGACTCGCCGAGCGCAAAAACGGCACGGCGATCAAGCAGGCCACGGCCACGGCAAGGGCGATTTGGGTTTTGGTGCTCATGGTGAGAAAAAACTTGAGCAAGGCATCTCCGACGCCGAGGGTCGCGCCGGAACCGGCGAGCGCCGCGCCTGTCACAATGGCGGCCAAACCGGCGGGCACGGCCTGGCTGGACGGCGCGGTGAGCACCGTCACGACCGCCGTCGAGGGCACGGTCACACCCGCGCGGGCAAAATATTGGCGCATTTTTTCGACCGCGCGCGTGATGCGGTTGTGCGTTGCCTGCTCGCTTAACGACGCGGCGGCACCGGCTTCCCGCAGGCTCTTGTTCTCGAAAAAACGCAGGACGATGAGGTTTTGATCCCGGGGGCTCAATTCGCGCAGTGCCTCGTCGAGCAGGGGCAGGAGTTGGGCCAGCAGCGGCGATGAACTGGAATTGAGGTCGGCGTTGTTCATGGCTACGGTTTCGCGCTGGCGGCGGCGCTGTTCTCTGCGCAAATCGTTGAGGGCTGTGCGGTGGGTTGCGCGGTATAGCCATCCCGGTAGCGCTGCGCCGTCGCGCACCATGTAACTTTTCCGTGCCAAAAGCAGAAAGACTGATTGGGCCACGTCCTGTGCCGCCTGCCGTTCGCCGGTGAGGCGCAGCGCCGTGGCATAGACCAGGCGGACATGGCGGGACACCAGTTCGGCAAAGGCCGTTTCCGACTGGCGCTCCCAGTATTCCTGTAGCAGTTCGCGGTCATCCATGGTGGTGCTTTATGAGAATGACACCGCCCAAGTCGGAAATTACACAGCCCTCGTGGCGAGGCGCGTTGTGGGGTGAATTGAGGTACGGCTTTCTTCGATGCGCGGTGCCGTATTTCGTGCGCCGAATCCTCCATGGGGCTGGGAGCGCGGCAGAGGGGTAAGAAAGACGGCTGGGAGCCGATAGACTACAAAGACAGGTTCAATTGTAAAACCATGAATTCGGCGGCTGGCAATGCTCCACGAGCGCTTGTGGAGCCGTTCCGGCTTTTCTCTCCGGACCGCCCTTGTCGGCCAGTCCCAAATTGCCTGGGACGATTTTGACAGCAACGTCCCTCGCCGCCTTGCCACGGCCGCCGCCAAACCTACGGACAATTAACCGCTTGGGTGGCATCCAACTTGACCATGGACGCCCTTTTTTTGGCCCCGCCCAGCTTAGGGAACTGAGATTGGCTCAATTATGTCAGGCGACCTTGGAACGGCCCGAATGGGTGCCAATGCCCCACGTGAGCTTTC
This sequence comes from uncultured Opitutales bacterium, assembly GCA_964561455.1. Classification (GTDB taxonomy): domain Bacteria; phylum Verrucomicrobiota; class Verrucomicrobiia; order Opitutales; family JABDGR01; genus JABDGR01. Next base: position 26,682 of record CAZLPS010000034.1, read on the forward strand.
TGATGCGTTTAATTGAGCCGACATTCCTTTACCCTGACCTCCCGCAACGATTTTTGGGATGATACGGACTTTTACTTGGCCATCATGGGGGCCGAGGGTTAGGGTCATGTTCACCTCCTCGCCTGGAGAACCTCCAAGCGAAGCAGCGGTAACTTCGAACGATGTTTTCTGATTCAAATACGCGATCTGCGCCATCAGTTCATTCTCACCAAGGTTCTTAATGGCTGTATTTAACTGCTGAACGTAATCGCCAGCCTTTATAATATATAATCGGACGAAGATAGAGTCTTGGTCTGCGACTTTTGGAAAGAAAATACAAGTTTCGCCTGTGGCCAGGGTGCGCACCACCCGCACCCCATCGCTGAATTCCATTTCGCCCAAGTCATACACCGTCAACGGAAGTTGGGCTTCCGCCCCGCCCGCTGCCTTGACTGCTGGGGTAATGGGAAGCGAAATTAAATCCCCGCCCGCGGGTTTGGACTTTGCGACGAGGGCCCCGGACCGCTTGGTCGCAGAATCAACCACACTGCGGTCGCCAACCTTGGCAATTCCCGGAAGGAACTTCCACCCCAAGATTGCGAGCAGAAATAGCAGCACGAGACAACTGATTAGAATTCGTTTCGTTCTCATTGAAGCGTGGGTTTATTTCGGGGTTAGTCTAATGCCAATATTGCCCGAAGCTATCCCAACAGCCCCGCCCCGCTCGACGTTCAACGTCGGCATGTTCTTTACGCCGTCTTTGTAGGATATGACGAACGCGCCTTGCGCGAGCCCCAAAAATTGGACCGGAGGGCTCTGGGCGAACGCCTTCTCATTGGGCGTTATGGTTTTGGTGCTGAATTTGCCGATGGGGCTGCAGTTGCCGTCGGATGATCCAGGGCGTAGTGTTCGCGGAGGGGGTCGCCGCCGAAGTCGTGGGCCAGGTCGCGCCAGACGGTATGGATGTGATTGGCTTTGTCCTGCGTGTTGTCGAACTCGATGAGGAAGGTGGGGCCCTGGATGCGGTAATAGTGGCCTTGGCCGACAACCAGGCCGCCCGCCCAAGCGAAGAGCAGCTTGTCAGCCGGGGCGGATTGGATGGTCTTGAAATCGGCGGTGGCCAGTTCGGGGCGAAAGCGATCTGTGTATTCATGCACGAGTTCCCAGAAGATGGCTTGCTGGGGCGGAGTCATTTGGGAAAGCGGCAAGCCGACGGGATCGAGCAAGTGGGCCGCGCGGCTGTTGGAGGTCACGATTTCATTTGGCGCCGTGTTCGTATAGATGGCGATCTTTTGTTGCGCGGCGGTGAGGGAGTTGATGAGTTTAAAGCCGAGGCTTTCCTCGGACGAGAGGATGAACAGGCCGGTACGCGGGCCGATCTTCACTTCAGCCGGATTGCTGCCGAAGAACCCGGGCGAGTCGGTCACGATTTCGCCATTGATAATGGTGAAGCTGAGGGAGACGTGGTGTCCTTCCCAGCGCCAACCCCAGGGATCCTTCGGGCCGGGCGTGCCAAAGATGAACACGTGGTAGTCTTCCGGGTCGCGGGGATTCGGGCGGCTCGGGCCTTCGAGTTCGCCGAGAGTTTGTTCGAGGGACATGATGGTGCTGGCCTTCATGAAACCGCGCTGGCTCAACGCACTGCTCAGCAGGGCATAGGCGAGGTGCCGTTCGGGGATGGTCATTTCCTTTAAGGTCAGGCCCTTGCGGGCCACCGGCGTGAAGAACCAGTTCATGCGCTCATCGTTTTGAAAATCAAAAGTGATCTTGGCCTTTTGCTCAGGGGTGAGCATGACGAGCAGGTTCTGCGCGGCATCGGACATTTCCTGGGCGGGGGTGTGGGCAAGCAAGGACAGCGTGCAGGCACGCAGACAGACTAGAGCAAGCAGCAAGCGGCGGGGTAGGGGTTTCATGGGAGGGGTGGGGTAAATTAAGAATTAAGAATTAAGAAGTAAAAGCTAAAAACGCCCTTTTTGGCCAGGCCCGTGGGGCAATACGATTTGTCCACCCTTTTGCAGTTGCTGCGGGTTTGACGGGAGCTTTAGCCTGATCGCTTGATAAAACCTCTGCTAATCATGATGGTGCGGTGCTTGTTCTTGGCGCCGCTGGTTCTGCTCCCGGCCTCCAGCGCAAACGCGTTTACCCAGGAAATTTATGTCTGGCAGCGGCAGTCGTCGCCGGCATTGGCCGAGGCGCTCGACCTGGCGCGCGGGGCCGCCAATGGTTTTGATGTGCTGGGGGCAGAAATTGCCTGGAGCGGGGGCCATCCGCAAGTCTTTCGTCCGGCGTTGGATTATGCGCACTTGGCAAAGCTGGGGCGGCCGGTGGGTTTGGTTTTGCGCATCGGACCCTTTCCGGGACCTTTCAAAGCGGATGACGCCGCGGCCAAGTATATTATTTCGGTGGCATCTTCGTTGCTGGCGGAGGCCCGCGCGTGTGGTTTCTCCCCGTTTGAACTGCAAATAGATTTCGATGCTGCTGAAGCCAAGCTCGATGGTTACCGGGTGTGGCTCAGCGCACTGAAACAAATTGCGGGAAAGACTCCGCTGGTTTTCACGGCGCTGCCGGTCTGGCTCAAGCATGAGGCGGAATTTGCCGCGCTGGCGCACGCCGCAGATGGATTCGTGCTGCAAGTCCATTCGCTCGAAAAGCCAACGAAGCCTGATGGGCCGTTTACCCTTTGCGATCCGATCGCAGCTCGGGTCTGGGCGGCCCAAGCGGGCAAAGTGGGTGTGCCATTTCGCATCGCGCTGCCGACCTATGGCTACCTCGTCGCGTTTGATGCCACGGGCAAGTTTTTCGGCTTGGCGGCGGAAGGGCGCCCGCCGGAATGGCCGGCCTCCACCCAGGTGCGAGCGGTTCGTTCGGATGCCATCGCCCTGGCGCAGTTGGAACAAGCTTGGGCAAAATCTCCACCGCCGCATTGCACGGGGGTCATCTGGTTTCGCCTGCCGGTCGAGGGCGACAAACTTAATTGGGCTTGGGCCACGCTCCAAGTCGTGCTGCAAGGCGAGACGCCGGTGTCCAAATTCTCGCTCGCCGTCGATTGGCCGGAGACCGGTCTCGCGGAGATTTCCGTGATCAATCTCGGCACCACCACAGAACCGCCGCCCGCGCGCACGGAAGTGAATTGGCCAGCGGCCTTTGTCCCGCAGGCAGCGGACGGATTGGGTGGTTTTCGTTTCGATTTGAAAAATACGGACGGGCAGGGAATAATTTTGAACGCCGGGGTCGCCCCTGATGTCTCCCTTGCGCCGGGCCGCCGCTTGAAAATTGCGTGGCTGCGCTTTTCCCATGAAATTCCCCTTTCCGCGAGTCTCCCTGCTCGGCCTTAGCGGCGCGTTCCTGTTGGGTCTCGCCACCTCAGTGCTCGCCTGCGGACCCGATTTCCCAAACAGCTACCTCGCCACGCCGGACACGGAATTGCTGGCAGCACCCCCGGGAAGTTTTAAAGCCGAGATTGACCGCTTGTCGTCCCTGGCCACGCCCAACCTTCCCTGGAAGGTCGTGCAGGTCAAGCCAAGTGGTGGTCAATATCCAGAAGATACTTTGCCGGCAACCCGCCAGTCTGTTTTGCATTCTGAGACGGATGATTTGCGCACGGCCCTGGCAGCCCGGGGTGATTCCCCGGCGCAAGTAGCCCAGACGACTGAGGCTTACGCCAATTGCCGACAAGCGCTGGAGGATTGGAACCGGAAGCGCCTGGCGGCGCAGCAAGAGTTCGACGATAAGCGCCGCTTTGGGGGCAACGCGGAAGCCCCCAAACTTGAGCCCGCTCCTGTTTTAATGCTGCCGGCCGGTTTGCCTGAGGAGTTTGTCCGCTATTTTCACGGGGTACAGACATGGGATGAGGACCAGAAAGCCGACGCCCGTCAAATTTGGGCCGACCTGTTGGCATTGCCCGCCCCGCAAAGGCAATATCGCTCCACTTGGGCCGCCTTCATGCTCGCCCGCGCCTGGACTGAGGAAGCCGAACGTCTATCCCATGAATACACTCAACAAGGACCGGACGCCGCCGCCAGTAAGGCCGTGGATTTCGCCCGGCAAACGCGGGTGCTGGCGGGCGCAGGATTTGCCGATTCGCAAGGCTTGGCGGCCGCCAGCCTTGGTTGGGAGGCCAAGGGGGAGCTCTTGCTTGAGAATTACGACTTGGCCATCGGGTTGTATCTCAACCAATACGCATTGGGTGACAATTCCGCGCTCGATTCGCTTCGGATTGTCGCAAGCAAGGCAGGCAAGTTGGCCCCCCGGGATGGGCTGGCCAAGCTGGCCAGGAGTCCAGTTTCCCGTGGGGTTTTTACCGCTTATCTTGTGGCGCGCGGTGGGTCAGTCTTTGGAAGTGATAATCCGTCAACGGGGGAAATCAACAGTCTGGCCAGCGAATGGGTTATGGCTTTGGAAAGTGCTGGAGTCTCCGATCAGCCGCAGGCAGACCGGCTGGCTTGGGTGGCCTATGAAGGCGGCCAGTTCGGCTTGGCCAAGAGTTTTGCCGCGGTCGCCCCGGAACAGTCCCCGGTGGCGGAATGGATCCGCGCCCAACTCGCTTTGCGTGCTGGCGATTTGGCCGAAGGGGAAAAGCATTTGCGGGGTGCCTTGGCTGCCGGGGGCCTCAGCCCAACCCAGCGGGCATTGGCCGACGGTGAGCTTAGCCGCGCCTGTCTCGCCTTGGATGATCCCGCCGACGCGCTTCTGGCCTCCATTGACGGTGGTCACTTCGAAGATGCTTCCTATGTGGCCGAGCGGGTGCTCAAGCTCGATGAACTGCGTCTATTTGTGGATGCCCATTGCCCAGCAGTCAAACTCGCGCCGCCCCTAACCGAAGATATTCACTGGAAAGACCAGCCTGACGAGGTGCGCGCGGGCGTCCGCGATCTCCTGGCCCGCCGCCTGGCCCGGTCCGACCGGCCCGAGCTTGCCGAGCAATATTTTTCCGACGATTTGCGGGCCAAATTTCATGGTTATCTGCAGGATGTACGCACTGGCTTCGATGGGAAACGCCCGGTTGGCGACCGGGCCATGGCCTTTTGGCGGGCCGCCCAGATTCTGCACCAAGATGGAATGAGGCTGTTGGGTACGGAACTCGAGCCCGATTGGAAGATTTGGGCGGGGGAATTCGAAAGTTATCCCATGGGACGCCAGCGAATCGAATTGGCCAGCACCGAGGCCGGAGGGATTCTAGCGCCCACCCCGTTTGAGTTGAACCGCCTCGCCGCCACCCCCGTGCCAACGCTACGGTTTCATTACCGCTATCGGGCCGCTGACCTCGCATGGTGGGCGGCTTCATTAATGCCCAACGATTCCGAAGACACGGCCAAAATCCTGGTTGAAGCGGGCGGCTGGCTCAAAGACCGTGATCCGGCGGCGGCGGACAAGTTCTATAAAGCCCTCGTTATTCGCTGTGGCAATACAGTGCTCGGGCAGGCGGCGGCCAAGGTACACTGGTTTCCGGCTGCGAAGCCCAAAACCTGAAATCGCTCAATTCTTGACCCAGGGTGCGGCCAACATTTTTGACGAAAAGGCGTTCTTCCCTGCATCCCAGGTAAACGAATAATGTTCATCGCGCCCTTCGAGGCGGTCGGCCAACACATACTCAAAGCCGGTCGTCGTGGGTTGAAAGTCCGTCGTGGAATTGTATTCCGAATCGATGACCAGATCGCCGCCCTCGACCACGAGATTTTCCACCCGGCCGGACTTGAGTACCGTAAACAGGCTGGCAATGGAGAAAGAGCAGGCGCCATAAGCCACCAGATTGAAGTCGGCTTGGCCATCATGATTGTAATCGGCCAGGACGATGGGCCAGGGACGGATTTCAGTACAAAAAAAGAAATCCCATTCCGGCTTGAGCGCCTCCAGCGGCGTATCCACGGATTTGCCGTTGGCGAATTCCACCCGGAGCACGAACCGGCCGAAATATTTTTCTCCGGCCCCGCACCACGGTTCCAGATCGTCCTCAAAGTCTCCGTCCACCCATACGAGGGAAAGAAGATCCTGGGCGCCGTCGTGGTCGAAGTCGTAGTGTGCAATTCCCAGTGTAACCGGTGGTCGCCTCGGGAATGGATGTTCATGGGACACGTTTGTTTTCACCGCTGCAGCCGGCGTGTCCGTCCGTCCCCATTGCCACGGGGCAATTGCATGGTAGGCATAGGCGCCCGCCACGAAAGCCAGCACAAGTGGGAGCAGCATTCTTTTCATCATTTACGCTGATTCCAGGATGATGTTCCGGTAGGGCGTCATGTCGCCGGTGCGGATAAGGCCGATGCAAGCTGGGACGCGGTTTTTGAAGATGGCGTGCTTTTCGTAGAGCAATTTGATGCCGTGCGCGCGCAATTGCTCCGCAGCGGCGCCGACGACGGCTGTGGAGTTCCGCGCCTTGAATTCCCGGGCCATGAAGGCGGGGCCGACCGTGCATTGCTCCAGAATGGCGGCCAGCACTTGTTCCACCGTGGGAATATTGGCCGTGAGGCTCAGGTCCACGGTCGGCACCTGGGGCCAGGAGGGAAAGCCGCGGTCGGCGAGGACGATGGTGTTCGTGTGCCGAAAGCGCGCGAGGAGTTCGAGGAGGGCGGGATTGAGAATGCCGTTTTTGAGCATGGAGGTGCGGATGGTTTTTTTGACAGAATCAACAGAATTATTGGGAATTAATTTTTTGTGGCGGGGGTGACGGCGGTCAGGTTCAGGCCGGAGATTTTCAGGGTGAAGTAGTTGGCGCCGCCGGGGGGATGGTCGGCCGGGAGGGTGACTTTCAGGCCTTCGGCATCTTGGGTGTAATCGAGCGCGCCGTCGTGGCCGAGGATTTCGACTTTGATTTTATCTTTGGTCGGGACGGCGTCTTTGGCGAGGGAAATAATGGTCGCCTGCGCGCCCGGCCACGCGGAGGAGATGGCGTAAAGCGTGTCGCCCTTGACGGTGAAATGGTAGCTCAGCGCGCCGCGGCCGGTGCCGACGGTCTCGATGTTTTTGGTCCAGGCGTGGGTGCCATAGATGGCGTCGCCGTTGACGTCGAGCCAGGCACCGATGCCGAGGAGAGTGGTCTGCTGCGCCTGGGGGATGGTGCCGTCGGCCATGGGCGAAATGTTCAAGAGGTAGTTGCCGTTTTTGCTCACGGTATCAATCAACTTGCCGAGCACTGTGCCGGCGCTGGCGACGGTCATGGTCGTCGAATAGCCCCACGTGCTGCCGATGGGGTCGTCCACGAGCCATGGGCCTTGGCGGATGGTTTGCGGGCCGCGGGGGGCGCCAGATTTTTCGAAATCGAGGATGGCGCCGATTTGCTTGGTGTCGTCATTGCTCGGGGCGTAGGCGTTGTATTTCGTGCTGATCGAGACGTCTTTGCCCCATTCCTTCGCACGGTTGTAATAATAGGCGGCGACGTGAAGTTTCAAGGTGTCGAGCACGCGCAAATTCACGCCGTTGTCGAACCAGAGGATGTCGGGCTGGTATTTGTCAATCAGTTCGAGGTTGCGATTGACCCAGTCGGTGAGGAAGCGGGTCATCGCGGCATTACTGCGGTCAGCGACGTTATAAAAGGCGGCCCAGGCGGGGTCGTAGAGGTCGGCTTTTTCGTCCTTGAGCAGGGCGTTCAAATCATTGGCGGGATTGACGAAGGTGAAATTCTCCATGCCATGGTTGGAGACGCCGAACTTAAGGCCCTGTTTGCGCACGGCGGCGGCGAGGTCGCCAATTAAATCGCGCTTGGGGCCCATTTTCTTGGCATTGAACGGCGTCACGTCGCTGTCCCAATTGGCAAAATTGTCGTGATGCTCGGCCGTGGGGACGACGAATTTCGCGCCGGATTTTTTGAAGAGCAGCGCCCAAGCGTCGGGGTCCCATTTAGCGGCGGTGAAGAGGGGGATGAGGTCCTTGTAGCCAAATTTGTCAATGGGGCCGAAATTTTGCTCATGCCAGTTGCGGTCGGCGCCAGCGTACATGTGTTTTTCATACCATTCGGCGGCGCTGGGGCCATGGGCGGCGACGGAGTAAACACCCCAATGCATGAAGATGCCGAATTTGGCGTCGTTGAACCACGCGGGGGTGGTGTAGTTTTTCTGAATGGAATCCCAGGTCGGTTCGACCGGACCCTTGGCCATGGGCTTGGTGACGGCCTTGTCGGCGGCGGCCACAATCTCGGGAGTGGCAGGCGGGCCCATGACGCCATAATCGTAGGGGCCGGCCATGGCGGGTGTGACGCCGCCGCGGTCGGGCTTGGGGAGCTCGACGGCGACACCGGCAAAAAGGCGCGTGCCGGCAGCGAACACCAACAGCGCCAGAGTGGAAGAGAGGACAATAGATTTGGACGGATGCATGGGAAAATAAGTAAGGTAAGAATTAGTTGGCGGCGGTGGTTGCAGATTTGTTGGTCGGTTTCAATTTGAGGCCGGTGATTTTGAGGGCGTAGGCGTATTCCGTGGGAAATTGCGCCGGCAGTTTTACGTGCAAGCCGTCGGCCTCCTGGGCGAATTCCAAAGTTCCCGGGTGGCCGAGCATCTCCACTTTCTCGATTTTACCTGCGGGAGCTTGGCCGGTGGCGAGCGAGGGAATGACCAAGGTCGCGCCAGCTGGAGCGGGCGCGGCGGCGCTGGCGGAGGCTGGCGTGGATGTGGCCGCTTGCGCGGCGATGGGCGGTAGAATGGTTTCCTCCGGTGTGGTGTCTGCGGCCGGGGCGGCGGTCGAACGCGGCGCACCGGGGCGCAGCACGATCGCATACAGGGTGTCGCCCTTGGTGGTGTAACGAATATTGCCCTCGCCGTAGATTTTCCAGGCCCGGGTGCCGTAAATGGCGTCGCCGTTGACATCGAGCCATTGGCCGACGCCGAGGAGAATCTGTTGTTGTTCCACCGGGATGGTGCCATCACCCTTGGGCGAGATGTTGAGCAGCAAATTGCCATTGCGGCTGACGTTTTCGATGAGATTGCGGACAATGCCGCCGGAGTTGGTCAAGGCCATGCCTTCGACATAGCCAAATTTTGCGCCAATGGGGTCGTCCGCCTGCCAGGGGAATTCCTGCATGGTCTTGGGAGCGCGGCCCTCGCGTTCGTAGTCCTCGATGCTGCCCGCGAGGTAGGCGTCTGATTTGGTGCTGAGGGTGACCTGCTTGCCCCATTGCGCGGCGCGATTGTAATAGTAGGCGGCGACGGCGAGTTTGAGGGGATCGAACACCCGGCTGTTGACCCCGTTGTCGAACCAGAGCATGTCGGGCTGATATTTATCAATCAGCTCGTCGTTTTCCTTGACCCAAGTGGCGAGGAATTTTACCAACGCCTCCGGGCTGCGATCAGCCACGAGGTAGAAACCGGCAAAGGCGGGGTCGTAGAGGTCGGTTTTGACGGAGGCCGGGGGTGCGGTAATGAAGGTGAAGTGCTCCATGCCGTGATTGGAAACGCCAAATTTGAGACCCTGTTTGCGGACGGCCGCGCCGAGTTCGCCAATGATATCGCGTTTTGGGCCGTAGTTTTTGGCGTTGAACGGGGTGACGGCGCTGTCCCAGTTGGCAAAGCCGTCATGATGTTGGGCGGTGGGCACGATATATTTCGCGCCGGCCTTCTTGAACAGTTCGGCCCATTTTTCCGGGTCAAATTTCGTGGCGTATTTATCCGCCAGCTTGATGTAGCCGTTGGTGTCGAGCGGGCCGAAATTCTGGATGTGCCATTGCTCAATCTGGGCATTGCCGCCGTACATGTATTTCTCGTACCACTCGCTGCCATGCGCGGCGACGGAGTAAAGGCCGAAGTGCATGAAGATGCCGAACTTGCCGTCGAGAAACCAATCCGGCGTTTGGTAGTTGGCCTTCACGGAATCCCACGTCGCGGCATAGGGGCCGGCCGGGATTTTTGGCGTGTCGGTCATCGCGGCGGCGACTTGGTCGGCGGAGGCCCGCGGCCCGGATTGCGCTAGCACGGTGGCAGGCAAGGCGGAGGCGAGGGCGAGGGCGGTCAGCGAGGTCGCGCGGGTACGGAAGATGCGGGGCAGCGGGATTTTCATGGCTGGGCTGGCTGGGGGTTGGGGTGGTGGGTGCGCGGGCTCCCTACTTTGTCCCGGGTGTTGGGGTGCATGGGGTAAAGTTGACTCATAATACTCTCGCCAGCAAGCGGGGAGAATGCCTAGAAGTGGAATTAGCATGTCTAAAGTTGCCCGAACGGATGCTGCCAGCCTGCTGTCCAAGCAGGTGAAGGATGCACGGTATTTTTTCCTCAATTTGGCCCCTCGTAAAACGGCGCGGGTGGAATTGACGATGGGCGGCTTCGAGCACTGCCAGCCGGATTACTTTGTCGCGCGGGAAGATTTTCCGTTTATTTCGATTGAATATGTGGTCGCCGGGCGCGGCACGGCGGTGGTCGGCGGGCGGCGGCTGGAACTTGGGCCGGGGGTGATCTTCGCGTACGGGTTGTCCACGCCGCATGAAATCCGGACGGCGCCGGACGATGTGCTGGTCAAATATTTTGTGTCGCTGGCGGGGTCGGGGGTGTTGTCCCGGCTGCGCCGCTGCCAGATTGCGCCGGGCGAGGCGCGGCAGCTTACGCCACAGGCGGATCTGGCGAGTGCCTTTGAGGGGCTGCTGCGCGAGGGCCAGCACGCGGGGGCAAAACGCCAGGCGCTGACCGCCGCGCTGCTGGAATATCTGCTGCTGAAGATCGAGGATGCGGCATCGTTCACCGCGCACCCGAGCGAGCGGGCGCGCGAGGCCTTCCTTCGCTGCAAGGCCTATATTGACGCCGAGGCGGAAAACATTCGGACGCTGGGGGAAATTGCCCGGGCGGTGGGCGCGGAGTCGTCGAGTGTCTGCCGCTGGTTTCGGCGTTATCAAGGGATGAGCCCCTACCATTACCTCCTGCGCCGGCGGATGAACCTGGCGGCGGAGAAGTTGCTGGAGCAGGGGGGGTTGGTCAAGGAAGTGGCGGCGCGGTTTGGGTTTACGGACCCGTTTCATTTCTCGCACCAGTTCAAGGCGGTGCATGGGATTCCGCCGAGTGAACTGTTAAAATACAGGCGTTAGAAGTTGGAAGCTAGAAGTTAGGAGCTGGAATTGGGGAGACAGGAGTCAGGAGTCAGGAGGGGGGCGAACATCGAACATCGAACATCGGACATTCAATCCTGCCACGGCGGGAAACATCCAATCCCGTCACGGCGGGGAACGCCGAACATTCAACGGGTATTGTTTAGGCCATTGCGGGTGGCCGTGGATGGGGGGGGTGAAATTTTTTGGTTGGATTAGACGGGACTATAAGCCGAGCAGGTTGGACTTCGGTTGGACGGATGGAGTGGAGGACTTGAGAGGCGTGTGGGTGGGGGCACGGAGTGTGCTCGTTTTTCGTTTTTTGTTTCCAATTATTTGAAGCACGGATCGAGAGAAAGGGGGAGGGCGGCGGCAAAGGAGATGATAGATAGTTAGACAGGAGGCCGGAAGGAGGAGCGGGAACCACAGTGGGCATGGGCAAGATGCCCATGCTACTCAACCCCTCCATTCTTGGGGTGTTAACGTGGAAAGCCAGACTGCATCAGTTTTTTTATATTTTTTTTGGCACGATTGGGCCCGATCAAGCACGATTGGGCCCGATGGGGGGAGTGAAGAGTAGGCGTTGAATCCCGCCACGGCGGGAAACATCGAACATTGAACGTTGAGAATGGGCAGAGGGGCAGAGGCGCAGAGAGGTGGGGGGTAAAAAATTTATCCTGGACTAGTCTGGACATGGCACGACTAGCCTGGACAGTGGGATGGGGCGCGGGGGGGTGAGTGAAGAGTGAAGGAGGAAGGGGCAGAGGCAGTTTTGAACGTTTAACGCTCAAAGTTTAACCTTTAATGCTTAAGTTCAGATTCTGGTCGAATAGGTGAATGGGCGATTGATAGTAGGTTTCTGGATTCTGAATTCTAGCTCCTAACTTCTAGCTTCCAAGAAGTCGCTTTTGCCCACCTTAGCACAGGCGATTTGAAAAAAGATAGTACTGCGTTGGCTGCGTTGGATAGGTTTGATGGGTTGGATAGGTTGGCTGCGCGTGATTGGCGGGTTACGGAGAGTTTCTAGTTTTTAGTTACTAGTTTCTGGTTATCCACGAACGGGCACGAAGCGGGCGAAGGTTTGACCATAAAAAACGCAAAGGGCGCAGAAGGGGCTCGCGCAGAGGCACAGAGGCGCGGAGGGTCGGGGCCGAACGTTTAACGCTTAACGCTTAACTTTTAACGTTTAAGATCAGATTGCGGGGCGAAGTGACGGAGGCGACTGGGGCGCCCTCAGCCCTGGACGACCGGTCGCATGATGAAGAAAGCCCATGGCCTTGGAATGGGAGGGCCTGGAGAAAATTAATGAGACGCCAACGCCAAACGCCATGGCCGATTGGGTCGTCCTGGCCCTTTGACTACCTTCCTCCGGGTTTTGGCCCAAATCAGATTCAAAGAATTGACAACTGACCCTCGGCGGACTCCGCCGAACCCGACGATCCAAGTCGACGTGGTAGTTAAACATCTCCTTCTGTGGATATTGCGTTCCCGTCATAATACCCTACAGGACAGCATCTTACGTGACGTTATAGCGGCTTGGACTAAATTTTCCCGGATTTGGGCAACAGCCCCCTTTCCGGACGTTATCTGTCCACCTCGGTCAACCTATTCAAATTATCGTAACTGCGGTTGGTTGTCAACTTGGTGGTGCCGGAATGCGCGAAGGTCACATTGGAAATTAGGCTGCTGAGTGTTCAGGTCGTAAGGTTTAACTAGCCCCATTTTGGACCTCGCTCGACCGTCTCACTACAAGAATGAACAACTGACCCTTTTGTAGGCCGACCCTTTTGTAGGCCTAGGGGTTGGTGAGGGGGTGCGAGCCGGACATAGGTAACACTTCGTCTAGGGACATGGGTTACACTTT
>CAZLPS010000035.1:0-35235 GCA_964561455.1 uncultured Opitutales bacterium
CGCCTCATCCAAGACCCCAACTTTGTCCTTGCCAAATAACACCGCTGCTTTGCGCGAGCAAGGATTGGAAAAGTTGGGAGTGTGGAGTGTGAAGTTCGGAAAACTAGCTTCTAACTTCTAGCTTCCTAAAACGCCGCCTCATTTCGCCTTGGGATTCTTCGTTTCGTCGTCCCAAAGAGTCAGGGCATTTAGGTCCAGCACCCACCGGCCGTCGGTGAAGTTGGACTTGTAGAAGGTAAAGGACGCCTTTTGTCCGGTGACCGGGTCGATAATGTTGTATCGGGCGTAATCGGAATCGGCGATCTCGGGTCCATCGGGACCGATGACGGTTTTGGTATCACTATGGTAGGCGGGCGTCTGGGTCGACATGGCCTCGAGGACTTGCAGCATGTTTAAACTCTGCGCGATGCACAATTGTTGCCACCAAACCCTGTCGGCATTGGATGGCGGTATGCTGGTGGACAACCAAGGGCCGTAATCCTCGAAGGCCGCCACGGCATCGCCGGCCTTGATCCGGGTAATCAGGTCCTGCACGACGGCCGGAACATCGGTCAGGACGGCGGGCGCTTTCGGTGGGGTGGCCGGAGCGGGTGGGGCGGAGGCCGAAGTTGCGGAAGGTTTAATTGACGGCGTGGAATTTGGCGAAACGGCGCCAACGGTGGGTTTGGGCGCACTGCTGGGGGTAACGGACGCCGGCGGGGGAATGGGGACTGCATCCTTCCGGTCACTTTTGTTGGCAGACCACCACCAAATACCGAGGGCGGCAAGCAAAACGCCAACTAAGACCCAGAACTTTGATTTCATGCTAAAGTCGATAAATACGGAAGCACCGGCGAGCGTCAAGGGTGCAGCTGCCCTTGGAAGCTAGAAGTTAGGGGACTTATATACAAAGTTACCCCGCCGGGCCGGGGGTCATCGGGCCAACCCAAACAGGGGCGGAGCTATGCCCAAACGGGAAGGGGGACCGCTAAGTGAGCACTCCTAACCAACCTATGGGGTGTGGGGGTCAGAATAAACCCATTGCTGCTCCGCGTCCAGAAAAAGCACCCGATATTTCAGGCCGTAGCGAGTGGCATTTGATAAAATCTGAGTTAAGTCAGACATTCCGTTTTCTAACGACATCAGGAAGGTGTTTTCGCCAAAGCTTTCAACTCCTTTGGCTGTTTTCAAAATGTTCGGCATACTATCTCGGAAAGATAGCCAGCCTTGGTCTGAGGCAAATTTATTACCGGGCGGTCTTTCAACGACGATTAAAGCGGAATGAAGTTTCATGCACACCAAAAGACCCTAGGCCGCTAGGGTTGTCAAGTGGGGAAAACGATATTCTATTCCAAAAATTTATAAGCGAAAATGGCGGCGGATATGAGATTTATAAAAAAGACGGGATAGCGCAAGTAGCGGGCGAGGTAGTCTATAAAATGCTTTTGGCGGGAATACCTCTCGGTAAGCTTCAACGAGGAGGGGTCAGTGTAGGCTTGACTGATTTTTTCAATATTGGAGTTAAAGACCTTACGTATACTGGGGTTATTAGGATTCATCCACGCAAAGGCGGTCGAATGAACTTTTTTAATCATTTCAGATTTAGGCCCCGGAATATATTCCTTGCCGTCAGGCCCCTTGACAACAAGGGAGTCATTTTTCCCACAAACAGCCTCCTCGACAGCAGGGCGCATTTCCGTATCCACGATATGGCTAAATTCGTCAGTAAAGTCCTTCCATGCCTGCAAGGTAATGTCTCGCCTTGTCCTAAGCCTTACAGGCCACCGGAAGGAATGCCAAAGCAGGCAAAAAAGGGCAACGGGATTGGAGATAATCAAAACAACGAGCCACATATTCGCCTCCATGGGGATAATTGGCCTGCTGGCCAAAATGGTAAGGAGGGCGGGTATTGTGCTACAGCAGAAAACCAAGAGGATTTTATCAACCTTCAGGAGGCCGAGGTGCTCAAGTTCATACACACTGTTGTCATCGTCCATTTGCCATAAATCCAATAGAAAATACGGAGAGGGGCAACCCCCAAAAGAATCTTAATAAATCTTCAATCTACCACTTGACAACCCTAACAAAATAGGGTAACTTGCTATCAGAATGAATAATCTATTCCAGTTCAAAACCCTTACAGAGTTCACTGATTTCTTTCGCGATGAAGAAACCTGCGTTAAGCACTTTACCGCCGTCCGCTTTGCCAATGGCGGCTACTGCCCACATTGCGGCAATACCAAGATTCACCTTTTCGCTAACGGCAAGCGTTACCGTTGCGCCGGATGCAAGCAGGATTTCACCATCAAGACCGGGACGGTCTTTGGCGAAAGCAAGTTGCCGCTGCGTAAATGGTTCATGGCGATTTATCTCCTTTCGACAACCAGCAAGGGCATTAGCTCGGTTCAACTCGCCAAGCACGTTGGGGTTACGCAAAAGACCGCTTGGTTTATGGCTCATCGTATCCGCCAAGCGCACAAGCAAAACGGCAACCAGTTCACCGGAACGGTTGAATCTGACGAAACCTACATCGGCGGCAAGGCTTCCAATATGCACAAGAAAGTGCGCAAGACCAAGATTCGCGGGCGCGGTTTCATTGATAAGGCCATTGTCCATGGCATGATTCAACGGGCGCAAGGCGACCAAATCAGCCAAGTGAAGGCGAGCGTGATTCAAAACACGCAGCGCGAAACCATCGCCCCGATTCTGGCGGAAAACATTGTGGCGGGTTCGACTCTCTACACCGACACGGCGGGCGCGTATAAGCAAATCGAAACCGCGCTTAACCACGCCATGGTTGACCACGCTAAGGGCTACGTTGTTGGGGATTGCCATACCAACAATATCGAAAGCTTTTGGGCCATCTTCAAGCGCGGTTACAATGGCGTCTACCACCAGATGAGCCGCAAACACCTTCACCGCTATGTCAATGAATTTGCCTTCCGTTTCAACCGCCGCAAGACCGCCATGCAAAGCGTGTTTTCGGAAGTGGTATCAGGCATTGCTGAAAGCGCACAGTTCCCTTACAAGACCCTCACCCAATAATCACCATGAGTAGACCGCAAAAAATCATCCCGCCCGTTAAAGGGCAATTCAGCGCAATTCTCCAATCCGTTGCCATGGGTAGCGGGGCCGGGAAGCAAGCGTATATCGCATTAGCGCGGGGCAATGTTCAGCCGCAAACGCCCGCCCCAACACCGACCACGCCGCCTAAGAAGTAGGCCGCGCCCCAATCCACCGCTCAAAACTCGGAAGCGAGCTAGGGTAACAATGTATATAAATCCCGAAGTTAGGAGCTAGAATTGGGGAGTGTAGAGTTCAGTATTCTGCAGCCTCCTGTCTCCTGACTCCTGTCTTCCAGCTTCTAACTTCTAGCTTCTATAATCCGCGCGTCTTCGCGCGAGAACCTCCGGCGCTTGACAGCCCTGGGTAAGAACCTGTTATAATCGTTCTTTACCCCTTTCCCGGTTGGGATATGGCCGGCATCCCCGTTTGGCCATGTTCCCCGACTTTTTTCCGATGCGCAAATTTCTTACGGTTAGCGGCCTCGCGGCGGCCCTCGGCGTTCTCGCCCTGGCTTTGCGCTCGCAAACCATCCCGGCGCGGTTGGCGCCGCCCGACGTATCGGCGGAGGTGTTGAACACGCGCTTCCAAGGCGTCGTTAGGCCGTTTATTCAGACCTATTGTGTTTCGTGCCATGGGGCGGACAAGCCGGAGGCGGCCTTCAATTTGGAATCATTCACCAGCATGGATTTGGTGGTCAAGGACTACCGGCGCTGGAATACGCTGCTGGGGAAGCTCCAGCGCGGGGCGATGCCGCCGGAGGACGCCGCCCAACACCCGACGCCCGAGCAAGTGAAGCCCATCATTGCCTGGATTCAGGACATGCAGACCTATGAGACAACGCACAATGCCGGCGACCCGGGCATCGTCCTCGCGCGGCGCTTGAGCAACGCGGAATATGACTACACCATCCGGGATTTGACCGGGGTGGACATCCAGCCGACGAAGGAATTCCCGGTGGACCCGGCGAACGAGGCGGGATTTGACAATACCGGCGAATCGCTGGCCATGTCGCCCGAATTGGTGAAGAAATATTTGGACGCGGCCCAGCTCGTCGCCGACCACATCGTTTTCAGGCCCAACGGTTTCACGTTCGCCCCCTATACGATGGTGACGGATGAAGACCGCGACAAATATGCCATCGGGCGGGTCGTGGATTTCTACAAGCAACAGGGACTCACCCTTACCGGCACCTCGGGCACTTACCGCTGGCAGGCCCTGGATTATGCGGATTACTTTCTGGCCGCGTGGCGTTTTCAGAACCGGGCAGCCCTCGGCAAGCCCGCCGCGACGCTCGACGATTTTGCGAAGGACGCCAAGATCAGCCCGAAGTACCTGGGTAAAGTCTGGACCGCGTTGACGGCCCCGGCGGGCAAAGTCGGGCCGATGGCGGCTGTCCAAGCGCGCTTTCGTAGCCTCCCGTCGCCGGAGGCCGGCAAGGAACCGGAGGGGATGACCACTTACTGCGGGTACATCCGCGACATCATCATTGGCCTTCGCCCGCTGGTGAAGCCCGAGTTCGACAACCTGCCCAGCCCGCGTGGGCCGGGTGGTTCCATTGCCTCGGGGTCGCAGATTTACGTGTTGTGGAAGGATCAGCAGTATGCGCAAAGCCGGATGACATATGCCGGAAATGCGCAGACGCTGGACATGTCGGGCTACGCGCAAACCGACCCGGCGTTGCTCATCCCGGAGGCGGCAGCGGACAAGGCGGCGTATGAGGATTCGTTCAAGCAATTCTGCGCGGTATTTCCGGATGCGTTTGTCATTTGGGAGCGGGCGCGGATGTTTTTGACGAATGCCAACGACATTCGCACGGACCTGCAGGGGCACCGGCTGCTCACCGCCGGTTTCCACAGCCAGATGGGCTATTTCCGCGACGACCAGCCGCTCTACGACCTCGTGCTTGACGCCGCCCAGCAAAAGGAATTGGACAATCGCTGGAAGGAACTCGACTTCGTCGCCCAGGCGCCCTTGCGACAATTCAAGCAATTCATGTGGTTCGAGCGCGCGGAGCCGCCGAGCGTTATGATGAATCCCGATTTCAACGGCTTCCGTCCGGAGGATGAGGATATCACCACTGAAACGCGAATCAAGCAACTGGGCGAAGTTTACCAGGCCCATGCCCAAGCCATCAATGCCAACGACATGGTTCTCGGGGTGATTAAAGATTATTTTGCGACCATGAATGCGCACATTCGGGCGCTCGAGGCGGCGCAGAAGGCGGCTGAACCGAGCCACCTCGATTCCCTGGTGGCCTTTGCCGAAAGCGCTTTCCGCCGGCCCTTGTCAAAGACGGAGCGTGAAGACATACTGGCATTTTACCGCACGCTTCGATCGCAGCAAATCGGCCACGAAGACGCGATCCGCTATTCGGTGGTCAGTGTGCTGATGTCGCCCTCGTTCTGCTTCCGGGTGAATTCCCCGGACAGCGGGCAAAGCGTGGCGAAGGGCATCCAGCCGTTGAGCGATTACGAACTGGCCAGCCGCCTGAGTTATTTCCTCTGGTCGTCCATGCCGGACAAGGAGCTGCTCGACCACGCGAAGGCGGCAGATTTGCACCAGCCGGCGGTGCTCGCCGCTGAGACCAAACGGATGCTGGCCGACGAGCGCGTCCGCGGCCTGGCCGCTGAATTTGGCGGCAACTGGCTCGACATTCGCCGCTTCGAGGAACACAACGCCGTGGACCGCGACCATTTCCCAACTTTCACCAACGACTTGCGCGAAGCAATGTTTCAGGAGCCCATTCGCTTCTTCGTGGATGTGGCCCAACACGACAGCTCCATCCTCGATTTCATTTATGGCGACTACACCTTCGTCAACCCGGTTCTCGCCAAACATTATGGCATGCCTGAACCGAAGGGTGGGGCGGACCAGTGGATGAGGGTGGACGACGCCCAAAAATACCAGCGCGGCGGCATTCTGCCCATGGCGGCATTCCTGACCAAGAACGCGCCGGGGCTGCGCACGAGCCCGGTGAAGCGGGGATTCTGGGTGGTGAGCAAACTTTTGGGCGAATATATCCCAGCACCGCCGCCCAACGTTCCGGCGATACCCTCTGACGAAAGCAAACTCGGTGAGCTCACCTTGCGCCAAACGCTGGCCCAGCATCATGCGAATCCCGCCTGTGCAAGTTGCCATGAGAAGTTTGATTCGTTCGGCCTGGTGTTCGAGGGCTTTGGGCCGATTGGTGAAGCCCGCACGCTTGACTTGGGCAATCGCCCGGTGGAGACCAACGCCACCTTCCCCGACGGCACCGAGGAAAACGGCGTGGCCGGTTTGCGGTCCTATTTAAAGACCAGGGTGCAGGATGAATTTGTGGACAATCTGAGCCGCAAGCTGGTCTCCTACGCCTTGGGGCGCACGCTGGTGCCCTCGGATGAGCCACTGGTGGGGGACATTGACCATAAGCTTGCGGCGGGCGGATACCGCTTTGACATTCTCGTTAACAGTGTTATTAATAGTAAGCAGTTCCTGACGAAGCGCACCTCCCCCGGTTCCTAAGCGATTGATCCACCCCCATCACGATCACCCCATGAACAACAACATTGTGCGGAATCCCCATCAGCTTTCCCGCCGCCGGTTTCTCCGCGGCGCCGGGGTCGTCATGGCTTTGCCTTGGTTGGAATCCATTCCGGTGTGGGGCGCCGACACCATGGTGTCCGGCAGCAAACCCGCCGCGATGCCGAAGCGTCTCGCCGTCTTGTTCATGGCCAATGGCGTCAATCCCAACCATTGGACGGCCGAAGGCGCCGGCGAAAACATGGTACTTGGTGACAGTCTGACCCCGCTCGAGCCGCATAAGGCGAAAATCAATTTCATCAAGGGGCTGTTTAATCGCGCCGCCACGGGCGTCGGCATCCATCCGGGTATGACGGGGAATCTCCTGTCCGGGATGCCCCTAACTAAAGGCGCGGAATTGCATGGCGGCGTCAGCATGGACCAAGTCCTCGCGACCCGCATTGGCGACCAGACCGTCCAGCCCAGCATGGTGATTGGCTGCGAGCAGCCGGTGACGGGCTACCACGAGACCAACTACTCGATGGCCTATAGCTCGCATATTTCCTGGTCGAGCGTGACTTCGCCCGTGCCCATGGAAGTTTATCCCTCGCTGGCGTTTGACTCCCTCTTTGACAACAAGGGCAACCAGCGCGACCAAAGCGTGCTTGACCGCGTGATGGATCAGGCCGCCACCTTGGGCCGGCAGGTCAGTTCGACGGACAAGGCCAAGTTGGACGAATATCTGACCAGCGTCCGCGAAGTCGAACTTCGCGCCCAAAACATGCGCGCCGCCAAAGCCAAGGCCGATGCCAGCGCCAAGGACACCAAGCAGCCCATCGTCATGATGAAGCGTCCGGACAATGGCCTGCCCGAGGACATCCGCGAACACATGCGCCTGATGTGCGATATTCTCGCCCTCGGGTTCCAGACCGACAAGACCCGCATCGCCACCCTTTTGCTTTGCCGCGACATTTCGGGGCTGTTTTATCCCTTCCTGAACGTCAAGCTCGCCCACCATTTGGCCAGCCACGCGGATACGACGGATGATTTTCTCCGCATCAACCAGTATTACACGAGCCAGTTTGCCTACCTCATCCAGAAGCTCGACTCGATGCCCGAGGGCGACGGCACGGTGCTGGACAATTGCGGCCTCGTCTTCATGTCCAATATGTGGTCCGGCAGCAACCATGACAGCAGCAAAGTGCCGGTGCTGACGGCGGGCAACATGAGCGGGACACTTGAAACTGGTCGCGTCCTTGATTTCACCAAAGCCGGTGACTCCAACCGCAAGCTCTGCAGCTTCTACCTCTCCTTAATGGATCGCATGGGGGTGAAGCTGGACAAGTTCGGCGATGCGGACAAGCGGCTGGAGGGGATTTAGGACTTGGCGCACGCGAAGGCGCGAAGCCCTGGCTGGAGTCGGAGGGTCGAATGGTATTGCTGACCTTCGCGTGAAACCTCTTTCCCAGCGGCCAAATCGAGGCACCCTCGCTGCAGCCATCCTGCGAATTTTACTTGTGGAGTCGCGCCTTTTTGGCATTAATTGACGGCTTACCCCTGCTCCCTTGCATCCCCGACACCCCCGGCGATTTTCGCTGGTGTCAAAATGGAATTGTTGATGAACCCCCAACAGTTAAGACTAGCACTATTTTTTAGTCTGGCCGCAATGGCCAATCCCGCGTCCGGCGCGGTGGATGGCCCGACCCGCGATCCCAACACCCCCGGTTTCGTCAAGGCCCAAGCCCTGCCGGTGGCCACCAATCCGCCTGCAGATCAGGACGGGAACTTCATCATCGGACCGCTCTATTTTCGACCGCCGGAATCCGGAATTCAACCTGGTGTGCCCAAAGGAAAAGTCTACACCTTCACGATGAAGTCGTCCGACAGCAAAATCTATCCCGGCATTGACCGTGTGCCCGAGATCTTTGGAACCGTAAACCCCAAGAATATCTACACGCTGGATGTGCCGGCGTCAAAGCCCTCGCCCTATACCCGGACCGTATTGGTTTACGTGCCGCAGCAATATGTCCCCGGGACGGCGGCGCCGTTTATCGTTGGGGCGGACGGCCCGGACACCTTTTTGCCCATGGTATTGGACAACCTGATCGCCGCGCACAAAGTGCCGGTGATGATTGCCATCTCCATCCAGCACGGCGGGCGCCCCAGTGGCGACCCGGCCGGAGGCAGCGATGCGCAAGGCAGTGAGCGGGGCCTCGAATACGATACGATGTCGGGCCAATATGCCGAGTGGATCGAAAAGGAAGTCATCCCGCTGGTTGAAAGCAAATACAACGTGAAATTGACTAAAGACCCCGAAGGTCGCGCCACCATGGGAACCAGTTCCGGTGGCTCGGCCGCCTTCATTATGGCTTGGTATCATCCGGACCTGTACCACCGGGTGCTCACTTATTCGGGCACCTATATTAATCAACAGTGGCCGTTTAACCCCGAGACCCCGCATGGCGCCTGGGGCTTTCACGAAACAATCATTCCGAACAGTCCCGTCAAACCCCTCCGCATTTGGCTGCACGTGGGCGACCGGGATTTGCTTAACCCCAATGTCATGCGGGACGACATGCACGACTGGGTCGTCGCCAATGAGAATATGGCGAAGGTGCTCGCGGCCAAGGGTTATCATTACCAGTTTGTCTACGCGCTCAATTCCGGCCATGGGGATGCCATGGTCAGGATGCAAACGCTGCCCGAGGCGCTGGAATGGCTGTGGAAGGGTTATCCGATTGAGCCCGCCAAACCGGTGGAAGCGGCCAAGCCGGCGACTTCGGCCAAGTAAATTGCAAATTTTTCCACCCTTAATCCCAAAATTCTTAAATGAAGACATCCACCTTGAGCCTCGCTGTACTGGTCGGCCTGATGGCCAGCCCTCATTCCGGTTTCGCCGCTGCCGGCGGATTGCCGGTTCGCGATCCGAACAACCCTGACTATGTTCGCGCCAAGCGCCTGAGCCCGACGGATGCTGAAGTCGCGGCGGTCAATGCCGCCTTGAAGACGGCGCTGGCCGCCGACCCGGCGGCGAAGGCGGCGCTTCAGGCGTATCCCAATTTCACTTTGGTGGCTGGCGGTTTTGCGAATCCCCCGGTCAATGAAGATGGCAATTTCATCATGGGGCCGAATTACACCCGCGCGCCGGAATTGACGACGAATCCCAACGTACCCCAAGGCGAGGTGCATACGTTCCAGATGCAGTCCACGGACAGCAAAATTTATCCGGGTATCAAGCGGGACGACCCTCAGGTAGGCCCTTTGGATCCAAACAATCCTTATACCGTGCTCGAGCCCACGTCCCATCCTGCGCCGTATACCCGCACCATCACAGTTTATGTCCCAAAGCAATATGTGCCGGGAACCCCCGCGCCCATGTTGGTGACGTTGGACGGGATGGACGGTACCCTGCACACGGTCTTGGATAACATGATTGCCGAACATCGGCTGCCCGTGATGATTGCCGTCGGCATTAGTGCCAAAGACGACGCCCAGGGCAGCCAGCGGGGCCTGGAATACGATACCATGTCGGGCACCTTTGCGGACTTTGTGGAAACGGAAGTGCTGCCCCAAGTGGAGAGCAAATATAACGTGAAAATCACCAAGGACCCCGAGGGCCGGGCGACCATGGGTACCAGTTCTGGAGGTTCCTGCGCGTTCATCATGGCATGGTACCACAACGACCTCTACCATCGGGTCATCACTTTTTCCGGCACATACGTGAACCAGCAATGGCCGTTTAACCCCGAGATCCCGCACGGCGCCTGGGGATTTCACGAAACCCTGATCCCCAACAACCCCGCGAAACCCATCCGGCTCTGGATGGACTGTGGCGACCAGGACTTGCTCAACCCCAATGTCATGCGCGACAACATGCACGACTGGGTCGTGGCGAATGAATCCATGGCCAAGGTTTTGGCGGCGAAGGGGTATCACTACCAATTCATTTTCGCCCTCAAGAACGGCCATGGCACCGCCGCCGCAAAGGGCCAAGTCCTTCCCGAAGCGCTCGAGTGGGTGTGGAAAGGCTATCCCATCGCGAAGTGATTTTTTGACCCATACCCCAAATATTCCCAATAACTTGATCGCATTTTCGTAGCGCGGAGCTTTAGCGCGCGCTTCCGGAAAAACCACGAGCCCGGAAGCGCGGGCTAAAGCACCGCGCTACGCCTGCCGCAGGGCCATCTCCACTCACTCATGAAAGTAATAACCTTTCACATTGGCCTCCTGATCGCCCTGGCTGCCTCCACCAGTGCCGCTTCGGCTGCGGCCCCCGGACTCCCGCCGAACCCCAAGCGCGATTCGAATACTCCGGGCTTTGTCGCCTTGGAACCGGTCAACTTGAGTCCTGCCGAAGTGACGGCCGTCAATGCAGCCTTGAAAAAGGCGCTGGCCAACGATCCTGCCGCCAAGTCCGCCCTTGACGCCCATCCCAATTTTGCGCCGTTCCTGGCGGGCACCAACAACCCGCCGCCAACCGTTGATGGCAACTTCCTGATTGGCCCGAATTACACGCCCGCGCCGGAAACCGTCGTCAATCCCAATGCACCTCACGGAGACGTCTATCGGTTCACGATGAATTCGAGTGACTCCAAATTCTATCCGGGTATTGACCGCGAGCCCAACACCTACGGCGAAATTGACCCGAATAATCGCTATTCGATGCTGGTGCCGACCTCGCACCCGGCTCCGTATACGCGGGCGGTGGGTGTTTACGTTCCCAAGCAATACGTGCCGGGCACGGCCGCGCCCTTCATCGTCGGCGCGGATGGGGTGGATGCGGGCCTCTTTACGGTACTGGACAATTTGATTGCCGAGCACAAAGTCCCGCCGATGATTGCGATATCCATCGCCCACGGTGGGCGCTCGAGCAGCGACCCTCTGGGCTCGAGCGATGCGCAGGGAAGCGAGCGGGGATTGGAGTACGACACGATGTCGGGAAAGTACGCGGAATGGGTGGAGGCCGAAGTCCTGCCCCTTGTGGAGAGCAAATACAACGTCAAGTTGACCAAAGATCCGGAGGGCAGGGCGACCATGGGCGGGAGTTCCGGTGGTTCCTGCGCCTTGATCATGGCTTGGTATCACCCGGAATGGTATCACCGTGTGCTGACATTCTCGGGCACTTATGTAAACCAGCAATGGCCGTTCAACCCCGAGACTCCGCACGGCGCGTGGGGATTTCACGAAGCGCTGATTCCCAACAGCGCGCCCAAGCCCATTCGCATCTGGTTCGAAGTTGGTGACACCGACAATTTTAACCGCAACGTCATGCGCGATGACATGCATGACTGGGTCATCGCCAACGAAAACATGGCGAAGGTACTTCACGCCAAAGGCTATCATTATCAATTTGTCTTTGCCCTCAACGCCGGGCATACCGACCGGAACGTCCACAGCCAAACCATCGCCGAAGCGCTCGAATGGCTTTGGCAGGGCTACCCCATTAATCCCGCCAAATAGCTTTGGAGTGCGGCGGCTCGACACTGCTTTTCCGAAAACCCCGACCACCCCACACCTCATTTCCAACAAACCCTTAACCATCCTCCCCCATGAAAACTAAATTACTCCTCCACAGTTTGCTGCTCTGCTTGCTCTCCTCCACTAATGTCATTTTTGCCGCGGACGCTCCGATGCCCGCCGCCCCGGCCGCTTCGGCTGCCGCCCCGGCGCCTGCCGCTGCCTCGGACAGCGCGTCGGCCCCGGCCGGTTCGGCAGGTGGCCGTCGTGGTCGTGGCACCGGTGGTCGCGGTACGGGTGGCCAGGGAACTGCTGCCGGCAGTGCGGCTGCTCGTGGATCGGGTGGTGGCCGCGGCGGCGCCCCCGCAACTCCGGAGGAAGTTGCAGCGATGGCGAAGCTCATGGACTGGCCGGCGTACGCGGTTGGGCTGCCGGACGGTGATTATTCCACGGGCCCAGCCTATACCCCTGCACCGGAGCAAACGCCCAAGGACGGCGTGGCCAAAGGCAAGATCGAGCACTTCACGATGAATGCCGCCGACAGCAAATTTTATCCCAATACGGGCCTGCGCGGCGCGACTGACACCCGGCAGGTGACCGTTTACATTCCCAGCCAGTATGTCCCCGGCACGCCGTTGCCGGTAATTGTTTCGTGCGATGCCTATGGTGCGCGCAACAATCAACTGCCCAACATTCTCGACAACATGATTGCGGAAAAGCGCCTGCCGGTGATGGGCGCCATCATGATCGCCAATGGCGGCGGTGACGGCGGCGGCAGCGAGCGCGGCTTGGAATACGACACGGTTTCCGGCAAATACGCGGAATTCGTTGAGGCGGAAGTCATCCCCCTGGTGGAAAAGAACTACAACGTGGTCGTGTCGAAGAATCCCGATGACCGCATGACTCTCGGCGGGAGCTCCGGCGGTTCGGCGGCGTTCGTGATGGCGTGGTATCACCCGGAACTCTACCACCGCGCGCTGATTTACTCGGGCACGTTTGTCAACCAGCAGGCGGGCCCCGACGCCCCGCATGGCGCGTGGAATTTCCACGAAACGCTGATTCCGAACAATCCGGCGAAACCGATTCGCGTGTGGTTGGAGGTCGGACAAAACGACAACGGCGCCGCGAGCGCCGGAGCTGGTTTTCATAATTGGCTGCTGGCCAACATGCACATGGCCACGGTCTTGAAGGCCAAAGCTTATCATTACCAGTTGGTATTTGCCAAGGGGGCCGGACACACCGATGGCAAAGCCATCGCGCAAACCCTGCCGCAAGGCTTGGAATACGTCTGGCGCGGCTACACCCCGGCGAAAGCCGCCCCGGCCAAGTAAACCCCCTTGCTTCCCAGACGAAAGCGGCGTCAAGCCGCCGCCGTCCAAAATCTATCCCCATGAAAAATACCCTGCTCGGTTGCGGCCTACTGCTTGGCCTGTTATCCTCCACGACGGCAATTTGGGGCGCTGATGCGCCTGCCGCCGCTGCGTCTGCTGCTTCAGCACCTGCGATGTCTGCGCCCGCGGCGAATTCGGGCGGCGCTCCCGGTGCCCGCGCCGGTTCCGCTGGCGCCCGCGGCTCGGCCCCCGGCGCTCGTGGCCCTGCCGGCCCGCCGCCGACCGACGCTGACAAGGCCGAAATGGCAAAACTCAACGATCTCCCTCCCTATGCCTTCGGCCTCGGCGATGGCGATTATAGCACGGGACCAAACTACACGCCGTCGAAGGAAGAGGCGGTTCGCGCGGATGTGCCGCAAGGCAGGATTGTTCATTTCGTGATGAACACGGCCGACAGCAAGTTCTTCAATGTCACTCCGCCGGCGGATCGCAACGTGGATGTGTATGTTCCGAGCCAGTATGTCCCCGGCACTCCCGCGCCGTTTATTGTGTCCTGCGATTCCTATGGGCTGGCCAGAAATCAGTTGCCCAATGTGTTGAACAACATGATTGCGGACCACCGCCTGCCGGTGATGCTCGCGGTCATGATTGCCAATGTTCCCAATCCCGAGCGCAGTCTCGAATACGACACGGTTTCCAGCAAATACACCGAATTCGTGGAGGCGGAAGTGCTGCCCCGCGTCGAGAAGGAAGCGGGCGTCAAGCTGACCAAGGACCCCGAAGGCCGCATGACTTTCGGCGGCAGCTCGGGCGGGATCGCGGCTTTTTCCATGGCCTGGTTTCATCCGGAGCTTTACCACCGCGTGCTGTCGTACTCGGGCACCTTTGTGAATTTGAAGAATGGCCCCGACGCCCCGCACGGCGGCTGGGAATACCACGAGAACTTCATTCCGAAAGCCGCCGCCAAGCCCCTGCGCGTTTGGCTCGAGGTGGCGCAAAATGATAATGGCGGCACCACTGCGTCCAGTGGCATGCGCAATTGGATCATTGCCAACCTACGCATGGCCCAGGATCTCAAGGCCAAGGGCTATCATTACCAACTGGTCTACGCCAAAAACGCCGGCCATACCGACAGCAAGGCCATCGCCCAAACGCTCCCGCAAGCCCTCGAGTTTGTCTGGAAGGGGTACCCCATTGCCCCAGCGAAATAATTAGCCGCTCAATCCTAATTCCTCCTCCCATGAAATCCTCCCTGTTCCGCTACGGCCTCCTCCTGGGCCTGTTCTCCTCCAGCACAGCAGTTTTCGCAGCGGATGCCCCCGCCGCCGCGCCGGCCGATGCTGCTCCCGCCACGGTCGCGCCGGCCGCGGCCGCGGATAGCGCCTCCGCCTCTGCCGCTCGCGGAGGTCGTCGCGGCGCGCGTGGCACGGCGCCTGCCGCCGCGCGCGGATCGGCGCCCGCCGCCCGCGGTCCTGGTGGCCCTCCGGCAACGGACGCCGATAAAGCCGAAATGGCGACGCTCATGGACCGGCCGCCGTATGCGTCCGGCTTGGGCGATGGCGATTATTCCGTCGGACCAAACTACCGCCCGGCGGTCGAAGAATCCAAGCGGGATGACGTGCCGCATGGCAAAATCGTCCGTTTTGTCATGGACTCGGCGGACAGCAAGATTTTCCCGGGCAGCCCGGCGTTTAAGCGCAATGTGGCGGTTTATATTCCGAGTCAGTATGTCCCCGGGACGCCTGCTCCGCTCATCGTCACCTGCGATCAGTATGGGCTGTCCACGAACACCGGGATTTTCCAGAACACGCTGGACAACATGATCGCCGACAAACGCCTGCCCGCGGTCGTGGCGGTGATGATCGCCAGCGGCGGCAACGAGCGCAGCATGGAATACGACACCGTTTGGGGCAAATATGCCGAATTCGTGGAGTCGGAAGTATTGCCCCGCGTGGAAAAAGAAACCGGCGTGACCCTCACCAAAGACCCCGATGCCCGCATGGCCTATGGCGGCAGCTCGGGCGGCATCGCGGCGTTCAGCATGGCCTGGTTCCACCCGGAGCTTTACCACCGCGTGGTGGCCTTTTCCGGCACCTTTGTGAACCTGCAACACAGCGACGAAATCCCGCACGGCGGCTGGCAGTACCATGAAAGCCTGATTGCGAACTCCCCGGTCAAGCCCCTGCGCATCTGGCTGGAAATGGGCCAAAATGACAATGGTGCTGATACCGCCTCCTCCAACTTTCGCAATTGGACCATCGCCAACAAACACATGGGCGAGGCCCTTAAGGCCAAGGGGTACCATTACCAGTTGGTCTTCGCCAAAGGCGCGGGCCATACGGACAGCAAGGTCAACCAGCAAACTATTGCGCAAGCCCTCGAGTTTGTGTGGAAGGGCTATCCCATCGAGCCGGCGAAGGATGCAAAGGCGGCGGCAACGGCACCTGCCGCCAAAACTTCGCCGTAATTGAATGAGAATCCCGGCCCGCATCCGGTACCGGTAAACCCGGCGACACTACCCCCAAGGGCCGACTTCCAGTCCGTTTGACAGTTTAACCGCCGGATCGCTAAATAATTTTGATGGCGGAGTCCCGGACGGGATGCGCGGCATCGCCCTTGAAATCGGAAATCGACAGTCCGGTCGTGTTCTCGGCCTCCAGGGCGTGGGTGAAATATTCCGGGACATTTCGGCCCCAATCAACCCGGCAATGGTTGAGGCTGACTTCGTGCGCGTAGCGGAAATTGAATCCTGGGGTGGGGTGGCTTTCGATGCCGGCTGGGGCGGGTAGGGGCCGGTTGTCGAACTCCCCGCCGGGGTATTTGGTCCAACGGTCGAAGGTTACGGCCACGTTTTCGAAAATGACATTGCGCACGGGATTGTCGGCCGTTCCTTCGAGGCGGATGCTGTTTTCTGCGATCCCGGTGACGTTTTCAACGCGGATGTCGCTGATGGACCCGGGGGTGGTTTGGGGATTGCGGGGGAGGGCAGTGAAGGAAATCGCCTCGCCCCGGCCCCACCAGGGAGCGGAATGGTAGCGCGAGAGGAAATGGATGTTGTTGAACCGCACCCTGGAAACATTCGCAGCATCGCGCAACTGGATGCACAAGCCCCGGCAGGAAGAACGGATTTCGCACCGCTCAAAGCTGATGTCGTAGATGTCGGAAGTCGTCTCCGTGCCGATTTTTAAACCGGAATCCTGCGTGTTCAGGACGCAATCGTGCACCCGGATGTTCGCGGCCGGACCGTAGTCCGTCGTTTGCCGGGAGGTTTTGACCACGATGGCGTCGTCCCCGCAAGTAATGTCGCAATTCCGAATTTCCACGTCGCGGCAATGATCGGGGTCAATGCCGTCGCAGTTGGGGACATCGAGGGGATTGCGGATGGTGACATTGTCCACGAGGACATGTTCGCAGCCGAGGAGATGGAGTGTCCAACTGGAGGAGTCGCACAGGGTGACGCCGGTGACCTCAAGACCCGGGCAGGCCGTAAAGAGGCAAAGCCGGGGACGGCGCGTGGCCATGCGCCACCATTCGTTGGGTTCATCGTAAGCGGTCGCAAATTGCCGCCATTGGCCGTTGACACTTCCCGAACCGGAAAGTCGAACGTCAGCGGCCCCCGTGGCCGAGAGTACGGCCAGCGCGGCCGGGTAATCCTGCAGGTCGGGATTGGCGAGTAACACCGCATCGTCGGCAAGATGCAGTTCCACCCGGTCGCGCAGCTGTAGGCCGCCAGTGAGGTAACGCCGCCCGCCGGGCACCACCACGCGCGCGCCGCCCTCGACGGCGGCGGCGGCATCAATGGCCTTTTGGATGGCGGAAGTATCCACGGTGATGCCGTCGCCGGAGGCACCGTAGTCGCGAATGTTGAAATCACGCGCCTGGCGGCGGCTGGGTGAGGGCAGAATCTGGCAGGCCGAAAAGGTGGTGCCCACGGCGGTGACGGCCGCAAGCTTCGCGCCCAAGCGAAGAATTTCGCGACGGGTGGGGTGGGGTGGGGGCATCCGAATGCAAAAGGGTAAAGGGAAAAGTCCCGCAGGGACGATAGAGGGTAACCCACCAATTCATTGGTGGGTACGCAACCGAAAAGAGAGTGGGAGTCCAGAAGGGACGATAGAGACTGACATTCTTTCGTCCCTCCGGAACTCATAATATGATACTCTGCACGCCCAGCATTAAAATGCTGGATTACCCTCTATCGTCCCTGCGGGACTTTCCCAAGAACTCCTGACGCCCCATTGCGCGTTCACGCCCCCTTGCCCAGCGCCTTGCGCCCGGCGGCGAGCGTCTGGGCGATGGCGTCGGTATCGTATACGCAACCGCCCCAAGTGCCGCCGCCGACGGATTGGAGGGCGGCCCAGAGGCGGGTGTCATCGGGGTAGGCGGGGTGCGCTGCCAAATCTGGGCGGGTGGGGCGGGCGGCGAGAATATGGGCGCCTTCCTCCGGGGAGAATCGCCGGTCGCCTTCGCCGACCAAATCAATGGCGCCGGAGCCGGTGTTACGGTTGATTTCCATGCGGATGACGTCGCCTTCGAGAATTTTGCCAATGGGGCCGCCGGCGAGGCCTTCGGGGCTGATGTGGCCGACGCAGGCTCCGGTGGATACGCCGGAGAAGCGGGCGTCGGTGAGCAAGGCGACCTGTTTGCCAAAGGGCAGGTATTTTAGGGCGGCGGTGACTTGATAGGTTTCCATCATGCCGGTGCCCATGGGCCCGATACCGGCGAGGACCATTACGTCACCTGGTTTGATCAAATTCATTTTAATTGCCGCCATGGCGCCCATTTCCGACACGAATACTTTGGCCGGGCCTTCTTTGCGATAGACTCCGTCGGCATCCACCACGGTTGGGTCGATGGACGTCGCCTTGATGATGGAACCCTCTGGCGCGAGATTGCCGGTGGGAAAAACGAGAGTGCCGGTGAGCCCGCGCTGTTTCGCAACTTCCGGCGACATGATGACGTCGTCGGCCAGCACTTGGTCTTTTTGAAAGAGAATATCCCGGAACTTTGACCGCCGCTCGGATTTCTCCCATTCGTCGAGATTCTCACCCAGAGTTTTTCCGGAGACCGTCAAAACCTTGGTATCAAGCAGGCCCAACCGGCGCAAATGCAACATCACCTCAGGCACGCCACCAGCCAGGAACACCCGCACCGTCGGATGATGCACCGGACCATTCGGCAGTACGCTGACGATACGCGGCACCTTGCTGTTAACGTCGATCCAGTCAGCCACGGTCGGCCGGGGCAAACCTCCCGCGTGGGCGATGGCTGGAATATGAAGCATGAGATTCGTTGAGCCGCCGAATGCCGCGTGCACCACCATGGCGTTGCGGATACTGGCGGGCGAGAGAATGTCCCGCATTTTCAGGCCACGCGCCTTCAATTGATGCAAGGCATGCGCCGATCGCGTGGCCAGATCCAGCCACACCGGCTGTCCGGATGGGGCCAGGGCCGAGTGCAATACAGACAGGCCCAATGCCTCGCTGACGACTTGGGACGTGGCCGCCGTGCCCAAGAATTGGCAGCCACCACCCGGCGACGCGCAGGCCCGGCAACCGAGATCGGCCGCTTCCTGCAGCGAAACCATTCCA
Source organism: uncultured Opitutales bacterium (assembly GCA_964561455.1). GTDB lineage: Bacteria > Verrucomicrobiota > Verrucomicrobiia > Opitutales > JABDGR01 > JABDGR01. Next base: position 18,920 of record CAZLPS010000035.1, read on the forward strand.
TGCGCATACCGGGCGCCCAGCGATTGCGTGGCCCCGGCGTCTTCACCCACCGCCGGGGGCAGCGTGACCCCACCCGGCACGACCACACTGGGCAAATCGCGCAACCCGGCCACGGCCATCATCATCGCGGGCAGGCCTTTGTCGCAAGTGGCGATGCCGAGGACCCCGGCGCGCAAGGGCAGGGAGCGCGCCAAGCGGCGAAAAATAACGGCGGCGTCATTACGATAAGCCAGGCTGTCGAACATGCCAGCGGTACCCTGGGTGCGGCCATCGCAGGGGTCGGAGCAATAGCCGGCGAAGGGGATCACGCCAAGTCGGCGAAATTCCTCTGCGGCCTCCTTGACGAGGATGCCAATTTCCCAATGGCCGGTGTGGTAGCCGAGAGCGATGGGTTTGCCGTCCGGGGCACGCAAGCCACCGAGGGTGCTGAGAATAAGGAATTGCGGTTTGCCGGCATCGGCGGCGTTCCAGCCCATGGCGACATTGAGGCTCATGCCGAAGATATTTCCGCTCGGCTGATTGCGGAGATAATCGTCGGTCAGGGGCAGACTACCCGCCGGGCCAGCGGATTGGGTTTGAATGTCGTACAGGTCGGGGGTGGCAGCAGTGGGCATCGGACCATTCAAGCAACCTGGGCGCGGGAAACAAGGGGATAGTGCGGGAAAGAAATCTGCAATTCCCCTCGACACCCGCGCCATCGCTTGGCAAAAACTTACACCCCTTACCCCTCCCTACCCCATGGTTCAACAACGCTGGCTCCGCATCATCCCCCTGGCCCTGATCATGTACACGGTCGCGTACATTGACCGCACCAACGTCAACCTGATCCTCGACCCCAAGATTTCCTCCATGATGAAGGACTTGGCGATGAACGACGAAATGAAGGGGCAGGCGATTGGGATTTTCTTCTATGGCTACTTGTTGCTGCAAATCCCCGGCAGCATCCTGGCTTCCCGCTGGAGCGCCCGCAAAACCATCAGCATCTGCCTGTTCGCCTGGGGAATTTCGGCGGCCCTCTGTGGGCTGGCGAGTTCCATTGGGCAATTTGAATGGATGCGCTTCTTTCTCGGCATGTCGGAGAGTGCCGTCTTTCCCGCCACGGCCGTCCTGCTGACACAATGGTTTCCGCGGGCGGAGCGGGCCCGCGCCAATTCGCTCTGGTTGTTGTGCCAGCCCATTGCCATCGCTGGCACCGGGCCCATCACGGGCTACCTCCTGGACCATTATCAATGGCAAAAGACCTTTTTCATTGAAGGCGCATTGCCCTTTCTCTTTCTCCCGTTTTGGTGGTTTTATATCCGCGATCATCCGCGCGAAGCCAATTGGATTTCCCCCGCTGAGCGCGATCACCTCGAGACCACCCTCAGCGCGGAAGCCGCCGAATTGCAACCAGCCCAGCCCATTCCCTGGTATGTCCGGCTCCGCCATCCCTCCATTTTTGTCATGGTGGCGCTCTATTTCTTTCACAATTGCGCCGCCTACGGCTGTTCAGGTTTCTTTACCAGCACTCTCGACAGCCGGTCGTTTACGGGACTGCAAAAAGGGGTTTTCTACGCCGTGCCCTATATCTTGACGGCTTTTCTGATGGTGATTAATTCCTGGCATTCAGACAAGACGGGAGAGCGCCGCGGCCACGTGGCCATCGCCTATTTCGTCAGTGGCACCAGTCTCATTCTCAGCGTGGTGACACGCGAACATTTCTGGGTCTCCTATGGCTTTCTGTGTTTTGCCATTCCGGGACCCTATGTCGCGATGTGCCCGTTTTGGACGATTCCGGCGGAAACCCTGCCGCCGGCGGCGCTGGCGATGGTGGTGGGGCTGGTCAACGCCTTTGGCAATTTGGGCGGATATGTTGGGCCGCGCTTTACCGGTTGGGTGAAGAATGAAACCAACAGCACGGCCATTCCCTTCATTGCGCTCGGGGTGGGGATGCTCCTGTGCGTGGGCTTCGCGTACCTGATGCCGAAGTCGAAGCCGCGGGTGGTCGCGACCTAAGGGTTACGGGGGCGGGGAGGTGTGGAAGCCAAATGAATTTGTAATTTTCGATTTGTAAAGTCGATGACCCGATGAGGACCTTCAAATAAAGAACTGCGTCATGATGCGGTTGCGAATTTTGGCTCCAGGCCAGGAAGCCCCAGGATACTCGAATTCGGCCAGTAGGCGGCGCAACCACAAGCCCGAATAATTATGCTCGAAGTCCAAATGCAAAATGACATCCTTTTAGCTTCCATGAAAATTTGCCGCTTCAAGAACAAATCCGACGAAATCCGGATCGGCATGATGACGGACGAGGCCGTCCTCGACCTCACTCCGGCTGGCATTACACAGCTCACACCGTTGCTGGAAAGCGAGGACCCCGTCGCGCAATTGGAGCGCGCGGCGCAGGGCCCGCTCCCGCGCCTTGCCTGGGGTGATGTCCGGCTCTGTGCGCCCGTGGAGCGCCAGGAGGTATGGGCGGCCGGAGTCACCTATCTGCGCAGCAAGACGGCGCGGATGGAGGAATCGGATTTCAGCGCCACGGCCTACGACCGGGTTTACCTGGCACCGCGACCGGAGATATTCTTCAAAGCGCTTGGCGAAAAAGTGGTTGCCACCGGTGAGGCGGTGGGCATCCGTAAAGATGCGACTTGGAATGTGCCGGAGCCGGAACTGGCGCTGGTATTCAATTCCAAGGGGAGGATGGTGGGCCACACGATCGGCAATGATATGAGCTCGCGCGACATCGAAGGTGAAAATCTGCTCTATCTCCCCCAGGCCAAAACTTACCATCGCTCATGTTCCCTGGGTCCCTGCATCAAACTCGGTTCATCGGAAGCCGCGGCGCGGGAATGGAAAATCCGCATTGCCATTTTGCGCTTTGGCCAACCCGTTTTCACGGGCGAGACTTCCGTGGCACAACTCAAACGCAGTTTTGACGAACTGGCCGACTATCTTTTCCGCAGCCAGGTTTATCCGCACGGCGTCGTTTTGCTCACCGGAACCGGCGTCGTCCCGCCCGATGGGTTTACCTTGCAGGCCGGGGACGTGGTCGAAATCGAAATTCCCGGGCTCGGCGTGCTGAAAAATCCGGTGACGGTGGTTTAGTCCTCAATTCACTCCCAGCAGTTCAACCTCGAACGTCAACTCAGTATTCGGGGGAATCGGCCCTTTACCGTTGGCGCCATAGGCCAGATTCGCGGGAATCACCAGTTTTCGCTTTTCCCCGACCTTCATTCCCTCCACGCCTTCATCCCAGCCCGCGATAACTTGATGCCCGCCGAGCTGGAATGTCAGTGGGGTCCGCCCTGGGTTCAGGCTGGAGTCAAAAACCGTACCATTGGCAAAGGTGCCGGTGTAATTGACGGTTACCGGACGTCCGGAAATTGCCTCGGTGCCGCTGCCGGCCTGCAATATCTCCACCTGCAGACCCGATGGGGTCGTGTATTTGTCACCGGTTTGACGAACGACACCGCTTGCCGGCACTGCCGGTTTCGTCGGTGCTGAAACCGTGCTTCCTTGTGATGACGTGCCTGCGGCGGAAGCCGACGAAGCGGCTGGCTTTGGCGCCGAAGCGCTGGGCGCGGGCGCGCTGGCGCTATCCGTCGAGGGCGGCTTCGGCTGACCGATTTGCCAGAAAACCACGGCGATGACCGCCAGTACGACCGAGAGCATGGCCAAATCTTTGGATTTCATGAGAAGACCACCATGTTGCCCGGGATGGTGTTTATGGCAACATGAATGATTGCCTAAACCCGGCTCTCTGGTATGGATTTCCCTTCGCAATTTAACCCATGAACCTGCCCCGCGATTGGAAGATCTACATTGCCGGCCATCAAGGAATGGTTGGTGCTGCCCTCGTGCGCGCCTTGCGCCAGCGAGCCCACCCGGCAAACCTGCTGCTCACGCCGACGCGCTCGGAGTTGGACCTCTCCAGTCGCGCGGCCACTGAACGATTTCTCGCAGCGCTAAAGCCGGATCTGGTCATAGTGGCTGCGGCTCGGGTGGGGGGCATCCACGCCAATAACACCTACCCGGCGGAATTCATCCACGACAATCTGGCTATTGCGACCAACCTGATTCATGGCTCCCATCTGGCGAACGTGCAGCGCCTCCTGTTCCTTGGCAGTTCCTGCATCTACCCGCGCCTCGCACCCCAACCCATGACGGAGGACTGTCTCCTCACGAGCCCGCTCGAGCCGACCAACGAGCCGTACGCGCTCGCCAAAATCGCTGGTCTGAAGATGTGCCAGTATTACCGCAAACAGTATGGCATCCTCTTCCATTCCGCGATGCCGACAAACCTTTACGGCCCGCGCGACAATTATCATCCCCAAAACTCCCACGTCCTGCCCGCGCTGCTGCGTCGTTTCCACGATGCCGCGGCGGCGCAGGCACCCGAGGTCGTCCTTTGGGGCACCGGCTCACCCAAACGCGAATTCCTGCATGTGGATGACTGTGCCGATGCGCTCCTGCATATTTGCACCCTCGACAATCCCGCCGACTGGATCAATGTCGGCACCGGTCTTGACGTCACCATCCGCGAAGCCGCTGAATTGGTGGCCGAAACGGTCGGCTTCCGCGGTCGCATCGTTTTGGACGCCACCAAGCCTGACGGCACGCCCCGCAAGTTGCTCGATGTATCCCGCCTCCGGCAGACTGGCTGGTCGCCAAAGTTCAACCTGCGGGACGGCCTGCGCGCGACCTACCAGAGTTTTCTCGCTGAAAAAGCCGTCGGGGAATTGCGGGAGTAGGCGCGGGATTTTGGCTGGACGGCCACCCCGAATGTAGGCGATTATAAACTCGGACCTGCTTTTTATCTTGTGAACCGGTACGCGGGGCCATAATGAGAGTCCAGCTTTTTCACCATGGCCATTTTTATTGGATGTCTTGTGGGTTTTGTGGCGTGGTTCTGTATTTTTTGCATTTTGTCGGGTTTTTACACGGTGAACCAGAATGAGCGCGCCGTGAAAACCAGCTTTGGGCGCGTTGAGCGCGTGGGTACGGCCACCACGCTCGAGGACCCGATTTCGGCCGCACTCACCGAGGAAGAGAAACCGCGTTACTGTTTCCCCCAAGTCCGCGTCATTCCGCCAGGTGGGCCCTATTTTAAATGGCCTTGGGAAAGGGTTTACAAAGTCTCCATTGCCACCCAGACCATCAATATGGCCTTCGACCCCGAGGTGCCCGATGCCAACGATCATGGAAGCGTGCTTGAAGCCGTCACCAAGGACCAACTGAATACCGGGCTGAAGGGCCAGATTCGCTACCACGTCTCGGAAAAGAATCTTTATGCCTACTTTTTTGGCGTAAAGCACCCGATTACCCACGTCATGGGTTATTTCGTTTCCGTGCTCCGCGAGCGCATCGCCAATTTCGAGGCCCCGCCCGCCCCCAAGACGCCCGACGACGCCACGCCGCACCTCAGCGCCGCGACGGCCGTCATCGGGATATCCATCAACGACCTGCGCAAGAATCTGCGTGACATCAATGAACACATGGACCGCGAATGCGCCGGCTCCGCAGCGCGATACGGCATTGGGCTCGACGCGTCGCTCATCACCGGCATAGATCCACCGCCAGAGGTGGAGTCCGCGCTGGCGGCGATTAACACGGCGTACAATTCGGTTTCCTCGGACATCAGCCTCGCCCAAGCCTCGGCCGACCAGAAGATTGTGCAATCCAGGCGCGCAGTGGAGATAGAGACCCTGAAGGCGCAGGCCGAAGTGCAGCCGCTAATTGCTTTGGCGGGCCAATTGGCCGATCTAAAGAAAAGCGGCCCGGGCGCCTTGGCGTCCTACATTCGCAACGTGCGGCTTAAGCTGTTCAGCGAGGCGAAATCCGTGATTTTGGAGGTGGGCCGTGAATAATCTGCAACAATTCCTGGCCGCTGCCGCAGCGACCTGCATCGGCATGGCCATTGCCGCGCCGCTGTTCTTGGGCTTCCTGCGCTTTATTGGCATTTACACGATTGTCTATGAACGCCAATGCCGCGTGTACGTCCTCTTCGGCAAAGTCCTCGCCGTTATTGACCAACCCGGCCTGCATTTTTTGATTTTTAAACTGGGAATTAAGGCGCCGTTGGTGTGCTTTCTCGGGCGTTGCCATGTCCTCGACCTTCGCCTTGACCAGTCCTACCTGCGCAGCACCCCGGTGAACTCAGAAGAAGGGGCGCCCATGGGCATCGGCATTTGGTATGAGATGTTCATCAGCGACCCGGTCTCCTATTTGTTCAAAAATGCCGACCCGCGCGGTTCGCTGGCCGCCAACGTCGGCAATTCGACCGTGCGCTGCCTCAGCAATCTCAAATTGGCTGATATGCTGCAAAACCGCCACTATATGAGCCAAACGGTTCGGGCGGAGGTTTCGCCGCAATCACAGGACTGGGGCTACAGCCTTGGCTCTGCGTATATTCGCAAGGTGCATTTCCGCGACGACGCAATGATCCGGCAAATCGAGGAAAAAGTGGTTAACCGCCTTCGGCAAGTCACCTCGGCCATCAAGCAGGACGGCGCGAATCAGGTCAACATCATTGCCAGCACGGCTGAACGGCAGGCGTCGTTCGAATTCTCGAAGGCCGCGGCCATGCGCCCGCAGATCGTCGGTGCGGCCTTGCAGACCATCAATACCGACCCGGAAGTATCTGAAGCGTTGTTTCAGACCTTGGAGACGCAAAAGATCGTGGAAGGGCAGGCCGCCATCACGCTCGTGCCAAAGCACGCCGATTTAATGAGCCAATTGGTGGCGTCGAATGAAGCCCGCCGCACGGCGGCGGCAGCCCCCCCGCCGATTAATCGCCCGGGAACTTGATAATTCTTCCAGCTTTGGTTCAATTGTCGCCATTTCATCCATGAAGCCTTCGTGCTCGATTTCTTCAGTGGTCGTTCGGGCCATTTTGCACTTTCCGGTAATGCTTTTAGCTGGTTGCGTCTACGTGTCCGACAGCAGCCCGCCTCCCAGCACCGCAAAGGCCAATTCGACGGTCGAAACGCAAATCCTTGATAGATTGAACGCCCTTGACGCCCGCATGGCCCGGTTGGAGGGGCAGTCTGCAACCGCCGTGAGTATGCCGCCTCTGAAGGACGGAAAATACACCGTGCAGGCGGGAGACACGGCGATGCGGATTGCCACTTCCGTTGGGCTGAAGTTGGTGGAGTTGGAGGCGCGCAACCCCGGGGTCGATTGGACCAAGCTGAGAATCGGTCAACAGGTTGTGATCGAACAATAGGGCAGGGGGCGCTGCCTCGAAATCGCCGCCCGCGCTGGGCCTCCGGCTTTATCTTTTCATGGAATCCTGTCAGCTTACGTTGCGGGTTGCACCCAAATCCGCCAAGGATGCCGTGGTCGGCTGGCATGGCGCGGCTTTAAAGATCAAAGTCCGCGCCGCACCGGAGGATGGCAAGGCGAACGCCGCTGTCATTGAATTGCTGGCGGAAACGCTCGGTTTGCCGCGAAAATCGGTGGTGCTGGAAAGCGGCCACGCTTCGCGCGACAAACGTGTTCGCATCACCGGCCTCTCCAGCCTGGATGTTCAGGAGCGGCTCAATATCGTGGCAAAATAAAGTCCGCGTCGTGATGGAGCTTGCTCCTCGAAATCGCAGGATATCAAACTCCCCGCTCCCTGCTCCAAGCTTTACACCTCAAACACCGTAATCTCCGGCCGACAATTGAACCGCACCTCGAGGGCCAAATAGCCCAAGCCCGCATTGACATACAAGGGGCCGGACGGCGTTTGATAGAGGCCCAAGTCATAGGGCCGCACATTGTACGGCACGACCGGCGCGCCCAGAAAAGGAATCCGCACCTGCCCGCCGTGCGAATGGCCGGCGAGCAGCAGGTCGAACTTCTTGCCCTCGAGCTTCTTCACCCAGGCGGGAAAGTGCATCAGGAGGATATTTTTCACCCCCGGCAGCGGGTGGATTAAATCCGGGCGGTCGCACACCGCGCCGATTAAATTGATTTTCCCATCATCCAGCAAAACCGTCTCATTCAACAACCATCGTCCCCGTGCCGCGGAAAAAGCCTTCGCAATGACCTTAAAATCGGCATTGGACCAGTAATCATGATTCCCCGGAACGCCATACAAAGGCGCCTTGATCCCGAGAAAAATCTCCAACGCCTCCGGCAGAAACTTGGCTTCTTCTATAATGTCCCCGGTAAAGAAGACGTAATCCGGCGCCAGCGCATTAATTTTGGCCACCGCTCCTTCCAGGTACGCCCGGTCGCCCTTGTGATGCGTGTCGCTGAATTGCACAATTCGCCGTGTCGGCGCATCCTTCGTCAGGCGCACCGTGCGCGTCGCAATCCAATTTGGCTCCACCCCAAACGCGTCCGCCGCCAGCAGGGAGGCCGAGCCTCCGGCCAGCGCAAGGAAACGACGGCGGGTGAGTTTGGGCAGTTTCATCAGCGGGATCGCGAGAATCCTAGGTTCCTTTGTCCCCCGGGTCAACGACGGGACGAAAGAGTTATCCAATTCCAACTTTCAACTTCTAGCTTCCAGCTTCTTCACCCTCAAACCTCAAACACCGTAATTTCCGGCCGACAATTGAAGCGCACATCCACCGTAACAAAGCCGAGGCCCGCGTTTACATAAAGGGGCCCGGAGGGCGTGTGATAAAGGCCCATGTCGTAGCGGCCGGTGCCCTTCGGCACGTAAATGGCGCCATAGATGGGCAGCCGCACCTGGCCACCGTGGGAGTGGCCCGCCATCACCAGGTCAAATTTTTTGCCCTCCAGCTTCTCCACGAATTCCGGATAATGGATCAGCGCGATATTTTTTGTGTTCGGCTGCGGCACGAGGAACTCGGGGTCGCTGCACGTTGAACCAATGAGATGGATTTGGCCGCCATCCAACGTCACGTTTTCATTCTGGAGCCAGCGCCCTCCGGTGGTGGCGAAGGCATCGTTGATGATCTTAAAATCAGTTCCTGAGGTATAGTCGTGGTTGCCTGGCACGCCGAACAGCGGCGATTTTATGCCCTGGAGAATCTCCAGCGCCTCCGCTGCGAATTGGGATTGCTCCACCAAGTCACCCGTGAAGCACACGAAGTCCGGCGACAACGCATTGATCGTCTTGACCGCTTCGGCCAGAAACGCGCGGTCACCCTTGTGATGGGTGTCGCTAAACTGGACCAGGCGGTGCGTGGGACGGTCGTGGGTGATCTGCACAAAACGCGTTTTGATCGCGGAAGGCTCGATCCAGATTGCGTCCGCAGTCAACAGCGATGCCGTTCCCGCGGATAAGCCAAGGAATTGGCGGCGGGTCAGTTTCGTTGTTTTCATATTTCATGTGCGGGGTAGGCTTTGGGGGCCAAAAGGGTTTTAACTGCTTTTTAACAGCATTTGCCGTTCCAACCCGGGCATGGCGCAACTGGGGTGCTGGCAGGCCAGCGCCGGTTGGACTTGCGGTTGGATTTCATGAAGCAGGGATGCAGACAAATGATGAGAAAATAAGTGAAAAAAGAGTGCCAAAACTGGGCTTGAAATGCAATTACAATCCGAATTCCAGGCCTTTGCCATTCGCCACGAGATTTGTAACCTGTTTATTGGTAGCAACTAAGATGAGGCATGGACTTCTGCTCGAAATCGTCCGATGGGACTCCAGCCAAGCCAGTTGAGACGGAGGCGTAGCCGGCTGGCCAATCGAGGGCCATTATTTATCTCCTGTCCAAGGCTGAGGGGAGTTTTGGGGCGGGGGCGTCGCCGGGGGCGTATTCACCTCAGGTAGAATATCCAATTGGATATTCCTGAGCTTAGTACCTATGGCGAGGGCAATTTCATTTTTGCCGTTCATCGCGAGCGGCCCGAGAAAATCGACGGAGGATTTGCCGAAGGTGAATGAGATCTTGTCCTCGGTGGCCACCACCGAAAAAGCAATCCACTGATGCAAGGAAGCTGCCGGCAAGGTGGCGACGTTTTCAATTTTAGTTAGTGGATTCCCAGCCAGATACCGACGTTTGTCGCGAATGAGATTCGAGTTTGCTTCATAGCGGTGAAGGCCGTCAACCTCCCGCAGGTAGAGGCTGAATCCCTGGGGGCAATCGCCGGGGTGTTTGGACCCCGGCACCGGGCCATCCAGCCACACCTCCCCGCTCAAACGGAAGGACTTGCCCGTAGTTTGATCGAGATTTATCGTTCCATCAATGGGTGCCGAATATTCCCCGGATTGGGGAACTCCTTGTTTCAACACAGTTATCGGACCGCTGCCGGGGCTCCGCAGCACGATAGCTGGCGGGGGATTAATGGGGAAGTCGGCCGGTTTGGGCAAGAGGTCGAACGGCCAGTCCTGGGCACTGGTGGCGGCTGAAGTTGGAATGGCAGGCGCGAGACCCAAGCCCACGGCAACCAAAAGGACCAGAGTGAATTTGCGGTGCATGGAAGCGATGAGCGCGGGTTGCCTGAAGGTAAAACCACAAGGGCAGGCCATGGTTTCGGATCAAATTCGATGGGCGGAGAAACAGGGGCTCTGATCGACCCTTTCTTCGGAAGCGGTGATTTTACTTTGGCTGTGGTTGGCCGTCGCCCAAGACTTCCAGTTGAACATTTCGTAGTTTGGTGCCCAAAGCCAGTCCAATCGAGTTAGTGCCGTCCATTTCCAGCGGGCCGGGAATCTCTCCGGAGGATTGGCCAAAGGTAAAGGTGATTTTTCCCGGCGTGGCCACGAGGGAAAAGGGAAGCCACTGGTGCAAGGGAAAGCCGGAGAACGTGGATACGGGAACAATGTCGGTTGGGTGGGTACCGCCCATTGGGCGCCGTTTGTCGCGCAAGAATCTCGAACACGCTTCGTAACGGTGGAGGGAATCGAATTCCCTGAGATAGAGGTGGAAACCGTCCGGCCGGTCATCACGGGCCGTGGAGGTCAACGACGGACCGCTGAGCCAGACTTCGCCGGTTAGTTTAAAAGATTTACCCGCTGACTCAGCGAGATTGATGGTTAAATCGCTGGAAGCGACGAATACGTCCAGAGGTGTGCGGCCAAGGATAAACTTGGCCTTTGGTTTTTCAGGGGACTTAAACAGCCAACTGAGTTTGTCGGCGTTGGGCCAGACAAGGAGCGCCGCGACGGCAATTGCCGCGATGGTGCAGAAAAGGATCAGCGACCGCTTTGCCAGCATGAATCCAAATGAACAATAAATTCCCCAAAAATACAACCGCTTAAACCCGGCGCTGGCGGCGGGTCCTACCGATTGGCGGCCAACGGAATAGCCTGGACATTGCTGGCAGTGGGAAGGCGCCGGGGAATTTCAATGGCTTGGCGGACGGTGGTCTTCATCTCCGGCGATCCTTGGAACATGTCCTCGGGATACTTATAATTGTCCAAAATGCGGCGAAGAATGCCCGGGCCGTCGTAGGTGTTGAAGGCCATGCCGGCGATATATTGGAGGCGCAGGTTACTGTCGCGATTGATTTCGGCATCTTTCATCCATTCTTGCAAATCCACCGCGCGCCCAGCATAGGTGCCCAGCAAATCGGCGAGGGTGGGGAAGCCCGCCTCGGCCAGCGATTGTTTCACCGCTGCATAGGCCGGGCTGTCCAACTTGGCCTGCAATTGGTCCACGTTGATCTTGGTCGGATTGACTTGGGCAAAGAGCACGGCATCATAACCGTCGCCGGTGTAATCATTGCTCCACAGGATGCCGTTTGGATAAACGGTGAAGAAGGTCCCCAACACACTTTTGGCCGAAGCATCGTTGCTTTCGTAGAAGGGAATCCACAGGCTCATCACGCCACCGTCGGTCAGGTGATCCCGGCACATGGAATAGTACTCGATGGTGTTGAGCGCCGCGCAGCCCTTAACCCACGGGTCAATGGGGTCCGAGGTGATGACGTCGAACTTTTCGTCCTTGGGCAGCGTGCGAATAAAGTGGCGGCCGTCGTCATAAACGACGGTGACCTTCTTGTCGCCCACCGGCGTGTGGACAATGCGGGGATTTTCGTTTTTGACGTTGTCCGTAATCCCGTAATTTTCCTTGGTAAACATCGGCGTCACGTACTTCGGCACCAGCGGCTCAATGTCGCAGATGGTGATTTCCTCCACACTGGGATGCAGCAAAAACGTGCCCGCCGTGACCCCCGCGCCGCAGGCCACGATCAGGACTTTCTTCGGCGGGTTCACTGTGGTTAGCGCGGAAATATGCCCCAACATGCGCTGCAGGCGCATGTCATGCGGGTCATTCGAGGCCTGCACCTTGCCTGCCGAATGAAAGCTGCGAATGCCCGTGCCGCTGACCGTGACGGCCACGGTGCCATTAAGGCCTTCGCCGGCGTAAACACAGTAAACGCTCGACGAACTGTCCTTCGGCACCAGTGCTTCCGGAATGATTGTGGGCTCCAAAGTGTTCTGGTAGGTGGCCACGAAACGGCCATAGGCGATGGCACCCCAGAAACCCGGGCTAACGGTGTAGCCGAGCGCCGGAGCACCCGCCAGCGTCAAAACCAGCAGTACCGCGACCGCCAACGACGAGGTCCGCACCGGCGCTGAACCCTCCTCCGGGGAGCGCTTCGCGAACAATAGTGGGAACAGGGCCACAAAGGCGGAGACCGCGGCCACGCCAATCAAAATTCGCTGGGAGGTTTGCGTACCCCACATCGGCACCGACGCGATGCTGAAGAATAGGGCGCCGAAAATGGCACCCACCGTATTGGCCGCATACACGCCGCCCACCAACTTGCCGGCATCCTGCCCCGGCAGCGCCACTGCCGCCAGTGCCAGCGGGAAACTCATACCCCATAAAATCGCTGCCGGCAGCACCGTCCAGGCGGTGACCGCGAGGTCCATCTGAAATACATACCACGCGCCGTTGTAATTGCCCGCGCCGTCTTTCAACCCGCCCGCCAGGCCCGGATCAATCGGCCAGTGCGGCAGCGAATGGGAGATCATAAATGAAGTCCAGGCAATGCCTGCGATCAACAGCATTTGGCACACGCCCAGGGCCATGCGGGGGGTCATCCGTGAGCGGGTCACAAACGAGCCGAGGCTGCTGCCGATGCCCAACCCAAACAGGAATACCGCGAGGATGATGGAAAATGTATAAACGGTGCCCCCCAGCAACAGCGAGAGCAGGCGCGTCCAAATCACTTCCGCGCCGAGCGCCGTCAGGCCCGACAGGCCGATGCTGGTGTATACTGCCCATGCCCCGGGCACCACTTGCGCGCGGCCTGCGGGAGCTTCTTCTATCGGCGCACGGGCACTATCCAGGGACAAGACATAGGCCAGTCCTGCCACCACGGCGTTAATCGCCGCTGCGACACAAGTGGTGGTCGCCATGTCAAAATTGCGCAATAAATAGAATCCCGCCAGCAGGCAGCCAAACACCGCGCCCGCAATATTGCCGCCATAAAAGAAGCCCAGCCAGGATACCCCCGAGGGGGTCATTTCCACCCAGCGCGCAATGGCCGGCAACGTGGCGCCCATCAACAACGTCGGCGGCACCAGGCAAACTGCCGCCACCACGCCACGCGCAATGATATTCCAATAACTGTGCCCGCCCGCATGGTCCGAATAAAACGCTCCGACGGCCGGCATCAACTTGAGTTCCAGAAGGCCGATAAGGCCAATGCCCAATTCCAGGCACGCATAAACGCGCAACGGATGCAGGCCACGCTTCACCAGGCGCGAGATGGCGATGCTCCCAATGCACATACCGCCCATGAAGCTGCCCAAAAGGAGCCCCAGGGAGATCGTGGTGAGTCCGATGACCAGTTGCAGCATCTGGTACCAGACGATTTCGTAGATCAGCGCGGCGCAGCCGCTGCCAACGAACAAAATCAACAAGAGGGGAAGGTAACGGTCGGCGGCGGTGCGCGCGCCGGAGTTGCTCGAGGAGGTGTCGGTCATGGGGTAAAAGGGTTGAATGAACCAAAATCCGCCCGCCAAGGCAAAGCAAATGCGGCGGGAAATGGCTTTGGAGCCCACCTATCAACCGTCAGCGTGGTAAAAGGTCGCATTTACTTTACTAAGTACCTTGTTTTCAGGGGCTTGGCATCGAAAGTTTCCCGATCAGGCCCGAATCTCGCGGCCAACTGATCCGTCCACGGCGCCTTTTCATCGCCCAAACCGGACACCGACCGACGCTCGTGGCTAAGACCGGCAGCCATCGGAATGGCCTGACACATCTTTTACGGTTGGTCTTTTGACTTTGTGAAATGTTTGCACGATTCTGCATCATCTTGGCCAACCTTTCGCTCGCTGCCTGATGAAAAATTTCCTGGGATTTCTCGCCGGATTGGTGGTGTTGGCGGCATTCCTCGGCGCCTATCTCGCCACCCACCGGGACCGCGCGGACTCCGAATTGGTATTCGCGCCCCCGGCGATTCCCGCCACCTCTCCGGTTGTGGCCGCCATGACCTCAGGAAAGCCGGTTGCTCGCGCCAATTCGGCCTACGAGAAATTCCTCGCCTCGTCGGCGCCGAGTGACCATCTGAACCGCTATTATGTGGACAATTTCTTGAAGAGTCCCGGCTTCGGCATGAGTCGCAATTGGCAGGGGCCGGCAAATGAACCCCCGCCGCCCTCGACCATCCTGATGACGAAGCAACTCGACGGTCTGCCGGTCGCGACCGCCTATAATGTCGCGGTCCCCCAGTTGATCGGTATTGCCCGCCACAATCCCCCGGTGGTCTTTGTTACGTCCAGGCATTTGCCTGGCGGCAAGTTTGCCACCAGGCCGCTGACTGACTTCGAGGAGAGAGCCCTCGCCGAACTCACTGCGGGTCGCGAGACCGTGGTGGACGACAATCAAACCCACCCCAAAATGGTGGGCGCCATCCGCGCGCAGGAAGGTTGCCTGCAATGCCACGAAGGTTCCAAAATCGGCGATGTGCTCGGGGCTTTTACCTACGATTTGAAAGTCGTGCCTCTGGCGCAAACCGCCGCGGCTAAGTAATTTTGGCGGCAGCCTGGCCGCTCGTGGTGCCAAGCTTCAACGAGTGCCCGGCTTCACCTAATCGCCCCAAAAACACTGCATGCTGCCGGGGGCGGCGAGCCACGGGCCGCCCTGATTTTCGTTCGCCTTGCCCGCTCCAATGCCCAATCTTTGGGTGCATCATGAAAATAGCGATCACGGGCGGTACAGGCTTTGTCGGACGCCATCTCGCGCGTGCCCTGGCCACAGCCGGTCATCAAGTGGTACTCATCGCCCGGGGACGGGACCAGACCGACCCGACCGTGCGGGAGATTCCGGGGGCAACCCTATGCGCCATCGGCACCGACGATGAAGCCCAGCTGGCGGCCGCTTTCACGGGTTGCGCGGCGGTTGCTCATTGTGCCGGCATCAATCGCGAGATTGGGGCGCAAACCTATCAGCGGGTTCACATTGCGGGCACCCAGCATGTCGTCAATGCCGCCCGGCGGGCAGGGGCGGGGAAGATCCTGCTGTTGAGTTTCATTCGGGCGCGACCCGCCTGCGGCTCCGGCTATCATGAATCAAAATTTGTCGCCGAGGAAATTGTTCGCCGGTCGGGATTGGATTACACCGTGCTCAAGGCCGGGGTCATCTACGGGTCGGGCGACCACATGCTCAACCATCTCAGCCACGCCTTTTTTACCTTTCCGGTTTTTGGATTTGTCGGCTTCACCGATAAACCGGTGCGCCCGACCGCCGTCGAAGACCTGGTGCGGGTGATGTGCGTCGCGCTCGTGGGCGGCGCCCTGTCCCGGCAGACGGTGTTCGTGACGGGGCCGGAAGAGATGGGATTGCGTGAAGCAGTGCGGCGGGTGGCTCGTGTGGTCGGGCGACATCCGCTGATGATTCCGCTGCCGCTTTGGTTTCACTACGCCCTGGGCTGGGTGGTGGAGCGCATCATGGTGGTGCCGATGGTCTCGACGGCCCAGGTGAAGATGCTGGCGGAGGGTTTGGTGGAGCCGTTGCCGCCGTGTGCGGCGCCGCCGCTGGAACTAAAACCCATGACACCGTTCACCGACGAGCAAATTCGCCGGGGTTTGCCTCCGGCAAAAGGATTTGGATTTTCGGATCTGCGATTTTTCCATTCGGGCAATCGCCGGTGAAGGGGTTGCTGATTGAAATCCCGACCGGGACGAAGTGACGCCAAACGCTCATAGGTTAACATGCAGCGCGTGATCCCGGCGGTCGCCCGCAGAAGTGGCTCGCGCAAAGGCGCAAAGGCGCAGAGTTTTTTTACCGCGGATGGCATGGATGTTGCGGATGGGGGCGCTGGACATCGAGCACTCAGCACTCGGCACTCAACTCCGACTCCCGCATTCTGGTTTCCGTTCGAGGCGAATGTTAACATGAAAAGGCTGACCCCGGTGTGCTCCTCATATGTTAACATAAAAGGCCTTCTCTGAAGAATCGTCGTCAAGGAGTAAACATGGGAATAGT
>CAZLPS010000036.1:0-34774 GCA_964561455.1 uncultured Opitutales bacterium
AACCTCCGACCAAGTGATTAACAGTCACCTGCTCTACCGCTGAGCTACCGGGCATTTCGAACACTGTCAAAGGGTTGATAATTGAGATAAATGGGCTGTCGGGCAAGCAAAAGTGATTAATCCCGCCTCTGGCGGGATTCTACCGCTGAGCTACCGGGCAATCGGTATACCGTCAAACGTTCACTATTAGCAAAACGACCTGCCTGCGGGCAAGCAAAAAGGCGCGATGTTGACAGTTTGACATCCTCGCCGTTTTGCGCCAGCCTTGCCGTTAATGCGTTCTTGGTTCCAGCGCGGCTTTGCATTGCTGCTCATCCTTGCGGTGGGCGTGGCGGGGAATCTCCATCTCCCCGTCATTCAGTCGATCGCCTGGGCGCGGATGTATTCGCAATACCGCCAAGTTTATTCGCCCGAGATCGCCGCCAGCATCACCTTTAGCGGTCAATATCCCTGCAAATTGTGCGAATTGGTGCGCTCTGCGGAAAAGGAACGCGAAAAGGTTCCTAATCTCACTCTGGCCAGTTCCCGGCTGTTGCTGCCGTTACCTCAAATTGCGGCCGTGGCGGTGAATCCCCCCGTTGTGCAAAGCTGGAGCTGGTATGAGCCGGCGGTGCAGGTACCTATGGGTTCTGCGCTGCCTGAGTTGCCGCCTCCCCGGGTGGCATAAATCTTTCCCGGCTTTTCCGGGAATTGGTCAGGTTTCGGGTGGCGGGCCGGTGCGCTTTGGGCGCAAGGCCGCGGCCCTTTCAATAGGCGCTTTCGCGCGTGCATCGCTTGGTTTCATTCCTGGGTCATGGATTTTTATAAAAATCCCGGCCCAAAAATTCTATTTCGTCATGAAAAAACTTCTTTCCGTTGCCTTGTTGTTCATCCTCTCATCGGCGTCCGTCTGGGCGTGCGATTCCTGCGGCTGCGAATTCTGCGAGCCCGGCTCACAATTGTTTACCAGCGTCTTTGGTTCGAATGCCACGCCGCAGGAGGCGTACTTCTTCGTCCGCATGGCGGAGCAGTATACCGACTTCAGCACGGCGCAGCAAGACGGGTCGAAGATTGCCAACCCGTTCAACCAGTTTGAATACAGTTCCATCACCCAGGTCATCCTCGGCTACCAGTTTACGAATGACTTCGACGTGACCGTGAGCCTGCCGTTTATCTTCCGGTCGTATCAAATTCCGGACATTACCTCGACGAGCACCGTGCGCGGCCATGCCAACGGCTTGGGCGATATGACGATCGTGGCCAATTATGTCGTCCTGCGCAAGGAAGACCCTGATTGGGGCTATAGCTGGCGCGTCTCCGCCGGGGTCAAACTGCCGACCGGAGACGACAGCCTTCTTGACCAGGAAGATCCCGCGGCGGCGCCTTCGGAATTGAACAATCCCGCCAGCCTCGTCGGCGGGCACGATCTCGCCCTCGGCAGCGGCTCCTACGACGCCATCATCGGCACGGGCCTCAATGTTCATTGGGGGCGCGCTTTCGTTACTGCCGACGTGGATTACGTCATCCGTGGCACCGGCCGCGATGATTACCGCTATGCGAACGAATTCAGCTATGCCGGCGGCCCGGGCTACCGCGTCATCCAAAACGCCGACTATTCCCTGAGTCTGCAACTCCTCGCCAGCGGCGAATACAAGCGGACCGACACCGTGCAAAACACGGTAACGGATGATACCGGCATGACGAGCCTAATGCTTGGGCCAAAAATTGTTCTAGCCACGAGCAAAGGGATTAATGCCAATGTCGGGCTGGATTTGCCCATCGTCCAAAATAACACCGGGGCGCAGATGGTGCCGACGTATCGTATTAAGGCCGGTCTGACCTACCGGTTTTAGCACGGTTGGATATGAGCCGGAGGGCGCAGCAACACTGCGCCCCTGCGTTTCGCGGCCTGGTTACAGGTCCGGGCACAGTCTTGCTGCGCCCGTTTCCTGGGTTGGAAGCCCGCGAAACATCCTGCGAAATCGGCTTGAAATGCGGGCCAAGGTGCGATGTTATCATGCCTTGGACCGTATTGGTGCGGTAGCCAAGTGGTAAGGCCGGAGTCTGCAAAACTCCCATTCGTCGGTTCGATTCCGACCCGCACCTCCATTTTTCAGATGCTCCGGCGACCGGCGGGAAATAACGATGGCCGTTGGCACAGGCTCACATGAACGAAATTTCATTTCCCTGCTGGCGAATGAAAATCGGTCTGGCGCCGCCGGCGAGTGCGGTGGATTAGATGCATGAAACGGAATCCGCCCAAATTCCCGCCCGATCTGTCCAGCGCACCATGAGAGTATTTGACTTAGGGGAAGGAAAATCTTTCTTTTAGAATTTCTTCAACCTGCGCAACCATCTCTCCCCATGACTCCATCAATCCCCGGCACCTCATTTGTGCCTCTAAAAGGTTCACGCCGCTGCCACCGTCCTGGATCGGTGGTGCTGGGTCGATCGGACAGCACTGAATGGTGCGAAGTCACGGTCAAAGTTAGGCGCAAAGCCCCTTTGCCCGAGCCGGTTCCACACCAACCCATCAGCCGGGCCGAATTGGCGACCAAATATGGAGCTGATCCGAAGGATCTTGACACGGTGGAACGGGTATTGACCCCGTTCGGTTTGAAAGTTTCGTCGAAGAATTCGGTCACTCGCGCAGTCAAGGTCGTCGGTCCGGTCAGCGCGATGGAACGAGCCTTTGAGGTTCGGCTGCAACGAAACAAATGGGACGGGGTGCTCTACCGCGGCCGGGTCGGCGAGATTAATTTACCCGAGGAACTGAATGGAATTGTGACAGGCGTTTTTGGCCTGGACTCCCGACCGATGATCAATCGCCGCCGTTCGCCGGGTTCGCCGGTATCCTTCACGCCGCCAGCGCCGGGACTCCGCAGTTGGTATTTTCCGCAGGAATTGGCGGCCGCGTACCAATTTCCGGCGGGTGACGGGACCGGGCAAACGGTTGGAATTTTGGAGTTTGGTGGTCAGTACATAGTCGACGATTTGACGCAATTCCTCCGAATTACAGGCATGGCGCCGGCCGTTCCGAACGTGCAAGTAAGAAATGTCCGGGCACTTTCGGCGCAGGCGCAGTCGGACGCGGATTATATAACTGAAGTCATGCTGGACATCGAAGTGGTCGCCGGAATTTGTCCGCAGGCAACGGTGGTCGTGTTTTTCAGCGAATGGACTGAAAGTGGCTGGATAGATAATCTTGATGCCGCGCTGACGGATGCCGCCAATTTATCGGTGCTATCCATCAGCTACGGCCTGGCTGAGGGCAATGACATCTGGACCGAACAGGCGATGGATCATGTTAATGATGTGCTGAAGGAGTTTGCCAACGCCGGTGTAACCGTATGCGTGTCCAGTGGCGACGATGGATCGGAGAACCAGGTGCCTGACGGCTCGGCGCACGTCAATTTTCCGGCCTCCAGCCCCTATGTATTGGCCATTGGCGGCACGGCGCTCACGCGAGACACCTGGCAAGAAGTTGTCTGGCATGAGGGCGATGGCATTCGACAGGATGGCGGCGGCAGCTCCGGTGGCGGAGTGAGTACAGTCGTGCCGCGGCCGGTTTGGCAGAATGTGGACATTCGGGCGGCGAATCCGCAGTTTCTCCAGGGGCGGATCGTTCCCGACGTGGCGGCCAACGCTGCGGCGAACACGGGATATTTCGTCGTCGTCTTGGGAAGTCCGCAATATACTGGCGGAACGAGCGCCGCCGCACCGCTCTGGGCGGCGTTGATTGCCCGTTTGTTGCAAGCCGGAAAACAAGTTGGATTTTTAACCCCACTGCTTTATCAGCCGCTGGCGGGAACAGGCGGCCAGCCCCTTGGGGCGGTGGCGTGCTTTGACGTTACCCAGGGCAGCAACGCGTCCGGAAATGCCCCTGGCTACGCGGCAGGAGTCGGCTTCGATGCGGCCACCGGGTGGGGTAGCCCCAATGGCGCCCAATTGCTCAATCTGCTTTCGTGAGTGCGCCAGAATGGGCTACGTTCTCTTGAAACAAGGCGATTTGGTTTTCCGGCCCTCACCTGCCCAATGGGAGGGTCGCCCGCATTGCTATTTTTTTAAGAATACGTTGTGCGCCGGGCCAATTGGCCGAAAATGCCAGCAGGATGGTGAAAACAAGTAATCTCACGGGGCCGGAAAGGTGTGCAGACACGTTGGCGGGGGCAGCACTGTGTTCAAATGCATTTTGCGTTTCCCTTGCGCTAATAGGAAAGCGCCCTATTTTCGTTTTCTAGCCTTTCCGCTAATAACCTTTTTATGCCCGTCAACCCGCCCGCCACTCCCGACCCCGCGCCCGAACGTGTGCCGCACTTGGCGGAGTTTCTCAACGAACTGCGCGGCGAGCGCCGTCTCTCGCCCAACACTTCCCGCAACTACGAGCAGGCGGTGCGCGAGTTTTTTCTCTGGCTCAAACAGGGTGAAGGCCGGGTGATTGAGCCGGAGGCGGTGAACCGGATGCATGCCCGCAGTTTCATCATTGAAAGCCAGCGCCGGCTCGACCGCCGGACCGTGCATCTCCACGTCTCGGCCCTGCGCGCCTTTTGGAAATTCCTGTTGCGCCGCGGCCATGTTCCTTCCAGCCCGTGGGTCGGCCTCATGCTGCCCAAGCTGGCCAAAAAACTACCGCTGTTTCTAACCGAGGAGCACATGCGGACACTTCTGGCCGTGCCCGCGCAACTCGCCGAGAATCAAACGGGGGAGGGGAGTGACGGCGCCAAGCGCGCCTTCGAATTGAGCCGCGACCGGGTAATGCTGGAAGTTCTTTACGGAGCGGGCCTGCGCGTCAGCGAATTATCCAACCTTTCTTGGGGCCAGCTCGATTTGGAAGACGGCATCGCACGCGTGCGCGGCAAGGGTAGCAAGGAGCGCCTTTGCCCGCTCGGTGCCACCGCAGTGGACGCCCTACGCACCCACCGGGCCAATTTCGCCAAATCCACCGCCCACACCGTGCCCGTTCTCACCCAGGCCAATGGCAAACCCATTTCCCCGCGGTGGGTGCAATTGCGCCTGAAGACCTTCCTCAAACTCGCCGGTCTGCCCCTCGACCTCTCCCCGCACAAACTCCGCCATTCCTTCGCGACCCATCTTCTGAATAACGGGGCCGACCTTCGCGCCGTGCAGGAAATGCTCGGCCATGCCCGTCTGTCCACGACCCAGATTTACACCCACGTGGGCATCGCGCGTCTGCAGGAAGCCCACCGCAGGGCGCATCCACGGGCGTGAGTTTCGTCAATTGGCCGTGGCCGCGCCGGGGGTTCCGTTTTTGTCATTTGCCGCCAGCCTGAGGTCGAAGAATATCATCATCCGCGTGGCCAGGGCCGTGAATTCATCAAGGAAGAGATAATGTCCGTAATCCGGACTCTCTGCCTGGAGGTTGGCAAAGCCGGTTTGTTTAAGCTGCGCGAGCACGCTGGCATAACTGTTCTTATAGACGGAGTCCCGCTTGCCGACGGCATAGAAAACGGCAACGCGGCTGGAATTCTTTAATAAAGCCGGAGCCGTCAACGGCGCGGCCAAATTCTTCGACGCTGGGTCGCCGGCAAAATTGGTGGCGAAGCCGGCGAACCCGGCGAAAAGCTCGGGACGTTCCGCCAGGAGTTTGGCCCCGTAGATGCCCCCTTCGTCATAGCCCATCAAAATGACATGTTGCGGATTTACGTGGTCGTGGTTGGTGGCGAATTCCACGATTGCTGGGACGACATCCCGGCTGTTGGTATTCTCCGGCAGGGCGACCACCACATCCCGCCGGCCGGCCACCAGTCCCTCCCACATGGTGGCGAAGTTGGCCGCGGTGTCGCCGGCACCGTGCAGGCAAATAAGCAGGGTGGAAGCTGTTTTGACCGGAAATTTTTCGCGGTCCGGGGCCAGGAAGACATATTTTTCGCCGTTTTCCCCAAGGGTACGAACTTCTGACACCACCTGGCGGTCCTGCAGCGCGCGCTGCAAGGCCAGCTCCGCTGCGGCCACCTGGGCCTGCTTCTGATCATTGGCCCTGAGGGACTGATCAAAAAACTTCATCATATGGGCAATTTCGTCGGCGGTAAGGGTGTGAATTATGGGTGGGTTTTCGGCGAAGATATTGGTCACCCCCAAATCCTTGAATTGAGCCAGATTCTTGGCGTAATCGCCCCCAAAGAGTTCATCCTTGGTTCCGATGGCATGGTAGACCGCCAGCTGGTCGGCGTATTTCCGAAATCGCGGGGAAAACAATTCCCTGGCCAAATCCGACGCCACCAGCCCGAAGCCCGCAAACCAGTCCGGGTGAGTGCCCAACGCGCTGCCCGCAGCGTAGCCACCGGCGGACAAACCCACGATGAAAACCCGTTTGGGGTCCACGTGATCGCGCGCCACGGTCTCCTGAATGATTCTTGTGGTTAGCTCCACCGGATTTAAATCGCCGGGCTGGTTGTGGTCGGGGACCGCGACGATCAGATCCGTGCGATGGTCCACCAGATTCAACCAGATTTTACAAAAATCGAGCGCGGAGTCACCCGCGCCATGAAAACAAATCAAAAGGGTGGCCGCCTTGGCCGCTGGGACGCGTGAGAGATTTGGGGCGAGGAGAAAGTAGGCGCCACGGCCAACGCCCAGCGGCCGCTCCTCCACCACCATGTGGTCTACGGGCATAATTTTCACTGATTGCGCCATGGGGATTGATTCGCCGGCACCGTTTTTTGCGATGACGGTGGCGCCTTGCCGTTCGCTCCGGTCATTTTCCGCCAAGGCTTGATCGAAATAACTCAACATTTTCTTAATCGTTTGTTGAAAGGCGGTGGAGGAGATGGCCTCGGGAATCTTTTCAGTGACGGCACGCGTGAAGCCATAATTCTTAATGCGCCCGACGGACAGGTCGTAGGCCAGGACGGAATCACTCCCGGTTCCGAAAGCGTAATACACGGCCAGTTTATCTGCCCGGCCCAACAAGGCCGGGGTGGGCGACGGGGGCGGAAAATCCGTGCCAATGGCACCGTAACCGGCAAACGCTTCTGGATGGGCATTCAGCACTCGGGCACTCTCCCAGGCCCAAATGCCATATTCCATCAACACAACATGCTTTGGGTTGACATGGTCGCGAGCCACCGCATCAGCAATAATAGCGGTAACGACGTTATTCGGAATGCCATGAGGAATGGCTTCGGTTACCGCGACCGCGATATTGTCCCGCCCGGCCAGTGGCCCCGCCCAAAGCTTGGCAAAATCGGCCGCAGTGCTCGTCGTGCTTTGGAGGAAGATTATCAGCGTCCTGGATGGCGCCCGGGTCGAATCCGAGCTAACCATTACATAGGTGCCATCAGGATTGGCCAATGTGCGAGGTTCCATTGTGACCGCCGCGTTGGCATCTCCCCCGAATCCGGAAAGAAGAAAATCGGCCCCGAGACTCAAATAGAGCATGTATTTCCATTTCATGGCCGAAGATGGGGGCGTGCTATCAGGCAATACTTTTTTGCGTGCGGGTCAACGCCGTATTCAAGGCATGCCAGCGCGGGGTCAGGGCGTGAATCCAAAACCGCACCCGGGAACTTTCTGCAGGCGGGCTGAAGGCAACGCTAATGCCTCAGGTAAAATTTGTCCGGCTGGCAGGCAAAGCTATTCCGAGCGGGTAATCAGGCGAATGCGGTTGAATTTCAAAAATTCGTCGTGCGGGTCGCACATTTCGGTTCCATTGGTTACTTGCGCCACGACTCGAACCGTAAAATCGCCGCCTTTGGGCAGGAGCTTTTTCAGGCCGGCGGAAATGTCCACCGTTTTGACGATGGGCAATAGCGGATGCGGGCGGCGGGAGTCGTAGGGGCGGACCGCGGCTTGAACCTCACAATGGCCCATATCGCCAAAACAGCCGCCGTGAGCGAAGACCTGAAAGTAACCAACGTAATGCGATTTCAAATTAGGGGCGGTTTTCTCCGTGGCCTTGGGATTGTTCAGGAAAATGGCCGCGCGATAGCTCCAGGTTCTGTGATCCACGCCGTGAAATTCCAAGAGGGCCTGGGTGAAATTGAGCACTTGGGGGTCCGCGCTCAAGGTGAGGGCGGGCGAAGTGTAATACTGCGGCTTGGGGATCGTGGCGTCGGGCATGGCGGGTACTCCTTAGATAAGAACCTGGCTGGAGGAATCGGCGTAGGTATACCCCAACGCCTCAACATGCAGCACATCGCTAACTTTCATATTAAACGGGTCCAATACCGAATCCAGCATGTGGGTGGGAATGCCCGTGCCTTGGCCAAACTTTTCCTGCCAAATGAACCACAGCCGGTCAATCATTGCGTGATGGGCCCAGAAAATCGGGTCAAACGCGGCGACGGCAATGGTGCCCATGTCGCCATGGAGCCCGCCGGTCCAACCATGGACGTCGTCATGCAAGTTTTCCAGTTGCCCGCTGAAGGCGATGAAGCTGCTCAAGGTCCACAAATTTTGAACATCCGCCGGCGTGGGCAGGCTCATGCCGGGGGAAGAGCCGGAATCGCGTTTGGTGTCCCGCTGGAGATGGCTGGCTGGATAATTAATATGGGACTTGAGCAATGGGTTGGGCTGGCCGTTGGCACCGGTCGCGGCACTGTAGGCCGTGGGAAGCTTGCTGGGTGATGACGGCGGCGTTTCCCAGTTCCACCAGTGCAAGGCGGAAGTCGGAACGATGTCCTTCAAATACTGTTCGAAATGATAAAGATAAGCCCGGTGCCAGGGAAGGAAAAGGGGATAGGTTAGGTGCTGATTGGAGTTGCCCAGAACATTATGATGCCAACATTTCCATTGCGGCACACCATGAACGCCCGCCCAATAATTAAAGCCCCGATTGTCCGAAATTGCCTGCATGCCCGCAATAGCCTTGCGCAGTTCCGCCAACTTCTGAACAGAAAGAGTGGCGACGTTTTCACGTACGGTGGGTGAAGCCATGATATGCAGTTAAAAGATGCCCTGATACGGCGCAAGCCAAAAATATCCAGCGGGTTGCACTTGTGGCAATAATTGAGTCAGGTCAAATCCGTGATGGACCCAAATGCGGGGTCAAACAACCGGCGGTAGAGCCGGATGGCCGCGCCGTCGGTCAAATCTGCGAGGAAATCGCACACCAGGCGCGCGCGGGAGGCTTGATCCTTCGCTTCACGAATGGCGGCGTTCCACCGCGCGGGCAAAAAGGCCAGTTTCGGCGTTTTCGGCTCAATATAATTCTCCCGCAGCGCGTCAAACATCCGGTCGAGAATGAAGCCGCCTTTGAACTCGATTTGCAAAATGGAAGGGGACTGAAAGATGACGTCAAAGGCGAGGCGTTTGTAAAATCTTGCCTCGGCTTCCACTTCTGGCTTCACCTCCAGGCTCCAGGCATAGCGCTGGGTTTTCACGGCCAGCGGATGCTTCCGTTTCACCAGTCGGCACGCGCGGATGAACTGGCCGATTTTCGCATTAAATACCGGCTCCGGGTTTTCCTGTCGGATGACCTCCAGCAATTTATCCAACCACGTTTGCTCCGGCGCGGACAGCGCTTTTTCCTCCGCCCAGTGCTCCACCGTTTCCACGGTGATGAATTTCGCCTTCACGCCATCCAGAATGTCGTGCAGGCAATACGCGGTGTCGTCCGCCCAATCCATGATTTGGCATTCGAGCGATTTGCTGTCGTTGAGGTCGCGCGCTTTGACGCAAGCGGCGACCGCCTTTTCTCCGCCTAGGGCGAAATCGCGCAATTCTTTTTGGTTGTCGTAAAGGAAATGATTCTTGGGCGCTGATTTGCCTTTTCCGGCCTCCCGATGGAGCTTTTTATACTTCATCACGCCATCTAAAAACGCCCGGGTTGGATTTAGCCCGCGTGATTGCCTGGGGCGTTCGTAGAAGCGTTCCGCCAAGAGGCGCAAGGTCTGGGCATTCCCCTCGAAACCGCCCCATTCCCCCATCAACGCATGCAACCGCCGCTCTCCGATGTGTCCGAACGGCGGGTGCCCAATGTCGTGGGCGAGGCCAATCGCCTCCACCAAATCCGGGTCCACGTGAAAATTTAATTCCTTGTTGAACTGCCGCGCATTTACAAATTCCGCGATTGAGCGCCCGATGCGGGCGACCTCGATGGAGTGGGTGAGTCTTGTCCGGTAAAAATCATATTCGCCCGACTGGAACACCTGGGTTTTTGATTGCAGGCGCCGGAAGACCGAGGAAAAGATCACGCGGTCGCGATCCACCGCAAATGGCGTGCGCGGGTCACCCTCTTCATGCGGGCGGCGCACGGCGGGGACGCTCTCGAGGAGCGCGACGTCGTCGGCGTTGTAGAAGCGGTTGGGCATGGGTTTTCCGAAAACTGCCCATTCCGCTGGCAATTGCCAACAGGAATCGGTCTACTGCGCGAGGGGGATTGGGGATATTTTGGTTTGGGATTGGCAAGGAGAGGGGCGCCGCAGGTCGACGGTTTTGGGAAGTTTGGGGAGATATAGGAGATAGGGGAGTAATGGGAGATGGGGTAGAACCTCGCTAGACGGCGCCGAGCCAAAACGATCTCATTTACCAGATGCGCCAGTGCAACCGCCACCACTCCGACCTTGCCTCCGGGTGTCGGGTACGGTAATCGGTTACCTTCGCGCGGTCGCCGACACCCGCCGCCGCGCTTAACCCAACCCGATTCACCCAGCCGGCCATGGCCAAGGATTTCCTCAAAGGCGCGCGCGACGCCTACGACGTTGTTGTCATTGGCAGCGGCCTGGGCGGGCTCACGGCGGGGAATTATTTGGCGAAATTGGGCCGGTCCGTACTGATTTTGGAGCATCATTACCAATTTGGCGGTTTGGCGACGTGGTTCACCCGCAAACGCGGCCATATTTTCGACATTTCGCTCCATGGGTTTCCCATCGGCATGATCAAATCGTGCCGAAAATATTGGACGAAGGAAATCTCCGACCGCATCGGCCAGCTCCACGACATCCGGTTCGTCAATCCGCAGTTTAATCTGCAGACGACGTTTGACCGCGAGGACTTCACCCGTCAATTGACCGACCATTTTAAAGTCCCCGCCGAGCGTGTGACCGCCTTCTTTGACCATCTGCGGCAGATGAATTATTACGACCGCGATCAGCGCACGACGCGCGAGCTGTTTGAGGAATTCTTCCCCGGCCGCGGCGATGTCCACCGCCTGCTGCTCGAGCCCATCGCCTACGCCAACGGCTCGACGCTCGACGACCCTGCCATCACCTATGGCATCGTTTTTTCGAATTTCATGAGCAAGGGCGTGTATATTTTCCGCGGCGGCACGGATTTGCTCATCGGGCTCATGGCCGCCGAACTCCGCAAGAATGGCGCCGACCTTCGTCACCGTTGTCTCGTCGAAAAAGTGCTCACGGAGCCCGGCCCGGATGGCCGCCCGCGGGTCAAAGGGGTCATCGTCAACGGCCGGGAAATTCGCTGCCGCTCCGTGGTCTCGAATTCGAACATCAAGAACACGCTCTTTGACTTGGTGGGCCGCGAAAATCTTCCGCCGGCTTATTGCGCCGAGGCCGAAGCCGTGCGCATCAATTCCAGTTCCTGCCAGGTCTACATGGGTATTCGCGAAGGGGAAACCATCCCGCACATCGGCGACCTTGTCTTCACCTCCGACGCCCCGAATTTCACCAGCACCGAGCTGACCGATTTCCACACCACCAGCCGCACCTATTCCGTCTATTACCCCGACACCCGGCCGCACTTGAAAATGCCGCGCTACGCGGTCGTCGCCTCCATCAACGCCCGCTGGCAGGACTGGGCGAATCTTTCCGACGAGGATTACGCGAAGCACAAGGCCCGCCTCATTGAGGAATCGGTCGCTGGCCTCGAACGGTTCATTCCCGGTGTGCGTGAAAAAATTGACTGGCTCGAAGCCGCCACGCCGCGCACGGTGCAGCGCTACGTCCGCCACTGGGGCGGCACCTCTTTCGGCACTAAATTCGAGGGCCTCAAGGTCTCGATGGAACTGCCCGAGCAAATTCCCGGCATGTATCACGCCGGTTCCGTGGGAATTATCATGTCCGGCTGGCTGGGCACCATCAACTACGGCGTCATTACGGCGAGCAAGGTGGATACGTTTTTGTTGGTGGGGAAGAGTCAGGCCCGAGCCGCCGGAAATGCTCCTGTGGGCTGACGATTCTAACCTCGCGGCCCTGTCCTCCGCCTTATATTTTCCTCTTCGCTTTATGAACGAAATCTACCGTGCCATTCCGCACCGCCCGCCGTTTTTGTTCGTGGACGAAATTGTTCAAGAGCGCCCGGACGGCCTCATTGCCCGGCGCACCTTTCGCGCAGACGAGTATTTTTATGCCGGCCACTATCCCGGAAACCCCATTACTCCCGGCGTGATTCTTTGCGAGGCCGCCTTCCAGACGGCCGCCGTGTTTCTCGTCCGCAAGCTCATCGCCCAGGGTCACAGCGCCGAGGGCTTGACGCCCGTGCTCTCGCGCATTGGCGAGGCCAAGTTCAAGCGCATGGTCAAACCCGGTGACACCATTGAAATCGAGGTTACCGAAAAGGAAGTGGTGCAAAAATTCCATTTCTTGCGCGGGGTGTTGCGCAAGGACGGGAAGCCGGTGCTGGCGCTCGAATTTGCGCTGGCGCTGCTACCGCAGGGGGAGACTGAATAAGGCAGTTTTTGACAGAATTAACGGAATTTTTCAGAATTAGCGGTCATCTGCTTTGGAAAATTAGTTTTCTTAATTCTGTTAATTCTGTCAAAAAACTCCGACAATCCCCCCATGGCATTCCTCGGCATCGAAGGACGCACTTATTTGGTCACCGGCGTGGCCAACAAGAAAAGCGTCGCCTGGCACGTCGCGCAGACCCTCGAGACCGAGGGCGCTAAGGTCATTTACAGCGTCCGCTCACCCGCCCGGAAAGAATCGCTCGCCAGACATCTGGCAGGCAAGACCGTGCTGGTCTGCGATGTCGAGGACGAGGCCCAAATTCCCGCCCTTGCTGTGACCGCTGCCCCCTACGGCCCCTTTGACGGGCTGCTCCATTCCATCGCCTGGGCGAATTACCTCGAAGGCGTAAAGCCGTTCCACGAATCTTCGCGCAAGGATTTCATGCAGGCTTGCGCCATCTCCTGCTTCTCACTCGTCGAACTGGCCCGCGCCTTCAAGCCGCTTTTCCGCCGCGACGCCTCAGTCGTGGCCATCGGCATTTCTTCCCAGGTGACGACCGACAACTACGGCTACATGGCGCCCATCAAGGCGGCTCTCGATTCCTCGGTCCGCCAGCTCGCCAAATCGTTCAGCGCGGATACCGAGGTGCGTTTCAACACGGTGAATGCCGGGCCGCTCAAGACCAGTTCGTCCGCGGGCATTCCCGGTTACCTCGACCACTACCTCTTCGCCGAAAAACTCACTTACCGCAAACGCGCGCTCGAAACCCGCGAAGTCGCCGACGCCATCGTGTTTCTCCTCAGCCCGCGTGCCAGCGGCATCAATGGTCACGGCCTCGTGGTCAACGCCGGGCTCGATTGGAACTATTTCGACCGCGAGGTCGTGCGCGCGGCCACGCGGCCGGTTGCGCCCGGCGCGGTGCCCACGCCATGAAGTTTTCCTCGGCCGCCATCGCCGCGCTCGCCTACGAACTGCCGCCGGAAGTCTGGACCTCCGCGACGCTCGAGGCGAAACTTGCGCCCCTCTACCAGCGTCTGCGGTTGCCCGAAGGCCGCCTCGAATTGATGACCGGGATTCGCGAGCGGCGATTCTGGCCGGGGGCATTCTTGCCCTCACAAGCGTCGGCTGCCGCCGGGAAGAAGCTGCTCGAGCAAACCAACGCGGACCCGCGGGAAATTGATTTACTCGCGCATTGCGCCGTCTGCCGCGACCGGCTCGAGCCCGCCACGGCTGCCTACGTCCATAAATTAATTGGCCTCGGTCCGCACACGCAGATTTTTGATTTATCGAACGCCTGCCTTGGGTTTGTGAACGGCCTCGCCGCTGCGGCCTCGATGATTGACGGCGGCCAGGTGCGTCGTGCGCTGCTGGTCTCCGGCGAAAACGGCCGCCCGCTTGTCGAGCGCACCATCGCCCGCCTGAACGACGGTACGCTCGACCGCCAGCAGATTAAATCGTATTTCGCCAACCTTACGATAGGCGCCGGTGCCGTTTCCGCGCTCGTGGTGCATCAGGATTTGGCGCCCGCCAACTCGCCCCGGCTCTTGGCCAGTGTCGTGGAAACCGACACCTCCGCGAGCAATCTTTGTGAAGGTGACACTGCGGGCGGCGGGCTCGACATGCAAACCGACAGCGAGGCCCTGCTTGAAGCGGGAATTACCGTCGCTGCGCGGTGCTGGGAGCGTTTCCAAGCCGAAACCGGCTGGGACGCCAATACTCCCGATACGGTCATTTGCCACCAAGTCGGCAAGGCCCATCAACGTCGGCTCTTCGAAAGGCTCGGCCTCGACGACGCCAAAGATTTCTCCACCTTCGCGTGGCTGGGCAACGTCGGCTCGGTTTCACTACCGCTGACCCTCACCCGCGCCGTCGAGGAAGGCCGCATCCGCCCCGGCGCGAAAGTTGCGCTCCTTGGCATTGGCAGTGGATTGAGTTGCCAGATGATGGCCCTGCAATGGTAACCTTGTTGCTTCCATGAGCGCCCCACCTGAACTTCCGCCCGACGTGCGCGCGCAGTATCCCTTTGCGCCGCACTGGCTGGAAACCTCCGCCGGGCGCATCCACTATGTGGATGAAGGACCGCCTAATGCCGATACCGCAGTCATTTGTGTTCACGGTAATCCGACCTGGTCATTCATGTATCGCGAGGTGATTAAAGCGCTGACGCCGAAATTTCGAGTGCTGGCCCTTGACCATCTCGGCTGCGGACTATCGGATAAGCCCCAAGATTTTTCCTATCGCCTGGCCGACCACATCGGGAACCTGGCCAAGCTGGTCGGTAACGTTTCCCAGCCAAAGCTGCATTTCATCGTCCACGACTGGGGTGGGGCCATCGGCAGTGCCGTGGCCGAACAGTTTAGTGACAGGGTGGGGAAGTTGGTGGTGATGAACACGGCCGCCTTCGCCGGCCCCTGCCCCTGGCGCATCCGCATCTGCCGTGTGCCGGTGGTCGGCCCGTTTCTGGTGCGCGGGTTGAACGGCTTTGCCGGTACTGCTGCGTTTATGGCCGTTTCCCGTCCGCTGCCGGCTGCCGTCAAACGCGGGTTCCTTTGGCCTTATCGGTCCTGGCACGACCGCGTCGCCGTCCAGCGCTTCGTTGAGGACATTCCGTTGGAGGCCGGCCATCCCAGCTTCCCCGCTTTGCGCAGACTGGAAGCGGGATTGGTAAAACTTCAAACCAAGCCGATGCTCATCGGCTGGGGCATGCGTGATTTTTGTTTTACGCCGGTTTACCTGGCCGAATGGCGCAAGCGCTTCCCAACGGCCACGGTGCACAAGTTTCCTGACGCCGGCCATTATCTGCTCGAAGATGCGGGCGCCGAATTCATCCCTCAAATCACGGAATTTTTGGCCCACTGAGCGGAACCCGGTCGCGGCGGCTGGCGGCCCGAGTTGTCCGAGAGCTCCCGCATATAACCCGCCAAATTGTCCCAGGCGTAATTCAGTTGCGTGTCCGCAAAGCGCCATTGCCAGTTTCCAGCGGCGGTGCCCGGGGTGTTGAACCTGGCGGTGGCATCGAGGCCGAACACGTCCTGGAGGGGAGTAATGGCCAGGCGGCAAACTGATTTGTAGGCCGCATGAATCAAATCCCAATGGGGCGCCTCGCCACTGGAACGCAGATAGCGGCGAAATTCGTCCTGGATCACCGGGCCGGCGCCATTATACCAGCCGAGCGTCGTGTCATTGTCATGGGTGCCGGAATAAATGACGCTGTTTGGCTTCACGTTGTGCGGGAGATAAAAATTATCCGAGCCACTGCCGAAGGCAAATTGCAAAACCGCCATGCCCGGCAGCCCGGTCGAGTCGCGCAGGTCGAGCACGCCTTCGGTGATGAAGCCCAAGTCCTCGGCGATAATCCGCGCCTGCGGCACTTTTTCCTTGAGTGCCCTGAAGAAGGGCAGGCCGGGGCCGTTTTCCCAAAACCCTTCGCGGGCGTCCGCTGCCTTGGCATCCACGGACCAATAGGCCTCGAAACCGCGGAAATGGTCCAACCGGATGATGTCGTAAAGTTCAAAGTTCGACCGGAAGCGTTCGATCCACCAGTCATAATGGCGGGCGCGCAAGGCCTGCCAATCATACAGCGGGTTGCCCCACAACTGGCCGAGCGGCGAAAAATAATCCGGTGGCACCGCCGCCACGCGCAAGGGCTGGCCGGTGCGGTGGTCGAGTTGGAAAATCTCCGGGGTGGCCCAAACGTCTGCGCTATCCAACGCGACAAAAATCGGGATGTCACCGATGATGCCGACGCCGCGCTGATGCGCATAATCGCGCAATTTCCGCCACTGGGCGAAAAATAGAAATTGAAAAAACTGCTGGGCTCCCACGGCGTGGACCAATTCGGGCGTCAACGGCCTGCTTAATGCGGCCCGGTAACTGCGCCATTCCGGCGGCCAGGTCTGCCAGGGTTGTCCGCCAAAATGTTGTTTAAGGGCGGAGAACAGGGCATAGGGGTGCAGCCAGCCGTGGTGGGCCGCGCGAAACTGGTCGAAGTCGCCGTAATCCGCCAAAACGTGAAGCTCCCCAATAAACCGCTCATAGGCCCGGCGCAACACCGGCCAAAAGTGATGATAGAGCTGGCCGAAGTCAGCGTGCAGGTGCGGTAGCGCGCGCAAAGGGGCAACCTCATCCTCGGTTAGCAACTTGCGTTCGAGCAGTGGGGTGAGATCCACCAAATACGCGTTACCGGCAAAAGCGGAGAAGCATTGGTAGGGCGAATCGCCATATCCCGTCGGTCCCAGCGGGCAGATTTGCCAGTAGCGAGTATGAGTGTCAGCCAAAAAATCCACAAAGCGGAGCGCCGGCGCCCCCAAGTTGCCAATGCCGAACGGTCCCGGCAACGCCGTGGGATGCAGCAAAATACCGGCGGAGCGTTCTTGCAGCCAGGGAAACAAGGGCGCGGAATGTTCGGGCATATAACCAACCAAGATATACCTTCGAACGTCCGTTTGACAAGACGATACGAGCGCCGGCCCGGGGCGGGATTTTGTGCGTGCATCGCGCCGTTATTTTCTGCTAGTTTGACTGGGTCATGCAGGCACAGATCGCATTGTTGAAAACCTCTTGGGCCGGTTTGCCTGCGCGGCTCCGGTACCTGATTGAGGTAACTTTCTATTTTGTAATTTTCTATTTGCTGCAGCAAATCGGCCTCATCTTTGCCAGCAGCCAGATCAAGGATAACATTACACCGGTCCGGCCTGTGTCGGGGGTGACCCTTGCCATCATTCTTTGGCGAGGCTACCGGTTTTGGCCCGCCATGTTGGTCACGGGGATGATTTCCCAATATCAGGGCAGCCACAATTGGCTTGAAACCTTCATTGTGCCGGGGGGCGGGACTGCGCTGAGCCTCGCTGGCGTCTGGCTGGTGCGCCGCTTTGTCGGACAACGTATTGACTTTGGCTCAATTCGCAGTGTTCTCGGTTTTCTCTGGTGGGGCGCCATTGTGCGGGCCGTCCTGACGACGACGTGGACGGTCGGCACTCTCTGGCTGCTCGGCAAGATTTCCGGCCAGGATTTCGCGATGGACTGGACCACCAATTTCGTTGGCATCGCCATGGGCGTCGCGGTTTTTGGCTCGTTTGTGTTGAATTGGGTGCAACCCTCGACCACGGGAGAAGGCGAGGCCTCCTGGGGCGAAACTGCGCTGCTTTTTGTCCTCCTCGCGGTCACGACGGTGGCGGATTATCTTTCTGAGATGCCGTTGACTTTTTTACCATTTCCATTGCTGGTTTGGGCCGGCCTGCGGCTGGAGGCGCGCGCGTTAACCACCGCCATCGTGGTGGTGGTGCTGTCGGCGCTCGGTTGCGTCGTGGCCGGTTATACGCCGTTTGGCATTTTGGGCGAAGATCCCAGCCAATTGCTGATCGTTCTGCAAATCTTCGTGGTCTGCGCCGCCGGAACCGCGATGGTGCTGGGCGCCGTAGCCGCGCAGCGTCGCCGAACCCTGCGGGCCACTGCGGAATTGTCGGCGTTTCAAAAATCCGTGTTGGACGGGTCTAATTTTTCCATTGTCGTGACGGATGACAACGGCGTGATCAAGAGTATCAATCGCGGCGCCGAACGCCTGCTGGGATATACGGAACAGGAACTCCTGGGCCGCACCCCCGCCTTGTTTCACGATCCCGCCGAGGTAGCTGCGCGGGCGGAGGCGTTATCCGCGGAAACCGGGCGCCGCATACAAAACATTGAAGCGTTCGTTGACTTGCCCCGGCGCGGGCAGGCGGACGAACGGGAGTGGACCTACATCCGCAAAGATGGCACCCGCATACCGGTGTTTTTGTCCACCACGGCGTTGAACCGGGTGGACGAGCGCGCCCGCGGTTTTATGAGCATGGCGGTGGACATCACCGCGCGCAAACTGGCGGAAGCGCAGATGCAATCCGCTAAAGCGGCAGCGGAACAGGCGAACCGGGCGAAATCTGAATTTTTGGCGAACATCTCCCATGAAATTCGGACGCCGATGAATTCCATTCTCGGCTTCGCGGAAATGCTGCAGCGCCACTTGCGCGATCCGGCGATGAAGAAACAGGCCCAAGCCATCTTTTCCAGCGGTCAGACTTTAATGCAATTAATAAACGACTTGCTGGACCTCTCCAAGGTCGAGGCCGGCCGGCTGGAACTCCAGCCCGGGCCGGTAAACGTGCGAGCCCTGGCGGGGGAAATGCGGCAATTCTTTTCGCTCAAGGCAGAGGAGAAAGGATTGGGCCTTGCCGTGCAATTCGATGGACCGGTCAGCGGCCGTTTTGAACTTGATGAAGTGCGGGTGCGCCAGATCTTGTTCAATTTGATCGGCAACGCGCTCAAGTTCACCGAACGCGGTCATATCGTCCTGGGGGTGGAGGTTGAAACGGAAGGACACGGACGTTGCCGCATGCATTTTGAGGTTCGTGATACGGGCGTCGGAATTCCCGCGGATCAGCTGGACCGGTTGTTCATGCCGTTTGAACAACGTGCCGGTCAAAGCACCCGTAAATACGGCGGGACGGGATTGGGTTTGAGCATCAGCCGCCGCCTCGCCGAGCTCATGGGTGGCACCCTGCTGGCCTCAAGTGAAGTCAACGTTGGCAGTGTGTTTCGACTGACAATTCCCAATGTGCAGCATGACGGGACTATTACGGCTCCAATAACGACTTCTGCTGAAACTGATTTCCCCGGTTTCCTGACGCCCGGCAATTCGCCAGAATTTGCCGCGGAGCCGCCCTTGTCGCCCGCCGCCATGGCCGCCTGGCAGTATTGCGCCGAGCAGGCCCAAGGCCGGTGGTTCACGACGTGGAAAATGCTGCTGCAGGCTCCCTTGTTTGAGGACGTGGAGCAATTTGGTGCCTTACTGGCTGGCGCTGCGGGCGATGACACTCCGGGTGTCTTGCGCGATTATGGAAGCCGGTTGGCGGAACTGGCCCGCGACTTCGAGGTTGAAGAAATGACCCATTCGCTGGGTGATTTCCCGCAACTGGCAACCCGTTTGCGGCAGGGCGCCGCTGACCGCAAAGTCGCACTTGCACCGGATGGCCGCCGGTGATTGGATCGGGTCCTTTCCCGATGCCGCAGACCCGCAAGCCCTACATTCTGCTCGTGGACGATACCGAGGCGAACCTGCGGGTGCTCGGGCCGCTATTGCGGGCGGAGGGCTGGTCGGTGGCGGCTGCCACGCGTGGCGAACAGGCGCTTAATCTCATCAATCAGCGGCTGCCCGACCTCGTACTTCTCGACGTGATGATGCCCGAAATGGATGGGTTTGAGGTTTGCCGCCGCCTTCGCGCGGAACCGGCGACGAAAGATTTGCCGGTGCTCTTTATTACGGCGTTGACGGACGAGGAAAATATTGTGCGTGGCTTTTGGGAGGGCGCGCAAGACTACATCGTCAAGCCTTTCCGCCAGGCGGAACTGGTGGCGCGCGTGCGCACCCATCTGGCATTGCACAGTGCCACCCAGCGCGCGGAACGGCAGGCGGCGGACTTGATTCGCCTGAACGCCGACAAGGACCGGTTCTTTTCCATCATCGCGCATGATTTGCGCAGTCCACTGGCTGGATTACTCGGTTTGTGTGAAGCGCTGGCCGGCAACCTGGCGGAATTCACGCCGGCCGAAGTGGCGGAGGCTGCTGGAGAAATGTCCAAGTCCACCCGCAACCTGTACCAGCTGCTGGAGAATTTGCTCGAGTGGTCCCAACTGCAAACCGGCCGGATGGAATGTCGCGCCGAGCGCGTCAACCTACCCGGCCTGCTGACGGAGTTGGCGGAATTGTTCAGCCAGTCCGCCCAGCAAAAAGGCGTCGCCGTGGGCTTGGAACTTCAACCTATCCATGCCTGGGGAGACCGGCGCATGCTGCATGCGGTTTTTCGGAATCTGCTTTCGAATGCCATTAAATTTACTCCTGCCGGCGGCACCGTGATTATGCGCTGCCTGCTGCGGGATGGCCGGGTGGCGGGTGAGGTGAGTGACACCGGCGAAGGGATTCCCGCCGCGCAACTGGCCAATCTCCTGGTCCCGGGGGCGACCCTCGTGAGCAAGCCCGGCACGTCCGGGGAGCGCAGCACCGGACTGGGTTTGGTGCTGTGCCGTGAATTCCTGGAGCGGATGGAGGGGACCATCAGCGCCCGCAGTACGCCGGGCGAGGGCAGTGTTTTTACCGTCATGCTGCCGTCTCCGCCGACGGGACCACAGTAACTTTTATTATTGCAACTATTTTGCGTTTGTGGAATAGTTGCGCAATGGATTACTGGAGAATCAACCGCCAGGCTTGGGTCACCGCCGTGCTTTCAATATTGCCGCTGCTGTCCGCTTGCGGTGAGAGGACGATTGCCCCGCCAGCGACGCCAGCTTTTTGCGTTGTGGCGGAATTCTATCCACTTTACGTGGACGTGCTGAACGTGGTTGGCGAAACCCCGGGTGTGCAGGTGACGAACCTGGTGTCGACGGCCACTGGGTGCCCGGAAGATTACCAGCTTTCGCCCGGGGACGTTAAGTCCCTGGACGCGGCCAAGGTTTTCATCATCAATGGGGCGGGCCTCGAAGGATTTCTGGACAAGGTGGCGGAGCAATGTCCCCATCTGCAGGTGGTGGATGCCAGCGCCACCGTGGAAAAACTTGAAACTGGCGGCGCCATCAACCCGCATGTATGGGTGTCGCCGTTGCTGGCGGTCAACCAAGTCCGGGCCATCGCCGCGGCCCTGGCGAAGTACGATCCCACCCACGCCGCGAGTTATCAAAAAAATGCGGGAGTGTACGAGGCCCGGCTGGCGGCAATGGCGGAGCAGTGCCGCGCTGAACTCGCGGCTGCGCCAGTGCGTAGGATTGTGGTGTTCCACGATTCCATGCCCTATCTGGCCCGAGACTTGAATTTGCAAATCGTCGCCGTGATGGAGCCAGCGCCGGGGCAGAATCCGAGTCCGCGCGAACTGGCGGATGTCGCCGCGCGCATTCACGCGGCGTCCGGACCGGTGGCATTGTTGACGGAACTTGATTCCCGGAACCCCGCCGCCGACATTTTGAGCCGTGAATTGGGCTTGCCGCTGTTCAGCCTTGATACGTGCACGGGTGGTCCGCTCGAACCCGCCGCCGCCCGTGAAGCTTATCTGCGGGCCATGGCGAAGAATCTTGCGATGTTGCGTGTGGCCCTCGGCATGGACAAGAATTCCGGTAAAGTTTCGTCGGGGTTATGAATCATGTCCGAATCTGCACCCATTTCATCCAGTTCTGCCCCGCACGCCCCGTGCGGGGCATGTCTGACCCATGTGCATAATCTGTGTGTGCGCTTGGGGGGGCAATTGGTGCTGGACGACCTCACGTTCGATTTGCGCTGTGGTGAAATTACAGCGCTCGTTGGCCCCAATGGCGCGGGCAAAACCACGCTGCTGCGAGCCCTGCTCGGCGAAATCCCCTACTCGGGTCATTGTCATTTCCATGGTGGGCCGGGACACCCTTTGCGCCGCCTGGTAGTCGGTTACGTTCCCCAACGCCTCGCGTTCGACCGCGCCGCCCCGCTGACGGTTGCGGACTTGTTTGCCCTGGGGGCCGGGCATCGTCCGGTTTTTTTTGGCCTTTCCGCCACGGTCCGGGCCAGCGCGGGAGCGGCGTTGGCGGAGGTGGATGCCGCCCACCTGATGGAACGCAGGCTGGGCGATTTATCCGGGGGCGAACTGCAACGGGTACTGC
Source organism: uncultured Opitutales bacterium (assembly GCA_964561455.1). Taxonomy (GTDB): domain Bacteria; phylum Verrucomicrobiota; class Verrucomicrobiia; order Opitutales; family JABDGR01; genus JABDGR01. The sequence continues at coordinate 22,218 of CAZLPS010000036.1, forward strand.
TGGCGCTGTCGTTGCTGCCGGAACCGGATTTGCTCCTGCTCGACGAACCCCAGCAGGGACTGGATGCCGCCGGCTTGGAGCGGTTTTATGAGGTTGTCGCGCGGCTGCGGGGTCGTTTTGACATGGCCGTGGTGCTCGTCTCTCATGACTTGGCGGCGGTGGCGCGCGTGGCCGACCGCGTTTTCTTATTAAACCGCAGCCTGCTGGCGGTGGGGCCGCCGGCGGAGGTGCTTCGAAAATTGGAAAATGGATATTCTAGCAAGGTGGGAGAAAGGAAAATAGAAGAAACGAAATAGCGTCCCGACATCTATTCGACATGGCTTATCTTTTTGAATTCTGGCACCAAGTAATCGGCGGGCTCCCCTGGGATTGGGCGCAGCATGGCTTTGTGCGCCTGGCGCTGCTGGCCGTCCTGCTGGCGGCGCCATTATTTGCCGTCATTGGCACCCAGGTGGTGGGGTTGCGACTCGTGTTTTTCTCGGACACACTCGGCCATGCGGCCCTTGCTGGATTGGGTATCGGAGTGGTCGCGGGCTTGACCCAGCCGTGGTGGGCCATGTTGATTTGGGCGGTGGTCATCGCTCTGGCCATGACCTGGGTGCAGCGGCGTTCCCGCGCGGCAGCGGACACGGTGCTGGGCGTATTCATGGCCTTTTCCGTGGCCCTGGGTATCATGCTTCTGTCGCGCCACGGGCAAACCAAACAATTATTGAATTATTTGATTGGCGATGTGCTCAGCATAACCGAAAACGGGCTGACTGGCCTCGCCCTGACTTTGCTCATCACGATGGGACTGGCGCTACGCTGGTTCAATGCGCTGGCGCTCACCGGGTTGAACGCTTCGCTGGCGGGCAGCCGCGGTATTAGGGTCGTGTGGATGCAGGTGGGATTTGCCGTGTTGGTCGCGGTCGCGGTTACCCTGGTCATCCCGTGGATTGGGTTGCTGCTGATTAACGCGTTTCTCGTCTTGCCTGCCGCCGCGGCGAGGCTGCTGGCGCGCGATATGCGCCAATACCTTGCCTGGTCCGTGGCCCTGGCCGTTGCCGCCGGCGTAGGCGGGTTGGTTTCTTCGTATTATTGGGATACGCCAACAGGCGCGACCATCGTGCTTTGGGCCGTGACTTTCTATGCGGCAGCGCTTTTGCTTCATCCCCGACGGGGCGGACCCGCTTCCAGCGTCGAGTCAGTGGAGCCGTGACGAAACTTTTGCATAAAAGGGCCGGTGCAGGGCAAATATGCCGGAACCTTCGCGCATTTTTTGGGTTGGTAGGTTATTCAAATTCTGCCACAATTCGACTTCATGAAACGCATTCATACTTCCTGCATCGTTTCCCTAACCGCAATTTGGTTGATGTTTTTTGTGTGGTCCACTGGTGCGCCGGTTTCGGCCACTGCCGACAAGGGCACTGCAGCGCAACTGTCCAAGCCGCCGGCGATAAATTATACTTTTGATGCGGCGGCGCTCAATCGTAGTAATCAAAGCCAGCTGACGAGCTATGGGGACATGCTCGACAAAGTCACTCCGGGGGTCGTGGGCGTTTACCCGTCCACGAAAACAAATCCCGATCTGCTGCAAATTTCCGCTGCACGAGGGAGTGGCACCGGACGGGGCGGTCGCGGCGCCCCCGGTGCCCCAGGAAATGGCCCGGCGGCCACCCCGCCAGCCAGTACTGATCCAGGCTTAAGCGGCCCACCAAGTGCGACTCCCCCCAGCGGAACTGGCCGGGGTGGTCGCGGGCGCCGCGGTGGTGGTGGTCTCGCACTGCTGCCTCCCAACAAGCCGGATTGGTCCGGTCCCGACTCCACCGACTATTGGTACCTCGGCGTGGGTTCAGGCTGCATCATTTCTGCGGACGGCTATATTCTCACCAATCACCATGTGGTTACGGACGCCCAATTTGGCATTGACGCCATACTGGTCAAACTGCCCGATGGCCGCGAGTTTTCGGCAAAGGTCATCGGCAGCGATGAGGCCACCGATCTTGCCCTCTTGAAAATTGAGGCGAAAAATCTTCCGACCATCAAAATGGCGGACAGCGACAAGCTGCATGTGGGCGACATCGTATTCGCGATCGGGAATCCCATGGACGTCGGTCTGACTGTGACCCACGGCATCGTTTCGGCCATGGGCCGCCAGGTGAATTCGTCGGAAGACCCCACCCAAGCGAAACTTCACTTTGAAAATTTCATTCAGACGGACGCTTCCATCAACGAAGGAAATTCCGGCGGGCCGCTGGTGGATGCCGAGGGCCGCCTCATTGGCTTGAACTCCGAGATATTGTCCGCCGGCCGTGCGGGCGGGAGCATTGGCATCGGTTTCGCCGTGCCCTCCAATCTGGCGCGCCATGTGGCGGACGACTTGATCAATGGCAATACCGTCCACCGCGGTGTGCTCGGCGTCGGGTCGCAAGACATTGATCATAATCTTGCACTGGCGATGGGCATGCCCAACACCCACGGCGCGATTGTGACCACAATTGACGAACGGTCCCCGGCGGCGAAATCGGACTTGCAGCGTTATGATGTAGTGCTGAAAGTCAACGACAACGAAGTGGATTCGACGGGCAAACTGCGCTATCTTGTTGCCTTGGCTGACCCCGGTTCGGCCGTCAACCTGACGGTTTTGCGTAACGGACAACCGAAAAATGTTAAAGTCGTGCTGGCGGACCGCTCCGTGCTCTATGCCGATAATGGCGGCGGTTCCACTGCTGCGACGGTAAGCCCGGCGCCGACTGCCGCCCCGGCGCGCAACAATGGCGAATTGCTAACCGGCGTTACGATAACGCCGCTGACCGAAGATTTGCATAACGCCAGTGGCATGGACGTCGTCCCGTCAGATGTTCAGGGTTTGATTGTCACCCAAGTCCAGACCAACTCACCCTATTTTAACCTATTTCGTTCGGGGGCGGTCATTATGGAGGTAAACAAGAAGCCCATCACGACAATGGACGAATTGAAGGCCAATTTAAAGACTGGCGGGCTTAACATGTTCTATATCTATCAGCCCACCTTTAAGAGCCAGGTAGGTGGCCGGCCCTTCACCATACCCGCCCATACTGATTTGGTCACGGAAGTTGTACCGGAAAATAAGCCGTGAAACCAGGGATTAGGGTGGTGGGGGTTGGGGCAAACGGCGCCGATGGGCGTGGCTAGAGCGAAGTGTCTGACGGGCGGGGGCTAATTTGCAATAAACCGCATTTGTCGCCTGTTCGGTCGGCCATGGGCGCAGATTCTGGCTGTCCGCGGGCTGGCCGTGCGCGATGTGCTCACCGCCCTGCAACCCCTGCGACCTTTCGTTACCTTATCAGCTTGCCTCCCCGCGCCGACTCGCAACAATGATCCCCTTCCCCCGGTGGAGGACGGCTAGCTCAGTTGGTTAGAGCGCCTGCTTTACACGCAGGATGTCACAGGTTCGAATCCTGTGCCGTCCACCAGCGAGGAGAATCTGCGCCCATGCGCCACACCCTCTCCATCCTGGTCGAAAACAAATTTGGCGTCCTTGCACGCGTCGCCGGCCTCTTTTCCGGCCGCGGCTTCAACATCGAGACGCTCAATGTCGGCCCGACCCAGAATCCCGACTTGTCGCGCATTACGGTGACGATCGTTGCGGACGGCACTGCCCTCGACCAGGCGGTCAAGCAGGCCAACAAGCTCGTCAATGTCATCGAAGTGACGGACTTTTCCCGCGGCCAGGCGTTTGTGGCCCGCGAACTGGTGATGATCAAACTGGATTGCACCCGCGAAACCCGCTCGGAGATTGTCGAAATCGCCTCTATTTTCCGGGCCAAAGTCGTGGATGTCACCCCTGCCGCCATCACGCTGGAGTGCACCGGCAATGAGAACAAGATCAAGGCGTTCCTCGAAATCATTTCGCCCTTCGGCATCAAGGAACTCGCCCGCACCGGCAACCTCGCGCTCCCCCGCGGGGCGTGAACCTTTTTTGCCAGAATGAACAGAATACACCCAAATAAATTTTCTATTTTCTTCTGTCCGAATTCAAATCCATAAATCCCGTTAATTCTGGCAAAAGACCATTTTTCTTAAAAACACCATGCCCGCCAAAGTCTACACTGATAACGACGCCGATCTCGGCGTGCTCAAGAACAAAACCCTCGCCATCATCGGCTTCGGTTCGCAGGGCCACGCCCACGCGCTGAATCTCAAGGATAGCGGTGCCCACGTCATCATCGGCCTCTATCCTGGCAGCAAGTCTTGGAAAGTCGCCGAGGACAAGGGTTTTGCCGTTTACCCGGCTGCCGAAGCCGTCCGTCGCGCGGACATCATCATGGTCGGCGTGCCGGACATGCGCCAACCCGGCGTCTATGAAACGGACATCGCCCCGAATCTTACCGCGGGCAAGACCCTCCTCTTCACTCACGGGCTTTGCATCCATTTCAAGCTCATCACGCCGCCGAAGGACGTGAACGTAATCATGGTCGCGCCCAAGGGCCCGGGGCACATCGTCCGTTCGCAATACCTCGAAGGCAAGGGCGTTCCGGCCCTCATCGCGGTGCACCAGGACGCCACCAAGAATGCGAAACAAATCGCGCTCGGCTGGGCGAAGGGCATCGGGGGCACCCGCGCGGGCGTACTGCAGACCAGTTTCAAGGAAGAATGCGAAACCGATCTCTTTGGCGAGCAGGCCGTGCTCTGCGGTGGCGCCAGCGAGCTGGTCAAGGCGGGCTTTGAAACCCTCGTGGAGGCCGGCTACCAGCCGGAAATGGCCTACTTCGAGTGTCTCCACGAATTGAAGCTCATCGTGGACCTGATGGTCGAATCCGGCATCTCGGGGATGCGCTTCTCCATTTCCGAAACGGCGAAGTACGGCGACATCACCCGTGGGCCCCGCGTCATCAACAAGGCGTCGCGCGCCGCGATGAAGGAAATTTTGAAGGAAATCCAATCCGGGAAATTCACGAAGCAGTGGGTGGCTGAATACAAGGGCGGCTTGAAGAACTACAACCGCCTCCTCAAGGAAGGCGAAAAGCACCAGATCGAGAAGACCGGCCAGCGCCTGCGCGCGCTGATGCCCTGGGTACCCAAGCGCAACATCAAGGGCGCCCAAGCGGCTTATGCGAAGTAAGCCGGTACGGTTGCCGGGTGGAGATTAGATGGGCCTCCCGAAACCGGTAATGGAGAACCCACCCACCACATGGCGATGACCTTCCAACTGAGGCGCGGCAGGGTGGGGTTCTTCGTGCCGAAGACCGCAGGATGGGCGATGGAAAAGCATGCCAAACTGAATTCGGCGCCCATCCGGAGTCAATTACCCCATCGCGAAAATGTGCCAGGGGCGATTTTGGGATTGTTACCCATGCCCATGGGTAGCATTCTGCCTTACCCATTTCACCCCGCATATGACGTGGCTAAATCAGCGCTCGGTCAATTTAACCGTCCAGGCTTGTCGGCGGCGGGTGTGTGCATTCCTGGTGTTTGCCACCAGCCTGATTCTAGCGGTATTCCCTGCGCTGGCGGACGATCTTTACGTTACCAACAGCATTGAGGGCACCGTCGTCAAAATTGATGCTGCGGGCAGGAAAACGGTCATAGCCAAGGGATTCAACAAACCCAACGGCATGGGCTTTGACAAGGCTGGCAACTTGTTCGTCTCCGCCGAAAACAGCAACACGGTGTCACGCATTACTCCGGCGGGCGTGGTGACAATTTTCGCCTCTGGCTTGCACGGCCCCTACGGCGTCGCCTTCGACACCTCGGGCAACATGTTCGTCCCCAATTGGGAAAATGGCACCGTCTCCAAAATTACGCCGGCGGGCAACATCAGCACGTTTGCCACCGGCTTGGATGAACCATCCGCAGTTACGCGGGACAAAGAAGGAAACCTCTTTGTTTCCAATGAGCACGCCAACACGATTTCCAAAATCACCCCCGCCGGGGTGGTGTCCACCTACGCCAAAGGGCTGGCCAATCCGAACGGCCTGGCCTTCGACGCGTCGGGGAATTTGTATGTCGCCAACTATTACAACGGCGAGGTTTCCAAAATAACCAGCGCCGGCGTGGTCACTCCCTTCCTCAGCAAGCAGAACATCCCCAATGCGGTCGCCTTCGATTCCAAAGGCGACATGTATGTTGTGATTTACGGCGACAATAAAATCGTCAAGTTCTCGACAGAGGGAAAACTTACCGACTTCGTCACCAGCCTGAGCGGCCCGTGGAGCATGGTGTTTGTGCCGGAGGCGAAGGGGGCGGCGGCCTCTACGATAGTCACTTCGACCACGCCGGCGTCCACAACAACTGTGCGGCCTGATCCCGCTTCGACGATCGCCACAAGGCCACCGCCTAAGCAAGCGGCTACCAACTCAACCACTTCCGCGCCTCCCGCTCCGGCCGCAGTGAAGCCTTGATAGCGATGAATCGAAATCCAACATTAGCGGGGTGGTTGTTTCAATTCGAGGCCTCCGCAGTGTGGATGATCAACGTATCCCTGTTCAGGCGTGGGAAGCCTACCGATGCACTCTTTCGAACAGGCATTCACCATCAGTGGCATAACATCTGTGGCGATTCGCAATGATATCCAAACTTGAAGAGATTTGTTTCCAGGCAATGATTGATTGCAAACGCTGCAGTTTACTGGTGCTTCGCCTAGGTTCACAGCTTCCACTCCAAGTCGAGGGAAAGGCGGTCGGTATTTGCGATTTCCATACAAGGCCCGAGTGCTCAACCGACTGCGTTTCAGCTTTGCGCAACGGGAAATTTCAAACGGCAACCAATGCAATCGATATGATCTATAAGCGTCAAATTCTTCAAGGTTCACCATTTCTCCAATTTCAGGAGGAACTCGCACCAAATGACTTCCGTATAGATAAAGCTTTTTAACGGACTTAAGCCGGGCGATAGATGGCGGAAGAGTAATTATTTGCGACCACAGCGCGGGCGAGAATTCAAGTCCGGGTGCGAACTCTTGGCATTTTTCAATCTCTGCTTTATGAACCAGGCTCAACATTAACTTCCACCCCTCGCATTCAATATTCTGGATCTCGGTGTGCAATTGGGGCTCAGTGTTGCCAACGTCGCTGTTTACTGATTGCAGACAACCGCATGAATCGTCCGAATTTCCAGAAAAAGCAATTCGCTGCATTTCGAGATCAGCCGGCCGAGCGTGAAGCACTTTCCTCCGGGCAAATAATTTTTGGATAAAGCCCATAAAAACTGCAGCCACTTTAGCATCAGGGTTGTCATTGAGGCAAGTTTTTGTTCCTCGAGTTCCGCCCAATATAAGGCGAGGTAAAATCTCTCTCTAATCGTCAGGCCGAATCAGCTTGCGGCTGCTTCACCGGCCTTCCCAGCGTCACCCAATGAAATAAAATTGCCGCGGCGGCGCTGACGTTGAGCGATTCAACGGCTCCGCCCCCCGGGATTCGAACGAGGAGCTCACACTGCCCCTGGAGCTTGGGGTCGAGGCCGATTTCTTCGTTACCAAGGAGCAGGGCGGTGGGCCGGCCAGGGGCGCGTGGCGGGCGGGCTGATTCGAGGTTTTTGCCGCTGTGGACAGATGAGCCGACGGTCAGAAAATGTTCGCGGATCTGTTTGACCATTGGCAGCAGCGACGGAACTTCGAAAATCTGGACGTGTTCTAGTCCGCCTTCGGCAACTCTATATGCTGCGTCGGTGGGCTGGGCTTGCAGGGGGCTTTTGGCAATCAGCATGCGAGGGATGCCGAAAAACGCCGCCGAGCGCGCGATGGCGCCGAGGTTGTGCGGGTTGCCAATGCGGTCGAGAATGAGGATCGGGTCACCGGCGCGCTGCCATTCGGCGAATTCCCCAAAGCGCGGGGCGCGTAGTACGGGGCGCTCCGTTACGGCAACGATGCCACCATGGTGAATCGTGCCCGCGATGCGCTCCAATTCCTCGGGAGGGACCTGGCGATAGATGCGGCGCTCGGCCGCCAGCCAGGAGCACATTTCCCCGGTGCGCGGCCCCATGGGGGAATCGAAGAAGAGGCGCTGGATGCACTTGGGCCGGCGCGCAAAGGCCGCGGCCACGGCTTTAAACCCGCAGAGGGTCACGGGGCGCATGGGAGGCTTGCTGGCGGCGGCGGCAGAGGGAGGCGGCATGAAGGGTGCAAGCCTAGGCGAAGGGCGCATGGTCGCAAGCGGCAAGTGGGGAGTACGATACTGAAAAAACCTCCGACCTGTAGGGGCGGAAGAATCGCGATGTTCCTGCGCTCTTTCAGAGCGCGAGTCAGCCGGATTCTGGGTTCCCAGGGTTTCGCTTCGCTCAACCCTGGGTTGGTCTCCTTCGCCCCGTTGGGGCGAAGCGAAATGATGCCAAGACCGATTTGCCCTACAGCCCCTTAGAATTCGCCTTGGCCCGTTGCTCTCTTTGCCGGCGGGCGTCTTCCCAGTCAATTTCCGGATACTGGCTGCGCGCGCATTCCGGGCAGAGGCCGTGGCTGAATTGGACCGAAGAATGGTGGCGCACATAGTCCTCAATCTGTTCCCAGTGTCCCAAATCGTCAGAGATGCGCTTGCAGTGCATGCAAATGGGCAGAATACCCTGCAGGGTTTTGATTTCCCCCATGGCGCGTTCGAGATTGGCGCTCAACTCTTGCTGCTGCCAGAGCGCCAAAAACTGCCGGCGCCGCCAAATTTGCTGCTGCCGGCACATTTCACCGCCGATGACATTGGTGAGGATCAGGGAAAGGGTGACGGTAATTGTGGTGGTCTCGTCCGGCCATGGATTAATCCAAAAACCCACGATCAATACCCCCGCCGTCATAAACCAAGCGGTGATCGCCCGCCAAACCAGCGGTAGCGGCGCGATCCAGTAGGTCAGCAGGATGGTCAAGACGGTGACCATGGTGTAACCGACATAATTGGCCGGGCGGGTGGCGATCATCACCAGCATAATGATTTTGGTGCTCATGGTCCAGGTGATGACAATCCAATCGAACTTGCTGTAGAGCATGCCGTCGCGAATCAAACGAAGCACCAGGAACGAAGCTCCGACGATCAGCAAGCGCAGGGCGACCATCCAACCCATCATGGCCGAGAGGCCAAAGAATCGGTAGTCGTTGATCAAAAAAGCCAAAAAGGCGGCAACGACGATAAAGATAAAAATCCGGGCCAGTTTGATGCTGTCCGGCAATTCATGGATGCGATAGGCCCGCTCCCAAACCGGAGAATAAAAGGTGGCAAGCAAGCGAATACGGCGGTCCTTATCCTGCACCAAAGGGCTGGATTCTTCGAAATCAACCACGTTGTTCGCGGCACTATTCAAGGGACCCATGCTAACGGTTTATCGGACGGGCGGCAGGGATGCTTAAGCTTTTCTTAACGCCCCTGTACTGTCAAGGCTGGCCATCCGAAATACCAGCGCGTCCCGAACCCCGAAATTTCCGCCAGAGCAGCAATATCCCCAAGTATGCCAGGGAAAAAGCGACCATGCTGGAAACGACCGCCCACGGTGAAAGCAAATCGTGGAGAGTGAATGAGCCAAAGCTTCGACCGAACAAATGAAGGAATATAAAGTAAGAATCGTCCGGCCGGGCGGATTCTTCTCGGACCATAAACATCAACAGAAGCCAGAGCAAAGTTTCGGTGCCAATGCCCAGGCGAAGGGCCAGCCGAAGATTGGGATGCTTTGCCAACATGGTGAACTGGTAGTCCGGTGGCTCTGGCCGCGCAAGGAGAAAGGAAAACGGCCAAATTGGTTTGAGAATTGCACCCCAACTTAATCCCGCAATTCCCCGACCAGGGTAAACTCCTCGCGGTCATGAAATAGATGGCGGGCATGCAGGTTAATGCAAGCTTTGGCGATCGGAGAATCCTTGCCGGTTGTCTTACGGAGTAACGGCAGCGGGTCGGCGCGACCAAATTTGAAATTGACCACGAACCGGCGGCACCAGCGGTGGGTGACCCATTTGTCGAGGAGACCAAGGGTTTTGTCCGGGTCATCCACCACATCGCACAGCATCCAGTCAAACGTCTTGCCGGAGGGCGGCGCGTAGCCAAAGGCGTCCACTTGTTCATGCTGAATCAACGGATGGCCGAAGGCTGCTCCCTTCAGGGGCCCATTGTCCAGGGCGAGGACACTGGCGCCGTGCTTGGCGGCGCTGAAGCTCCAACCGCCGGGGGCCGCGCCAAGGTCAACGACCGATTCGCCGGCTTGCGGGTGGCGGCCGAGGATACCGTAGGCCTCTTCGAGTTTTAAATAGGACCGCGAGGGCGCGGCGGGGTCGTCGGCCATGCGGCGCTGGCCGCCGAGGGTGATATCACGGGCGACCCAGCAGCGGGTGAAATCGCGCCAATAGGCGAAAAGGCCGCGCTGGGGCCCGATATGACTATCCGGCTGCGGCCGGGAGAGTTTGGAGACCCGGGCGAGGCGCTTGGTCAGCGATTCCTCGAACATGCGCTGTACGGCCGAGACGCGCCGGGTAAGGCCGGGAATGGAGTCATCGGCCCGAAATTGCAGCGGCCAAGGGCCGATAAACTTCTCCTCCCGGCTGGTTTCCAGGAAATATTCCAAAATGCCCTTGGCGGCGGCGTTTACGGCCTCGGCGGAAATTTCCAGGGGATTGAACAGGGTAAAATACGCGAAGCAGAACTCCTCGGTGTCGGCGACCGGGGCGAGGACCCATGTCGGGCCCTGCTCGGTGGGCGCGGCACCATGGTCGGTGGTTTCCCGGGCGAGGAACCGCGTAAAAGGAGCCCGCGCGAGATGCAGACGGCTGGAAGTGGGCGGATTCAGTTTTTGGAGACGCGTTCGAGGAGCGCGTAAGAATGCTGCACGAGCCGGCGCGGGTCTTCCAGCAGGCCGCCGGCCAGCAGCGCGTTTTCGTAAAGCTGTTCACCGACGAGTTTGGCGAGCACTGCATCTTTCGCGCGGAGGGAATCCAGATTCTTCACCAGCGGGTGGAGCGGATTGACCTGTAAGACGATGGAGGGCGGCGGAGCCTGATCGTCATTCTTCATCGAGCGCAGGATGCGGCGCATGTTCGAGCTGATCATGGAATCGGAATTCAAGGCAACGGCGGGGCTGTCCACCAGGCGCGAACCACCTTCAACGGAAGCAACGCGGGACTCGCCGAGGATTTCTTTGAGCCAGGCGCATAACCCGGCAAGGGCTTCGGCGGGCAGGGGCTCGGCTCCAGCGGCGGCGGGCAAGTCCGCCAGCTTCAAGTCGGACTGGTCAGCGGGCACGAGAGGTTTGTCATCAAATTTGCCGAGCTGCGACATGACGAAGTCGTCAATGGGCTCGAAACAATAGAGGACTTCCAAGCCGCGAGCCTTGAAGGCCTCGAGGTAGGGGGAGCTGTCAGCGGCGTCCCGGTCTCGGGCCTGGAGGAAGTAGATGTCCTTCTGGTCGGTTGCCATCCGGCTGATGTATTCAGCGAAACTAGTCAGCTTCCCAGCCGGATGGGTGCTGGATTCGAAGCGGAGCAGGCCGGCCAGTGCGGTGCGATGTTCATAATCGTTGGCGATGCCTTCCTTGAGGAAATGATGGAACTGCAGGTAGATCTTCTCGAAGGCTGCGGTGTCTTTCGAAGAAAGTTCGTCGAGGTACTTCAAGAACCGCTTGGTGATGACGCGATTGAGCTTTTGCACCAATGCGCTGTCCTGCATCGTTTCGCGCGAGATGTTGAGGGGTAAATCGGCGCTGTCCACCACGCCGCGGACAAAGCGGAGCCATTCGGGCAGAAGTTCCTTGGGCTCGGGGCTGATGAGGACTTTGCGGCAATAGAGGGCGACGCCGGGGGGCGTCCGGCCAAAGCCGAATTTTTCCGGATTGAGGCCGGGGACGAACAAGAGAGCGTTGAGCGCCAACGGGGCGTCGGCGGAAAAGTGCAGCCAACCGAGCGGTTCGTCGTGCAGGTGGGTCTGGAATTTGTAGAATTCCTTGTATTGTTCGGGGGTTACGTCGCTCTTTTGCTTGAGCCAGAGGGCCTCGATTTTGTTGATGCGCTCGCCGTTGAGGTTGACCGGAAAGGCCACGTAATTGGAATAGCGCTCCAGCAGGCCGCGGATACGGCTGGCGTTGGCGAACTCCTTGGCGTCGTCCTTCAATTTTAGCACGATTTTGCAGCCGCGGCGCTGGCCGTCGGCGGGCTCGACGGAATATTCCCCGGAACCATCACTGGTCCAAACGACGCCGGTGGCATCCGATTTGGTGGAATGGGAAAAGACCTTAACCTCGGTGGCAACCATGAAGGCGCTGTAGAAACCGACGCCGAACTGGCCGATGAGGCCCTCGGCCGCGCCGCCTTTTTCCTTGAGGGCTTCGAGGAATTTCTTGGAGCCGGAGTGGGCGATGGTACCGAGATTCTCGATCAGCTCCTCGCGAGTCATGCCGATGCCGAAATCCTGGATGGTGATCGTTCCGGCGGTGTCGTCCGTCGCGATATTGATTTCAAGCGGGAGGTTGTCGTCGAAAGGCTTCTCGCCGGCGAGCTGGAGGTGGCGCAGTTTCTCCAGTGCATCGGAGGCGTTGGAGACCAATTCGCGGAGGAAGATCTCGCGATCGGTGTAGAGGGCGTGGACAACGATGTCGAGGAGCTGGCGCACCTCGGCTTGAAAAGCATGCCGTTCGGGCTGGCTCAT
>CAZLPS010000037.1:0-34074 GCA_964561455.1 uncultured Opitutales bacterium
CTCATCCTTCATCCTTACCGCCCATGGCCAAAGCCGCACCCCTCGAAACCCCCGCTCCCAAAAGCGGCAACCGCCCCATCGAACTGGCCCTCTCCGCCATCAACAAGCAATTTGGCGACGGCACCATCATGCGCCTTGGTGACGCCACGAAGATGACTGTTTCCAGCATCTCCACCGGCTCGGTCGCCATTGACCTCGCCCTCGGCTGCGGTGGCCTCCCCCGCGGGCGCATCGTGGAAATTTTTGGGCCGGAGTCCTCGGGTAAGACGACCCTTTGCTTGTCGGTGATCGCCGAAGCCCAGCGCAATGGCGGCAACGCCGTCTTCATTGACGTCGAACACGCTCTCGACCCGAAATACGCCAAGCTGGTCGGCGTGGATTTGGGCAATCTCATGGTCTCGCAGCCGGAATCCGGCGAAGACGCCCTGAACATCGTCGAGACCCTCATCCGCTCGAACGCGATTGACGTCGTCGTCCTCGACTCCGTGGCCGCGCTCGTGTCGAAAGTGGAACTCGAAGGCCAGATGGGCGACGCCACCGTCGGCGTCCAAGCCCGGATGATGAGTCAGGCGATGCGCCGACTCACGGCGTGCATCAGCAAGAGCCAGTGCGTGTGCATCTTCACCAACCAGATCCGCGAAAAAATCGGCGTCATGTACGGCAATCCGGAAACCACCCCCGGCGGCCGTGCGCTGAAGTTCTTCTCCTCCTGCCGCCTCGACATCCGCCGCGTGGCGCAAATCAAGGACCCGACGGGCAAGGTCATCGGCAACCGGACGAAGGTCAAAGTCGTGAAGAACAAAGTCGCGCCCCCGTTCACGGAATGCGAATTCGACATCATGTTCGACGAGGGCATCTCCCGCTCCGGTTCGCTTTTGGATCTCGGCATCGAGCATAAGATTTTGGAAAAGAAGGGCGCGTGGATTGCCTATCAGGGCAACCTCGTCGGCCAGGGCCGCGAAGCGGCGAAGAAGTATTTCGACGACAATCCGAAAATCGCCGCCGAACTGAAAAAGACAATCATGGAGAAAGTCACAGTCGCCGGCGGGGACGCGATCGCCGAAGGCGGCGACAAGGATGAGGACGACGGCAAGGACGAGGCGAAGGGGAAGAAGTAGGTTGATGCGAGCATCGCAGTTAAGTAGCGCTGAGCTTTAGCCAGCGCTTTAGCAATCGTCACTGCATCCAGAAGCGCTGGCTAAAGCTCAGCGCTACTTAACTGCGTCCGCCTCAAGCACACTCTGGTTTTGCCACGTCATCGGCATTGTGTTTAGAATTCGGCCCTCCCTTCCCGCCATGAATCTCCTCCTCCGCAACGCCGCTTTTTGGCAAACGACCCTGCTGCTGGTCTGCTCGAATGTCTTCATGACGTTCGCGTGGTACGGGCATTTGAAAAACCTCCGGGAAAAGCCCTGGATCATCGCCGCGCTGGTCAGCTGGGGCATTGCGCTGTTTGAATACCTTTTGCAGGTACCGGCGAACCGGATTGGAACTGCCGGTAACATTTCGCTCGGCCAGCTTAAGATAATGCAGGAGATCATTACCCTTTCCGTCTTCGTGCCGTTCGCCATGTTCTACATGAACCAACCTTTCAAACTCGACTACCTCTGGGCGGGCCTGTGCCTGCTCGGAGCGGCATATTTTATTTTTCGCAACGCGTGAATTGGAAGCGGGGAGCAGGGAGCAGGGAGACAGGAGTCAGGAGGCTGATAAAGAAGCTAGAAGTAAGAAGCTGGAATATGGGCACCAGTAGAAGCTGAAAGTTGGAATCTGGAATCTAGAATACAAGACCACCATAATAATCGCGACAGTAACTAAATAATCATTAGCCCGGAACTAAGAACTCGAAACACGGTCTTTCTCCCTTCACGCTAAAATTTCTTCCCCCTTCCGCCCCGCACTCTCATCGGGTGATTTTCGGTGTCCGACATTCTAACTTCCAGCTTCCTGATTCTAGATTCCCCCTGATTCATCCTTCATCCCTCATCCTTCATCCTTCCCCACCCCATGTCCGAACTTTTCGACGTTGTTGACGACCAGGACCGCATCCTCCGCCAGGAGCCGCGGGCGGACGTCCACCGCCAGCGCCTCCTCCACCGGGCCGTGCATATTCTCGTCTTCAATTCCAAAGGCGAAGTGTACCTCCAGCGCCGGTCGGCCAAAAAGGACACCTACCCGAACCGCTGGACGACTTCCTGCTCGGGCCATGTGGACGCCGGCGAAGATTACGACACCGCCGCCATCCGCGAGATGGAGGAAGAGCTGGGACTAAAGGGGGCAAAGCTCGAAGCAGGGAGCAGGGAGAGGGGAGCTCGGAGCCAGAGACAACCCAAACGTGGAGGCACTGAACTCCCTGCTCCCCGCTCCCCGCTCCCCGCTTTAGTGCCTTTCACCAAGCACCCCCCCTGCCGCGAGACGGGCTGGGAGTTTATCTGGATTTACACGCTGACGACAAACATTGAGCCGACCCCGGATCCGGCGGAGATTTCCGAGGGCCGCTGGATTTCGCCGGCCGACTTTGACTCCTGGATTGCCCGCGAGCCCAAAGTCTTTACGCCTTCGTTTATCCTGGTCTGGAGGTTGTGGCGGAAGCAGCATCCCTAAGCAGAACAGACCATCCGACTTTTACTTGCAGAAATTGCCGCGATCCTTTAGGTTAACCGTTCGAACAACCTAATTTCGTTCCTACCATGGCCTTCTACCAGACATCCAATCCGGCTTTTCGCAAAGACACGTTTACCCGCTCGAATGCGACGGGCGCGACGATGACGCTCAACGGCACGGTCCACAAGACCGGCATCCTCCTGCTTTTGACCATGGCGTCGGCGGCCTGGACTTGGCGCATATTGACCACCCAGGGCGCGGAAGCAGCGACGCCGTGGATGTGGGGCGGCCTAATTGGGGGGTTTATCATCTCGCTGGTGACCATTTTTGTGAATCGCGCCGCGCCCATCACCGCGCCGATTTATGCGGTGCTTGAAGGTTTTGCCCTTGGCGGCATTTCCAACGCGCTCAATCAACAATATCATGGCATCGCCATTCAGGCGACCGTCATCACCTTCGGCGCGCTGCTGACGATGCTGGCACTTTATGCATCCGGCGCGGTGCGGGCGACTCCGGGTTTCGTTAAATTCGTGGTCGTGGCGACGGGAACCGTCTGTTTGGTCTATGTGATTGACATGATCCTGCACCTGTTTGGCATTGGCGTGCCGTTTATCAATGACAGCGGCGCGATGGGCATCGGCTTCAGTATTTTTGTCGTGATTCTGGCCACGCTGAATCTCGTGCTCGATTTTGGGATGATCGAACAAGGCGCGCAGGAAGGCGCCCCGAAATATATGGAATGGTATGGGGCCTTTGCCATCATGGTCACGCTCGTCTGGCTGTATTTGGAAGTGCTCCGTCTGCTGGCCAAGACGAATCGGCGGTAAGAAAGTTGGCAAGTGCACAATTTTTGGAATGCGGCGGCTTGACGCCGCTTTTCTTCCGCTCGCGAAAACCAATTAGCTTGGTGTCGTCTTTACCCATCGAAGATCCACCATCACTCGGTGAAAGCGGCGTCAAGCCGCCGCACTCCAAAAAATTAGCCTTGTCCCCTAAAACATCGTCCCCCGCACGCGGAACTGGTCGTAGCTTTCCGGATCCAATTCCTCGATGAACCGGCTCGGAGGCATCACGGCGGGCGGGCCGCCCTGGCTCATGATGCGCGGGTAAAGGACGTACAATTCATCCTTGGCGCGCGTCGATGCCACATAGAACAAGCGGCGCTCCTCCTCGACGTCCCCGTCGTCAATGGCGCGTTTGAGGGGCAACATGCCGTCGGCGGCGCCGATGATGAAAACGATGGGAAATTCCAGCCCTTTGGCTTGGTGGATGGTCGTGAGGCGAATGGTGTCCTCGTTGGGCTCGGCGGAGCGATCGCTGGTTTCAGAATTGAGGAGGACCAATTGCGCGAGCAGCTCGTTCATGTCCTGGAACCGCGCGGCGAAGCCTATCACGCTGTCCAAATCCTCGCGGCGGGACTCCCAGTTGTCATACTGGTTGCGCATGTAATCGCCATACCAGCCCTCGATGGCAATCCGGACGATTTCGGCAGGACTGAGCGGGGAGCGGGGAGCAGGGAGCGGGGAGTTGGCAGGGCGAAGGGCGGAGGGCGAAGGGCGAAGGGGGCGCGCCGGCAGATTCTCGGGTTCGTCCAACGATAGTGCGCGTTGATTCCCAGCATTGTCAGCCTTGGGCATGGTGCGGTCGGCGCCCTGGGGATTCAATTGCGCCACGCCCATTTTCTCGAGGGCTTCCTCCAGGTTTTGCAGCGTGAGCGCGAGGTCCTTAAAATCCGCGCGGGCTTCCGCGGGCAATTTCGCCGCGACGGACTCTTCCGTCAGCGCGCCGATAAGCGTCTTGTCGTATTTCCGCGCGGCATCCTGGGCGGCGGCGAGGGCGGCTTCGGCCTTGCGCGGGCCGACTTTGGGCAGGAGCGCGGCGAGGCGGATAAACGCTACGGTGTCCCGCGGGTTGTGCGCAAAGCGCAAATGGGCCACAAGGTCGCGAATGTGCGCCTGCTCAAAGAATCGCACGCCACTAGTGATGGTAAACGGTACGCCCTGGCGCGACAGTTCAATCTGCAAATCCATCGCGTGGTAATGGGCGCGGTAGAGCACCGCGATGTCGCGCAGGGCGACACCGTCGGTCTCGCGCAGTTCGCGGATGCGCGCGATGACGAAGGCGGCCTGCTGGCGCGTGTCCAGCGCCGCGATGACCACGGGCTTGCGGCCCATTTTACGCACGGGTTTGAGGTGCTTGTGAAATTCGCTGGCGATGTGCTGGTGGTCAAGAATGCCGTTGGCGAAGCGCAGGACCTCCGGCGTGCTGCGGTAATTGATCTCGATTTTAAAAATGTTGGCGCCCGGGTGCCGCTCGGGAAAGCCACGAACGTTTTCGAAGTTCGCGCCGCGCCAGGTGTAGATGCATTGGGCGTCGTCGCCCACGGCCATAAGCTGGTGGTCCGCGGCGATGAGGTCCACGATCTCGGACTGCAACTTGTTCGTGTCCTGAAATTCGTCCACCAGGACATTGCGGAACTGGCGCTGGTAGTGGGAGCGCACGCTTTCCTCGCGCTGCATGGCCAGGAGCCAGTATTCGAGCAAGTCGTCGTAATCGGTCACATGCTTGTCGAGTTTGGACTTCTGATAGGCGGCGGCGAATTTGGCGATCTTGTCGCCGATTTCCTCCAGCCACGGGTATTTCTCCAAAACGACCTCGTCCAGCTTGCGGCGGGTGTTGCGCGCGTAGCTGATGATCTCCTTCACCAAGTGCGGCTTCGGATGCTCCTTGTTCTTGGTGAACGTGGGCTCGACGGACCGCACGACATCGCTGAAGAGGGCATCCGAGTCGCCTTCGTCCAGAATCGTAAAATTCGGCGGTATGCCGACCACATCGCCATGGCGGCGCAGCACCCGCTGGCCGACGCTATGAAAAGTGCCGCCCCAGAAGCGGCTGCGCGGCTGGCCGGTCAGATCCTCGACGCGGCCCAGCATCTCCCGCGCGGCCTTGTTGGTGAAGGTCAGGAGCAAGATCTGCCATGGTTGCACCCCTTGTTCGAGGAGCCACGCCACGCGGTAGGTCAGGGTCCGGGTCTTGCCCGAACCCGCCCCGGCCAACACGAGCGCCGCCCCGGGTGGCGCCGTGACGGCCGCCAGTTGGTCCTCATTGAGCGCGGCGGCGTAATCTATGGGCGCGAAAGCCCCCGGCGCCAGTCGCGCCAGTGCACCCGTGCCGCCAGATCCGTCCATTTCCATCGGGTAACAATCAGGTAAATTCCCCAGTCCGGCCAGAAAAAAGCCCATTCAACGCCATTTTTTACTTCTTAATTCCTAATTCTTAATTCTTAATTCAGGCATGCCCTTCGACCCCACCGACCTCCGTGTGCTCTCGGGCGCGCACGAACCCCTCCGCCACCATCGCCCGGACCTCAATCTCGGCTTTGGTGACAAGGACGAGGCGGTCGAAGCGCTGGCCGAATTGCTCCCGGAACTGCGCAGCCTGCACGACCGGCTCAATGCGCAACGCACGTGGTCGTTCCTCATCATCCTCCAGGCAATGGACGCCGCGGGCAAGGACGGCATCGTGAAGCACGTGCTCACAGGCTTCAATCAGCAGTCCTGCCATGTGACGAGCTTTTCCGCCCCGGTGGGAACGGAAGTGGCGCACAGTTTTCTGTGGCGCTGCACGATGCCGCTGCCGGCGCGCGGGCACATCGGCGTGTTCAACCGGTCGTATTATGAGGAAGTCCTCGTCCCGCGGGTGCGCACGGAGTACATTCCCTACCAGCGCCTGCCGGTGCCGTGCCTGCACGGGGATATCACGGCAACGAAGCAAGGAGCCGGGAGCGGGGAGCACGGAGCCAGAACGGCCAAGGCATTTGCGGAATATGACGAGAAGCTGAAGGACTCCCATGGGAAACCGCCCAAGTTGCCGCCGCCGGAATTCTGGCATGCGCGGCTGGAGGACATCAATGCCTTCGAACGCCATTTGGCGCGCAGCGGCACCCGCATCGTCAAATTCTTCCTGCACCTGTCGCGCGAGGAGCAAAAGCGCCGTTTTCTCACCCGCATCGACGACAAGGCCCGCAATTGGAAGTTTTCCCCGGCGGACGTGCGCGACCGCCGCCACTGGGAGCAATACCACCACGTTTACTCCGAAATTCTCACCACGACCAGCACGCCCTGGGCGCCATGGTACGTCATTCCGGCGGACTATAAATACGTCGCGCGGCTGGCCGTGGCAAAAGTCCTCGAGCACGAACTGGCCCTGCTGCATCCCAAGTATCCCCGACTGGACAAACAGGGTCGCAAGGACCTGGCCAAGGCCAAGAAGATTCTCCTCCAGGAAGGTTGAACAAAAAACCTTGGCCGGGAGCCGGGAATTTGTCATGGTAGGGGGCTGCGCCGGACTGGAAACGGTCTGACCGCAACGGAGAGGTGACAGAGTGGCCGAATGTGCCTGACTCGAAATCAGGTGTGGGCGCGAGTCCACCGGGGGTTCGAATCCCTCCCTCTCCGCCAGTAATCCGCTGGGTGCAATCGCGTTCTTTGGGGGCACGAAGGTCGGTTGCGAGTTGCTCCGGCCATGGCCCGCGAAGGACTACCCTCGCGCAAAATCCACGAGTAGCCGGAATTCGCCGGCATCGGCGCGATGGATGGCGGCGATATAGTTTCGGCGCACTTCCGACATGGCGACCAAGTCAGCCCGCGCGCCCCACGTGAACGCCACGCCGCCGCGCGAGGCCATGAGCACGTCCGCCATCAGGCGTGCATGCCGCCCGTTTCCATTGGGCCAGGGATGGATGGCGACCAGGCGGTGGTGCAGGCGGACGGCCAGTTCGTCGAGGGGATACGTGGCGTATTCGATCCATGCCCGCGCATCATCAAATGCGTTGCGGATGCCTTCGTTTAGGCGCACGACGTCCCAACCGAGATTTTTTTCCGTTTTTCGATAGCGACCGGCCCAGCGCCAGACCTCATTGAACATCCGGCGGTGGAGTTCCCGTCCGAAAGCGTCGGTGAGGAGGTCGGGTCGTCGCAGGGAGCGCGGACGCATCGCCCAGATGCGCGCGGAATTGATGTTCGTTCGTTCGACCCTATTCAATTCCGCGCGCGTGGTGATGCTGGGAATCAAGTCCAGGCGTTCCTCGGCGCTCAATTCCGTTTTGTGCTCCCCGGTTTGGAATAAATCAGGGTTCATTCGGCGGGTTTGGGCGGCGGCCCGAGATCGCCCACGGCCTGATCTTCGAGTGCCATCGAGTGTTCGCTCGCCCTCAGGTATTGGTAGTTGGGGTCGTTGACTAACGCCAATTCGCTGAAGGTGGCTGCTCCCCCCTCGCGCGGCACAATGTAATAGACAAGATGGCAGCCCATCGCTTCGGCGGAACGCTGCAGCGAATTCAAGCTGATGGCGCCGCGCTCCTCGGCCTTTTCGAGTTCCGAATAGGACTGGCGTTTGATGCCGAGTTTTTGCGCGACGTGTTCCTGGCTGAGCGCGGCGGCGCTGCGTGCAGCGCGAAGCCACCCGCGGGCGGGACGTTGTGCTTCCCGGGCCGCTGCCGCCAAGGCAGGAATTCGTGTATCCAGTCCACGCCGAATGATCGTTGCCATTTCCTTTTTCATGCAGCCTATAATCTTACATAAATTCAATTTTGTCAAGTCATAACATTACATTTCTTGATTTTTGTAAGCCTTTAACCTGCTTTTTCAGATAGGTCGGACAAGCGAGGCCAGCAATATCATCAGGCCATACATCCACAAGCCCCTGACTCTCGCTGCCCTCGCCCCTTGTTCTACGGCCCAGCCAGTGGCCTTGCCGATCCCCATCCCTTTCTTTCCACCTTTGACAAGGCCTTGGGCCTCGTTTACTTCTCCGCCGTTGCTGTCCAAGTTGGAATCCCGCTAGGCCGCACGACTTTTTTTCATGAAAATCACTGAAATCCGCACGCGCGTGGTCCAATGGAAGGGGCCGACGGTCCCGTTGCCGCCGCATTTTTGCACGAACCCGATGGACGTGGTTTCGCCAATGCTCACGCGGGCGACCATGAGCACCTTTGCCTTTCACGGCTGGCTGCTGGTCGAGATTTTTACGGACAACGGACTCGTGGGCATCGGTAATGCGGCGCTCTCGCCGTTGGTGACCAAGGAGGTCGTGGACCTGCATTTGAAGCCGCTGTTGATCGGCGCGGACCCGTGGGACATCGAGTTTCTCTGGCAGCACATGTACCGCAAGACGATGGCCTTCGGACGCAAGGGTATTGGCATGGTGGCCATCAGCGCGGTGGACATCGCTCTCTGGGACTTACTGGGCAAATCCGCGAAGCAGCCCGTGTACCGCCTGCTCGGCGGGCGCACGAAGCCGAAAATTCCCGTTTACGCGAGCCGCCTCTACTCCACCCCGCTGGACGAACTCGCCGCCGAGGCCAAGAAGTACAAGAAGGAAGGCTATCAGGCGATGAAGCTGCGCTTCGGCTGGGGTCCCGTGGACGGCGCGGCGGGCATGAACAAGAACGTCGCGCTGCTGCGCGTGGTGCGCGAGGCCGTCGGGCCCGACATTGACATCATGGCCGACGCCTACATGGGCTGGACCCTCGATTATGCGAAACGCATGCTGCCGCTCATCGAGCCCTTTAATCTGCGCTGGCTGGAGGAAGCCGTCATTCCCGACGACATCCATGGCTACGCGGAGTTAAAGCGCGCCAACCGCGTGCCGATTGCCGGCGGCGAGCACGAATTTACCCTCTATGGCTTCCGCGAACTCATCGAGGCCCGCGCGGTAGATTACATCCAATTTGACACCAACCGCGTGGGCGGCCTGACCCAGGCGCGGAAAATCGCGGCGCTGGCCGAGGCGCATTCGATCCCGGTCATCCCGCACGCCGGGCAGATGCACAATTACCACGTGGTCATGGCCAGCCTGAATTCCCCGATGGCGGAGTATTTCCCGCCCGTGGACGTCGAAGTCGGTAACGAACTGTTCTGGTATATCTTCAAGGGCGAGCCCGTCGCGAAGGATGGCTTCATTGACCTGGATGAGAACGTGCCGGGGCTGGGCTTGACGGTGGACGAGAAGGCGTTGAAGAAGTTTAAGGTGACGGAGTAGTTTCCAAACAAGAAACTATAGCCAGTTGATTTTAATCTCCTTGTCCAGCGCCTTAAACTCCGGGTCGCCTGTGACCAATTCGGCATTTTTTTCCTTGGCAAGAGCCGCGGCAAAAGCGTCGGCGAGGCCGAGTGAAAATCGGGCTTTGAAATCGGCGGCGAGGTCGGCCAGGGTGCGGTCAGCGGGGTAAAACTTAATGGGTGCCGACGGCAGAGAATGGACGATTTTCTGCCAAGCTGCGTCTCCATCTTTGCGCCGGACAATATATTGCACCTCCGCGTAATTAACCTCAGTCATGAGAACCGGCAGCTGGAGCGCGACGGCATTCGCCAAGATGCTTTCCACGGCACCGGCCGCAGACTCGTTGCGAAATAAAGCCAGCAAGGCATGGGAATCAAGGACGATGGAAGTCATATTTGCGCTGCTCTAGTGCCCGTTCCTGTTTTTTATGTTCCGCCCACTCTTCGGCAAAGGGTTTGCGGCCAAGTTTGGGCGCTAGGATGCCGCGTAAGCGATGCACTGCCGCGATGGTGACCGGCTTCAAAAGTATGCCTTCTGGAGTGGAAGCAACGAAAGCCCGGGTGCCGTCCTCGATATGGAATTCCTTGCGCAACCACAG
This sequence comes from uncultured Opitutales bacterium, assembly GCA_964561455.1. Taxonomy (GTDB): domain Bacteria; phylum Verrucomicrobiota; class Verrucomicrobiia; order Opitutales; family JABDGR01; genus JABDGR01. The sequence continues at coordinate 10,265 of CAZLPS010000037.1, forward strand.
CGGAATAACGACTTGGCCCCGCGTGGTGAACCGAATGGAATCAGTCTTGGTTGTCGTGCTCATGGGCTGGAGTCTGAATATTGAATAAAAGTCCGTCAAGACTGATTTTATAGGAATTTTTAAATTTGTCCGTCCAACTGCGCCCTGGATGCGCTACCGTTTCCCCTTGGCTTTGGCCTGAATTTTTGCCTAACACTTGGTGGTGTCTTCGGTATTCGATTTATTCTAGGCAGGTCGAGGACGCCACGCCCTACCCGCTGGCGCGCTTTTGCTTGGCCATTGTGGTAGGGCGGGGCGTCCTCGACCCGCCTAGCATTGACTGGGAATACACCATCTAATCATGCTTCACCTAACTCAAATACAGAACGGTTCCGTCCGCCGGGTCGCCATCGTCGAAGAGCCCAAGCTACGGCTCCTCGACCCCCAATACGCCTCGGTCTACGCGCTGGCGATGGAGGCCATTGCCAAATCCCGCAAGTTGGCCGATTTGGCCCAAGAGCAGGCCACCGCCGAGACGCTGGATTACGAGCCGATTTATTCCGGGAAATCGCCGTGGAAGCTGCTGCCACCGCTGGACCATCCCGACGAACCGACGCGGTGTTTAGTTTCGGGGACGGGCTTGACCCATTTTGGGAGCGCCAAAAACCGCAATGCCATGCACTCGACAGGCGGCGTGCCAACGCAAGGCGCGCCCGTGACTGATTCATTGCGGATGTTTCAACTGGGCGTGGAACAGGGTAAGCCGGGTGCCGGGAAAATCGGCGCGGCGCCGGAATGGTTTTACAAGGGGTCCGGGTCGGTGCTGCGGGCGCATGGCGAGCCTTTGCACGTGCCGGCGTATGCGGAAGACGGCGGCGAGGAATCTGAGGTCGTCGGCTGCTATGTCATTGGACCCGGTGGGAAGCCCTGGCGCGTGGGCATGGCGCTGGGGAATGAATTTTCGGACCACTTGTTTGAAAAGAAGAACTACCTGAATCTCGCGGGGTCGAAGATGCGCCAATGCTCGCTGGGGCCGGAACTGGTGGTCGGCGCGGATTTTCAATCCGTGGCCGGCGAGGCCCGCATCGAGCGGGCCGGGAAAACCTTTTGGTCAAAAGTCATTCATACGGGTGAGGCGGAGATGTGCCACAGCCTCGAGAACATCGAGCATCACCATTTCAAGTTCGAGCCGCACCGGCGGCCGGGCGACGTGCATATTCACTACTACGGGGCCGATTCGCTTAGCTTTGGCGACGGATTGCACCTGGCCGATGGCGATTTGATGCGCGTGAGTTATGAAGGCTTTGGGCGGGCGCTGGTGAATCCGCTGAAGGTGCTGCCACGACCGGCCGAATTGGCGAAAGTAGCTGCCCTGTAAGGGAAGATTTGCATTTGCCAAACCAACGCTTCGCGGACAGATAAGCAGGTCTGAATGTATGTCGGAGCGCGGTGCTTCAGCCCGCGCTGCAGGGAATTCGCCGACTCGGAAGCGCGGGCTGAAGCACCGCGCTCCGACATAACTCCACACAAAAAACGAATACCCCATTTTTATGACCAAACCATCCATTGCATTTCTTGGGCTCGGCATCATGGGCGGCGGAATGGCGCACCGCCTGCTGGCCGCGGGCTTTCCGCTCACTGTTTACAATCGCAACGCCGACAAGGCCAAAACCCTGGCGGCGGCCGGCGCGAAAGTGGCGGCGACCCCGCGCGAAGCGGCGGCGGGCGCGGACATCATCATTTCCATGGTGGCCGATGACGGCGCGGCGCGCTCAGTGTGGCTGGGTGACAACGGCGCACTGGCCGGGGCCAAGGCGGGCGCGGTGGTGGTGGATTGCAGTACGGTCACCCCGGATTGGGCGAAAGAACTCTCCGCGGCCGCCACGAAGAAGAATTGCCCGATGCTCGAAGCGCCGGTGACGGGCACGAAGCCGCACGCAGCGGCCGGTGAACTGGTTTTCCTGGTCGGCGGCGAAGCGGAAATTTTAGATAAGGTGCGTCCGGCATTGGCCGTCATGAGCAAGGCGATTCTCCATGTCGGCCCAATCGGATCCGGCGCCCTGGTAAAACTGCTCAATAATTTCCTTTGCGGGGTGCAGGCGGTGTCGTGGGCGGAGGCGCTGGCGCTAATCGAAAAATCCGGCATCAATAAGGCGCTGGCGGTGGACTTCCTGCTGCAAGGGAACCCCGGCAGCCCGCTGGTGAAGACCATGAATACACGCATGACCGTTCGCGATTATACGCCAAATTTCGCCATGCGCCTGATGGCCAAGGACCTCGGCTATTCCATCGCAGCGGCCAAACAACATGGGGTGGAGCTGGCGACCGTGGCGAGCGCGCTGGAGGTCATGAAAAAAGCCATCGCCCAGGATTACGGCGAAAAGGATTTTTCCTCGGTGGTGGAAATATTGAGGAAATAGTTGGAGAGTTCTTTCTGCGGACGGGGATCCGACCGCGGAGTTGAGTGGCCAAGCCGACCGGCTCGCCGGGGGGTGTCCTGGCAAATCATGTTGATGCAGTTTGAGTGCAGGCGCAATTTCGTAGCGCTGAGCTTTAGACAGCGGTCTGAATCGTACGAATATCGAAAATTCGCTGTCTAAAGCTCAGCACTACGAAATTGCGTCACTACCCCGCGAATTCATAGATTGATTTACACACGGCAATGGCCGAAGATTGCGGAAACCCCGAAGATTGCTGCGCATGATTTTGCCACTCCATTGGCGGTGTTCTTTTCGGCAGACTGCCCGGCTGCTTTTCATTACGAGCGGCATGCTGGCCGCAGCGGCACACGCCAACGTGGCCGGTGGTGGCAGCGAAGGTTCAGACGTACTGCTATCCCAACAGGGTGCGTCGGTCAAACTCTCCAACGGCATTCTCACGGTTACCATAGATGCCGCCAACGCCCAGGTGGATTCGATTCTCTACAAGGGCAGGGACATGATCAACGGCCAGGGCGGTCACAGCCACATGTATTTCAGCCGCGACGGCGGGACGGATTATGAAACGCTGCCCCATTGCGTGTACACGGTGACCAAGCAAGGCGGGGACATGGTGGATATTTCCTGCAAACATGTCTACACGCCCGGGAAAGGCGACAAACACGCCTGGGATGTGGACGTCCATTTTGTGCTGCGGCGCGGGGCGCACGGACTGTATGTCTACACCATCAATTCCCATCCGGCGAGCTACCCCGCGATGACCGTGGGCGAATGGCGGATGGTCTGGCCCATGCCCGAGGCCGGTCAGAATTATTTGCTCGAGAAAGTTTACATTGACGAACTGCACCACGAGGTCATGCCCAGCGCGGCGGACTACCGCGCGACCATTGCGGTGCCGGGTGCACCCAAGGAGGTTACCCAGTTCACAACCGGGATTTGGGCCGGAAAATACGACTGCAAATATGTCTGGGTGGCCGATTATTGGGACCTGGGATGCTGGGGATACGCGAGCGACGTGAATCACCTGGGCGGTTGGTTTGTTTTCGGCAGCCACGAGTTCTTTACCAACGGGCCGATGAAACAGGATCTCACCGCCACCCAGGCCGCAATCAATCTCGTGCACCTGAACATGAATCATTATGACGGCACGGAGTTGAAGTTTCCGCAGGGCACCGCCTGGCAAAAAATTTACGGCCCCTATTTCATTTACTTTAACGATCAGGCGACGGGCGATGAGTGCTGGAAAGACGCCCAGGCCCAGGCCAGGGCGGAAGCGGCGGCCTGGCCCTATGCGTGGTTAAGCAATCCCCTCTACCCCGCCCGCAAGGATCGCGGCACGGTCGCGGGAAGGTTCATTGTCAAGGACGCGCTCAAGTCCGGGGTTAGCGGCGCCAATGCCTGGGTGGGCCTCGCGCTGCCGGAGACCGGCCATGAAGGCGGTTTTCAGTTCCAGGGCGAATATTACCAATATTGGGTGCATGCCGCCAGTGACGGCAGCTTCACCATTCCGAACGTCAGGCCCGGCAAGTACACGCTCTATGCCTTCACGACCGGCGCGGTGGGGGAATTTTCGAAGGTCAATGTGACGGTGGGTGCCGGGCAAGCGTCAAATCTGGGCGACGTCGTTTGGAGTGTGCCGCATAAAGGGACGAAGATTGCATGGGAAATTGGCATCCCCGACCGCCGCGCGACCGAGTTCAAGCATGGCCGCGATTATTTTGTGCCGATGCTCTACACCCAATTCCCCGGCGAGTTTACCAACCCGCTCAATTACTATGTCGGGAAGAGCGATTTCCACCAAGACTGGAATTACGCGCAAAGTTACGCCTACCAGGGTGCCAAAATGGTGCCGCACCCCTGGATCATCCACTTCAATCTCGACGAGGCGCCGGCCGGCGCGGCGACGCTCACGCTGGCGCTGGCGGGATCACACCAGGCGAAACTGGACGTGCTGGCGAACAACGGCGCCGCCACGCACGTCACGCCGAAATATCCCGGCGGCAACGCGCTCGTGCGTGAATCCGACCATGCCAAATACGAGGTGGATTACGTCACCATCCCCGCGGGAAAATTGACCAAAGGAGAAAACACCATCACGCTGGTGCAGACCAACACCGGCAGCGATCAGGCGAGTATCATGTACGATTACCTGAATCTCGAATTGCCGTAGCCGCGGGCTGAGCAAAACCTCAAAACGACAAGGTGGCGCGGGCGCCAATGACAACTGCCGTTGAACGGGTGCCCGCATTGGCGGGATTGAAAATCACCTGCAAGTCGGGCTGGAGATTGAGCCACGGCGCCAACACCGCCTGATAAGTGAGCTCCACCACCGTCTCCGCAGCCGTAGTCACCCCCGGGCCATTGGGATTAAAGGCGCTGCGGGTGAAGTCCGGGCTGAAGCGGGTGTGGAGCAGGGCGATGCCCGCAACATCCTTGGCGCGCGACGGCAAAGGGCCGTTCCAATTAATTCCACTGGCGCAATCGGCACTGGGGCCGACGCGATTGTTGGGACCGGCCATGCCACCAAATAGAAAAACCGTAATGACCGGCTGCGGGTCACCGCCATCGGAGCCGGGGGATTGGACTAGCGTCTGGGTGACAAAGCCGTAGCAGCCGTAGATACCGCGCTCTTGGGCGCCAGAGTCCCAATTCGTAAATCGCCCATCCATTTGAAATCCGCCGACGGCGACTGTGCCGGGCAATTGCGCAACGTGATAATTCCAACCCGCTTCGGCGGCGAACATGGCGCCGTTGCTGCCGCGCCAATCGAAACCGTGGTTATTGCTCACGTCCGGCCCGGCGTCGCAGAGACTGACCTCCAATTGGGTGTAGATCGGAAGATCCTTCGCGTCGTAACGGGCGAAAATCCCGGGCGCATCCGTCGGAAAGTGCGGCACGGCAGCGTCGCCGTCGGCCAATGTCTGGTTGTAAAGATTCGGCGGTGCCGTCACCCCGGGATTAAGAAATAATCCGGAGCCGGGGGTCTGGGCAAAATCATCATCCGCCCCGATTTGCCCGATCTTAAGCGTGAGCTGGCCGAGTTTCTGGCGCAGGTAAAGGTTGTAAACGCGAATTTGGTCGGAAGCGTCAATGTTGGTCGGGGGATTGAGGGCACCCGTGTTGTGGTTGGGATGGTTGCTTTGGATCCATTCAAACGACGCCCGCAGCGCGGCCCCGTCCCACCCGGCCAATTTCGCCAAATCGGCTTCACCGCCAAAATTCAACAACAAGTCGTTGGTCATCCCGTTGCGAATGCCGCCGCGGGTGTTGTCCCACAACTCGGTCATCAAGGTGGCGAAAGGTTGCCAACCGGTATCGCCCAATTGGGTGCGCCAGCCGTCGGCGTCCCCAAGCAAATTGGGCTGGCTCCAGAAGTCGGTGGGCGGAGGAGCTGATTCGGTGGCGGCAGCCGGGGCATCAGCGGCGCGCGCAGCGGGCGAACAGAAGGCGAAGGCCGCCAAAAGCAGCATTAGGGCGAAACAAAACCTGGGGAATGGGGGCATATACATCCGGCACATTGGCGCACCAGCCCCATTCGCCAAGGAAAAAATTTCCGGGCAAAAGCTGATTATTACCAACTGCTTATAGATTGTTTATGCAAAATTAGTACAAACGATATTATTTTGTTGTTGCAATATCGTTGCGTTTACAAAAATGTCCCGGGCCATGACGCCCGCCCGTCGCCATGGATTCGGAAGGTTAATTCCCCTGCTTGCGCTGCTGGTGGCGGCTGGCATTCACGCCCAGACCACTGCTCCTGCCGCAACGACCGACGCCGGGCCCGCCCTTACCACCCCCACCCTTTCGCCCGCCGAATTGGGCAATATCACCGTCATCGGCACATTGGAACAGGCCCGCAGCGAGATTGTGCCCAACTTGGGCGCAACCGCTTACACAATGGACAAGGCGCAAATCGCCAATATTCCCCAAGGCGCAGACTCGCCGTTCAACCAGATTCTGCTGCGCACGCCGGGCATGGCCCAGGATTCTCTGGGCCAACTGCACTTGCGCGGCGAGCACGCCAATTTGCAATACCGGATCAACGACGTGCTGCTGCCGGAAGGCATCACTGGCTTTGGCGCGGAACTCGATCCGCGCTTCGTGGACAGCGTGCAACTCATCACGGGTTCGCTCCCGGCGCAATACGGATTTCGCACGGCGGGCATTGTGGACATTCAGACCAAAAGTGGGGCCTTCACCCCCGGCGGGGAAGCATCAGTCGAAGGCGGTAGCTTCAACACCGTGCGGCCGAGTTTCGAATACGGGGGCTCGCAGGGGAAGTTCAATTATTACTTCGACGGCAGTTACAACCATAATAATCTCGGGATTGAGAATCCCACCACCAGCGCAACGGCGCTTCACGACCGCACCGACCAGTACAAGGCCTTCACCTACCTTTCGGATGTGCTGAGCGACGCCAGCCAAATCAGCGCCCTGGCCGGGGCCTCGTATGGGGACTTTCAACTCCCGAACACACCCGGGGTTGTGGCCGGCACGGCGCCCGGCGGGGCGGTGTGGGTGCCGGGGGCGTTTGACTCGACCACGTTGAACGAGCGCCAGAACGAACAGAACTATTACGGCATTCTTGCATTTCAAAAATCCACCGGCGACCTCGATTTTCAACTCGCGGCTTTTGGTCGGTATAGCAGCGTTCGTTTCCGTCCGGACCCCGCGGGCGATCTATTCTTTAACGGCGTGGCCAGCCAGGTGGTCCGGCGGATTTATTCCACCGGACTGCAGGGCGACGGAAGCTACCGCCTCACCGACACCCACACCCTGCGCGCTGGTTTCATGGCGCTCGAGGAATTTGCCCCATCGGACTCGACCACGACGGTATTCGCGCTGGACGGCGCCGGGAACCCGACCGGGGCGCCGTTTCCCATCGTGGACAATCGCACGTTTAATGCGCAGTTTTACGGCTTATACGCGCAGGATGAGTGGAGGATATCGCCGAATTTGACAGTGAACTACGGCGCTCGCGCCGATCTCTACGCGTCCTCCGGCCACGAAAGCCAGCTGAGTCCGCGCATTAACGTAATCTTCAAGGCAACCGGCTCGACCACCCTGCATGCGGGTTATGCGCGCTACTTTACGCCACCCCCACTGGAGTCGGTAAACTCCGCGAGTGTAGCCGCGTTTGCCGGCACCTCGAACGCTCCCGACCAAGTGACCAACGACCCGGTCAAGGCTGAGCGCGCGGATTATTTCGACGCCGGCATCTCCCAAAAGCTCACCGCGGAATGGCAGGTGGGGCTGGACGGCTATTACAAACTCGCCCACAACCAGCTCGACGACGGGTTTTTTGGGGCATCATTGGTTCCCTCGGCGTTCAATTACCGGCAGGGGCGCATTTATGGCGTGGAATTCACCACCAATTACGCGAGGGGTGGTTTTTCGGCCTACGTCAACACGGCCTACTCCGTGGCCCAGGGCGAAAACATTGCCTCCGCGCAATTTCTTTTTTCCGCGGCCGATTTGGCCTATATCAACAACCACTTCGTCCACCTCGACCACGACCAAACGGCGACGGTTTCCGCCGGCACGGCCTATGCGTGGAAGCAGGCGGGTGGCGAAACGCGGGTGTATTTGGATTCGATCATTGGCAGCGGCCTGCGCAAGGACGAGGATTTGCCCAGCGGCGCAACGATTCCCAACGGCGCCCGCGTGCCAACTTACTGGACAATCAATATCGGGTTGGAACATCAATTTAAAATCGGCGGCGGGCCACAGTTAAAGGCCCGGCTCGATGTCGTGAATTTGCTAGATCGGACCTACGAACTGCGCGACGGCTCGGGCATCGGCGTCAACGCCGCCCAGTACGGAACTCGCCGGGGCATTTTCGGAACGCTGAGCTGCAGTTTCTGAAAGTTGCGCTCCAAACAGACGCAAACCGCCATGATCCAAATTTTCAACGAAGGCGGCCCCATCATGTGGCCGCTGCTGGTTTGTTCCATTCTCTGCGTGGGCACGGTGCTGGAGCGCCTGTGGTTCACCGTCCGCGAGCGGATGCGCCGCCAGCCGGCCCTCGTAGAGGAAATCGTGGGCCACATCGAGCGGCGCGAACTGGCCAAGGCCATGGAGGCCGGGCGCGCCAGTGGTGACTTCGTGGCCCGAACCCTGGTTTACGCGCTGGGGCACCGGGGCGAATCGTTTGCCGGCGCGGCGTTGCACGCGGCCAACCAGGAGTTAAAGCGCTTCAACCGCGGGCTGGCGGTGCTCGATACCATCATTACCCTGGCACCGTTGTTGGGCCTGCTCGGCACCATCACCGGCATGATCCACGCCTTCGGCCTGCTCGGAGGCGCAGAGTTGAACGCGCCGCAGGCCATCACCGGCGGCATCGCCCAAGCCCTGATCGCGACGGCGTTTGGCCTCGGCATTGCCATCACGGCTTTGATTCCATTCAACTACCTCAATTCCCGGCTCGAAGAAGCGCGGCACGACCTCCAGGACGCCGCCAGCCAGGTGGAATTGCTATTGGGCCGCGACCATTCCCAAGTCCCCCAAGCCGGAGGCGCGGCATGAACATCCCCTCACCACGCGCGCAGAAGCAGGCGCGCGTCGAAGTGTCCATTGACACCCAAACAAAAAAATGAGACGGGCGGTTTTTTATGCGGTTGCGGCGGCACTGCACGTCGTGGTGCTGTTCGGAATCGCCGCGCCTGCGCTGCATCCGCCACCGCCGAAGGACAAGCGGAAATATGTCGAGGTGACGTTGTCGGCCCCTCCGCCGCCACTGGTGGAAATTGCCCCGGTGCCGCTACCACCGCAGCCAGTGGCACCAGTGCCTGAGCCACAGCCGGAACCGCCACCCCAGGTGACGCCGTTGCCTGAGACTCCACCGGAACCTCAACCACCACCCCCGCCTCCCTTGACGCCGCCACCGGCAGAAAACGTCGCCCTACCGGCTCCGGAGGCGGTGGTCGTGATGCCGGTACCGGTAGTGCAATCGCGGCCAACTCCTTTGCCGGCAACCACGGCCGCGCCCCTAGCCGCGCCCGTTGCCGTGCCGGAAAAATATCTCGGCGTTTCCCAACCATCGTTCGTGTCGCGGGTTGAGCCGGACTACCCAATCCAAGCGCGCCGTCTGCATCAACAAGGCGCAGTTGTCTTGGGATTATACATCAATGAATTTGGCTCGCTCGATAAAATTGAAATCGTCAAAAGTTCGGGCTATCCCGCGTTGGACGCAGCAGCCGTGGCCGCGATGCGGGAAAGCCATTTCCGTTCGGCCTATAACGACAAAACTCCGGAGCCGTCGCACGCCGAGATTGCGATCACCTTTCAACTGCAATGAAAACTAATGTCCGGAAAAGACTTGGACCGCATCATGAATGGCGCCCGGCAGACCGTAGAGGTCGAGGATGGTGATGGCCACGCAGGAGGCCCAGCCCGTGGCCATCAGGAACCAGCCGATGCGCTGCGCGCCCATGCGACGCCTCGAACTGGCGAAATACATCAGCGGCAGCATCGCCAGCGGCAACTGCATCGCGAGTACCACCTGGCTGAGCGTCAGGAGATCATTGATGCTGCCGTCACCGCGCAGCGCGATAAAGACAATCGCGGGAACGATTGCGCACAGCCGCGTGATCAAGCGCCGGATCCAGGGCCTGATCGTCCAGTGCATGAAGCCCTCCATCACCACCTGCCCGGCCAGCGTGCCGGTGATGGTGCTGCTCTGGCCGCTGGCCAGCAGCGCCACGGCAAAGAGTACGCTGGCCGCCACCGTGCCCAGCAGCGGCGCAAGGGTCAGGTAGGCAACTTGAATCCAGTCGGCGTCGGCGCTAAAAGAAAGTACCTCCCCGGAGCCCAGGGTCACCTTGTCTTTGCCGAAGAAAACGATGGCCGCCAGCACCAGGATCGCCGCATTGACGAAAAACGCGACGGAGAGCGCCACGACCGTGTCTATCGTGTTGTAGCGAATGGCCTGGCGAATGGCGGGCTCGTCCGTGCGCAACTGCCGCGTTTGCACCAGCGCCGAATGAAGGTATAAATTGTGCGGCATCACCGTGGCGCCAATAATGCCGATGGCCACGAGCACCAGTTCCTTGCTGTGGAAAAATCCCGGCAGATCGGGCGCCAGCAGCGCCCGGCCCATTTCGCCAAAGCCGGGTGCGGTCTGGGCCAGGACAAAGATTTCGAGGAAGTAGCACCCCGCGATGGTCGCCACCAACACCAGCACCACTGCCTCAATTAGACGCATGCCGAATCGTTGCAGCGCCAACAGCAACAGCACGTCAAACCCGGTGATGCACACCGCGAGCAAAAGGGAGATTCGCGGAAACAACAGATGAATGGCCACGGCACTCCCCAGGATTTCGGCCAGGTCGCAGGCCATGATGGCAAGCTCGCAGCTCAAGTAATTTGGCCATCGCGTCCATTTGGGGAGGAAGTCGCGGCAGCATTGGGCGAGGTCCCGGCCGGTCGCCAAGCCGAGCCGGGCGGAGATGACCTGCAAAAAAATCGCCATCAGGGAGGAGAGCCCCACAACCCACAGCAGGGAGTATTTGAACTGGGCACCCGCCTGCAAGTCGGTGGCCCAATTGCCGGGGTCCATATAGCCGACGCTGACCAGCAACGCCGGGCCAAAAAAGGCCAGATATTGCCGCCAGGGACTGGCCGAGTGCTCCGGCAGGCGCACCGTGCCGTGCAGCCCTTCGAGCGAACGGGCGCCCGGAGACGGCAGCGGCTCCGCCGGGGCGGGATTTTGATTATTGCCAACCATTCATATTCATAATAGAAAAAATAGTTTTGACGAGTCAAATATAAAATAAGGTTGCCTTCAAAACGGCAATCGGCTCCCCTGTCGTCATGCCCTCGAGCACGATCGAGAATTACCTCAAAGCCATCCTGGTCCGCTCGGGCCGGGAGGAGGGCATGGTGGCGACCGGAGTCATTGCCGAGGCCCTAACCGTAACGCCCGGCACGGCGACCACGATGGTCAAAGGCATGGCCAGCCAGGGCTTGGTGGAATATCATCCGCATGCCGGGGTCAAGCTGACGAACCGCGGGCGCGCGCTGGCGCTGGCGGTATTGCGCAAGCACCGGCTCATCGAAACGTTTTTGGTGCAGGTGTTGAAGATGGATTGGGCGGAAGTCCATGAGGAGGCGGAAGCGCTCGAACATGCCATCTCCGACCGCGTCCTCGCCCGTTTAGACGCGCTGCTGGGCCATCCGGCAACCGACCCGCACGGTGATCCCATTCCGAGCCAAAAACATCCGCGGCTGGAAACCAAGGCGGCCGCCACGCTGGCCACCTGTCCATTGGCCAAGCCGATGCGCGTCGCGCGCATCACGGATCAAACCCCGACATTTTTGGAATTCGTTCAACAGACCGGGCTCAAACCCGGGGCGAAGGTGCAGGTCAAGACGCGGGATCCGGCCAGCGGGGTCGTGCAATGCGAATTGGGTGCCGGCAAAGAAACCGCGCTGGGCCTGGCGGTGGCGGGGAAGATTGAGGTGGAGGCGGGTTAACGCCTGCCGCAAGACGCAGGTTGCCGGTTGATTTCCTCCCGCCTTTCCCGGTTTCCGGCTCCCCGCTCCCTGCTTTACGCTCCGTTCTTCTGGTTACGGCGCTGGTTGCACCACGAGACGGAGGAAAACAGTGCCGTTGGCCGGAATGGCCACGCTGGCCTGGAATTGTGAAGTTTGGGCGTTCGGGTCGGCGAGTTGCACGACGATTCCACCGGTGGTCACCGTTTGCCAGGTGACCAAGTCGTAAGAATATTGCGCGATTAGCGATACCCCGGCAAGCGCCTTGAGCTGGTTGTATTGCAATACGAGATACGGCGAGTTGTTGACCATTTGGGTCCCGACGTTGGGCAATTGGTCGGGCGTGGGCGCGGCGCCCAAATTCATGGCAAAACGCGCGAGATTGGGAATGGGGTCGCCAAACGCCAGGGCGCTGGGTTGCAAACTCGCGCCGGAAAGGTTCAAGCCCGCAGCCCAGGTCAAATACCCCGGCGGAACGACCGTCAATGCCGCCGATGCCGACAGGGCACCCGGGCTGATGCCGTTGGTAGCCATGCAACGGAACTGGGCGCCGCTCAGCGAGACCGTGGGGCCGTTAACCGCGAGCGTCGCGGTATTTCCGCCGGTGAAAGTTCCGGTGCTGCCAGTAAGGTTGCTCCAAGTTGAGCCGCCGGCGGCGAGCATCTGCCATTGATAGGAGATCGCGGTGGGCAAACCGGAGGCCGCCACCGTAAACGTCGTCGAATTGCCGGCCGTAATGACCTGGCTGACGGGTTGCGTCGAGAACACCGGCGCCTCGGTGAGGTTGAGGGTCTCGCCATTCGAAGTGACGTTGCCGACACTGACGTTGCCAAGCTCGTTGCTGACGAAGCATTGATATCGGTCGCCATTCATGTCCGGCGTCGTGGCATTCAAGATTAGGTTGGGCGTAAGCGAGCCATGGAAGGTGGCGTTGTCCGTCAAATTCACAAAATTGCCGCTGCCGCCCACCTGGCGCTGCCACTGGTAGGTGGGCGCAGGAATGCCGGTGTTGGGGACCAACGTGACATTAAAAACGGCCGGTTGGCCGAGCGTAACGTTCTCGGTGGCGGGTTGCGGGAAGAGCGCCGGCGCCTTGGCGATGGTCAGGGTCGCAATTTGGGAGGTGACGGTGGAGTTGAAGGAATTGATGGTGTTGCTGGCAACACATTCGTACTGGCTGCCGTCCATCGTGAGTGTTGCATTGTTAACCGCAAGCGTCGAACTGCCAGTGCCATTGGTAATGGTCACGGATGAATTCCCGTTGCGCGGGCTGGTAAACGTCCCGCCCACACTCGGTTTGATTCGCCACTGAAAAGTCGGATTCGGATTGCCCGACGCCGCCACCAAAAACACTGCTTTTTGGCCCACCAGCACGATGAGCGAACCCGGCTGGCTGGTGATGGAGGGTGGGGCTTGGACGGTGAGCGCGACCACCGCAGACGTTTGGGAATTTATGCTATTGGAGACCATCAGTCTGAACTTGTCGCCGTTCATGGCCAGGGAGGTCGCGTTGACCGTCAAAGTGGCAGTGGCAGTACCAGCGTAGTTTGCGGTGTCAGTCAAATTGACCCAGGTGCCATTGCCCCCGGGCAGACGCTGCCATTGGAAGGAAGGCACCGGCAGGCCCGAAACATTCGCCGTGAACGTCGCCGTACTTCCGGCAAGCGTTGTTTGCGCCGTCGGCTGGGTCACGATGGCCACCGGTGCCTGGATACTTAGCGTCGCCGCTTGGGACGTTGCGCTGCCCGCCGCATTACTGGTGAAAAGACGAAATTGGTCGCCATTCATCGCAACCGTGGTGGCATTCACGGTCAACGTCGCCGTGGCCGATCCATTATAGGTGGCGCCATCCGTCAAATTGGCCCAAGTGCCATTGCCGGCAGGAAGGCGCTGCCACTGGTAAGCTGGTGGTGGCGTGCCGGTGGCGGATGCCGTGAACACCGCGGCGTTGCCGGTGATGGCGGTTTGGGAGCTGGGTTGAATCGAGAATCCGGGTGGCGATTGAATCCCCAGCGTGGCAGAATTGGACGTGACGCTGCCGAGCGTATTATTTATCACGACCCGGAATTGATCACCAGCCATGGCAAAAGTCGTCGCATTGACAGTCAGCGTCGCCGAGATGGAACCGTTGTAAGTGGCGCCATCACTTAAATTCGCCCATGTACTGCTTCCACTGGGCAGGCGCTGCCATTGGAACGTCGGCGGCGGCAGGCCGGACGCCAGGGATGCGAAAACCGCCGGATTGCCAACGGACACAATCTTCGATCCCGGCTGGATGGTAAATGCGGGTGGCGCTTGCATGGTCAGCGTGGCCGCGCTGGAAGTGAGGTTACCCGCCGCATTGCTGATGATCACGCGGAACTGGTCGCCATTCATGGCCACGGTGGTGGGGTTAATCGTCAAGGAGGCGGCGGCGGTGCCAGTATAGGGTGAACCGTCCGTCATATTGGCCCAGGTGCCACCGCCGGCGGGAAAGCGCTGCCATTGGAAAGTGGGCGAGGGGACACCCGTGGCAGACGCCGCGAAAACCGCCGACGTTCCCGCAGTTGCAATCACTGTGGTCGGTGACTTGGTGAATATCGGCAGCACTTGCACCGCAAGTGAGACCGCATCGGAGACCGCATCGGGCGGGGCACCGTTGCTCGCCACGCAGCGGAATTGATCACCGGTCATTGCCGTGGTCGTGGCATTCACGATCAAGGTCGCCGCGGCGGAGCCATGGTATGTGGCACTGTCCGTCAAATTGGCCCAAGTGCTGTTGCCAGCCGGCAGCCGCTGCCATTGGTAATAGGGAGCGGGGAAGCCCGCTGCGGCAGTGGAGAATGCCGCGCCATTGCCCGCCAAAACGATTTGGGGCGAAGGCTGGGTGACAATTACGGGAGGGCCCTGCTCCAACAACACTGCGGCGTTGGAAATGGCGTCCGGGTTGACGCCATTGCTGGCGACACAGCGGAACTGGCTGCCATGCAAATAAAGGGCGGCGGAAAGTACCGTCAGTTGGGGGGTGGTCGTGCCGCCAAACAGGGCGCCATCCTCCAAGTTGCTCCAAGCCGTGCCCCCGGCCGACAAAATCTGCCACTGGTAACCCGGCACCGGTACGCCCACTGCCGCCGCGCCAAATGAGGCGGAGCCACCGGGGACAGTCACCTGCCCCACCGGCTGCAAAGTAAAGGCTGGCGAAAATTGAATGCTGAGCGTGGCGCTAATGGAAGTGAGGTTACCGAGGAAGTTACTGACGAAGCAGCGGAATTGGTCGCCGTCCATCGCCGTGGTGGTACCATTTATGGCCAGGGAGGCGGTGGCCGTGCCGTTGTAGATGCCGTCATCCGTCAAGTTTTCCCACGATGCACCGCCGCTGGCCAGTCGCTGCCACTGGAACGAGGGGACGGGCAGGCCGCTGGCTGTCAGCGCGAATATCGCCGTCCCGCCGACAATACTGGTCTGGTCCCTCGGCTGAGTCGTGAGGGCGGGGCCCGTTTCGATGGCCAGAGTGGCGGCGGTGGATGCGGTATCCGGGCTGATTCCATTACTTGCCACGCAACGGAACTGGCTCCCATCCATGGCAAAGGTGACAGCATTAATGGTTAACGACGCCGTGGTGGTGCCATTGAAATTGGTGTCTTCAGCCAAGGTGGCCCAGACCGAGGTGCCCGCCGGAAGAATTTGCCACTGATAAACAATCGTATTTGGGAAAGCCGTCGCCGCAACGGCGAACAATGCCGGGCTGCCGACGGATGCCTGTTGATCGGCCGGTTGCAGCGTGAATACCGGCGGCGACCACACGGTTAAAATGGCGGTGTTGGAGTTGAGGTTACCCACCGAATTTCCAATCAGCACCCGGAACTGATCCCCATTCATTCCGGCGGTGGCATTAATCGTCAGGGTGGTTGATGTAACGCCACTGTAGGCAGAGTTGTTGGTCAGATTGGCCCAAGTGCTGCCGCCGTTGGCCAGGCGCTGCCATTGCAGCGTCGGCCCGGGATTGCCATTGACGGTCACGGAAAATACCGCCTGATTGCCGGCGGTTACCGTCTGGTTGGCCGCCGGCTGGCTCTGGAAGGACGGCAGATACTGGACGGTGAGCGGGGCGGCGTTGGAAATGGCGTCGGGGCTGATGCCGTTGCTGGCCACGCAACGGAACTGGCTGCCGTCCAGTGAGGACGCTGCGGACGTGATGGTCAACGCGGGGGTGGCGGTGCCGCTGAAAGTGTCGTTATCGCTCAAGTTCACCCAGGTGGCGGTCCCGGCGGTGAACATTTGCCATTGATAAGAAATGGCATCCGGGAAACCCGTGGCTGAAACCGCAAAGTTGGCGGTGCCGCCGGCAAGAATAATTTGGCCGGCAGGTTGGATGGTGAATACTGGCGGCGACTCGACCACCAAGGTGGCCGCGTTGGAGATCACGCTTCCGGCCCCGCTGGAAATCGAGCAGCGAAACTGGTCGCCATTCATGGATCCGGTGGCGCGGGTGACCGTCAGCGTCGCCGTGGCGGTGCCGTTGTAGGTTGCATCATCCGTCAAATTTGCCCAATCGCCGCCCCCGGCGGGGAACCGCTGCCATTGGAACGCCGGGGCCGGCGAGCCGCTCGCCACCACGGTGAATTGGGCACTGGCTCCGGGAGGAACCGTCTGATTACCCGGTTGAGTTTGCAAAATGGGAGCGGCCACTAATATGGCTTTGCGGACGGTGTCATTAAACGTGTCGGCGATGTACAGCACGCTCGAATTGGCTGCGACCACACCGTAAGGCTGATTGAATTGGGCGGCGCTGCCAAAGCCGTCCGCGGTGCCGGGATTGCCCGCGGAACCCGCGATGGTCGTCACCACGCCCGCGGAGGTTATTTTGCGAATACTGTGGCTGTTGGTGTCGGCGACATAAAGATTGCCGGCATTGTCCACGGCAATGCCGCCCGGATAGTTGAACCTGGCATTGGCGCCGGTGCCGTCCGCCACGCCGGCCGCGAGGGCACTCCCGGCAAACGTTGTCACATTGCCCGCCGGGGTGATTTTGCGGATGACGTTGTTGTTGGTGTCGGCGACATAAACATTTTTGGCCGCGTCCACGGCGAGAGATTGGGGGGCATTAAACAGCGCGCTGGTGCCATTGCCATCGGCAAAGCCGGCCGTCGTCTGGCCGGCAAGCGTGGTGACATTGCCGCCGGGGGAAATTTTACGAATGAGGTTGTTATAAGAGTCGGCGACGTAGATGTTGCCGCCGGAATCCACCGCGATGCCGGAGGGGAAATTGAATCCCGCATTGGTGCCGGCGCCATTGCTGCTGCCGGGCACGCCAAAGGAACTGCCCGCAAAGGTCGTTACGGTGCCGTTGGCCAGAATTTCGCGTATGGCGTTGTTGTTCGAGTCGGCCACGAACACATTGCCCGCGCTGTCCACGTCGAGGGCGTTGTTGAAATTGAACAACGCGGACAGGGCGCCGCCGTTGGTGGTGCCCGTGGCGCCGGGGGTGCCCGCGTAGAGGGTGACATTGCCGTCCGGGGTGATTTTGCGGACATCGCTACCACCGGTGTCGGCGACAAAAATGTTGCCGCCGGAATCGAGTGCCACGTCGTTGGGCAAATCAAACTGGGCGCTGTTTCCCCGGCCGCTGGCGGTGCCGGCGGTGCCAGTCTGGCCGGCGAAGGTTGTGAGAAAATATTGTGGATTAACCACCACGAGGGTCGCCGCGGGGGAGGCCACACCGTCAAACACGCAGCGAAACTGGTCGCCGCTCATATCGGCCGTGGTGGCATTGACGGTCAAGGTCTGCGTCGCCGTTCCGGCGTAGGTGAGGTTATCGGTCAAATTGGCCCAGGTGGATGTATTCACCCCCATGCGCTGCCACTTGATGGCTGAAACACCATTGGCGGGCAGGGCGCTGAACCCGGCGGCCTGCCCGGCATTTACGGTGACATTTTGCGGCGCTTCCAAAATCGTGGTGAGTTGCAAGAAGAGCGCCGGGAAAACCGGCACGCCCAAGCCCGACGCCAGGTCGTAGCCGGGGCCCGCGCCATAACCACCGATATTGCCCGAAACAATGTCGCGAAAAACCGCGGAATTCTGCAACGGATAGATTTTGGGGCCCAAGAGGCCGAGTGGCGCCGCATTCTTGGCGACGCGGGCCTGGTTGATGAGCGCTGCAAATCCCGCCCACGTGGGCGTGCTCCAACTCGTGCCACCCACCGTGGTATTTGCGCCATTGAAACGAATGAGGCAACCCGTGTTCGGATCAGCAGGGGCGGAAACGTCCGGCAACAGGCGATTGGCCAAACCCTCGTAGACACCAGGCGAGGGACTTATCACCACCACGCCCGGGACCGTCCCGCCCGTCTGCCAGGCCGGTTTGGCGAAGAATACACTCGTACCGCCGCCGGAGCCCGACCAGGTCGTTTCGCTGGTGACCACGGCGCTCGAGTTCATCGTGATGCTGGTTCCGCCGACGCCGGTCACGTTCGGGTCGCAGGCCGGGGTTTCCACGGACAAGCTGCCGCCGGGAGCGGAGCCGTTGTCGCCCGTGGCGGCGAACACGGTCACACCCGCGCTGGCCAGTTGCAGCAGCAAATTGTCGTCGGCGGTCAATTGGGCGGAGGTGCTGGAGGTTTCACCGCCGCCATAGCTGAGCGAAAGGATGTGCAGGCCAAATTCGGGATGGGCGACGACATCGTTGTAAACCTGCTGGTAGGCCGTGTCCAAATCTGCATTGCTCAAGCTCGGGGTGCCGTAAAGGCGAATGTGCGCGGCCGGCGCGAGGGAGCTACTCCACTCGACGTCGAGGCTGGCTTCCTCGACATCAACGGAGTTCTTGGTGGCGGTCGGACCGGCATTGACGTTGACGAAGGACACATTGCCGAGAGTTTGGGTAACGTTGCATACCGACCAAAACTTTGTCAGATCACTCGTCTGCGGATAACCCGACATGATGATGGCGATGGTCTGACCGGCGCCGGTTTGCGTGAGGGTGTTTGCGCCGTAAGCCGTGGCGATGTCGCGTGGAATGTAAGGAGTGGAGCCGAGGGCGCCAGTCGAATCCGGCTGGGCCTGCGGATGCACCAGCTTCGGATGTTTGCGTAAATGCGGTTGCAGCCCGTTTATGCCCACCAGCGCGGGCGCCAGCGCCGCGGGCACACTGGGCGCGGTGACGGCCGAAGTGAATTCACCGTCGGCATTCGCCACCCGTGCAAACGTAACTTGAAAGGCGTTTTGCACCTGCGCCACCGTACCGCTTGCAATGAGAAGGGCCGCGCCGGATTCCGGGCTGAGGGTGAAGCCCTGCTGGCGAAGCCAGCGGGCGGTGGCGTCATAGTCCGACGCCAGCGGCCAATATTTCTGCGCCATTTCCGACGAAGAAATAATTTCGCCCCGGGCCACCCGCGCCTGCAGTTCCGGCACATTGCGCAGCTTCAAACTCACGGTGAACGGCATCAGCGCATTCATCTCCGCCGGCCGCAAATTCGTGCGCGTGACGCGGGCCTCGGCCGCATTGGCCGTACCGGTTCCGGCGATGGTTGGTTGGAGTCCCGCCGGCACCTCCTTGATGCTGGCAGCCAGCGTCGCCCGGGGCGAGCCCCCGGTGTCCGCGACCGGTGTCAGAACCCCGGCGGCGCCCGGTGTCACGGCACCCACGTAGGGAGCCATCACTAGGCCAAGGAGCAGGAGGGCCATCACGCCGCAGCGACCCCATGCCCGCTTGGGCAAAGGAACCATGCCGTCAAACCCATGAACGGGTGGCGTCCAATAATCCATTTATTTCCAGTAAAAAATCAATTTGCCGGCCAGCGGGGTTGCCGGTCATTCTGGCCCGCGGGCCAGCCGCGTCCCGACTGTTGAAATGCTATCAGCCAGAGACCTGTTTTTCAAGCAAATGGCCCGTTAAATAACTGTAAATCCCCCATGAATGCCGACCACGTCAAAGCCTACTATAACCAGCCGGGAGTGGTCACCGACTACGCCCAAGCCGTCAGCCGCATCGGGTTATGGCGGTCGGAAGAGAAGATTTTCAAACGCCTGTTTAAACCGGAGCAGACGCTGCTGGAACTGGGCTGCGGGACCGGGCGCATCGCGTTCGGGCTGTGGGAGTTGGGGTACAAGCACCTCCTCGGCGTGGACCTGGCCCGCGACATGGTGGAGGAGGCCCGCCGCATCAACAAAGTGCTCGAATACGGCGTGAGCTTCCGGGTGGGCGATGCGACCAAATTGAGCTACGGTGACGGCGAATTCGACGGGGCGATTTTTGGCTTTAACGGCCTGATGACCATCCCGCGCCGGGAGAACCGGCGCGCGGCCCTGCGCGAGATCCGCCGCGTGCTGCGGCCCGGAGCGTGGTTCGCCTTTACGACCCACGACCGCGTCAGCGAAAAATATCGCGCTTTCTGGGTCGCCGAGGAACAGCGCTGGAAGGAGGGCAGGCAATCGCCGGAGCTCAATGAGTTTGGCGACCGGCTGCTGGAGAGCCCGCACGGCCTCTCGTTCATCCACATCCCCACTCGCGAAGAAATTCTGGAAGACCTGGCCGTCACCGGCTGGCGTTACGAGGTCGACGCCGCCCGCGCCGATCTCGCCAACGAAAAGGACCTGGTCCGCGTCTTCGGCGACGATTGCCGCTTTTGGGTCGCGCAAAATCCGGCATGACGGCGAAGCCAGGTTTCGAGGCGCGCATGCGCGAATGCGGGAGCGCTTCTGCGTTGGCGCTGATTAGTGTACGAGGTCGAGCGGGGTGGGGCCGACAACCAGAAGGATGACGTGAGGGGTGACAAAGGTTTCAATCAAGGCGGCTAACGCCAACAGCAGGGCAATCCCCGGCAGAGCTTTCAAGCCGGCGATATAATTGTCTTTCAAAACCGCAATCCGTTTCCCCTCGGCGCGGGAGCCGAGCCATGCCCAGCCGATTTTCAGTCCAATTGCTGCGCAAAGGATGATGGTCGGCAGTTCGATAATGCCGTGAGGCACGATCGCCGCCGCCAGCACCAGCAGGGAAAGGCTGAAGCTGTGTTTGGCGCCAAACAGCATTACGGCGCTGACGCAGCCCATGGCAAAGCCGTTGGCCACCAATGCGAACACCGGCGCCAACCCGACCAGGACGCCGAGCAGCAGGCATATTGCCGAACTCAGAAAGTTGTGCAGGAAAATTGTCGTGGCCTCGGAAAAGCCCTCGGTTTTATCCTGCAAGAATTTTTCCTTCAACATCTTTAAAAAACTCATCACCAGTTCCGGCCACAGGGCGTACACCGCCACCCCAATGCCGCCGCCGAGCAAAAACCAGCCCATGGCGATCAGCAGCCATTGTTTGTGGTCGGAAAAAAGCCTCCGGTAGTGGGCGAATAGTTTTTTCATGCACATGGGGGAAACCGTGCGGGATGCACTCGGCATCATGGGTTGGCTGGGTGGGTGCGGGTCTGGGCGCTGTATGGTGATAGACACCGGCAGACCCACAATCGCACAAGAATCCTGGCTTGCCACCCGAAAATTCGCCAGGAGGCGACCGGCGGAAAATGGGATTTATCCCGTCGGGAATTCAAAGTAAAAAAAGCTGGGGCCAAAGGGCTTGTTACAAGCGCGGTGCTTTAGACCGCGTTGCGAAAACGAGCCATCATCGCAATTTTCCGGTCTTGCGCATGGACACGCAAGGGAGATAATTTGCGCACCCACCCCACCCCATGAAAAAGATTCTTGCTGGCTTGGCCGTTTTTTCAATCGTCACCCTCGGAGCCCTGGCGCAACCCGCTGGCGCTCCTGCCGATACCGCCCAACCGGCGGCAGCCTCAGCCAGTGCCGCCACCGCCGGTCAGGGCCGGGGCGCCGGCCCGGGCGCCTCCGGCCGCGGCGCCGGAGCCCGGGGCAGCGCCGGAGTTCGCGGCGGCACTGGCGCCCGGGGTGCCGGGCGAGGTGCGCCAAACCTCAACGACGCTTACTATAAACTTGGCCCGGACTCGCAGCCGATTGCCGGGGTCCCCAAGGGCCGCTGGGTCGGCCCGCGCACGCTGCCATCCGACGCTTATCCCGGGACGCAGCACACCTATTATGTCTATGTGCCCGCGCAATATGACCCGGCCAAGCCGACCGCGCTGATGATTCTCAACGACGGCCAGGCGATGATGAAATCACCGGGCGACGTCCAGGCGCAAAATGTTTTGGACAACCTCATCTACCGCCGCGAAATTCCGGTGATGCTCGGCGTGTTCATTAATCCCGGACGCCGCCCCGACCAACCGGAACCGCCCGAGCCCGGTGGCGGCTGGGGCGACCAGTCCACCAACCGCCCGACGGAATACAACACCCCGGATGACAAATACGCCCGCGTCGTCGTAGACGAACTGATGCCAGCGCTGAAAAAGGAATTCAACATTTCGCCCGACCCGGATTTGCACGGCATCATGGGCGCGAGTTCCGGCGGCTGCGCGGCCTTTGCCGTCGCCTGGTTCCGGCCCAACGATTTTCGCAAAGTCATCACCATCGTCGGCAGCTTTACGGACCTGAAGGGCGAGTATATTTATCCCGAACTTGTCGCCGCCGCGGACAAAAAGCCCATCCGCATGTTCATGCAAGACGGACGCAACGACAACCGCAACGCGGACCCGAAGCGCGACTGGTTTTTTCAAAGCGTCCGCCTCGAGCAGGCCTTGGAGAAGAAGGGCTACGAAGTAAATTATGCCTGGGGCATGAACAACCATGGCCAGAAAATGGGCGGCGAGGTGTTCCCCGAAATGATGCGCTGGCTCTGGCGCGACCAGCCGGTGTCCACCGACCCGAACGACCAGACGGAGCGCTCGTTCCGACCCGCCTTCGCTCCGGAATGGCCGTTGCCGAATACGGAGCCCGGCTACAAGCCGCCAACGGTGACGAATTGAGGAGAGATTAAAAGAACGGGAAATGGAATGATCGTCTGAGCTAATAGCTGGCTAACGCGGCCATCCCCGGGTAGTCTGCGGCATGCCCCGGCCCAATCACAACGCGCAACGTTTTCCGCGCGCGAGACATCTCTGGAAGGTGAGCCGGGCACTAGTCGAAAACTGGAGTGCGCACAATCCCGCGGGGCGCGCGGCGGCGCTGTCCTTTTATACGGTCATGGCGATTCCGCCCCTGTTCGTGATGCTCATTTTTCTGGCGGGCTTGGTGGTGAACCAAGATATGGTCCGCACGCAAGTGCTGGATCAAGTCGGCCTCCTTGTGGGAACCAATGGCAGCAAAGCGATGGCTACCGCGCTCGCCGCCGGCCAGGAACCAATTAAGGGCGGCTTGGCGAGCATTTTGGCGGGCGCCACCCTGCTCATCACCAGCATTGGGCTGTTTCTCGAATTGCAGAACACCCTCAATGTCATATGGGAAATCAAGACCGGAAAGAAGGCAGGCGTATGGAACTTCCTGCGCTACCGCCTCCTCTCGCTGGCATTGCTCCTTGGGGTGGGCTTTCTATTGCTGGTTTCGCTGGTTATCAGCACCGCCTTGGCGGCCTTGGGCACCTATTTCAACGGCATTCAACCAGCCTGGCATTTCTTTTGGGCGATGGTCAACGGTCTCGTTTCCTTTGGCATTATTACCGTCCTGTTTGCGATGATTTATAAAATCCTGCCCGATACGAAGATTGCGTGGAAAGATGTCTGGGTGGGCGGAGCCCTGACCGCTTTTCTCTTTTCCTTGGGCAAGTTTTTCATCGGCACCTATCTCGCGCACAGTGGTGTGGTCTCGGCCTATGGCGCGGCCGGCTCCGTCGTGCTCATCCTGCTCTGGATTTATTATTCCGCCCAAATTTTCATCTTTGGGGCGGAATTGACCCGCTTGTATGCGGAGCGTTACGGCTCCCGCAATCGGGGCTAAAATTAGCAATCCCTGAGTCGCGCAGGGACGGCAGAAGATAACCCAGCGCTTTAGCGCTGGGAAGAAACTACCGGAGGGGCGCGAGTCCCGGAG
>CAZLPS010000038.1:0-33784 GCA_964561455.1 uncultured Opitutales bacterium
ATCCCGCTAAGCCGAAGCAAGCTTCGGGGTATTGAACCCATAGCGAATAAAAAAGAGCAGGAAAACCGGGAGATAGAATAACACCAGCCAAATAGCCTCCTTGCCGGTCATTGCCACAGCGGCAAAAATGCAAAAATACGCCAATGCCCCCACAATCAGTGGCACAACCGTCATCAGCAGGATGCGTCGAAAGAAATTCATGGTTGAAAGTTTTCCGTTGATAAAATGAAGCGGCGGAAAATCCCCAAATCCCAGGCCAATGCCCCCATCAGGGCAATAGTCTGGGCGATAAACAGGGCGTTCAGAGCCAAAGTCTGATAAAAATACCTCCGGCGGAGGGCGAAGATGAGTTGGCCCACGCCCGCCAGGCGAAGACCCAGGAGAAGCAAATCATGGATGTTCATGGCGGCAGGCGGTGGTTTGAAAGACGTAGACTTTTAAAAGCGCAAGTTTGGTCGCTGGCGTGATGCGGATACTGAACCCAGGCACCAACTGGAATTTTGCCGGGTAGGATTGTGACGGCGTCTGCTACGCGCCGAGCGCTCCCAAATTCCACAAGAACGCGCCCGTCAAGGCCACAATCTGGGCGGAAAAGAGGAATACAAACGCCCAATTTCCCCAAAAATATAACGGGCGCTGTTTCGTATATTCGTCCGTGGGATAATATACAAAACCCAGAATCAGCCGCACAATCCAGTAGGTCGCCATGAGTAATGTCACGTCCGCCGCCAGCGGGGTGTTACCTAAAAGGTCGCGGGGTTGCAGCAGGCAAATCAGCCCGAAAATCGCGTTGATGGCCTGAATATAATAACTGTAAGTGTAAACTATGCACCGGTTGAATGGACGCAGTTTAGCCAGATCAGCTTTCCAGCCGATTACCCCGCGCAGCCAAAACGTCAGGCCGGCGATGAAGAGCTGGCCGACGCCGGTCAGGCGCAGACCAAGTACAAGAAGACTTTGAATAGTCATGGCGATGAATGGGTTCGAAAATTTGAATTATTGGCCAAAAAGGTGGTGGGGGCGGACAATCCGCGCCACCCGGGGTGCGACGCTGCTCCGGGATGGAACCCAAATATCCGCAGGAGTTGCGGTCCGCGGAGCCACTTGGAATCGGACCGCAAATAAGAGCAGGCGTTCGAACCAATCCAGTTGGCCGCCGAAGCCGTCGAAAGCGGCCTCGAGCCGGCGCTTGTGGTGAGCCCCGGCAACAGTTTCGGCATGATGGGTTGGCGGGTGCATGGAGGAGAATGGTTAAATTTGCTATCTGAGCATCTTGAAAAGGACGGGCATGATTTTGCTGCGTTCGCTGCGGGCGACGCGGTCCATCACGGAGGAGGCCTGGCCGACGAAGTCGCGGAGGTTGCGCATGGTGGCGTGAAATTCCTCGGCTTCAGCGCCCTTGAGCTTGGCGGTGCGTTCGGAGCATTCCTTGAGGACGGCGAGAGCTGGGTCAATTTCGCGGCGCTGGCGCTCGCGGGCGATGGTGCAGAAGATTTTCCAGACTTCCTTTTCGGCCTCGAAATACTCCTTGCGCTCGCCCTTGCGGAGAACCATCCGCAGGAGTCCCCACCCGACCAGTTCGCGGAGGTTGGTGTTGACGTTACCGCGACTGATTTGCAGGGCTTCCATGATTTCATCGGTGGCCAGCGGCGCGGGGCTCGTCAACAACAGCGCATGGATTTGAGCCATGGTGCGGTTGATGCCCCAAGCGGCGCTGATGACGCCCCATTGGGAGATGAAGCGGTCGCGCGCGGCGCGCAATTCGGTGACGGTGGTTGGGTCGGGTGTGCTCATAGAGGAGGAGGGCAGACGGTGGGGGGGGCGAAGTTAGCGCCAGCGGGCGGCGAGATCGGTCACAGGAGGCGGTTCGGGATTGGCGCGGCGGGCCTTGCGGCGCATTTTGTCGAAATTGAACATGTTAAAGAAGTGCATCGCGCCGAGGACAATCAGCACGAGGCCGAGCTTGGTGCTGAGGAATTCAAAGGCTTCCTGGAGGTTGGTCGGCTTGTCGCCGTAGCGGAGGGCCAGGGCAATGTAGCCGATGTTGATGAGATAAAAGCCAACGACGAGGAGGTGGTTGACGGAATCCGCCATTTCCCCGTTGCCGTGAAAGGCTTCGACGAGGAAGACCCTCCCGTTTTTGTGCAGGGTGGCGGCGACCCAGATGGTCAGGGCAACGCTCAACGGCAGGTAGAGCAGGTAGCAGGCGACGGTGGGATTCATGGTGGCGGTGGGTCAAGGGTTGCAATGTCAGTCTGAACTATACTTTCAATATATACTGAAAGTTCAGGATTGGCAAGCTTGGCGCGGTGGTTTGTCCGGCGGCTAATGGCGGCCATTATCCCGTCATCGTGGCGCTGAGTTTTAGCCAGCGCTTCAGGATCTGAGACTTTCAAAAAGCGCTGGCTAAAGCTCAGCGCTACGACTGGCCATCATTCCACTTTGAGGGTGTGGCTGGACATTTCTTCCGTTTCCCCTACCTTGTTCGCATGAAAAAACTTCGCTGGGGCATTCTGGGGTGCGGGAAGATTGCGCGCAAATTGGCACGGGCGATTGGGGGCTCGCAGACGGGCACCGTCGTTGCCGCCGGGAGCCGCACCAAGGAAGGCGCGCAAGCATTCGCCGCGGAATTCCGGGTGCCACACGCGCATGGGTCCTATGCGGAATTGCTGGCCAATCCGGAGGTGGAGGTTGTTTACATTGCCACGCCCCACCCCTGGCATGCGGAATGGGCGATTCGGGCCGCCGAGGCCGGCAAGCACTTACTTTGCGAGAAGCCGATGACCATGAATGCCGCCGACACGGAGCGGGTGATTGCCGCCGCGCGGGCGTACGACGTGTTTCTGCTCGAGGCTTTCATGTACCGTTGTCATCCGCAAACGGCAGTCTGGGTCAAGCTGCTGCGGGAGGGCGCGATAGGTGAATTGAAGGCGATTCAATCGAGTTTCTCCTTTCGCGCGCCGTTTGACCCGAAGAATCGGTTGTTTAACAAGGGAGTCGGCGGCGGAGGAATTCTCGATGTCGGCGGCTATCCAATGTCGCTGGCGCGGCTGGCGGCGGGCACAGCTCTGGGTCAGCCGACGGCCGAGCCACTGTCGCTCCACGGTGAAGGATTTATTGGGCCGACGGGGGTGGATGAATATGCGTCGGCGCTGGTGAAATTTCCGAACGATATTATCGCGGAACTGTGCTGCGGGGTGCATTTGGAGCGCGGGCAGACCGCGCGGCTCTTCGGCACAGAGGGATTTTTGGAAATTCCCGATCCGTTCTTCTGCAAGGGTGAAGTTCACCTGTGGAAGCCCGGGGTCCAGAAACCGCACATATTTCCCAATCCAGAGCCCAAAGCTGACCTTTATTCGTTTGAGGTCGAACTCGTGGCCCAACACCTTGCCACGCGGCAGGCCCCGGCGCCGGCCATGATGTGGGAGGATTCGCTTAATCAGGCGCGGGCGCTGGATAAATGGCGGGCGGCAGTGGGGTTATAACCGATTCAATAGCTGGTCATACTCCGAATGACTGCCGATCCAAAACCAGATAATCAGATTTTCCCGCCGTCTCCCAACGGCTCGGTATTGCTGATTGATGCGCACTGACCAGAGGTCCTTGAATAAGGGCTTGAATTGCAACCCTGGACTGAATGCGTCCTCTTGCCAAAGCCGAAATTTCTCCCGGGCTAGTTCCTGTAGGTTAACCGGCAACTTGCCAAAGAAGGCCCAAAACTCAACGTTTGTTTTGGAAATCACGGCGAGTCCAAAAGATTGCCCGCCGCAATGTCGTCATCAACTTTTGCGACCAACTTGCGCAATTTTCCCTCGGAAAAGTCATACTTCATTTGTTTATCCCAATCGTCGTCTTCCCAGCCATGAAGGCACCGTGCCACCTCGGATCGCTCCTCGAGAGTGAGCTTGGGAATCGCTTCGATGATCTCCTGCACCGTACTCATGCTCTACAGGCAAACAGATTTCTCCCCTTCTGGCAAGCCTTCAACGATCCAGCATCTTTCGCGCATTTCCGCCCAGCACGAGTGCCAACTCCTTTTTCGTCAAACCGGATTTTTGAGCTTCGGCGATGGGCCGGGTGAAATCCGGTTCTTTTTGGTCGCGGGGGAATGTGCGGAGGGGGTAATCGCTGCCGAATAAAATTTTCTCTGCGCCCACGGCGTCAGCCACCTTCCGGTACACGCTTGAGTCGTACAGCAGCGGGCTGGCCGAAGAATCGAAAAAGACATTCTTCAAATCGGCGCGCACGGCCGGATTCAGGGCAAGCAATGGCAGCAGGCCACCCCAGTGGGCGAAGATAAATGTGACGAATGGGCATTTGCGCGCGATGTGCAAGTAATCTCGGAGGGGCGCCGCGATATAACCCGGATATTCGCGTCCGGCAGGTTCTGGCACGTGGAGATTTACGGGCCATTTTTCCTGCGCCGCCCACCCGAGCACAGTCTCCCACCGCCCGTCGTCCATTGCGAAACCTTGCGCAGCTGGGAAAACCTCCCCAATTCCGCAAAAACCAGCATCCCGCGCACGATTAAGATCCTCGATCGTCGGCATGAGTTGCACAGGCTGGACACTGGCAAAGGCGCTGAAGCGGTCGGGATGCGCGCGGAGCCAATGGGACATTTCGGCGTTGTGCCAGACACAGGTCTCGTGCAATTCCCAATACCAGCCGAGCAGGATGCAGCGCTCGACGCCGGCGGCGTCCATGGCTTTCAGCATTTTCTTGCGGCCGGCAAAACCCTGAAGGGAGCGTTTGCCGTCGGCGCGCGGGCCAACCAGTTCCGCCCAATGGTGCTCACCCCGGGAGCGCGCCCAACCCGCAGGGTCCGCGTGAATTTCCGGCGGATAGGCATGGGTGTGGGCGTCAATTACGCCGGTCGCGAAGGGAAATTTGGCGGCTTTACTCTTCATTCGCGCAATTCGGGTTCGTTGTGACCAAGATTGGCGGGCAATTCGCCGGGCAGAACGCCGTAATACGAGGCCAGCCAGAAGCTCCAGGACCATTTATAAAAGACCCAGGGGAAGACGACGGCGATGCCCAGGCTCAACACGATGGCGACCGGCGGCGCGATCCAGCCGTGCAAGGTGGCCAGCACCACGAGCAACAGGAGCCCGAACACCGTGGCGGAATAATTGACGACGAGGGCGCCGAGGTAAAAGCCATCGCGCCACCAGCGCATGCCGCACTGCGGACAGTTCTCGGCAATACGCATGCCCCGCCCGAAAACGAGGGGCCCGCCGCAATTGGGGCAACGCCGGCGCAGACCGCGTGAAAGTACTTGCGGGGTGGTGACCGGCTCCGGCTTGGTCTCCAATGCCATATGCCAATTTAGCCAGAGGGCCGGGCAAAGTCAATTTATGCGCGGACAGAGCGGAAAGGGGGCCTCCTCCGCCCGTTCAGGGCGGAAGTTTGTTTCCAGGTCCTGCACCCAGGGTTGGCTCCTTCGCCCCGTTGGGGCGAAATGGGGTTCAGGTGTTTCGCAGCGAAAAAAGTTCCAGTCCCATTGGGGCGAAAACACAACCAAAGTCGTTGGGGCGAAATAGCGTCCAAGGCCTTCGAGCAAAACGAACTGGCATTTCTGCTATCGCTTGCCAAAGGCCAACCTGCTTGCTATCCCCCTACTGACACCGCGAAGAGTTTTTGGCGGTGGAAAAACATCGTATCGTCGGCATCCAATTCCCATGAAGACCAAACAGGTACTCCTTGTCACCGGTTCTTCCGGATTGATTGGCTCGGAAGTTTGCGGGCATTTTGCGCCATTGGGGTGGGAAATCCATGGGGTGGATAATAATCAGCGCGCGGTCTTCTTTGGGCCCGCCGGCGACACGCGTTGGAATCAGCGCCGCCTGGAGCAATCGCTTCCGGGATTCCGCCACCACGAACTCGACATCCGCGACCGTGGCGGGGTGGACCGGCTGCTGGCGGAGTTGCGACCGACCGCGATCGTCCACGCCGCGGCGCAACCCTCGCATGACCGGGCCGCGGAAATTCCCTTCGACGACTTCGACGTCAACGCGGGGGGCACCTTGAATTTGCTCGTCGCCGCGCGCGGGCATTGCCCGGAGTCGCCGTTCGTGTACCTTTCGACGAACAAGGTGTACGGCGACCGGCCGAATACGATTAAATTAAAAGAACTGGCGACGCGGTGGGATTATGACGACCCGGCGTATGCGCAGGGCATTGCGGAAGATTTTTCGGTGGACCAGTCGCTGCATTCGCTCTTTGGCGCATCGAAACTCGCTGCAGACCTGATGGTTCAGGAATATGGGCGATATTTCGGACTGCCAACGTGCTGCTTGCGCGGCGGATGTCTGACCGGGCCCAACCACAGCGGAGTCGAGTTGCACGGCTTTCTCAGCTATTTGGTGAAATGCAATGTGGAGCAGAAGGAATACCGCATTTTTGGCTACAAGGGGAAGCAGGTGCGGGATAATATCCATGCGAAAGATGTGGCGCGGTTCATCGAGGCATTTATCGCCGCGCCGCGCGCCGGGGAGGTATACAACCTGGGTGGCGGGAAAGGAAACTCGTGCTCGCTGCTCGAAGCTTTTGCCCTCGCGCAGGAATTTACGGGGCAAGCGCAAAAATGCACCTATCTCGACCAGGCGCGAGCGGGTGACCATATTTGTTACTATAGCGATTTGCGCAAGATTCAGGCACACTTTCCTGAATGGGGGATCACCAAAGCCCTGCGGCAGACGGTCCAAGAAATCGTGGAGGCATGGCGGCAGCGGGAAGCGGGGAAGTGAGGTGTTCGTGAAACTTTCGCGGATGGCCGGCGATGGGAAAGGTAGCCAAAGCAGGCGATTCCCCCGCCGAAGAGGAAGCCGGAAGCGCGGGCTAAAGCACCGCGCTACGTAGATCCCGGTTCGGGGAAGCAAAAAGTCTGTTGGATCGGGTGCAAAAGCGGTCGGGCGGGGATAGATTATGGAAGTAGAACAACCACCACCCATGAATCTCGACACGCCATCGCGCAATTTCCGGCCTTACTTCTGGCTGTTGTTTCTGGCGGTGCTGGGGTTTATTTTTGTGCCGAGCAGCGTGGACGGGGAAATGGCCCGGCGGAGTTTTCAGATTGGCTGGCCGCTGCCAACCATGGTGCTCCACCTCGGGGTCATCAGTCACGCGAATCCGGCGGGGTTGCACACCAATATGAGCGTGACCGCGGTGCTGGTCGCGCTGGTGAATATCGGGTTGTGGCTGGCGGTGCTGTTCGGGCTGCAATATGTGGTGGAAAAATTCCGGGTGTCCGACCGGACGCTTTTTTTGGGCGTGGTAATGACCTTTTGCCTGAGTCTGACGGTGTGCATCTCCGGTGGAGCGTCGTTTTTGGCGGCGATTATTTTGGGGTGAGAGGGGAAGGCAGAAGTTAGAATGTAGAATGCAGAACCGAAAAACAATTCCTGCCAAACCTGATGAAACTCGAAATCTCCGACCGGATTCACCGCCCGTATTTTTGGCTGTTGGCATTCGCGGTGGCGGGGTTTCTGGTGGTGCCCAGGGAGGAGTTTACTGGCTTAACCGGGACACATTTTCAATTCGGCTGGCCGTTGCCGACTCTTGAAGGGAAAATTGGTTATCTCAGTTCGGAAAGCCCCCGTGGATTCAACCCCTTCTTCGATTTGTTCGATTTGCTAAATCCTGTACTTTGGGCGGCCGTTTTTTTTGGAATCAACCGCTTGGCGGCGAAGATGATCATCCCCGGCGGGCTGCTGTATCCGGGAATCGTGATTCTCTTTAGCATCAGTTTAGTGATGAATTTATTCGGAGGGTTCTGGTTTTTCGCGGCGATGGTGGGAGGATAAGTCCCGCAGATCGGAGAGAAAACCAGCATTCTTTCGTCCCTGCCGGGACTCAAAAAACCTCCGGTCACCTGCCCACCTTTAAAAAGGTGGGTTACCTTCTTTCGTCCCTGCGGGACTTTTTTGCTACTCGGATGCGACGACGCCGATGGCCCTGTTCTTACTCCTTCAGTTTCCGCTCCAAGTCCGTTTTTCGGGCGGCGGCTTCGGCACGGCGGACGGCCATGGAATAGGCATCGGGGTCGCCGACGAGGAAGACTTTCTTTCTTCCGCGGGTGAGGGCCGTGTAGAGGAGATTGCGCTGGAGCATGATGAAATGCTGCTTCAACAGCGGAATGACAACGTAGGGAAATTCGCTGCCTTGCGACTTGTGAATGCTGATGGCGTAGGCGGGGGCGAGGTCGCCGACGGCCGCGCGGTCGAACTCGACGAGGTCGCCGTCGAAACGCGCGGCGAGCGTGCCAGCGGAAGGGTTGACCATCTCGACACGACCGAGGTCGCCATTGAAAAGGCCAAGGTCGTAATTGTTGCGGAGCTGGATGACTTTGTCGCCGATTTGGAAACGCGTGCCGCCGGCGGCGATGCCGCGGGCGTTCGGGTTGAGGGCGGCCTGGAGGGCGCCATTGAGGTTGGTAATGCCGGCAATGCCCTTGTGCATGGGCGCAAGCACTTGCACGTCCATGACGGGGTCCATGTGGTACCAGCGGGGCAGAAATTCGCGGCAGAGGCGGGTGACCATTTCGAGGCATTGCTCGGGTTCAACGGCACGAATGAAATGCACGTCGCCCGCGGGGTCAATTTTGGCGGGGTCGCCAATCGGCGTGGGCGGCGCGGCGTGGCCATGCAGGATGCCGTGGGCGGTGGTGACGATGCCGCTGCGCTCGCCCTGGCGAAAGATTTTTTCGAGGCGGGTGACGGCAACCTGGCCGCTGGCGACGATGTCCTTGAGCACATGGCCCGCGCCGACCGAGGGCAACTGATGGGCGTCGCCAACGAGGAGGACGTGCGCCTTGGGGGGCACGGCGCGCAGGAGCGCGGCGGCGAGCCGGGCGTCGAGCATCGAGGATTCGTCCACGACGAGAAAATCGCAATCGAGGGGATTGCCGGCGTTGACGGTGAAGCCGCCGTTGTTCATGTCGAACTTCAACAAGCGGTGAATGGTGACGGCGTGGACCCCCGCGGCCTCGCCCATGCGCTGGGCGGCGCGGCCCGTCGGCGCGGCGAGAAGTAACTTGACCTTTTTGGCGCCAAGGATGTCCGCGAGAGCACGAAGGATGGTGGTCTTGCCGGTGCCGGGGCCGCCGGTGAGGACGGAGAATTTTGATTGGAGGGCGGCGGCGAGGCCGGCGGCCTGCTCCAGGGCAAAGGCAAAGCCCGCGCGGTCCTGGGCCCAGGCGACGGCCTTGGGCACGGCGATGGCCGGGAGGGCGGAGGGGGCGTCGTTGAGGCGGTGGACGCTCTCGGCGATGGCGCGTTCGGCCTTTTCGTAAACGGGCAACTGCATCAAGCCCTGGGGCAATTTGACCAGGCCGCCGCTGGAGACCAGTTCATCAATGCGCGGCGGGAGGAGCATGGGCGCAACATCGAGCATTTGCGCGGCCTGGGTGACCAGTTCCTCGATGGGCCAGCACGTGTGGCCGTCGCCAGCGAGTTCCTCGAGGGTGTAGAGTAAGCCGGCATCGAGGCGGGCTGGACTGTCGTTGCCGAGGCCGAGATTGCGGGCGATTTTGTCGGCGGTCAGGAAACCGATACCCGCGACGTCACGCGCAACGCGATAGGGGTCTTTTTGCAACAGGTCCTTGGCGCTGGCGCCATATTGTTTGACGAGTTTGATGCAGAGCGAAGTGGTGACGCCGTAAGTTTGCAGGAACATCATCACATCGCGCTCCGTCTGCTGGGCCTGCCAGGCGTCGCGAATGGATTTGATGCGCTTGGGGCCAATGTCCTCGACTTCGCGCAAGCGGCCGGATTGCTCGGAAATGATTTTGAGGGTGTCCGCGCCAAATTTATCCACAATGCGGCCGGCGATTCTTTTGCTGACGCCCTTGACCAGGCCGCTGGCGAGGTATTTGCGGATGCCGTGGACCGTGGAAGGCAGCGTGGATTTATAGCCGGTGATTTTGAATTGGGGGCCGAAGGTTGGGTGGCGGGTCCACAGGCCGGTGAGGACGAGGGTCTCGCCGCACTGGACGCCGGGAAGTTCGCCGGTGATCACGACCGGGGCGGTGCGGGCGCTGGTTTGCAATTCGGCGACGCAGTAGCCGTTTTCCTCGTTGAGGAAAATGAATTTCTCGAGGACGCCGGTTAGCTTCTCGGCGACGCCGGATGTGGGCGCGGACGGACGCGCAACGGCAGCGGCAGGCGGGCTTGCCGGCGTTTCAGGCGGATTGCGAAAGAGCTCTGGCACGATAGATGGGGGCTTTTATCCTATGTAATAATGTCCACCGGTAACCGCGAGAAAATTGGAGCAGCATTAAGCAGGCGGCCAATTAACCGAGAAAGGACACCCGGAGTAATGAATTGCCTCGGAATGTCGAATGGTATTCATTACCCACTCCACCCATGTCGAAAATGTTCCGCAGAATAGAGCATGCCAAGGGATTAGCCACCATGAAGTTACGCCATGCGGGGCGACCGGGGGCATTCTTTGTGGCGGGAGCCTTGGTGGTCCTTACCTGGTTTTCGCTGGGGCAAACGACGCCGGCGAAACCGGCAACGGTCGCCGGCCGGGTAAATTTGGCGGCGGCAGTGAAACCGGTGGCTTCCACCCATGTGACGGCGGCAGCGGACGCTTCGCATTACCAACACGGGGCCACCACAGCCTCCACCGGGGTACCGGAGGATTCGGAAGTGGTGGCGGTGGTGTATGCGGAACCGCGGGACGAGACCACGCGGGCGGCGATGAATGCGGCCCGGCCGTTTGTGCCTGGCGGCGAACCGGCAAGGATCGAGCAAAAGGGGATGCGATTCAGCCCATCGGTGCTGGCGATCCGGGTGGGGATGGCGGTCAGTTTCCCCAATGAGGACGATTTTTACCACAATGTGTTTTCCTATTCCCCGGCCCACCCTTTCGACCTCGGGCGGTACCGAAAAGACGAGATATCCGCCCCGGTGGTGTTTGAGAAGAAGGGCGTCATCAAAGTTTTCTGCGAAATCCATGAATTCATGCGGACCACGATCTTGGTCGTGGACACACCCTACTACACGCCTACCGACACCCAGGGAAATTACCGATTGGAAAATTTGGTGCCGGGCGCGTACACGCTGACCGCCTGGGTGAATGACAAAAGTGTCTGGAGTCAGACGCTGGACGTCAAGGAGGGGGAGGCCATTAAGGCTGACTTGGGGCCCAATTCGACCGCGAAAGCCAGCCCATGAATCCGGCCGCCGCCAAATCTGGACCCACCCGGCGTCCGGCGCTCAGTTTTGGATTCAAACTGACGCTGGCGATGGTGTTGTTAATTGCGGGCGTCTGCGTGTCCACAATGCTGATCCTGCGCGGGCAGATAGAGCGGAATTACACGGAGTTTTTGCGGAAGAATTTCGAGCAGCAGGTGTCGATATTCTTCGAAAATCAAAAAGGGGTGTTAAAGAACGCCAAGGAGGTGCTGCTTGGGGCGACGCACTCGAGCGTTCGTTTTTTGGCGGCCATGGAGTCCGGCGACAATGGCGAAGTGGTCGTGGACCACTTGTACAGTGATTTACGGCTGCAACTGGAGGGATTGCGGCGGGGACAGCGCAACATCATCTACCGGGTCTTTGACGCAGAGGGGCATTACCTCAAGGGCACGAATGAGGTGCAGGAAGCCGGCATCACCGAGGCGCAGTTGGGCGATGCGTTTGCCCCGCTGGTGCTTTCCGCGAAAGCCAACCCGGCCGCCATGGAAAACGCGGTCAATTATCTCGTGCTGGGCAACGCGGATGAACCCCAAGTATACCAGGTGATAACCGTGCCCGTGCCGGACCGGCTTTACAACGAGATCGTGGCCTATTTGGTATTTGCGGTGGAATTGGATTCCCAAACC
This sequence comes from uncultured Opitutales bacterium, assembly GCA_964561455.1. Lineage (GTDB taxonomy): Bacteria > Verrucomicrobiota > Verrucomicrobiia > Opitutales > JABDGR01 > JABDGR01. The sequence goes on from CAZLPS010000038.1 coordinate 11,825, forward strand.
GCCTTTGGCGCCGGCATCAAGGGCCAAAAAAACGGCTTCCTTTTGGCCGACCAGCGCCTGGTCTCCAATTCCCTGCCGGCGAATCTGGCGCCCGCTTTAACCCAGTTCATCAGCCACCAGATGATGGACGCCAATGGTGACGAGTTCACTTTTGGCGGAGACGGCCAGCGGTACCTGCTCTTTTCCCGCCGGCTTCATGGCAGCGACATTTTTCCCGCCTCGGTGACGTTATACCCGCTCGAGGAAATGCTCGCGCTAACGTCCGAGATTAATTGGGTGATGATTTCGATTATTCCGGTCGCGCTGGTGGTGTGTTTGATTTTGGCGGTCTTCGTGTCCCGGCGCTTTACGCGGCCGATTTTGGAGCTGGTGAAGGGCACGGAGGCGGTGGGCCGGGGAGACTTTTCCACACGGGTGGAGGTGCGAAGCCGGGACGAGGTGGGCTGTTTGTCCGCCGCGTTCAATGAAATGTCGGGAGAACTGGCCTTGAAGGAAAAATACCGCAATGTGTTGGATCGGGTGACGGACCGGGAAGTGGCGGCGCGGCTGCTCAGCGGCGAATTATCGCTTGGCGGCGAATTGCGCGAGGCCACGGTGCTCTTTTGCGACATTCGCGGGTTTACCACCTTGACGGAGCGGATGGACCCGGTCGAGGTGATCGAGATGATCAACACCCACATGTCAGCAATGACGGCCGTGGTGCACCGGCATCATGGGGTGGTGGACAAATTTGTCGGGGACGCGCTGATGGCGGTTTTTGGAGCGCCCAAGAGTTATGGGACGGACGCCAATGACGCGGTGGAGTGCTCGTTGGAGTTGATGGCCGAACGGCGGCGGCTCAATGCCATTGGCGGCCATGTGATTCAGATTGGCATTGGCGTGGCCTCGGGGCGGGTCGTAGCAGGCTGCACGGGAGCCGTGGACCGGCTGAACTATACGGTATTGGGCGACCGGGTTAACCTGGCGGCCCGGTTATGTTCGCGGGCGCCGGCCGGAGAAATTTATATTGATGACAACACGCGGGCGGCTTTTAAAGGCGACACCGCCAAGGTGGACCCCCTGCAGTTGGAGCTGATGTTGAAGGGCTACACCCAAAGCATTCATGTATTTCGTCTGCAAATTCCCAACCCCACCCCATGAAAACCAACCTACTCCTTTGGGGACTGGCCGCGCTGCTGAGTGTGGCGGCCGCCCATGCCCAATTGGCGGCGCCGGAATCGGTGACGCAGGTTCTCGATGACGTGAAAGACAAGTTGACCTATCAGAGCGCCGACGGGAAGTATTATGCCCATCTCAGCGGCCAGGCGGACTTGACCGAATACTACCTGGATGGCCAGCCGTTCGGCTTGCTATATCCCAATCCGGGCAGCCATTATGTTTTTGCACCCGGGTTGACCCTCAAGCTGGATGCAGCCTATGGCGACCGCCTGACCTTCTTTGGCAAATTTCGTTGGGACAGCGGATTTAACCCGGGCGAGCACAGCAATGACGTGCGGGTGGACGAAATCTATCTGCGCACCGTGCTCGTGGCCGGCAAGTTGGACTTCCAAGTGGGAAAATTTGCCACGGTGTTTGGCAGCTTTGTCAACCGGCACGATGACTGGGACAATCCGTTGATCACGGCACCCCTGCCGTACAGCCAGACGACGAGTGTGTTGGATGGATTTATCATGCCCACCGCCGCAGGTTTCGCTTCAATTCGCAATGCGCCCGATGACGTGACCACATGGGTGCCCGTGATTTGGGGGCCCGCCTACACCCCAAGTGCGGCCTTTTTTGGCTCTCTGGGATCCTGGGATCTGGCGGTGCAGGCGAGCTCCCAAGCGTTGTCCTCGCGGCCGGAAACGTGGAATTATTTGGATTTCAGCCGGCCGAGTTTCACCAGTCGCCTGGGCTGGCGGCCGGATGCCTCGTGGAACCTGGGTGTTTCCGGCAGTATGGGTCCGTATCTGGACAGCGAGGCCGCCTCCTCGATGCCGCCGGGAACGTCGTTGCGGAATTACGACCAAATCACGGTGGGCGGGGATGCTTCCTGGGCCTGGCACGACTGGCAGGTGTCCGGCGAATTTATTTTCAGCCGGTTTCAAGTGCCGATCGCGGGCAATGCGGACACGTTCTCGTGGTATCTCGAGACAAAATACCAGATAACCACGCAACTGTATGCAGCGGCACGGTGGAACCAGCAGGTTTACAACCAAATCAATACCGCCACCGGCCCCCAGAATTGGGACAACGATGAAATGCGGCTGGACCTTGGCCTGGGCTACAAATGGAGCAAGAATTTCCTGACGAAAATTCAATACAGCTGGCAGCACCAGGAAACGTCGTTTCAAAACGCGAATCAGATGGTAAGTGCGCAGGTGGTGTTCCGGTTTTAGTTTCACCTGGGAACGCCGGCGTCCCGCCGGCACGATGCGGAAGGGACTGCCGGCGGGACGCCGGCGTTCCCATACGTCATTGCCCAGCCGGCGATTTCCTCCCCGCCACCAGCGCGAGTTTCTTCGCGCGGGGCCACGATTTGATTTCATATTCGCGGCGGAGGGCGTTGCCGCGGGTGCGCTTGCGTTCGGAGTAGACGAGGATGACGGGGCGACGGGTTTTGGTGTAGCGGGCGCCTTGCCTGGCATGATTGTGCTGGTGGAGGCGCTTTTTTAAATCATTGGTGATGCCGACATAGAGGGTGCCATCGGCGCAGCGCAGGAGGTAGACGAAGTACATTTTTCAGGACGACGGATGATTTTGGGTTATGAGTTTTGGGTTTTGAGTTTCGGGTTCTGATTCGGATTGGGGACGCCAACGGGGCGGAATGGAATGGGCGGCGGCGAACGGCGGAGGAAGGGCTGAAAACATTTAACGTTTAAAGCTTAATGCTTAATGCTTAACGTTTAATTCTGGATGGGGACGAATGGGCGGGGGCTTGCGATATCTTGATCCGTGATATCCGTGTCATCCGTGGTTGCTTGAATCGCTTTAGATCCGCCCTAATTCGTCATGAAATAATAAAAGATGTTAATGGCGAGCGGGTAGGCGCGCTTTTCGGAAAAGAGGTGGAAATACGTTTCGTTTTCGCCTTCGCGCTCCCAGCCGTCGCTGACATCCGAATTGTTGATGAAGAGCACCATCAGGTGCTGATGGTCGTCAAACAGTGCCCAAAAATGGACGTTCTCCCAGCCGTATTGGCGGGCGCGGGTGGGCTTGGAATTGGGGTCGGTGGGGTCGTAGTCGTAGTTGAGGAATTGCATCGTGGGCACCTGGAGGTTGTTCATCGGCCCCTTGAGATCGAAGACGCAGTGGAAGAGGGGATGATTGATGGACAATTCCGTCCACTGCTGGTTGGGGAGCACGGTTTTCATAACCTCCATGAAATGCTGGGCGGCGGCATCACCCCAAGTGTCGTTGACGAGGAGCGCGCCGCCGGCATTCAGGTATTTGCGCAGGGCGGTGGTCTCCGGGTCGGTGAGGCCGATGCGCTCGACATGCTCCATGTAGATCAACGGGTAGCGGGGCAGGTCGGCATCGGTGAGCCGAAGCACGCGACAATCGGGATCCACTTTCATGGAGGTGAACTGGCGGAGGCGAAAGGAAACGTTTACGTCGGCGTCGGGGTAGTCTATCACCCAACCACGTCCCCCACCGCCGCGGCCATAGCCCACGCCGCCGACTTGCGAATGAAAAATGATACGGGCGAAAGTGAAAACATCGTTCTTAAAACCGGGAGCGTTGGTCCATGTCGGGAGATCCACGCTGTGGCCCATGGTCTCGCGGGCGGTCTTGACGGTGTCTTCGTTGACATAGCCGCCATTGATGCCTTCGAGGCGGACATAAGGGCCGGTGCTGGCACCGACGCCCCCAAAGCCACCGCCGCCACCACCAAGGCCGCCCCGGCCGCCACGGCCACCGCCCCGCCGGCCGACGCCACCAGGGCCGCCACCCGGCGGGCCGCCGAAACCGCCCCCATTGAGGGGCAGGCCGCCGCCCGGGCCGCTAAACTGGCCGAGCACAACTCCCCCACCCGCCAACAAAGCGAGCATACTGATCAAAAAGAGGAATTTTCGTGAACTGGTCATAACTGGGGAGGCCGATGCGCCCGGCGACAATACGGGGGATTGGGGCCCGGCGGCAAGGGCGAAGGGTAAAACCTTGACGCGGGCGGCGGTGATTTTCTAGAATGACAGTTCGGTTTTTTCTGCCTGGTGGTGTAATGGTAGCACAAGTGACTCTGACTCACTTTGTCTAGGTTCGAATCCTAGCCGGGCAACCAATTTGGGGAATTAAGAATTAGGAATTAAGAATTAAGAAGGCGCTTCAAGGAAGGGCGAAGGGGGTGGGGCGAAGGGCGAAGAGCGCCCGGCATTTTCAGGCTAAGTTGAGGAACCCCGGCAATTACCAAAGGTTCCGGCGTAGGGGCGCAGTCTTGCTGCGCCCGTTCTCTTTCCCCTATGTGACGGCGTCCATTCAAAGCCCGAAGCGCCTCCCCACTTTTATATTGCCGCCAACGCCCGCGCCCGCCGGGGCGGCTTTATCCCATTCTCTTCCAGCCGCACCACCAAATGTAACCCGAGGGCAGCGGTGGCCTTTTGGGCGGTCTTGAAGGTCAGACTTGGGTTCGCGGCATCCAGGACGCGCTGCACCACGGCCCGGCTGGTCTTCATCCGGTGGGCGAGTTCCATTTGACTGACTCCATGCTTTGCCATCGCCTGGGCCAGTTGGATGGCCAAGGCGCGTCGTCCGGAGCGTTCTTCGACTTCTGCGCGGATGCCTTCTTCGTCCAGCCAGCTCTCAAAAGAACTGCCGACATGGGGATATTCTCGGGTTGGTTTTTTCTTCATGACTTTTTATGATCCCGCAACCGGCGAAGAGCCAGGGCCTTTTCCTGCGGCGGGCATTTTTGGGTTTTCTTGATGAAAGCATGGAGCAAGAGCAACTTTCCGTCAAAGGGAGCAAAAATGGTGCGGCAAATACGGTTGGGAAGACCGGATCTGACTTCAGACAAACCGTCGCCAAGGCCATCCACCAATGGCCTGCCAATGGGCCAGCAGCGCTGGACTGTCTGGATGTCATCACCGACGATCTTCTTCTCCTCTAGGGAAAGCTCCTTGTGAAAGAATTCCCGCACGGGCTCATTGCCCTACGCTGTGCGATAGAACCGCACGGGAATAAGCTCGGAACGTTCCATGTGTTCTATTGATGACTCAATTTTGAGTCATTGTCAACCTATTGATTGAGAGTTGGCAGGCTTCCCAAGGACGATTTCTGCCCGGATGGCAATGCGGCTTCCAACGTCAAAAACCATTGCGCTCGCCCTGCTAGCCTGGGTTTGGATCCTGTGCTCCTTCGGAGCGAGAGCATCGGGGTGAACTTCGCCGGCGGTGATGTCCTGAGTTTGGCTCCTGCGCCCCGTGGCGACGAAAAAGGGGGCGGAAAAGCAAACTTTCGCGGGAAAGGCCGCCGCGGGTACTGGCCGGTCGGCACCGCAGAACTCAATTGAGCCGTGGGGCAAGTTCCGCTTCGCCGAACGCAGGTCGTGATGGCCATTGGGTCCCAAGTGCGTTCTCCCGGACGTTGGGCGGCGGCGTTTGTTCCAGATTGGAACAGATGCGAGGCGGCGTTATGAACCCGGCGGAGGGGGCGTAAGCAACCCAAGCGCAGGCGCGTTATGCCGGTTAAAAAATAACGTTCAATAAAAATTATTATCGAAAATCAGTGAAGTTTTGGACGGTTGCGCCGATAGGGACTGGCAACTGCTCCCTGGCTCGATACCGGCGATTCCGTGCGGTAGGGCTGGGCCATGGGGCGGCAAGATGGTCATGGCTGCCACCGTTGACACCCCGCGCGCCGCGCCTTTCCTCCACCGATGGGCGTGGGCCTTCGTCGCGGGGTTATTGGCGCTGTATGCGGCGCTGGCGCTGACGGCGTCGCTGCACAAGGGGGTGTCGTACGACGAGGGGGAGGAATTGGCGGTGGGCTACGACATCTGGCTGCACCAGGATTTTCGCATGGAGGGCGCGAATGGAGATTTCGTCAAGCGCTGGGCGACGCTGCCCTATTTGCTCACCCGGCCGGCCTTTCCGCCAAAGGACGACGTGAATTGGATCAAAGCGGAGCCTTACGGCCTGGGCTACCGGTTCTTGTTTGCGGTCCACAACCAGCCGGGGCAACTGCTGTGGCAAGGGCGGATGATGATCGTGCTGCTGGGGGTGGCGCTGGGCTGGCTGGTGTTCTATTGCACCCGGGAGGTCTTTGGCCCGGTGGGCGGGTTGGTCGCGCTGACGTTATTCGCCTTCAGCCCGGACATGCTGGCGTACGGGGCGATAGTCTCGACGGAGATGTCCATTTGCCTGGCGTTGCTGGGGGCGACCTGGAGCATCTGGCGATTGCTGCACCGGGTGACCTGGGGGCGGCTGGCGGCGAGCCTGGGGTTTGTGGCGCTGTTGTTTTTGACGAAGGCGACGGCCCTGATCATTTTCCCGATTGTGGCAATCCTGCTGGCCGTGCGGTTGTGGTCGAAGCGACCTCTCCCATGGCAGTTGGGCCGGGCCCGGACGATCGTAACGCGCCGGGCGCAGGCGGGCGTGGTTTTGGGATTGGTCGCGCTGCACGCGCTATTTGCGTGGGTGATATTGTGGGCGCATTACGATTTCCGGTATGCGGCGAACCCGAACCCGGCCGACCCGGCGATCCAGGCCTGGAATCGCCAGGAAATGAACCCCATCAGCCAACAAACGCGCAACTTTTTGGCCTGGAGCCGGAGCAGGCATCTGTTTCCCGAGGGCTATATTGACGGCATGGAGTATTTGCTGACGGACAGTGAATTGCGCGGGGCGTTCCGGAACGGCCATTGGATCATTGGCGGCGACCGGGCGTTTTTTCCCTATGCGATTTGGGCGAAAACCTCGCCGGTGATTCTGACGCTGCTGGCAGCGGGCCTGGGTTGGTGGGGCGTGGCGCGGATGCGAAACCGCCGGCTGGCCGCCCAACCGCAGGCGGCGGCGGCGATGGTGGAATTTGCGCCTTCGTTCTACCACGTCACGCCGTATCTGACGCTGGTGGTGGTGTTTCTGGCGGTGGCGATTGGACAGGACTTGAATATCGCGCACCGGCACGTATTGCCGGTTTATCCGGCGCTATTTATTTTGACCGGTGGCAGCATCGGGCTGGTCTGGGTGCGCTACAAGCGGTGGGCGCGCGCCGGGGTGGCGGCGCTCCTGCTGGGGTATGCGGCGGAGGCGGCGGCCATCAGCCCGAATTTTCTGGCGTATTTTTCGCCGGTGGTGGGCGGGCCGGGCGAGGGTTACAAGCGGCTGGTGGAAAGCTCGTTGGATTGGGGAATGGATTTGCCGAATTTCAAGAAATGGCTCGATCAGCATGACCCGGCGGGGAAGCAAAAAGTGTACTTCGCGTATTTTGGGACGGACAACCCGGACTATTACAAGATTGACTCGACGCGCATGCCGTCGTTTCCGGCGTGGGCCAATCAGGTGGTTTACACCATGCGCCCGGGAATTTATGCGATCAGCGCGACAATTTACGAGAGCCTGTACACGAGCACGCGGGGTCCGTGGAACAAGAAATTCGAGGAGGCGTATCAAAACTGCGTCAAGAACCTGCAGATATTCAATTCGACGAACAACAACCCGGCGGCGCGCGCAGAATTGCTGAAGCAACATCCCCTGGCGGAATGGATGGGGGAATATGACAAATATGAAAAGTTGCGCTTTGGACGACTGTGCGCGTGGCTGCGCCACAACCATGATCCCGATGACAACGTGGATCATGCGATTTTGATTTGGAATCTCACCCAAAAAGAACTGGATGACGCCCTATTCGGCAAACCGGCGGAACTGGCGGACGCGCCGATTTGGGAATTGAGAAAGGGATGAGGAAAAAGGGCAACGGCAAGTGTGATGCAAGAAGCGCAGTTGGAACGGTTGGTTCTGACCCGTCCGACAAGGCGAACTCGCCGGACGCGGGCGGGCGGGTCGAGGGAGCGATGGGCCAAATCAACCGGAACAGGGCCCGGGAACCTCACGCCGGGCGGGGCCAGTTAAATTCGGTGAGGGCGCGGAATTTCGGCGTCTTTTTCCGCTGGTGTGTCTGCATGCGGCGCAAAATGGTGTCGAGCATCCGAATGGCGTCGAGAATGTAGGGACCCTTGTTGAGCATCACACATTCGGCCCGCTCGCCCATGGCGGCGTCGGTGATTTCCGCACGCGAGGGCCGGCCGGTCTTGGCCAGCGATTCGAGCACCTGAGTCGCCCAAATCACGGGGGTATGCGCCGCTTCGCAGATGCACAGGATTTCCTCCTGCACTTCCGCCAGATGTTCGTAGCCATATTCCACCGCCAGGTCCCCGCGGGCAATCATGACCCCGCCACAGCGCCAGCCCAGTAATTCGAGGAGCATCTCCGGCAGCGACCAGAATCCGCGCTTGGTCTCGATTTTGAGCACCAAGCCCATGTCCGTCCGCCGCAATTTCGTCAGCCGCTGCTTCAATTCCACGACTCCCGCCACGGATTGGGCAAACGACATGCCGAGGAGGTCCGCGTGCTTCGCGGCAAACCGCAAAACGGCCTGGTCCGCCTTGTTCACCACGGGCAAATTCAATTTGCTGTCGGGAAAGTTGAGCCCTTTGCCCGCCCGGATTTTTTCTCCGCCGGTGCGCGCCTGCGTCACGCGCAATACCAAAGCGTGTGGTGCGGCCTTTTCGATTACCGCCGCGATTTTCCCGTCATCAATTAACATCCGCTCCCCTGCCCGCACCTGCCGGAATACCTCCGGCGCGAGGCAGGGCAGCACGGCCAACCCACGGGCCCGGCCGGCCGCCGCACCCGGCCGCACCAGGCGGAATCGCTGCCCGGGATCGAGTTGCAAAAATCCCTCGCGCGCCGGGATCTCCCCGACCCGCCCGGTGCGCTTGCCGCAACGCAAACGCAGCCCGGGGACAAAATAGGCGGTTTTCACCAACGTCGCCTCGCAGCCTGCGAGGTGCCGCGCGCGAATGTTCAGCACCCGATGCGCGTCCCGGGCATCTTCCAAAGTCACTTCGTCTCCCTCCATCAGATTCTCGAGAAAGGCCCGCGAGACCGACAAGGTAACCGCGCCGTCCACGGGGGATTCCGGCGCCGGTTGCCCCGCGGCCACGAGCCATAAATGGCAGGGATTCAGCACTTGGCCGAATTCGTCGCGCACCGGCCGGCATTTCAACACCGCCGGCCCCGGCGGCAGCGCGCCGGTGCGCAACTTGGGCCCGGCGAGGTCCACCAGGATGCGGCATTCCTTTTTCAATTCCTTGCACGCCTGCCAAACATTCGCGGCCATTTGCTCCCAGGCTTTGGCGTCATCGTGTGCGCTGTTGATTCGCGCGCAATCCATGCCTTCGGCCACCAATTCCCGCACCAAGTCGAGGTCGTCCGCTGCCTCGGACGGCAGCGTAACCATCATGCGCACCCACCGGCCCGGCGGGGACGGGCCCAACAGCGCGGCTGTGTGCCGGGTCAGAAGCTCCCGCCCCTGCTCGAAATCCGGCCCCTCGCTTTGGGGGCTGGGCTTGAACTTCGCGCCGCGCAAGGCCGCGATGGTGGCCAGCAAAGTTTCCAAGCTTTTCAAAATGGACGCCTCGCTCCGACCCAGCGAGGTCAGGGCCAGTTGGGAAAGCTGCCGTTGGATCGCGGAAAAATCGTGGCGGCGCAGCGCGAGATAGTGCAGCAAATTCCGGGCGCTGAGCTCGTTCTGCGGGTGAAAGCGCCGCCGCCGTGCCCATGCCGTGGCCGACCGCAGCATCTCGCGCTGCAGCGCTTCCAATTGCTTGGATAAGACATCCCAGGCGTTCGTGGCCATGTTCAACCTTCAATTCGACCGCCTCGCGGCGTCCGGGGTCAAAGCAATTCGCGTAAAATTATGGCAACATATGCCGTTAGGGTGTGGAGATTGTCGGAGGGGGCGGAGCAGTCCGACAAGTCCGAGAAGTCGGACAGGTCCGCCTCGTCGGACGGGTCCGACGAGGCGGACGGAGCGGACCCTGCGGAGCTGCCGGTGCTTCCGAAAAACGGCCTAATTTTCAATTGCGCTTCGGCCTCCGGCGGTTACGCTAAAACCACACCAAAAGTTGGGGGAGCCTGTGGATCGCGGGCTGAGAGTCGGGTCGCCGCCCGAAAACCCTTCGAACCTGACGCGGTTAGCACCGCCGGAGGGAAACCCAGTCGTCAGCGCAGCAGTTTTTTGGAGGCGCGATGAAGGCGGAATCCCCGAGGCGTTGTGAGCCGCAATGCAACCCGCCTCATCCATGGAAAACCAGATAATCGCCGATTCGCCCGAGACCATCGCCAACGGGCACGCCAAGCATGGGGCGTCGCAAGCAACGCCCCTACAGTTTTCCGGTGCCCGCCCGGGTGCGGCTGAACGGGAAACTGGAAACCTTAAACCGCAAACTTCTTCGTTTGATCAACTCGAAACTCAAAACTCGAAACCCGAAACTTTGCATACCCTGTTTCCGCCTTCGCGGCGGGTGTATATAACCGGGTCGCGGGCAGATGTGCGGGTGCCGATGCGGGAAATTCCCCTGACGCCCACGAAGCGGCCGGATGGGTCGGTGGAGAACAATGAACCAGTGCGCGTGTATGACACCGCCGGGCCGTGGGGCGAGGCGGATTTTCATGGCGATGTCGAGCAGGGGCTGCCGTCCGTGCGCGATGGCTGGATTCGCGAGCGCGGGGATGTCGAGGAAATCACCGGGCGGGATTACAAGGCGATGGACGATGGCTACTTGTCTGAGGCCCATGCGGCCACGGCGCGGTTGCGCAGCAATAAAAACAAACTGGCCGTCTTCAACCGCACGGGGCGCAAGGTGCTCCGCGCGAAGCCGGGGAAAATCGTGTCGCAGCTGCATTATGCGCGGCAGGGCATCATCACGCCCGAGATGGAATATATTGCGATTCGCGAAAACATGAAATTGCAGGCGGCGAAGGAGAACAAAATTCCGGCGAGCCTGGGCCGAGATTCGTTGTGGCACCAGCATCCGGGGCAATCGTTTGGGGCGGCGCTGCCAAAGGAGATTACGCCGGAGTTTGTGCGCTCCGAAGTGGCGCGGGGGCGGGCCATCATCCCGGCGAACATCAACCATCCGGAGCTCGAGCCGATGATCATCGGCCGGAATTTTTTGGTCAAAATCAACACGAATATCGGCAACAGCGCGGTGGCGTCGTCAATTGATGAGGAGGTCGAAAAGATGCGCTGGTCGGTGAAATGGGGCGGCGACACGCTGATGGATTTGTCCACGGGCAAGAACATCCACCAGACGCGCGAATGGATTCTGCGCAACTGCCCGGTCCCGGTGGGCACGGTGCCGATTTACCAGGCGCTGGAGAAGGTCAACGGCCGGGCGGAGGACCTGACGTGGGAAATTTTCCGCGACACGCTGCTCGAGCAGGCCGAGCAGGGGGTGGATTATTTCACGATCCACGCCGGTGTGCGGCTCGCGTTCATTCCAATGACGGCCCGGCGCGTCACGGGCATCGTTTCGCGTGGGGGCTCGATTCTGGCGAAGTGGTGCCTCGCGCATCATCAGGAGAATTTCCTCTACACGCATTGGGACGACATTTGCGACCTGATGGCGGCGTATGACATTTCGTTCTCGATTGGCGACGGATTGCGTCCGGGCTCGATTGCGGACGCGAACGACGAAGCGCAATTTGCGGAATTGAAGACGCAGGGCGAGTTGACCAAGCGCGCCTGGGAGCGCGGCGTGCAGGTGATGTGCGAAGGGCCCGGGCACGTCCCGATGCACATGATTGCCGAGAACATGACGAAGCAGCTCGAATGGTGCCACGAGGCGCCGTTTTACACGCTCGGGCCATTGACCACGGACATCGCGCCGGGGTATGACCACATCACGAGCGCCATCGGCGCGGCCATCATCGGCTGGCATGGCACGGCGATGTTGTGCTACGTGACGCCGAAGGAACATCTCGGCCTGCCGGACAAGAATGACGTGCGCGAGGGAGTCATTGCGTATAAGATCGCCGCCCATGCCGCTGATTTGGCCAAGGGCCACCCGGCGGCCCAGTATCGGGACAACGCGCTGAGCAAGGCGCGGTTCGAATTCCGCTGGGAGGACCAGTTTAATTTGTCCTTGGACCCGGAAAAGGCGAAGAGTTTCCATGACGCAACGCTGCCGCAGGAATCGGCGAAGAGCGCGCATTTTTGTTCCATGTGCGGCCCGCATTTTTGCAGCATGAAGATTACGGAAGACGTGCGAAAATACGCGGCGGAACAGGGGTTGAAGGAAGAGGAGGCGTTGAAAAAGGGCTTGGAGGAGAAGGGGCGGGAGTTTGTGGAGAAGGGGGCGGAGATTTACTCAAGCCCGTAAGCCGCCCATTTAAGATCTCAATGTTGGAACAAAATTCCACTTTCATATACTGGGATCGGGATTGGGAATAAGCTTGTAAATCAAGCCGGTATTATTATCAATTCTAACAAAAGAATGGCAATCTCAACTGTAACGGCATTAGTATTCGGAGGTTCGGCCGCAAAGCGGACGGGCGAGAAAATTGTCGATGGATTATTTGAATTCGCCAAGCAAGAGGCGGCTGTCCGGCTCAAGAACTGGAAGGCAAAAAATCATGCGGAAAATATTTTGAAACATATAAGGCAGTTGCGTCACGTAAAAACCATAATGCAGACCGAAAAGGAAGTTGACTTAACTAAATTTTATCACCCCGCAAAAATTGAAATTGATGGTAAGAGAAAAACGATAAACCAACTTGCCGATATCAACTATGATGGCTGCATAGTTATTGAGGGAATCGCCGGGCAAGGGAAATCGACATTCTTGAGATATCTTGCAACTGTTGAATTCTTTACCACCCATCGAATCCCAGTCTTTCTCGAGTTGAGAAAAATTCGCCAGGGTCAAACTTTGATATCGCTGGCTTTACAGGAATTAAAGGCACTTGGGTTCGAAATGGACGAACGAGTATTTAACATCTTTGCCAAAAATGGCCGTATACTTTTGTTTTTAGATGCCTTCGACGAACTAAAAGAAGAGCTTAGACAAGATACCATAACAGATATAGAAACATTGATCCGGCAAAATGACCAATTGCGTATAGTAATAACATCAAGGCCGGAAAGCGGAATTTCGAATTCCCCTTTTCTTAGAATTTTCCGTCTTTGCCTTCTCGAAGGGAATGAATATGAAGCAGTAATAGCTAGAATGTCTCTTGATAGCGAGGTTGCGGATAAAATAATTAGCGGAATCAAAAAAGAGTCCACACACATTGCAAACATATTAACAACCCCGTTGATGGTCTCGCTATTATTGGTAAGGTATAAAATCGATCAGAGCCTACCCCAGAATCGGATAGCATTTTATGACACCCTTTTTGAGCTGCTGCTCCAGAGACACGATAAGACCAAAGGAGGATATAGAAGGCCGCGAAAATCGAGTTGTGGGGATGCAGTACTTTTAGAGTTTTTTAACGCACTATGTTTTGTTACCCGGAAGGCGCATGAAACCTCATTTTCTGTAAGCGAACTCAATGCTTTCGGTAAAGAAGCGCTCAAAATAATAAATGAATCCCATGATGCCGGGAATATGTTATTAGATGTTATTGAGATCACTTGTCTAATTTTAAGAGATGGATCGGATTGCGCATTCATTCACAAGAGCGTACAAGAGTACCATTGTTCCCTGTTCATAAAAGGCCAGCCGGACGAATCCGTAAAACTATTTTACGAAGGGGTTAAACCGAAATGGATGGCTTGGGACGATGAATTGGAGTTCTTGTCCTCCATAGATAGATATCGATTTACTAAATACTATTATATTCCTGAACTGAGCGACGCTTTGGGCGTTAGCAATTCTGCAGATTTCAAAACTGGCGATTTCGATATGACAGAGAAGGTCTATGAAATCTTCAAGGGCGATTTTTTGACGTTCAACCCGGGCGGGAACGAGAGACATAAGTCGCTTAAATGTATTTTAATAGATAAGTTTTCAATTCGCGATTTAACGCGCCATTATATTTCCGCCGTTTTTGCGATAGACAGGATTAGAATTCCTGCTGATCTTTTCAGAAAAGATGAGAGCAGTCCGACACAGGTTGTTTGCGTAGCGGATTTATTGAGGTCCGGGCTATTCACCGAACTTTACTCTGCGTGCCTTTCAATTCTACGGGAATTGGGGGAGGCTTTGAAGAGCTCGGAAGAATATGTCGCTCATGTTTATCGCACAAAGGATATTTTTGATTTTGACAGAAAATCCGCTCCAGACACATCTATCGTTATTGGATAGCATATCTAAGTCTTTCGGCTTGGGTGGGGGGATTGAATGGGTCTGGCTTTTCATGTTAACATTCGGTCGGCGGCACGATGGGTGGCACGGGCATCTTGCCCATGCCTTAATGCGGAGCAAAGTGGGTACATCGTTTTGATTGGCCGGATTCCAAGCATAAGTTCCATTGACTCGCGGTGGGATGACCGTAAACGTGACCTTTTCCATGTGGACCTCCCAATTTGAAAAGGTTGACCTGCGCATCGTGAAAGGCACGGTTGCCGGGGGCGATCAGCCATTGTCGTTTGGGCAGGTTCTGGACTTGTGGCAGAATAACAAAGCTTTTCGGGGATTTTTTACGGATCTGCTTTTATCGGCACCTTTCGACGCTTATTGCTGGGAGAATCGGCCAGTTACGAGCCAGACATTGGGCCAGACTTTTGAGTTTGCGCTGGTGGCCGAGCCGGCCCTGGCGAACTTGCAGGCAGATCCGTCGCCATTTAACACCCATTTCGCGTCGCACCCGGCGGAGGAGGTACTGACGTTCTCAAATCTTGGGGGAGATGCCATGCTGGTGGTGCCGGCACCGAAGGCGGCCATGGAGGCCTATGCGCATTTAGCCCAGTTTCTCAAGTACGCCCCCCGGGAACAGGTGGATGCGTTTTGGCGGGTTACCGGTGCGACGATGGTCGGGCGGGTATCGGCCAAACCCATATGGTCAAGCACGGCGGGATTGGGGGTGTCGTGGTTGCATCTGCGGTTGGATTCGCGACCCAAATATTACCGGCATGAGCCGTATCGGATGGGAAATTGATTCGTGGTCATCAGGGAACAGGGAACGCTAGGCGGGTCCGGAGGCCCCGCCCTACCCCCGTTGGACGGCCCACGCGATCGTAGGGCGGGGCCTCGGGACCCGCCTAGCGTTTGATGAAATTTTTGGATTTTGGGCGATGGTTTGGTGACGCAACGGGCCCGAGTGGAGCTCGGGATTTACATTGATTCCATACGCTATGCTAAGAGATTGCCAAGCCGCCCTCCGGTCTCAGGATAAATAAATATGAGCGAGGCACCGACCATTTACATTCTTGCCGGGCCGAAAGGGTCCGGGAAGACGACGCTGGCGCGGGAGTTTTTGCCGATGGGGGGTGCATTGTCTGAATTTTTTGAATGCGGATTTGGTGGCGTTGGGGTTGTCGCCGTTTGATGCCGCCGGGGGGATGCCGTGGAATTGGAATTGCGAATACGATGAACACGGAAGCTAGGCGGGTCCGGAGGCCCCGCCCTACCACGCCGCGTGCCCTCCAACCCGGGTAGGGCGGGGCCTCCGGACCCGCCTAGCTCATTTTTTCTTTTATCCAATCCGCCGCCTCGCGCGCGAGTTGGTCATGGTCCGTGGAAGCGCGTCAGAGTGTCTCCAAAGAAATAGTTCCCATAGTATTCGGTGGCCCGTTCGGCGGGATGCAATATGAAATCAATATAGGGAGCGCGACAATGCGGACAACGCAAGGGGTTCAGATATTGAAAGCGCGATCCGTCTTTGGGCGCGAGGGGCAGTCTCGCCTCCAATGCAGCCACCGCCGCAGCGTCAACCGGCCCGAGGGCCGGCGGGCAACCGGGAACCGCACCATCAACAATCAGCGTGTCCAAGCCCGATTCGGAATAGAAATAGCCGCAATGGCCAAAACCGACATGAAATGACTGCAGCCGGAAGCTCTTCCCGCAATCATCGCAAATACACGACAGCGACAGGTTGCCGGGCGATATTGTCCCGGGAAAGTGGAGACCCCGAAAAAAGAGCCCCCGGCCACGCAACCCTGCCGGATCCGAAGCGCACCCGGGCAAGTAAAACGGACTAAAGCGGATGCCACTGCACTTGCCAGTTTTAAAATCGTCCTCAGATGCATCGGGTGAATCGCTTGCGAGGCAATCGGCTTGAACGGCGAGCTGCCGGGAAACTCGAATGGAAAAATGCTACCAGCCCTCCTCAAAAGCTAGATCGTGCCGGTAGGTCCGACCCGCCGCGTCTACCATAACAAACGCACTCCCCCGGCGGGCCGGGCGGGAAATCCGCTGCTCGGTGGGCAGTTCCGCCAATGTGACCCGGCAAAGCTCAAGGTCATCAAGCAAAGCGCGCAGGACAAAATCCTTTTTGAAAATGCGTCCGAACATCGGGGCGGGAAGTTTCGAGGCGGATAATGGCGGAATGAAAAATGAATGCGAGCCAAAGCTAGGCGGGTCCGGAGGCCCCGCCCTACCCCCGTTGGGCGCCCACGCGATGGTAGGGCGGGGCCTCCGGACCCGCCTAGCTTTCTGGATTTTTCGCCAAATCGCCTTGCAGCAAAACCCAGGGCCAATTTTCCGCCTTTTCCACCAATTTGGCGCGAACCGGGTTTTCCAAAATATATTTTTCCTTTTCTAATACCGCCGGCCAATCGCGGGGGCGGTGGTCGAAGAAATCCCGTTGCCACGTGATGCCTGTTTGTTTGGCGACGTAGGATTTCCACGACGCCATGACCTTGCGCAGCGTTTCCGTGCGCGGGATGGCCGCCAATCCGTGAACGTGGTCAGGCATGATCAAGAAAAGGCGCAGGTGCCAGCGGCCCAGATCATGATAATGGCGGGCGGCCTGCAGGATTTTTGCGGGAACGCCGGGTTGGGTCAGGGGTCGGGTTTCGCGGTGGGCTGAACAGATGGTAAGGAACAGGATTTCCCCTTCGGCAATCCAATAGGAGGGGTGATGGGGCGGGTATTTGCGAATGAAATATTTTGACTCACGCATGGATACAGAGGAGTTCATGGCGGTGCTGGAGGCAAGGGCATATTTGCGATTTCCGGGAATTCGGAGCTAGGCGGGTCCGGAGGCCCCGCCCTACCCGAGTTGGAGGCCCCGCTCGATGGTAGGGCGGGGCCTCCGGACCCGCCTAGCGCTTTTTGGGGGACCTCATGGGGTCAAATCTCGTAAGCCAATGTTAAGCAGGGCCGGCCTTTAAAGCGAAATTAGCCCGATTTCTAAATACCCATTCCGCTGCGTACAGGGTTTGCCAAGCAGCCTGCAGGCCGTAGGATAAACAAACATCGCCACCTGCAACGGGGAAGCTTGCCATCACTGACCACCCGCTTTACCGTCATCTTACCGGTCATGATTAAGCCGCTGCAATCGCCCTACAAGATCGTCCAACCCGGACATACGGCGTTGGAGAAGTCGCTGTCGCGCACGTTTCAGCGCATAGACAAGGGTTTGCGCGCCGAGCACAAGCGTTTGGGGCTGCCGCTGGTGGTGTGGAAAGATGGGCGGGTGCAGAAGGTGAAGCCATAACGGAGGTTGGTGAGTTTGCGGTTTTCGGTTTACGGTTTACAGGTGCACTTTTTGGCGCCCAAACAGGTCCAAGGTTTGTGTCTGGGCGCGCGCGGGCTGGATGAAAATATCTTGTGTTTTTTTCGATTCCCGCTTTTAGTTTTCGGGACGGATCAGCAAACCCGCAACCACCCCGAAGCATGCTCGAACTTGATGACCTGGCGGCCGAAATCTTCATGGCGCTCGTGGAACAAGGGGAGCGCGACGCATTCTGGTGCGTGCAACCGGAAATGATGGAGGAATACTGGCAAATCCTCCCGCCACCCCTGCGATTTGAGGTGGAGTACCCGGTGGCCCAAATGCGGAAGCTGATGCCGCCGGATTTTGGCATCTTTCTCGAGTTCGATGTCGAAGGCGCCCATTTTTGGGCCGAGGAGACGAATGGCTGCACCTACGGCTTTAACGAAGACGACGCTTATTTTTCCCGCGAGGAATTGTTTGCAGTGTTGCGCGAGGCGAAATGGGACGAAATTCGCGCGATGAAGCCGGAAAAGCGGTTATGACAGGGGATGATAGTGACGTCGTCCAAGCGCCCCGCCCCACCATTGCAGCCATTCACCTATTTCAAATACGCCGCGAGCGGGCTCTTGATGCGGCCAATCTCACCGGCGACCAATTGGGCCATTTGGGTGGCGCCGGATTTGACAAAGTGGGCCTTGTCGGGGGCGCCGCGGACTGGGAGGTAGAAATCGGCGGCGGTTTTTTGGCCGATCGAATTGAGCCATTCGACGCCGCGAGCGTTGAGGTCCACCACGAGGGCGTTGTTGGCGGCGCCGGCGGTGTAACACGCGGCCGTATGGGCAGCCAGGCGGCTGTTGTCTTGCTTGCCGTTCGCGGACCATTGGAAGAAGGCGGAGGGCGTGACGTAAATGGGGGTGCCGCCTTTGGCACGGATTTCATCCGCCATCTGGCCCAGGATGGCGATATACTCGGGAGGGTTGACCGGGCCATGGGCCGTGCCCGAATCATTGGCGCCGAATTGCATCAGGACATAATCGCCCGGTTTCAGCGCGGCCATGATCCGGGTCCAATTGCCGCTGGCTTTGAAGGAGCGGACATTCGCGCCACCGACGGCCTGATTGTCCACTGTTACCTTGTCATTGAAGAACTGCCCGAGTTCCATCCCCCAGCCTTCCTGGACGGTCGTGGCGGGATCGTAGATGCAGACCGTGGAATCGCCAGCGAGATGGATGGTGACGGGCGGCAATTCCCCACGGGCCAGCATTGCGACCACCGGAGCAACAACGGGTGCGGCAACGGGCGGGGTGGTTGCGGCAGGCGCGAGTGCCGGGCCAGACACGGTGGTCCCGACCGCAAACGAGGGTGCCGGAACCGACGGGGCGGGAACTGATGCGACGGGCGCGGCCGCCGGTGCGGCGCCGGTGCTGGCCGTTGGGCTGCTGGCAGAGGGGTTATGGCAACCCGCGAAAGCCGCGGCGAGGAAACTAAAAAGGGTAATGAGGGAGGGGGTACGGCACATGACGGCCATTTACCTAACTATTGCTGGCCCGCTGGTCGAGGAAGATAAAGCGGGGAGCGGCGAGCGGGCAATAAATGCCGCGGAAGCAACTACATGGAAGGAATGGGGGATGGGGGAGTTATGGGAATTAGAGGAACCTGGCTTGAGGCACATTTCATAAATCGCAGATCACAAATTGCATATTTGCCTCCCTGCTCCCCGCTCCCCGCTCCCTGCCCCCACCCCCAAAAGGCCGCACCTCCAGTTTTACGCCCTCGTTTCGCCCACCCGTTTGGGCGGTGGAACGTTGACGCCGAGGGCCGTGCTGAGGTCAATTTCATGCTCCTGTTCCTGGACGATGATGGAGCGCAATGATTCGCTCAGGGCGAACTCGCCCATGGCCTCGGCCTGGCGGATGCGCTCGCGATAATGGGCGATGGTCGCGCGCTCGTTTTCCAAATCGGCGCGGAGCATGACGACCGGATCGTCCGAGGTTTTGACGGGCATCGGTGTAACGGCGGGCATGCCGCCGAGGTAATCAATTTGTTTGGCCAGCTTGATGGCGTGGGCCAATTCCTCGCCGGCATGTTTTTCCAATTCGCGGGCGATGTCGGTGTAGGCAGCGCCCTTGATCACCTGGCTGTACACGGTATAGGCGATGATGGCCTGGTATTCCCGGGCCAGATCTTCATTGAGCAGCTTGATCATCTGCGCGCGGGAGAGCGGCGAGGCCGGTTTAAGATTTTTATTTTTCATAGTGGGCAAAATCATTGAGGAGACGAGCGCCCGGGTTCAGTCTTTCACCATGAACCCGACCTTGAGGGTTACCTGCCAGCGATGCACGCGGCCCTTTTCAATTTCGCCGCGGGTTTCGACCACTTGAAACCAGCACAAGTTTTTAATGGTTTTATTGGCGCGTTTAATTGCCTGGGTGACGGCATGATCCGCGGAGGTGGTGGAAGTGCCGGTCAGCTCGATTAGTTTGTATATGTGGTCTTTCATGGTCAGGGCGGCGGTGGAGAGTTAAATTTTGCGGCCGGGAACTAATCCACCTCGAGGGTGACCTTCGCCTGCCCGCGCAGTGCCTTGGAATAAGGGCAGGTTTTATGCGCTTCCTCCATGAGCCGTTGGGCCACGGCGCGATCCACGCCCGGGATGGATGCATGCAAGGCGACCGCCAGTCCGTACCCACCCTGATCATCCTCGACCAGGCTAACCAGCGCCCGCACGGTGGAACCTTTGAGGGGGGAGCCGGCCTTTTTCGCCGCGTTGCCCAGGGCACCATGAAAACAGGCGGAATAGGCGCCCGCAAAAAACAACTCGGGATTGGGGCCGCGTTTTTCGGCGCCTTTTTCCAAGGGGTTGCCCAAGGTGACATTCAGCAGTCCATCTGGAGATTGAATCGTTCCGGATCGTCCTCCTTTGGAAATGGCTTCGGCGGTAAATAGAGTTTTCATTGGTTGAGCAATTGAGATGGGATGGCGGGTCATTCCCGGCTTGGAAGCGAATGCTGGCGTCCGGACCCAGAACGAACTTCTAATCTTAAATCATTGGCAAGAATTTGCCCATGGGGTGATACCCTGACAGGTGCGCAGGGCGGATAGTTCCCCACGCCAACGGACCACGGAAGCGGTGCGAGCACAAAACCCATCCCGCGCCGCCCATGACGAAATACCCCTTCCCCCTTTCGGGCGGCCAGCCTCGCGCTCCTGCTCGTGGGCGCGCTGCTGGAAAGTTCCTGCCTTTCTTTCTGATGGTGGAAGAGCAGAGCCAATCCAAGAGTTACGGTTTGAGTTTTTGAGATTTGGGGGGGGTGATCGGAGAATGCCGGCGTTTCCCTCCGTTTTAGCGGTCACGAATCGTTTGCGACCAATCCCTTAAATCGCCGGGAAAACCGCTTGTGCATCGCTGCGAGTGCTTTCGCCGGCAGGGCTTTGGCGCGGAGCGGATTCAGCTCATTGCTGTGATTAACCGGGACCAGGTGAATATGAACATGGGGAACACTGAAGCCTTCGACGGCGAGTCCGATGCGTTTGGCGGCGGTGAGTTCCTTTAAAATTTTGGCGGCGCCTTTGGCCACGCGGAAAATCTCGCCATAGCCCGGTTCCGGCAGGTCGAAAATGTCGCGCACGTGCTTTTTAGGCAGCACCAGCAGATGCCCCGGATTGATCGGCAGGATATCCAGCAGCAAAATAAAATCTCCGTCCTCCCAAATTCTCAAGGCGTTCCGGCGGTTTTGGATGATGTCACAGAAAACGCATTTCATGGACTTGGAATACCAGTTATGAGGGAGAAGGAAAGCACCATTAGACCCAGGGGAGGCTGGCTTGCTTCACAAAGCGGATCGCATGAAAACAGCATTGCCTTCCATGGCTCCGAAATTATTTTCCCAGCCATGATGGAACTCCTGGAGTTGGCGGTGGCCATAACCTTTACCTTTCCCGACGTTGATGACGACCTCGCAAGGTTTTGGTGTGTGCACCCGGGCATGACCGAGGAAGAATGGAACCTGGTGCCGCCGGTGCTGCGATTCGAGGCGGAATTCTTTGCGGCGCAAATCCGAAAACTGGTTCCCGCCGACTTCGAATTTGTCCTGCTCTTTGATGATGATGGCGCCCATTTTTGGCTGCTAGACAAGGGCGGGCCCCTGGACACGTTCGGCGAGGAAGAGATTTTTGATTATCGGGAGGATTTGCTCGCCGTCCTGCGGGAGACGAATTGGGAGCAAGTTCGGGCCGAAACGGCGGCGGAGGATGAAAAGTCAAATTAACCGCAGACGACCCGGTGGAGGACAATGATGTCGACTTTTCCCTGCTCCGGCCCCCAGGGCAGACGCATCTAACTTCCGAGTAATCGGAGCAAATAGGCATGATCCCA
>CAZLPS010000039.1:0-33745 GCA_964561455.1 uncultured Opitutales bacterium
CCCCCCCCCCCCCCCCCCCCCCCCCCCCCCCCCCCCCCCCCCCCCCCCCCGCGACGAAAGGGGGACAAGCGCGGAAGCCGGGAAATCCGGGCGGCAGCACAGACCTGAGGCGGGGTCTTCAGCTTCCAAGAGTAAGGGGTGTCGAGTTAAACCGACGGGTTGTCCCGAAGTTGCGAAAAGTTTTACGAAGCGTCAATGCGCCGTTTGCCCAAACAACCAAAAAGGCCGACCGATGGTTTGCGTTCGGCGGAGGCTGCGAACCAAAAAAGGGATTAAATTACCCGTCCAAATTAGATTAGGGTGGGTTGGCGGCAGGAGGGACAACCCGAATGCCGTATATGGCTTGGGTGGTTCCGTCGGGCCACGTTAACGTGGAAGTGCCATCATCATTGGTGGTAATGGGATTTACAATTGTCCTGGTAGAGCCGTCGGGCAGGGTGAAGGTCAGCGTGCCGTCGCCATCATCTTCGGCACCCGGGATGGAGCCGGGCAGGGTGGGGATGCTTTGAGGGAGGAAGAGGCCCGGAATAGGGATGGAGAGGCCCTTAATCTCGGTCGGGGCCGCGCCGTTGTTGCCGGGGGAAAAGGCCGTCCCCAGACTGCGCAGTTCGGTGCCTTCGTGGACCATGATGAATCCCTGCGGAGCAAAGTCGTTGATGGAGACACTTGCTTCGGGGTCCTGACCGGCGGAGGCTGGCGCGTCCGGGTCAGCATCATGGGCTGCGACGGGGGCCAATCGCGGAGATTCGATTTGGGACAAAAGCGGTGGACCATATCCCCTTTCGGCTTTGGCGGCAGCCGTTTTTGCCGGTTCCGTTGATGCGGTGCGCGCGCACCACCACACCAATCCTGCTGCAATGGCGAGCAGGAGGATCAGACGGTAGTTGTTGGGCGACATGTTGCTTTGACTTTCAGGCTTACCGAGACTGGACCCCGCGCTCCGGCCATTTGCACAATTATATTTAAGGCGAACAATTCGACCGACGCTAGGGGGTGGAGTTGGTCTTCATAAAATCTTCATATTTGACTTTTTCAGCGGTGTCGGACTTGCGGATAACGGTGCCGTTATAGACGACTTCAACGTAATAACCATCCAGCATCGTAATCGCGCTGGACGAGGTGGTGGCGACGGAACTGCCGCTGTTATAGCCGCCGTTGTTCACATACCGTGTAACGGTGTGTTGGGCGGTGGAGGTGGACGAAGTTATATTTTTGACGATAGGATCGGAGTCTATTACGACTTTAGCCAGGGGGGCGAGGGCGGTCAGGGATTTCGAACCGGAAATATCGGCCATGGTAATCTTGGATGAATTCCCGGCCATGGTGATGGTTTTGGTGTAGAGATGCCAGTTTACTTCCAGGGTCGGGGTCGGAAAACTCCGATCCTGATTCTGGATGGTGAATTCCACATAAACTTTGGTTTGCGAGGTGGTATTGGAGGTGGAATTACCGCTGCGGGGAGTCGTACCTTTGGTCGCAGTGCCGGCGGAACTGCCGCGCGCGCCGCTGGCCGAGGGCGAGGTGGTGGCTACGACGGGTTCGCCTTCCACGGTCTTTTCCGAAAGGCTGACATTGGGTGGTGGCGCCGCGGCTCGGGCCGGATTGCCCAGAATGATGCTGCCAACGAGCAACACCCATGCGACAGCCATCCAGCAACGATTCTTTGGCAGAGTGAAGGAGCGGGTCATGGGGATGGGGCCGTCGTGATGGCGGGAACGAGAAGTTGGTATTTACCTGAGGTTAGACCCCGTTGCAGCGGCAAAGGTTTCTGCCAGTTCAGGAAAGTATGGGGGACGGAGAGGCCCGGCACCGGGAACAATCGTACGCCATTACCCGCCGGGCTGAGTGATACGATACGTCGTACCCAGCCGAAGGCAATTACGTAAAAAATCCGCCGGACGGGGCCGTCCGGCGGATGGAAATCCCAATGGCGGGCCCGATTGGGCGGGTGAGATGGGAAGCAAACCAGCGGAAGCCGTTTTACGGGGAGGAATTCAAGATAAGCGTTCCGCCGGTGACCCCACCACCGCTGTCTTCGCCTGGCTGGACAATGGTTACAGTTTTAGTGTCTCCATTGGTAACCGTCTTGGTAAAGGAACCGTCGGCATTCTTGACCACGCTCATGGAGTTGGAAGTCATCGTGGGCTTGGGGACAATCTTAGTGGAGCCATCGGTCAAGGTAATGGTCATGGTGCCATCGCCGTTGTCGCTGATTTGAGAGGGACTTGTGATGACCCCGGAAGATCCCGCCACTTGGATAAAAGTGCCATTGGAGCCCTGACGGTAGGCATTGCCAACCGTCGCGGCGGCTGGCTGCAAAATCGTCATGGTGCCGCCGGTGACCACCGTGGGCTGACCGCTGCCACTGCCGGGATCACTGGACGAAGCCGAAAAGACGAGCACCCCTTGGCCGGAGGTCAGTTGGCCTTGCTCGGCCGCCAGTTTCTCCCGGAGCATTTGCTCCGCATTGGCCAGGGCCGCGGAATCGGGCGCTGCGGGGGCGACTTGAGCAGACGGATCGGCGTCATGGGCGGCCACGGGGGCGACTTTCGGAGCGGCGACTTGCGAAGGCGTGGATTGCACGACGATGGGGACCGGGTTTTTATTGGCGGCCGGAGCGGGCGCGGAAACTGGCGCGGGCGAAGCGACCGGCTTGTTTTGCGTGACCAGCACGGTGGTGACGGCGCCGAAGGCGGCAGCGGCGGCGAGGCTGAGTGCGAGTTTGGAGGTGATCATGGTTTTGAGGGAGGCGAGGGTGAGAGTGGAGGTGACGGCTGCGGTTGCCGCAGTGGCGGCCAGGGCATGGGTGGCAATGGCGGTGGCCAGGCCAGGCACGGTCACGGCAATGGGGCTGGCTTCCAGGGTGGTGGCGAGTGTGGCGGCGGAGGCCAGGGCGACGCCGCGGCGGGTGATGAGGGCGCGCAATTTTTCGAGGGCGCGGCCGAGGCGTTTTTGGGCGGCGCTTTCGGTGGTGCCGAGGGCTTCGCCGATGGTGCGCACGTCCTGCTGTTGGAAATAGCGGAGGACGATGGCGTTGCGGTCTTCGTCGCCAAGGCAATTGAGGGCCTCGTCGAGGACAGGGGCGAGGTGGAGCCAATGGGCCTCCTGCGCGGCATCCTGGTTGATGTCATTGAGTTCCATGGCGGTCCTTTCGCGGGTGCGGCGGCGGGTTTCGGTGCGCACGATATTGCAGGCGAGAAAATAGGTGTGCTGGTGCAGCCAGCCGCCAAGGAGGACGCCGGGCGGCAGCTTCGCGGCCTTGCGGGCCAGGTCGGTGAAGACCAACTGCGTCACATCCTGGGCGGCATGGGAATCGCCGGCCAACACCCGGAGGGCGGTGGCATTGACCAGGCCAATGTGCCGATCCACCAGTTCCCGAAAGGCAGGTTCAGAGCGGTCCCGGACATACTGCTGCAACAAATCGGCGTCGTTTTCCATCGGTTTCATCACTATCTAGAAACCGCCGGTTCGTAAATCTGACAATTAAAGGCCGGAAGCCGCGATTTTTTACGGCGTGGCTTTCAAGGTGAGGGTTTTGATTTCGCTATGGCGTTCTTCCGTTGTTGCCTCACTGTTTATAGTTACGGTTTGGGTGGTACCGTCCAGCATGGTCATGGCGGCCGTGCCGTCGCCATTATCAATTAAAGTGGTAGGATTGTCGGGCATGGGCATGTTCAGAGTGGTCCCATCAGGCCAGGTCAAAGTCATCGTGCCGTCGTCATTTCTCCTGACTTGCGCGGGTCCGGATGGAAACCCGGAAAGAATCGCGGGCTGGTCGCCACCGAGGGGGAAAGCGCTGGTTAGCACCTTGAGGGACCCGGACGACAAAGTGACATTTCCAAGCACCGGGCTGGGCTGAATAAACGTTCCACTCCCGCTGATCCCCCCGTGACTGCTGATACTGATTCCTTCCACCAGCACTGCCGCAGGCACCGGCGTATTGTCTGGCAAGACGGGAATGGGTTCCGAATTCGGTAGAATTGGTATGGTTATCGTTTCCGGTTGGTTGGGCGGAGTATTAGCAATGGGACCAGAATCATGTTGCGTAGCGGGAGGCACTCTCGGGGCTGCAACTTGGGAGGCTGTAATGGCAGCACTGGGCACTAATGCGAGTTTTTTCGATGTGGGACTTTGCGCGGTTACCGGGTGAAATGACGCGTTTACTGTCTTATGAGTGGACAGAAAGATAGCAATGAGCCATAAGGCGGCAATCGCCATAAATCCGAAAACGGATTTCAGGTTGGGCAAAGTCTTAAGGTTTTCGAACGGGAGATGGGTTGGGTTCGCAGCGGCGGCGTTGCTCATCGCATCGCCGGCGATGTTGGCGGCCAGGCTCGCAGGTACCTGCGCCAAGGGACCAGCCTTTAGTGTCGTATCCAGAACGGCAGCGGAAGCAACCGTCGCCCCCGAACGAATAAGCAGCTTCCGTAATTTTTCGAGACTGCGCGCAAGGCGTTTTTGCGCCGTGTCGTCGCTGACGCCGAGGGCGGTGCCAACCGAGCGCAGGTCGCGGCGTTCGAAGTAGCGCAGAATGATGGCGTCGCGGTCGTCTGGGGAGAGGCGGTTGAGGGCGTCATCCAAGACTGGAGCGAGTTGGAGCCAGTGGGCCTCCGAGGAGTCAATATCGTTGACGGCGTTCATTTCCATGGCGGTCCTTTCGCGGGCGCGGCGGCGTTGTTCGGTGCGCACGGCTTTGGCGGCGGTGAAGCAGGTGTGACGGTGCAGCCAGCCGCTGAGAATGACGCCAGCCTTGAGCGTGGCGGCTTTGCGGGCGAGGTCGGTGAAGACCTGCTGGGTCACATCTTGGGCGAGATGGAGGTCGCCGTTCAGAATGCGCCGCGAGGTGGCTTGGACGAGGGGGATGTGGCGCTCAACGAGGGCGCGGAAGGCGGGTTCGGAGCCTTCGGCGACGTATTGGCGGAGGAGGTCGGCGTCGTCGGGCATTGGGGTGGTGGTTTGCTTGATAGAACCCGCTGGAAAGGGAATCCGACGGTTTTTTTACCGCAAAAAACGCAAAGGGCGCAGGAGGGAGGGCATTCGAGTCGGATTTGGCGGTGAGGGGGCAAGGGTGTGGGGATGGGGTTTAATATATATGTCTTTTATTGCGGGGCAAATGCGGTATTTTGGGGATTGCGGAGCTAGGCGGGTCCGGAGGCCCCGCCCTACCTTGGGTGCTTGCGGATGGTAGGGCGGGGCCTCCGGACCCGCCTAGCTCTGTTTTGAATTTGAAAAGGCGATCAAATCCATGCGAACGAAACGAAGCCATTTTCCCACAGCTCTCATCACTGGCGCCGCGCGCGGCATTGGCGAAGGCATTGCCCTGCGCTTGCTGGCGGCGGGGTGGAATGTCATGCTGGCGGATGTTTTGGAGGCCGAAGGCCGGCGCACGGAGATGCGGCTGAATCGCGGGCGCAAAAAAGGTTTCGGACGCGCGGCGTTTGTTGCATGTGATGTGGCGAACGAGGTGCAGGTTGCAACGGCGGTGGCGCGGGCGGTGGCGGAATTCGGGCGGTTGGACGCGCTGGTCAACAATGCCGGGATCGCGAATCCGTATAATCCGCCGGTGGAAAAATTGTCGTTGGACGATTGGAACCGCAAAATGGCGGTGAATTTGACGGGGCCGTTTCTATTGGCCAAACAGGCTGGGCCGCATCTGCGGCGGGCGCCGGGGGGTGGCGCGATCATCAATATCTCTTCGACGCGGGCGCTGATGTCCGAGCCAAATTCTGAAATCTACAATACGAGCAAGGCGGGGCTGCTGGGGTTGACGCGCTCGCTGGCGGTAAGTTTGGGGCCGACGGTGCGGGTGAATGCGATCTGCCCGGGCTGGATTGACACGCGGCCGGCGAAGGAAAGCGCGGCGGCGGCGAAAAAAGAGAAACATGCGCAGCATCCGGTGGGTCGGGTCGGGCGGGTGGAGGATATCGCGGAATTAGCGTTGTTTTTAGTCGAGGGGAAACGCAGTGGATTCATCACCGGGCAGACTTTCGTTTGCGACGGGGGGATGACGGTGAAGATGGTTTATGAGGAATGAGAAAACAGGGGAAAGTTCAGGCTTCGCTACGCGACGCCCGGTGTTCCTCGTGCTGCCTTCCGTGGACTAAAGTCCACGGTTACTATCACCCCTCGCTACGCGAGGCCGGTTTGACCATGAGGAGATTTCTTCCCTCACGCCGGGGCGGCGGCGCCGATGACTTGGAGGGGGATGCGGGCGACGATTTGTTCGTCCATGTGGACGTCGAAAGAAAAGAGCGACGGCTTTTCGAGCGGGAGGCCTTGGAGGTTGATGACGAAATTGCGGGAGATGAAGGCGGCTTTTTCGGGAATCTCGGTAACCTTCACTTCAAAGCGCGGTTCACCCTCCTTGGGGAGGACGTTGTGGCCGTCGGGGTCAATGAAGGTGACGCGAAAGCGGTGGTCGCCGATGTCGGCGGCGCGGAAGACGATGCGGAGGGCGAGGGCGCAATGCGGATGCACGGCGGGAAAGCGGTGGGCGTAAATGGTGTCGAAGGTGCCCAGAACGCAGAGCTTGCCGTTGTAGTCAGCGGCACTATCGCAAATAACGGCGGCGAGAATTTCCATAATGCGGGTGGTTGAAAAAGCGAGGCGGGTAGGGTCCATTAACCAAAGAAAGGCCTTGGTGGACAGAACTAAATTTGCCTCAGGCGGGCGGGTTCGCCGTGGGGGGAGGAACGCCCGGCGGGGTAGTGACGAGTGAAATCTTCAATCCGGGGAGGTAGTCCGAAAACTCCTGGGTGGCGGGAGTATTGCGCAACGCTTGCTGGACCATGCCCATTTTGGCGTCGAAGTTGTCGCACATCGCGACAAAGACGGCTTCCGGGGTGGCGGCGAGCGCGGCGGCGCCCCACTCGAGTTCGCCCTGGTGGGATAGAATGATGTGTTCGAGACGTTCGAGCATATCTGATTCCAGCGCCGGCTTGGCCTTCATCGCGGCTTGGCGCGCGATCCGGTAGCCGAGGACGACGTGACCTTGCAAGACGCCGACGCGCGATTTTTTCGCCGCCAGTTCGCCAACGTATTCGATGGCCTTGCCCACATCATGGAGGAGTGTGCCGGCCACGGCCAGGCTGGGATCAACTTCCGGGTAAAGCGGCAGCAGGGCGCGGGCGACGCGGGTGACGTGCACGGTATGCTCGAGCAGCCCGTGCCGGTAGGCGTGATGCATGGCCGTGGCGGCGGGAGCCACGCGGAAGCGGTCGCCCATGGTTTCAAAGACTTGTTTGGTCGTCGCCCGCAAGCCTTCATGGGCAATGTCCGCAATCATTTCCTGCATTTCGTCCCAGAGTTTGGTGGCGTCCTCGGGAGCGGCTTCGATGAGCTTCGCGAGCCAGTTGCCAGCCGCGACTTCCTCGTCGCTGAACCGGCCGACGGCGGAGAAGCGTGGACTGAATTTTCCCTGATAGCGCTCGGTAGCGCCCTCAACCCGCACGATGGTGCCCTCGGCCAGTTCGGAAAACAACGCAAAGGCAGCGCTGTCTTGAAAGCAGGTGGCGCTAAACATGCCGGATTTGTCGCCCAATTCGACGACGAGGAATTCATTGCCATTGCGGGCCTTGCGGACGATGGCGCGCAAAAAGAGCAGGACGGCGGCAAATGGCCGGGGTTCGTCCGCCGGCCATGCTTTCATTTCGGCGACGGTCGAATAGGTGGAGAGATCACGCATATTGTTTGACGAGGGCGGTAAATTCGCGGAAGCGCGGATGGGCGGCATCCCGCAGGATGCTGTAGAAAATGGTTTCGGAAGGCAAGAGGCGCGCGCCCGCCGTTTCCAGCATGCGCCAGATGGGTGGAACGTCATCCGGGCGGCGGCCACCGGTGGCATCGGTGAGCACGGTGATTTCAAAATCCGCGGCGAGGGCGTCAAGTACGGTGAGGTAGACGCAAATGGGCGTTTCGAGGCCGGCGACGAGCAGATGGGTGGCGGCCTGCCTGCGCAGCCATTCACCCAAAGCATCGGCGGAGAACGCGGAAAAGCCGCTTTTGGCGAAGGCGGGGGCGTCAGCGCCGGCGGCCGTGCGCACGACGGGGTTGGTGATGCCGAGTTTGGCCGGGACTTGTTCGGTGAGCGCGACCGGGATTTCCAGCAAGCGCGCAGCCGCCGCGGCAAAGGCGCACCGCCGCAGCAGGGGCGTGCCGGCCGCCGGCAGTGTGCGCAGGAAGACGTCCTGTGCGTCCACAATCAGCAGGACCAAACCGGGTGGTGGGGCGGAGTCGGCCATGGCATTAAATTTCGACGGCGTAATTTTTTTGTGCGGCGACTTGGACGATCTCGCGCTCGGGGAGCAGGCAGGCGGAAAGATAGCCGCCATAGACGCAGCCCGTGTCAAGGCCAAGGGACCAGGGTCGGCGGTAGACATCCGGCCGCGGCGTATGGCCGTAGACGACAAACGGCGGGCCTTCCCACACATCCGCCCAACTACGGGCAAGCGGTGCTTCCGTGCGTTTGCGCGGTTTGCCCTCGTCGTCAATCACCTGGATGCGGGTGACGATTTCGGCACCTTGCTTGTCCCACGGTTGGTTGGGGAGAAAGCCGCCGTGCACGCAGACGGTCTGGAATTCAGGCATCGAATGGGTCAACTTCATGCCCTGGAGATACTTCCAGTCTTGTTCGTCAAGCTGGCGGACGGTTGGCCAGTCAAATTCTTTCAACTTCTTGGATTCGCCATCTTTGCGGTATTGCAGAAGGCGCAATTCGTGGTTGCCGAGCAGCGAGAGTGCATTGGGCAGCGAGCGCACAAGGGCCACAACGCCGTGGCTGTCGGGACCGCGGTTGACCAAATCGCCCAGAAATATCAGCTGATCGTCCTTGCCGGGAGCGAGTTTGGCCAGCAAGTCGGTCAATTCCGCCAGGCAGCCGTGCACGTCACCGATAACAATAATGCGTCCCATGCACGAAATTCATTGCGCTATGGCGCGCAGTTCGTAAATCAAAAAAGGTGGATTGGACAATAAAATCGCTTTCGCGCACGTCATTTGCCTCCGGCCAGACCTTTACGCCGGGGGAAAAGGTCACGTGCATCATTTTCCGGGGGCCGGAGGGGCTCCAGCGCGCCGACTTGGCGGAAGCCGAGGCCCGCGAGTGGCAGCCACCGGGTGATGTGTTGGGCCGGTGGCTACGCAAGGCGGGGGATGAGTCGGATTCCACGAAGCGCCGGCAAGCGCTGGCGTCGGCGGAAGAGGTGTTTCTCGCCTTTCAGCAGGAACCGGGTGGGGCGGGGCCGGATAAGGACTTGTTGCTGCAACTTTTGGCTTTAATGCTGGAGCGTAAACGCATCCTGCGACCACAGGGCCGGCCGGTGGAGGGACGGCAGCAGTACTGGCATCCGCGGCTGCAGCAGGAGTTTTCGGTACCCCATCAGGCGTTGACCCCCGAAATTCTGGGGCCGCTGCGGGAACAGTTGCATCATCTGGCTTTTTAATCCACGCTTCCGCCCATGTGTTTCTCCCGACAAAAGATTAAAGCCACCGGTCGCGTGGCGGGCTGGGCGGCGCTGCTGTTGTTTGGCTGGCTCGGCGGAGGGTGTTCCAGCACGCCGCCCAAATACATCACGGAATTTTTTATGGAATCGCCCAAGAGTACGGGCATCGAATTTACCATGCCCATTTCGAAATTGGTGATGCACCGGCAGGTGGAATCCTTTGCCAACGCCACAAATGTGCTCGACGTGGCGGAGGGGACGGTGGGGGTGACCGTGGATCCCAACCAGGCGCCGATTCCGACGGCGTGCATTCTGGTGCAGTTTGACCGCGAGGGCCAGCGGAAGATTTACCAGCAAACCATCGCGCAGAATTTCGGGAAACGCATTTTTATGTTTGCCAACGGCGTGCCGGTGGCGGTCCACCCGATTACGCAAATGGTCACTGACGGCCCACTCTTTATGTTTACGGAGGTGCCCGGGACAGAGACGAATCACGATAAATTTGTCGAATTCATCAAAGACCTCCATGAATCCGCCCTGCGGGTGCAGGAGATGAAACGAAAGCAGTAAATCTCCATGACGCCGCAGAAATCTCCCGTACTTCGGGATGCCCTGGCTTTGCTGGTGGCGGGGCTGTCGGCGGTGGGGGCCTGGGGCGCGGCCGGCACCATGCGGGCAGCGACGATTGCAATGCCAACGATCACGCTGCCAACGGGCGAGCCGGTCAAAACGGGGGCGACGGTCGTCGTGTGGCCGACACCCAACAAGGCTTTCATGCAGAATGGTGATCTTGCCGCCTGGGCGCAGGATACCGGCACGGGCGACCCGCATTCAGGGCTGTTTGGTTGCGTGCGCGACAATGCCCACAAATTTCACGAGGGCATTGATATTAAATGCCTTCAGCGCGACAAAAAGGGCGAGCCGGTTGACTCCATCTTTGCGGCGATGGACGGGCGCGTGGCCTACATTGAAGCGGTGGGGGCGAGTGGCGACTATGGCCGCTATATCGTGCTTGAACACCTCAAGGCCGACATATCAGTTTACACGCTCTACGGGCACCTGTCGGCCATCGCGCCAGGCTTGAAGGTCGGCCAGAACGTCACCGCGGGCGAGACGATAGGGACCATGGGCCATTCCGGCACGGAAAACATCCCGGCGGCGCGAGCCCACATGCATTTCGAAATCGGTCTGCGGCTGTCCGACGATTTTCAACATTTTTATGATGCGGAAAAGCTGCCGGGGAGGAATGAGCATGGGAACTTCAACGGAATTAATCTCGTTGGGTCCGACCCGCAGGCATTTTTCGAACAAGTGCGCGCGGGCAAGTTTAAGGATTTCGCGGAATACTTCCAAAAAATCCCCACGGCCTTTACGCTGCGGGTTACCACCACGCGGGTGCCGGATTTTGTCCGGCGTTATCCGGCATTGCTGGCCAAACCCGTGCCGGCGGCGGGCGTCGCCGGCTGGGACGTGGCCTTTACCTGGTACGGAATGCCCAAGTCGCTGACGCCGCTGCCGGCGGGCACCACCGGGTTGGGCGCGCCGGGGGCGGTGGCACTGGTCAGTTACGATCGGACCCAGTTCACCGGGTGCACGTGCCGGGACACCCTGTTGTTTCCCGCCAAAGCGAATGCCGCCCCGACCATAGGGAAGTATTTGGGCGACAATATCAAGATGCTGTTCGATTTTAAATGAGGCGGCCCGGCAAATGCTGTGGAAACCGCGATTGACCAGCAGGAGGTTTTGGCTTTGTGTCGCTGGGCTTCGTGCATTCCTTTTCGACCATGAAACGTCCCAAAAAAGTCGGCATTTTGACCGCAGGTGGCCTCGCGCCGTGTTTGTCGTCCGCCATCGGCGGCTTAATCCAGCGGTACACGCAGGTGGCGCCCGATGTGGACATCATCTGCTACGTCGGAGGATACAAGGGGTTGCTGCAGGGCACGAGCTGGCCGGTGACGCCCACGGTGCGCGATGGCGCCCATATTTTGCACATGTTTGGCGGCAGTCCCATTCGCAACAGCCGCGTCAAGCTGACCAACGTCAAGGATTGCGTAAAGCGCGGGCTGGTCAAGGAAGGGCAGGACCCGCAAAAAGTGGCGGCGGATCAATTAGTCAAAGACGGGGTGGACGTGCTGCACACGATTGGCGGCGATGACACCAACACGGCGGCGGCGGACTTGGCCGCGTTTCTGGCGCGCAACGGCTATGATTTGACGGTCATCGGCCTGCCCAAGACCGTGGACAACGATGTTTATCCCATCAAACAGAGCCTGGGTGCAGACACGGCGGCGGATGCGGGCGCATTGTTTTTTGAACACATTGTGGCCGAGCACGGGGCGAATCCGCGGATGTTGATTGTCCATGAAGTGATGGGGCGCGGCTGCGGCTGGCTGACGGCGGCAACCGCCCGCGAATACCGCACGCGGCTCGACGGCAAACATTTTTTGCCGGAGCTGGGCCTGTCGCGCGCGGTGCATGAGGTGCACGGCGTTTACCTGCCGGAGATGCAACTCGACCTGGCGGGCGAGGCCGAGCGCCTGCGCAAGGTAATGGCTGAATTGGATTGCGTGAATCTGTTTGTCTCCGAGGGCGCGGGGGTGGACAGCATCGTGCGCGAGATGGAAGCGAAGGGTGAAGCCGTGCCGCGCGATGCGTTTGGGCACGTGAAGCTCGACGCCGTCAACCCCGGCGCGTGGTTTGGGAAACAATTTGCGGCGATGCTCGGCGCGGAAAAGACCCTGGTGCAAAAAAGCGGATACTTTTCCCGCGCCTCGGCCGCGAATGCGAAGGATTTGGCGTTAATCAAAACGTGCGCGGACCTCGCGGTGCAATGCGCACTTGATGGGGTTTCCGGCGTGGTCGGGCACGATGAAGACCGCGGCGGGGAACTGCGCGCGATTGAGTTTAAGCGCATCAAGGGTGGCAAGCCCTTTGATTTGTCCACCCCCTGGTTTACGGAAATGCTGGCGGCGATTGGGCAGCCAGCCAGCGTGCAGACGAAGCCGGGCGGGCACTGAAAGGCGCCCTAAAGCCGGATTGCAATTACCACCAATTTTGGTCATCGTTACGGGGTCAACATGCCACCCACCCAGCCAGGAAAAGCTGAAAAGGAATTGAGCCCCCCGGGTGCCGCGTGGCGCGCGGCCGAGGCGGCGGGAGTGGATATGTCCATGCTCGATCATTCACTGAGCTTGAGTGTTTGGGAGCGCCTGGTCGAGCACCAGCACGCGCTTGAGCTTGCCGAAATGCTGCAAAACGCGAAGATGGTTTCGCCATGCCAGACTTGAACGGATTGCTCCAGCGCCGCCACGACCACGACATGGAGTTTGTGCTGGTGGGCGGGTTTGCGGTGTTGGTGCATGGCAGCACATTGGTGACGCGGGACCTTGCTATCTGTTGCCGGTTTACCGGGGAGAATCTCCAACGCGTCCAACAGGCTGTGGCCGATTTGCATCCCGTTCACCGGATGCGGCCGGATTTGCCGCTGGTGTTGACACCGGAAATCATCGCGACACTCAAGAATTTGTATCTTAAAACAGACTTGGGGTCCGTTGATTGTTTGGGCGACGTTTAAGGCGTCGGCGATTTCGTGGAAGCGCTGAAACACTCGGTCGTCGTGGAATTGCCGTTTGGCCGATGCCGGGTGTTGGACTTGGACACCCTGATTCGCACGAAACAAGCCATGAACCGCGACCACGACAAGATTACCGTTACCCAATTGTAGGCCATAAAGGATCGGGCCAAATAAACTGGTGGATAACATGGGGCAGCCAACGGCAGGCACGAGACCTGCGCCTTGACTGATAGTAAATTGCTTTTCTGAGGTTGCCTTGGATTGGAGGCGGGGGTTAAATTTCAAATTCCATCCACAACTGGAGAAAATAACGTTAATGCGGCTATGCTGATTTAAGATGATTTATCTCGAGACCTCATCGGAAAGTCGTAGTTCCGCGTTGCTTTTATCGGGATAAGGGAAGATTATGATTAGTCGCAAGTATACCTCTGGAGGCGCCGATGCCGCCGCGCCGGTTATTGGCGGCAGCGTCGTCCGGCGGTACCCAAGCAATTAACTTTCCATCGGAACACAACATTAGATTGGCCTTCATAACCAAATATGAGAACCTTGGGTTCGGCGGCAGATTGCCCCAAAGAACCTTGAGATTTCAATTTCGTTTTTTAATTGTTCCTTGGAACCTTTATGCTTCGGAAATTCTCCCTGATTGACAAATGAAAGGTACCCGGCAAAAAGTGTTTTTACATTGGATCCTGCCATTTTGCGTGGTTGGACTTGCGTATTTTGCAGGGAAACAGGATTGGTTCGATCTTGGAGGAGGGGAAACCGAAAGCTCCACGAATCCCCGTAAGGCAAATCAAGCTATTGACTTCCTCCGATCACAACTGCCCTCGGTTACGAAGGACGAAGCCATAGCGAAAATATTGGACCTTTTGGCTGGAAACTGGCCCCCAACAGAAAAACCAAGCTCAAGGGGTTTTGTGATCCGTCATATGTTTCGTGACGGTACCATCAACTTCAAGGACATTCCCGATATTATTGCTGCCATTCATGACGCACCACCCAGCCCAGATAGGGAAACCATCATGTTCGAGCTCATTTCCCTTTTAGCGGGCAATGCATCGCCTTCTGCACCGTCTGATCCCATGGCCGCCTTGAAGTTACTTGACGAATTGAAAGATCCAACTATGCGCCAGCAGGTCGCAGGAATGGCAATCGCCAAGGAAATACAAACCGATCCGCAGCAAGCATTGGGCGCCCTCGGGCAGCTTGCGCCAGGAACTTTATCTTCGCAGGTGTATTCATCACTACTGAGATCATCCTTGGGGTTTTTGGCCCAATCCGACCCTGGGCAAGCATTAACCATTTTGGAGCAACTTCCGAGCGGAACCACGTCAACAGAGGTATATTCCTCGGTGTTTATGGGTTGGGCTAACCAGAATTTCTCTGAAGCCTTGGCGGCTGCCCAGGCGCTGGCGCCGGGATCTGCCCACGACGAGGCCTTGCTGGGCGTTGTGTTAAGCAAAATCAACACCGACCCGCAGGGCGCTTTGAATTGGTTGCTCGATTTGCCACCGGAGAACCTCAAATCGTTCGTTGGGATTTTACCTTCGCTCGAAAATGCCAATCCCCAGGTAGTTAAAGCCAGCCTCGATAAATTGATGTCGATCCCCGACCCTGCAATGCATAGCCAACTAATTAACTGGTATACCCAAACACTATCCAAAGACAATCCGTCGGCGGCAATTAGTTGGCTTGGCACCGTAACAAGCGGCGATACCTACAATACCGCTGTTGCCGGCCTGATAAATACGCTTTCCGTCCCAGACCACGGATATACAAAGGACGCGTCTGGCGAGACGGACGAATATACCAATTCAAAAAATCTTCAAGCGGTCGCCAACCTTTTGGGCAATGTCACCGACCCGGCGGCTCGGGCGGTGGCAATTACTACTCTGGCCAACAACTGGAGCCTAACCGACCCGAAAGCTGCATTGACTTGGGCCACTTCACTTCCGAGCAGTGATGCCGCGACGCGTGCATCGGTACTGAACACAATAGTGTCCGCTTGGGCCAAAACCGATCCAGCGTCTGCTTTGGCTTATATGCAAAATTCAGACAATCCGGCGGGGTTTCTGTCCAGCGCCC
Organism: uncultured Opitutales bacterium; assembly: GCA_964561455.1. Taxonomy (GTDB): domain Bacteria; phylum Verrucomicrobiota; class Verrucomicrobiia; order Opitutales; family JABDGR01; genus JABDGR01. The sequence continues at coordinate 15,103 of CAZLPS010000039.1, forward strand.
CGGCAATCGCTCAGTCTCTGGGAGCAGCGGATGCGCAATCGGCTTTTGCTTTCGTGCAGGGCCTGCCCGATGGAACGATCAAGGACCAAGCGCTCAACAGCGCGCTAGCAAGTATCGCGAAATCTGATGTTACCGGTGCGCTGACATATGCCTCTAATCTCCAAGACGGCCCCAATCGGGATTCGGCCGTTGGCGGCATTGTAAACATGGTGGCCAGGAAAGACCCGGCCCAAGCAGCTGCCCTGCTTGGGCAAATCCCAATGGGCACCGCCCAGCTCAATGCTACTACTGTTGTCGCCTCGATTTGGGTCAGTAAGGATCCTCCAACTTTCTTAGACTGGCTCGGCGGGCTGCCCGAAGGTGATGTGCGAGATGCTGCGATTGTTCAACTGGATTCCTCGGGCCAAGCCGCAAAGCACCCATCCACCGTGTTTGCTCAAGCCAATAGTATATCAAACCCGGATTTACGGGCCGTACAAATCCAGACAGTACTCACCAATTGGGCAGTCAAAGATCCTCAGGCCGCGCTGGCCGCCGCTCAAAACGCCAACCTTCCAGACGAGCAGCGCACATCCCTTGTGCAATTACTGACAAAAAGGAATTAGTCCGGCGATTGATTGTTTCTATTGAATCTCCTGCCAAATGAAAACCAAGTTCCGCAGCGGCTTTGTCCCCTTCGCCCTCTGGGTCGCAGCCACCGTGGCGGCATACTGGATTGGCATGTCGCAACAAAGTCGTTCCGACGCTTTGGTCGATAGTCACAATCGAAAGGGATCCCTCAATGGGACAAACAATAATTCAGCTGCTAATGCTAAAAAAGCACAAAACAACCCGCTGCTCGGCCATGGAGATCCGAACGAGGAATTGGCCAGCCGTTTTGTTCGCGATCCGGATAAGGGCATCATTGAATTGGAAAAGTTACCGCCGGGGAAAAGCACTCAAGACGCCTACCAAGATGTTTTTGAAGAGCTCGCCAGTATTGATGCCCTGCGTGCCGCTGCCTTGGCGCTAAATCTTTCTCCCGGCCCAAACCGCGCGGCGGCCTTGACGGGAGTGCAGCTTATCTGGCTCGGCGACCCCAAGGCTCTGCTGGATTGGGCCAGCACCGCCGCAGACACCGACCCAGATGTTTTGCAGAGCTCTTTGATGATGGTGGTAAAAAGCGAAGAGAAACCCGCGCTCGCTGCCCAATATCTTGACAAGATCGCGGATCCTTCCGCCCGCAATCAAGTGATCACCGCCATAGCCTCAGTCATGTCCCAAAGCGACCCGGCAGGCACGCTGAGCTTCCTTGGCCAGGTTGCCTCAGGGATGACCTACAATAACAACGTGCAAATCCTTTTTGGAAATCTTTCCAAGCACGACCCGCCAACTGCCGCTACTTTGATCAACCAATTGACTGATTTGAATACTCGCCAGGCGGTGATTGCCACGCTCGCAACCAATTGGGGCCAGAGCGATCCGCAAGCGGCGGTTCTTTGGACACAAACTCTGCAAGGCGCAGATGCCACCAGCGCCTTAAATTCAGTTCTTTCAGGCTGGGCGCAAAACGACCCAAAGTCCGTTTTGGCGTATATTACCGGCACCGCCGACCCATCAACTTACTATTCTGCCGTTCCAGCCCTCGCCCAGTCTATGTCTGCCTCTGATCCACAGTCGGCGCTGGCACTGGTGCAAAGCTTGCCTGACGGCTCGACCAAGGATAAGGCGCTCAACAGTGCCCTACTCGGTATGGCCAAATCCAACTTCGCCTACGCGCTGGATTACGCCATCAATTTGCCAGTGGGATCCAACCGCGACACGGAAATTGGAAGCCTTGTGGGTCTTCAAGCCAATGCCAGTCCGGCCCAAGCCGCCAAGTTGCTTGATCAGATTCCCGCCGGTAACGCTCAGCTCAACGCCGCAAGCACGGTTGCTGCGGCATGGGTAAAACAGAATTCTCCAACTTTCTTAGACTGGCTCGGCGGGCTGCCCGAAGGTGATGTGCGAGATGCTGCGATTGTTCAACTGGATTCCTCGGGCCAAGCCGCAAAGCACCCATCCACCGTGTTTGCTCAAGCCAATAGTATATCAAACCCGGATTTACGGGCCGTACAAATCCAGACAGTACTCACCAATTGGGCAGTCAAAGATCCTCAGGCCGCGCTGGCCGCCGCTCAAAACGCCAACCTTCCAGACGACCAACGCGCATCCCTTGTGCAAAAACTTACGCAATCTGTCACCCGCAGCAAGAATTCCCCCTGAAAATGTCACCATCTGGGCGGTCTATCCGGACACCGAGCGGTAGCCAGCCAAAGCTTAATACCTGAACATCCGCATTTTCTGCATTTCCCAATTCCGAGCATGGCATGGGCCTGCCAATATTCGCATGCCAGGCAGACTGAGTGGGCGATTACTGACAAGAAATTGCCTTTCCGGGATAGCCTTGGATTAGAGGAAGGGGTTAATCGCGCGGCGATAAGTATTTGGTCTGGGCGTAAACGGCCGGCAAATAGTGTCGTCATGGCGATGATGATGAGAGAGACTGATAACGTTACCATGAGCCCCTTCACCCAACTGGCGGCCAGGCTTTCCCGGCTGGTCGTTGCTTTGGGCATCGTCGTGCTAACCCTGGTGGGTTGTGGAGAAGTCATGCCAACGGTGTCGGCACTGACGTCGGAGCCGGTGGTGGCGGGCGGTGCGAAGATCACGCTGTCCTCCGAGCGCTTGGAATATTTTTTGGGCGAGACGGTGCGGTTGAAATTTGTGCTGACCAACGTGGGCGACCGGCCAATTGCCCTTACCGAAGGCGGCGATTATGAATGGTCCGACCATGCGCTGCGGTTTGAGGTCACGGCCACCGATGGGAGGGGAAATCCAGTTCCGCAATCGCTGTCGCCCTTTATGAAGACCCAGATGGGAGGCATCAGCAGTGGAATCGGCCTGGAGCCGGGGGAATCGTGGACCACCAGCCTGCGGCCGCTCCGGTACCTCAAAATTCCAGGGCCGGGTGTGTATGCTTTGCAAGTGACCCACGATTTGGGTTGGCCAAAGGAAACCGCGCATCCGGTGGGTGGGATTATACTCAAGTTGACAATGCCGAACGCCTCTCAGGCGTCGGCGGTCGTGGCGGCTGCGGCCAAGGCTTTGTCGCAATCCGATGGCGAAATTCCCGGGCCGGACCTCACTGCCCTGTGCTGGCCGGTGTACCTTCCGGCACTATTGGCACAAGTGGACCAGGGGCGGGCCGAATTTCTGGAAAGCATTGACCTAATCAATTCACGCGAAGCCACCGCGGCACTCATTCGCCTCGCCGGGAGCGCCAAAGTTGAAATTGCCCGGGAGGCAGCCCGATTGTTGAAACGCCGTTTGCCGTCTCCGCCGGCGGCCCTCGGCCCCGTGCCGGGCTATGCCGAGGCGGACACGAGTATTTGGGATGCCGCAATGGCACCAGAGGTGCGGGCTCTGGGCAAACACTTGTTGGTGAGCGCGGATCAGGCGAGCGTGGGTGAAGGTGCGGCTCTGCTGGCGTCAGTGGGCTTGTCGGCGGATGCGCCCGAGATTTTGGCGGCGTTGGAAACGGCGATGGAACGTGGCGCCATCGGTCCCCGCCACAAGGATGAGGACGACATCCTTGACGAACCCGGCCCCATTTCACCCCTGGTGCAGGCGATGTCGGCATTGCGGGCCCGCGGGTATGCGCTGGGAGAAGGATTGTCCGGCTCCGCCGAGTTGCTGCTTTATTTTACCTGGCTTGCGAATGATCCGGCTCGGCGACCGGAAAATTGGCTGTCCACCCTGAATACCTTTGGACGAGATGGAAATTTTGTTGTGCGCGAAGCGGCCCTGCGCTCCATCCCCCAGCCCATTCCCGCGGGGTGTGTTTCCCTGGTGCTGGAGCGACTGCGCAACGAAAAGGACCTTGGGGCACTGAGGGCGGCCTGCGACGTGGCGGGAGAATCCGGCAATGGCATTTTTGTTCCGCCGCTCCTGGATGTCATTTCAACGGAGACCCACCATTCGGTAATGGCGTCCGCCGGAGCGGCGGCCGCGCGGTTGGGCGCCGGGTATCCGTTGCTCGAGGCATGGGCCCGGCGTTTGGGCGATGAACACCTTTATGGCATGGCACTGGGAGCGCTGAGCAAGGTGGTTGACGGCCTGCCGGGCTCCACCTCCGGCCGGACCGATTTATCGCGGCCGGAACGGCTGGCGCTGCGGACCGCGTGGGAGAAATTTCTGGCGGACCACAAAGCTGAACTGGAGGGCGGCAAGAAATTCAAGCAGAACGACCCGGCATTGACGCGGGATCTCTTTGGACGGGCGATGGCATGGCAAATGCCGGATGGCACTTATTGGCCGGCGAGGCCGGCGAATGCGACGCTGCCGTACCCCTGAGACACCCATAGCACAGGGTCAGGCAATCGCAAAACGGCGAATGCCTTTTCATTCAGCGCCCCCGGATTTTTGATTTTCCTAACGGTCGAATTTATGATAGATAAACGGAGTTTTCCGGGGATTTATGGCCGGAGAATTGACGTCATCAAGCTTCTGATTCTGCCATGCTCGTGCATTCTGCAATTTTCCCACGACCGCTGGTTTTTTTGCTGGTCATTGCCTTCGCTGTCCTGATGACTTTTTCCGCACCAGCGATTGCCCAACCCGCGGTCACCGTCATCAATGCAGGAGATGGCCACAATCTGTTCCTTAAGAGTGACAACAGCCTGTGGGGAATGGGCGAGAACACCTACGGCCAGTTGGGTGATGGCACAACGACAAGCCGTAACACCCCCGGTCAAATCGAATCCAGCGGCGTCACCGCCATCGCCGGTGGCGGCACGGAAACGCTATTCCTCGAAACCGGGGGCAGTCTGTGGGCCATGGGATATAATGGCTATGGCGAACTCGGCGACGGGAGCACCAATGATAGCCACAGTCCCGAGCAAATTGTGGCCAGCGGGGTTATCGCCATCGCCGGCGGCGGCTTCCACAGTCTGTTTATAAAAGGCGATGGAAGCCTCTGGGGTATGGGGCGCAACAGCTTTTATCAGCTCGGTGACGGGACCACGACCCAGCACAACTCTCCGGAACAAATCGCCGCCAGCGGCGTCGTCGCCATCGCCGCCGGAGTATTCCACAGCCTATTCCTGAAAAGCGATGGAAGTCTTTGGACCATGGGCTGGAATGTATTTGGTCAACTGGGCGACGGGACGACGAATAATGGGGAAAGCCCGGAAAAAATTGTGGCCGATGGCGTCGTGGCCATTGCCGCCGGCTCTGGCCACAGCTTGTTCCTCAAGAGTGATGGCAGTCTTTGGGGGATGGGTTTTAATAACTTTGGCCAACTGGGCGACGGGACGACAAGCGAACAAAACCTGCCGGAACAAATCGTGGCCGGTGGCGTCGTGGCCGTCGCGGCGGGACTATATCACAGCATATTCCTGAAGAGTGATGGCAGTCTGTGGGCCATGGGTTACAACAATTTTGGCCAGTTGGGCGATGGGACCACAACGCAGCGTAATTCGCCCGTGCAAATCGTGGCCGGTGGCGTCGTCGCCATTTCCGCCAACGGCTACCAAAGTCTGTTTCTGAAGAATGACAGCAGTCTGTGGGCCATGGGGGATAATCAAGATGGCGAGATTGGCGACGGTACGAATATTGACAGTCATAGTCCCAAGCAAATTGTCGCAGGGATTGTCGCCACCATTCCTGCCATCACCGCCCCGCCAACCAGTGCTGCTGTGGTTGCCGGAGGCAATGCCACGTTCACCGTCAGCGCCAACGGCACGCCAGCGCCGACTTACCAATGGCAAAGCTCCCAGGACGGCGGCAAAACCTGGAATAATGTCAACGGCCCCGGCTATACGGGGGCCACGACCGCGACGCTGACGTGCCTAAACGCAAACACCAGCCAGCTGGGCTACCAGTATCAAGCGGTCATTACCAACTCTGCGGGTACCACCACCACCGCTCCGGTGCCGCTCATTGTCGGCACCTCCAACGCCAAACTGGCCTGGCTGCAGAATAATTTTTCCTCCATCCAATTGGGCACTCCCGGCATGGTGGGAGACTCGGCCACGCCCGCCCAAGACGGCATTACGAACCTGGTTAAATACGCTTTTGATCTCAATCCGCTGGTAAATGGGCGCCCCTATTTGCCCCAGCCAACCATCGCCTCAAGCAGCGTGATGCTCGTCTTTCAGGCCCTGCGGTCCGACCTGACCTATACCGTGCAGGCCAGCCCGGATTTGATCAACTGGACCACGACGGGTGTGGTCACACAAGTCAACGGCATGGAAGTGACGTCCAGTTACAGTCTGCCGGTCAATGGACCGGCGTTTCTGCAAATTGCGATAGCGCCCAATCCTTCGCCGTGACCATGGGCAGACGCAATGCCGTTGGGAAAATCAGGTGAATCCCGCTTTGATTCAGCCGGAAAGGCGGGTAACGTCGCCACACCCGGAACGTGGCATCCGAGTGTGCGCGATTGGCGTCCTGGTTTCGGGGTGGATTGGCACGCGGTGGCGAGAAGTTGATCATGGGTGTCGGCAAAGCGCATGGGCAGGATGCCCATGTCCCTAACCGACCAGCCAAGGGTCTGCGCCGAGCGTGCCGACCAATGTCTCGACATAGCCCGGGGCCTCGACTTGGGCCAGGGATTCGCGCACGGCGGCGAGGCGGGCGCAGAGATCGAGTGATTGGGATACTTCTCCGTGCGAGGTTCGGGCCAGGAAGTTTTCGAGGCTCTTGATGCCGCGGCGCAAATGGGCGGCCTCGACCCGCTGCCGGGCGCGGAGCCTCGCCTGGTACCAATCGCTGGCCAGCAGCGAGTCGCGGGTGAACAGGCCGCGGATGCCGGGGTCGCCGAGGTCTTTGCCCTCGAAATGCCCCCGTGCCATGATGTGCAAGAGGGCGTGCAAGGGCGGACAGGCGCCGGCGATGGAGCCATCCTCGAAATACAATTCTGCGGCCACCCGGTGGGTTTCGATAATCACCTCCATGCTTTGGGCAAAGACTTCGGGGTCCTGCAATTCGGGGCGCAGCATTTCCTCGGTGAAGACGCTGGAGGGATTCGCAAAAATGCGCGCGAAATACTCCCGCACGAATTTGCCGTTGATCCGGCAGCCCAGCCGGCCCGCCTGCACCAGTTTGCCGTTGTGGGTGAAGTCCCGGCAGCGTTCGAGGGCGCCTTCGCGCAGCAGGTTTTGCGGATCGCGTTCGTCGGGCCGCATGCGGCTCCAGATCTCGGGAATCAGCAACGTCACATCGTGGTCCACCCGGTATTTGGGGCCGAGGCAACCCGCCGAGGTGACCCAGCCGTCATACCCGGTGACCAAATACGAAACCAGCGCGTTATTCAAATCGGTGATGGCGCACAACGCATTGAAGGGGCTCTTCGTCAGTGCGCCTTCCGAGCCCGCGCCAGTCGTCGAGGGCGACTTGCCGGTCATGCTCGCGATGAACTCCATGAACAGCTCGGGCAATTCGAAATGGTGAATGGGCCCATACACGCAGAGCGGCCGCACGCCGTCTTCGGGCGGATTGTTGCGCCGCCCGGCCAACACGGCATTGACGGGAAACCGCACTGGCTCGCGCAGCGGAATGCGCCGGAACAGGCGCGCCCCCAGCTGGGCCAGATAATAATCCCGCGGGCGGATCAGGTCCTGCCGGTCCTGCAAAAAGCGGGGGTTCTTGCTGGGCTTGCCGCCGACGATCCGGGGATTGGCCGACGATACCACATACGCCGGTTTGCCGTCATGCAAAAAGGATTCCAGCAACTCCCGCATCGGCGCGGTGAAACGGTGAAACTGTATCGTGTCCCCGGCCATTTCCTGCACTTTCGCCCGCGTGAGCGGCTCAAAGTTGGATATGAAATTGCCGGGTTGGGCGAGGTCGGCCTCGGTGGCCTTGTCGTATCCGCGCACGACGGCGTCGTCTGGCCGTTGAAACAGGCGGTACTCGCAATTCTCGGCAAATTTGACCGACGAATTCCGGTAGAGGGGATTGAGGCCCTTGACCTGCTTGCGCGGCACGGTGACCGACGCGGTGATGTCGTCCTCCGTCTGCACTTTGCGGGCGGGGAAGAAGTCCTTGCGCACGCCAAAGATGCGCCACGAGCCATCTTCGGTGTAGCCGACGCGCAGGTATTGGGTCACCATTTTCGCGTCGTTATATTTCAGCTCATTGCCGGGCGCGCCGTTGATGAGGTCCACGCGAAAACGGTCGCGCCAACCATCCCCGCCCCATTCCGGCTTGTAGACGCGTTTGACGATGAACAACAGTTCCTTGATGTAGTAGGGGATGGTGGTGGTCCAAGAGTTGTATTCATCCGTGAATTCCGGGGAAGGCATCATCAATTTGATGACGGAACCGAGCGAGCGTTTCGGGCTGAGCAGCGGCCGGCCCTGCGGCTTGCAGCGGGCGGGGTCGCGGAATCGCATGCCGTATTCCTTGCGGATGATCGCCTCCACCTGGTCGAGGTCGCGCGCGAAATCCGCCACGATCACGGGTCCATAAATGACGGCGTCAAACAAGCTTTTGGAAATTTCCGATTTGCCGCCGCCCGAAACGGTGCAGGGCTTGTGGCAAAAAGTTCCCTCGGCGGTGGTGCCGACGAGCCGCCAGCGCCGCCCGTCGGTGGGCTGCAGCATTTCGATCTTGTAGCCGCTCGGCATGACGTAAGTGACGCCGGGCCGGATGCGCAGTGAGTGCAACGCCTCGTCGCGCTTCCAAGTGATGGTCTGTTCGCGCAGGGAAAAAAACGCCTCGCGCGGGACGTAAACGATGTCCGGGTAATTTTTGTCCACCGCGTAGCCGTCCGGGTGCACTTCGAGAATTTCGCCGTACGACTTCACCAGGCCGTCGAAGGAATGATTCAGTTCCGGGTCGAGTTCAGTGAGTTTGAAATCTTCGCCTAAATCATAGCACGGGAAGGCGATGGCGCCGCCGGCATGCTCCTCCTCGGCCTGACCATGCAGGTTCGCCGCAAAGCTGATTTGGGTTTTGACCTCCTTTTTGCAGTAGCCGTAATAATTGTCGGCGATGATTGTCACGATCACCCCGCGCCGGTCGCGTGCGGTTACTTTGAACGCCGAGCCGCTGTTGTAGCGCTCGCCTGGGTCCTTCCAGCACATTCCCGCGCGGCGCAAATGTTCCGGCGCGTCGTCATAAGCCGGCAGGCCCAGGGCGCGCTTGGTGCAATTGACCAGGTGTGGCGCCAAAATTACACAGCCGGTGTGGCCGGACCATCCCTCCGGGTCCAGCGCGGCATCGTTTTCCGCCAATGCCGGGTGGCCGGCATTGCCGAAGATGGACTCGACGAAATCAAGATTGCTGACCAGATTGCCCGGCGCAAAAAAACGCACTTCCATGGTTTTGGCACGCGCCAGCCCGGGCACCTCTGGCACCACCAGCGGCCGCAACATCAGCGACACCCACAACCGTGCCTGCGCTTCCTGGCTGCTGGTAAACGGCAGGCGCAGTAATTCCTCAGGTGGGTTAAATGCTTCTTCCAACAGGCGCGCGAAGACATTTTTGGGCACGGGAACCTTGTCCGCGGGAATTGGCAACCCACCCTCGCAAACGTGGAACACGCCCTGGGTCGTGCGGCGGTCGTTGCTTGGATTGTGCAGGAGGCCCTGGCGCACCCGGTAGGTTTTTAAGATGCTCGATTCGAACAGGTCGCGGTCCGGCGGCAAGGACAACAATCGCGCCAGCCCATGCCGGTCCAGCACCAGGGTTCCGTGCGGCAGCATGGGAGCGACGGTGGGGCGCTCTGCCCCAAGATAATCATGCAGAAACGCCTGGATGCGCCCGTCCACTGGGCAGTGCCGGTCGGCCAGCAATCGCGATTGTTCCTGAAAATCCGCCAGCAATGGTTGCGCCAATTGCAGCAGGGGATAATCCTGCGCCGAGCCGAAAATCGGCGCGCCGACGCCGGCGAGCTTGAGGTTGGCGTATTCGAGCAAACCATTGTCAGACCTGCCGCGCGCCGGTGCGTCCGGGTCAAAACCAATCGTCGTTTTGAGATTAAGGGAAGAAAATGCGCTCATAGAATGAGGTGGATGAATTGCGGGGGTGCCCGCCGGGGCAACGCGAAACCGTCGTGCCGCAGTGGGCGGCGCGCCGGAGGCTGCGCAGCGTAAAGCACGTTGCGTTCCCAAATTGAAGAAGGTGAACAATTCGACGGAGTGGCGGGCGAACTTTGAATTTCCACCATTGAATGGCAGACAAAACCGGAGGCAACGGGGCGCTTACTGCAGTTGGGGAATGGCTTGGGCAACTTGGCGGTGGATGTTGGATGCTCGGAACATTTTAACCGCCCATCTCAGGGCAGAGCCCATAAGCAAGATAGCCGTGCCCCGTTCCCGGGCTAATTCTCGCCCCTCCTTACATTCTTCCTGCGCCACCCGTTTTCAGTGCTGGTCCCCCGGATCTGGCACACAGGCCGGCGGTGGGGTGGGCGGAGGGCTGGGAGCTTCCGGTTGCGCCGGATAGAATCCGGCGTAGCCGGGCGCATACGGATCGTTGCCCGGATACCCCGGATTGCCCGGAGAACTGGGGAATCCCGGGCTCAAGTTGGGATTATATCCACCCGTCTGGAATCCCGGGTTCGGGCGGGGTGCCGGGCGAACGGGCGTGACTGGCGTATTGGGAAAAGCCGGCCGGCCCGGGACGGGCGTGCTCCCAGGCGGTAGGGGCAGCGTGGAGGCTGCGAACGCGGGAAAAATGGCCGGCAGTGCAATCGCAACGATGGCCGTGGCGAACTTGAAGGTGGTTTTCATGGGCGGAACTCCGGGGTGGTTGAGGGGGATTGCGCACGGGCGTTGCCCTATTAATACGCTCGTTTGAATATTTGTTCCCCGGTCGTTCAGCGGACGAGTGCGCTCCCGCGCTTTATTCATTCCCAGTCCACCGATTTCGTTTGATAAAATATTAAACTTTACGCACTCCGCGTGCTCTGGATTCTGCTGGCGGTTGCCTAGGCCTTTGGGGGTCCGGGCGGCGGCCTTGGCATCGTGGGCGGGGGCGGCATCCTCGGCGGAGCGGGCATGGTGGGTGGATTGGGCATTCTCGGCGGGGCCGGCATGGTGGGCGGATTGGGCATTCTCGGAGGAGCCGGCATAGTCGGGGGCGTCGGCATGGTCGGGGGATCCGGCATCGTGGGCGGGGGCGGCATGGTCGGCGCGTCGGGCAGCGCCGGGTAGGTGGGGTTACTCGGATAGTCGGGGTATCCCGGAGTACCTGGGGTGCTCGGATATCCGGGGCTGACACCCGGACTATAATACGGAGCCCCGCCATCAGTTCCGCTATTGGCCGCCGGGCGGGGCGGCCTTCCTGGCGGGTTTGGAGAAGCTGGCCTCCCCGGCGTGGACATTCCGTCCGCCTGATCCGGCAACGTGGAGGCCGCAAAAACCGAAATTCCGCAGCATAGGGCAAGCGTGGCCGCGACGGCGAAAGAATGGGACATGGTCTTCATGGTTGGTACGACCCCGGGGCTTGGTTCAATTCCGGCCCCCAACACCAAACCATACGCTCGTTTGAATGTTTTATCAATGGCAATTTTGACGTCATTTTGCCGTTTAGACATGACGTGCCGCGCAGGTCATGGAAAACACGACTATGCCAGGGGTTAATCCCCGGCGTAGTCCATTTACCCGTAGCCTGGCATCAGCGCGGAAGTATTCAGCCGCCCGTGTTCGCGCCGCCACCGGGAATGGGTGTGGCTGGACCTTGGGGCAACGGTTGCTTCGGGGGGTTAATCGGCCCTGGCGGGGGTGTGGGCGGCACGGGCGGACTCTGCAGGCTAAAAGTCTCGGTGTTAAAAGATATTCTTCCCGTGGGACCAGGCTGGGGAGCGGGCATCGTTGGTGCCTGTGGCATGACGGGTGCCGGTGGCATTACCGGGGCTGGTGGCATGACTGGTGGCGGCGGCATGGTTGGCGGTGGCGGCATGACCGGTGCCGGCGGCATCACTGGCGCGGGGGGCATGACCGGCGGTGGTGGACCGACCGGAGGCGGTACGGGAGGGGGATCGGACGGCGTACCGGGCAGGACCGAGCCACTGTCGGGGAACCCTGGATTTCCCGGTGTGCTCGGGAAGCCCGGATTCACATTTGGGCCAGTGCTCCCCGGAGGCGCCGGGGTTTGCGGGTTAACCGGGCTGTTCGGAAAAGCCGGTTTGCCAGGCACCGGGGTGCTGCCCGGAGGCATCGGGAGGGTGGAGGCCGCGTAGCCGGCGAGACCGCAACAACCGGCCAGGGCAAAAGTGGCGAGGATAATTTTGTGTTCGATTTTCATGGATGGAATTTTCCGGGCCGCTGGATTGCTCCCGATTTGGATGTTCCCAGTTTATCCGCACGGGGGAAATATTACCATGGGGCCTTCACCCCCTCGGGCGCAGCGGCGGGTGCAAACGTCATTCGCTGTTTTTAATAATAATTTTTGGTAGGGCAAGGCCCCATGGCAGACGCGGGCCGCAAGGGGTATAGTCGGGCTTTCCCGCCCGCATTCCCCCAATTAAAACATGCCCGCCACCAATTCCTCCCCCGGTCCCTCCACTCCCGGTGGCGAACTGCAGCAAATCAGCCCCGATGCCTGGCCCACGGCGACCGGCGGGCAGAGTGAGCATTCCCTCCCGGCGGTCGCGATTTCTCCGCCCCCTCCGGCGCCGATCAACTGCATGGCCGAACAATTGCGCGACAATTGGGAGCGCGTCAAAGGCGGCCTGCGGAAGAAATACGGCGAGTTGACTGACGCCGACCTCAGCTACGTGGAAGGGCAGGAATCGGCCTTGATTCACCGCCTCCAGCAAAAGACCGGCCGGACGCGGGCCGAAATTGAAGCGGCGCTGAACGTGCCGGAATGAAGCGGCAGCGTCGTTGAAAAAGTTTTTCCAAAAAAATCCACCCGGCTACCCGGTGGAAAACGAAACCAACACCCATGAGCACCAACCAACCTGCGGGCACCCCTGCATTTACCTCCGATCATGCAACCCACCATCACTGGTTGATGGCGCGCTTGTCCTGGGGGTCCATCTTTGCCGGCAGCCTCGTGGCCATGAGCCTGCATCTGTTGCTCACCATGCTCGGCCTTGGCCTCGGCTTGCGGATGGTCAATCCCTCCACCACCGGGAATCCGGCCATGGGCTTCACCATTGCGGCGGGTGTGGCGTGGACGGTAAGCGCATTGATTTCACTTTGGGTCGGCGGCTGGGTGGCCGGGCGCACTTCCGGGAAAGGCTATGGCAACGTGGGAGGTCTGCATGGCGTGGTGGTTTGGAGCGTCGCGACCGTACTTACCTTTACGGTTTTTTCGGGTACGGTCGGCCTGTTGGCGGGTGGCGCAGCGGCGGCGGTGGGCACTGTCGGCGTGGCCACGGTTAATGCTGCGGCCAATTTTCCCGGTGGGCCGGTCGCCGCCTCTATCGCGCTGGCACCGGAAGGTCTCCCGGCAGTCGTGGCCAGTTTTCTCGACGAGATCGCACCTGCTTCCGGTGGCGTGTGGGTCGTGCCGAATGCCAGCACCGGAACAGGAACTAATTTGCCGCGCGCCCGCCGCGAAATTGGCGCCGCGCTCTATCGAAATTTCTCGGCCCGGGGTGCGGCCAACCACCAGGCGCTGGTGCTGGCGTTGACGGACGACGCCGGAAGATCGCCGGCCGAAGCAGAGACGGCGGTCAGACAATGGGAGGTGTCTTATGATCAAATCAAGGCCGATGGGGATCAGTTCTTGGCCCGGGCGGACGCAACCGCGAGGGAAGCGACCGACCGCGTTGCGGCGACAATGGCCATTCTGGCCACGTGGACCTTTCTGATGTTTGGCGTCGGCGCCTTTGCCGCCGCGTGGGGCGGCCGCTGCGGCGGACAGCGTGCGCTGGTACACCACGATTGGGCGGCACCGGTAGAATTTGTACCGGTGAGTTAAGCAACGGTTCTTCCGCCAAAGAAAACATTCTTAAACTCAAAACGATACCCCCATGTTAATCTACGCCTTTTTCTTTCTCGTCATTGCCTTGATTGCCGCGGCCCTGGGCTTTGGGGGCGTGGCGGGCATCGCCATCAGCCTCGCCCGGGTCTTTTTCTTCCTTTTTCTGGTAATCTTCGTGGTGGTGCTCTTCTTCGCCGTGATGGCACCCATGGTCGGGGTCACCTCGCATTGATTTGTCTGGTGAGTGCCCAAGCAGCATTGCGCAGGGGCTTGGCGCTGTCGGGGCGCAACTATAACTTGCGCGAGGGTTGCGTTGGACCTAGAAGTCGCCATGGCATCGCTGCTCCAGGGGTTGCTCGCTCCCGAATCATTTTCCGCGAATGCTCCCGCTGTGCCGCCGGAGGCGGCACGCGCCCGGGCGTGGCGGGCGGCTTTGTTTTTGACGGCATTGCTGGGGTTCTGGGTGTTCGCCGTTTTTTGCCTGGCCTTCGGCGCGAACAACCACCATCCGGATGAAGCTGATGGCCTGCTCGAGGCGCACGACATGGCCCAGGGGAATTTATTCCTCTCGGGTTGGGTGGTGAATGGCGACTCTTTCTATGCAACTTATGTGCCGCTCGGCGCCGCCTTGATCCGGCTGTTTGGCTATTCCACGGCGGTCATGCCGGTGGCCTCCTTCTTATTTTACATAATGCTGGTGACCGGCGCCCTGCTGGTCGCCTGGCGGCGCGGCGTGTCGCGCGGGAGCGTGGCGGTGGTGCTGTTTTTGTTTCTGGGGTTGCTGACGCCGTTTCAGTCCTACTTGTTCCTGTTCTTTATGTCGCATACGGGAACCATCGCGTACGCGCTCTTTGCGCTGGCGGCGTTGCGGGCGGGGTTGGAAGCCACGCGCCCAGCGCCGCGGGCGGCTTGGATTACTTTATTCGGCTTGTTCCTGCTGGCGGCGGGCATGGCGGATCCATTTGTGAACTATTTTTGTGTGCTGCCGCTGCTGGCCGCCGGGTTGCTCGTCGTGCTGCGGGCAGGGGGATGGAAGATTGGCCTGGCGATTGCGGGCACCGCCATCGGGGCCGTGGTGCTGGCGAAGCTGTGGGTGCATTTTTTGGGCACGCAAGGATTCACCATCACGCCAGTGCAGGCCTCCTTCCGGGATTACTTCGCACCACTGGGGCGGTTGCCGACGAATTTTCGCATCTACGGGGAATCCCTCCAGGTACTCGCGGTGGCATACCTGCCCGGCTGGCCGGTGGCGTCCGTCCTGCTGACCATGTTGCGCATCGGCACGGCGGGATGGGCGATTATCCTGACCGCGAAGCAGCTTTTTTCGCGGACGATCCCGAGCCGCACCCAATATTATATCGACGCCGTCTTGTTGGTCGGGGTGGTGATCGTCAATGCCGAATTTGTGGTTTATTCCTGGATCTTCGACACCGAGGATGCCCGCTACCTGTTTCCGGGTGTGGTCTTCACCGCCATCCTTGCGGCGCGGCGGCTGGCTCCGGTGCTGGATGGCGCATGGCGCCGGCTGGCGGGTCCGCCACGGGCAGCGCTGGTTGGAGCGACCGCGGTGGGTATGCTGCTGGCGCTGGAGCCACTGGGGCACACCAGCCAAGCCCCAGTGGACGTGCGTGAAAAAATGCTGGTGCGCTGGCTCTGGCGCGAGGATTTGACCTCCGGTTACGCCGCCTACCGGCAGAGCAACGTCCTGCGCGCGGTCTCTGCGGAGCAGATCCACATGGCACCGGTCTGCCGCAGCGTGGATTTGAAGTTGTCGCCGTATTTGTTCCTGGCCAAGGCGGACTGGTTCAACGAGCCGAAGAATTTTCTCGTCTATGAAGACGAGGTCGATTTGGCGGAAACGGCTGTGGCCACGCTGGGCCGGCCCAATGAAGTCCGGGACGTCGCCGGGTACCATGTGTTGATTTGGAACCACGACATCCACCGCCAGCTCGAGGCGCCAAGCCAATTTCGCCTGAGCTTCCCCCTCGATTTGACAAAATATGCGTTGTCCTGGTCGCCGGACCTGAAGCGGAATGCCGACGGTTCGTTCACCGATGAGCAGGTGCGCGCCCAGCCGGCGATTCTGGTCTTTGGTCCCTACCTGCCGCTGCCTGCCGGCCAATACACCGCCCGCTTCACGCTCCGCGCGGACGCCGCCGCGCCCACGGACGCACTGGTGCTCGACGTGGCCAGCCACCGCGGCGCCGAGGTGGACGGGAAAATTAAGCTGACCGGCGCCCAATTACCCGGCGCGGGGGTGGCGCAGACCTTTACCGTGGCGTTCACCAGCCACGGCCCCGAACAATCGTTTGAATTCCGGGTCTGGAAAACGGGGCGCGTGAAACTTACGATTGCCGGGCTAAAGCTGGAGAAGGCAGCGCCGTAGCGGGGCGGTCGGGGCCGCACCACCGGGTTGATTTGGCGCCAAATCTTTACCGCCCTTTTACGGGTTTTGCATTCGACTTTTTGTGGAAAAAATGGCAGAATAATCGTTTACTGAAGCCCCCTTTACCCGATTATGATGCGTCGTTTTCTTTTCCTGGCCGCCCTGTTGGCTGTCGTCGCGGCGGCTCCGTTGCTCGCGGATGTGGCGTCGCCGGTTTTGGCGCAGCCCTTTCCCGCCACGGCAATTTTGGGGCGGGCGCCGCAAACCTTCGATTTGTATGCCCATATCAACGATCCCAATGTCACGGGCACGGCGGTTCGCATCACGACCACGGTTGGCACTTTGGGGACCGGAAATATTGACATCACCCTCGCCGACAATCAAACGCCGATCACCGTGGCAAATTTCCTCGCCTATATAAAGTCCGGCAATTACGCGAACAACATCGTCCACCGGGCCGCCCCCAATTTTGTCATTCAGGGCGGTGGCTACGGTTTCTTCAATGATGGCAGCGGCAATTTCACTCTGGGCCTCGTGCCAACTTTTGCGCCCATTCAAAACGAACCGGGCATCTCCAATGTGCGGGGCACGGTGGCCATGGCCAAAATTGGCAGTGATCCCAACAGCGCGACCAGTCAGTGGTTCATCAATACGGCAGATAATTCATCGAATTTGGACGTCCAGAACGGCGGCTTTACCGTTTTTGGCCGCGTCATTGGTAACGGCATGGCAATCGCGGATATAATCAATTCGAGCACTTGCGGGCCCTATGATTACAGCAGTTTCATTCCGGCCTGGGACAGCATTCCGCTCACAGCGAACTCCCTGACCGTTGGTAATCTCGTCCTAACTTCAATTGCCGTAGTGCCGGCGATGACTTATTCGGTCAGTTCCGCCAACGCATCGCTCGTTAACGCGACCCTGAGTGGAAATATTTTGACTCTGACGCCGTCGGCAACGTTGACGGGAAACACCAACGTCACCATCACTGCGACCGACTTGGAAGGCGCTAGCGGCAATCTCACTTTGCCGGTGTCGGTCGTGGCCTCGTATACTTACGACGCGTGGAAGGGCCTATACAATTTTGCCAACACCACGGTATCGGCTGAAGCAGCCGATCCCGATGGCGACGGCATGCCCAATTTGTCCGAATACGCCTTTGGCGGAGATCCGTTGCACGCGCAGGCGGTGGCGGGTGCGCCGCAGGCTGATGCCGGTGGTGGCATTACTTTTTACCAACGCCAGTCGGCCGGGTTATCCTATGCGGTGTATGAATCAACCGATTTGTCCAACTGGACGCTGATTTGGCAGACCAGCAACGGGTACTCGAATCCCGCTGTTTTTAGTTCCACCGCCAACGTTGTGCCGGGCTTTGACGCGGTAACGATTCACGATCCGTCCGGGGTGCCGAAGCCATTGCATTTTTGGCGGATACAAGTGAGCCGGACTCAGTAGAGAATGGAAATTTCAAATTGGCCGCGTTCATGCTTCAAGCAGGCCGTGCGGCAAAATCAATCCACGGTTTTCCATTGCAACCTCACCGATTTTTCATGGTCATTCTTCCAAGCAGCCAAAACCATGAGCGAACCCATTGATTTGCCCGCGCACACGCCGGTGATGACGCTGCCCAACACCGCGTTGTTTCCGCAGGCGTTGCTGCCGCTATATATTTTCGAGCCGCGCTACCGGCAGATGCTGGCTGAGGCGCTCAATGGCAACCGGATGTTCGCCGTGGCGGGGCTCGACCCCCTTCGTGCCGAGGACCCGGACCAGGTGGAGCCACTGTTTCCCATTGCCGGGCTGGGTGTCATCCGCGCCTGCCATGAGAATGCGGACGGGACGTCAAACTTGGTATTGCAGGGCGTGGCGCGCGTCCGCTGCCGGGCGATTTTGAGCGAGGATCCCTACCGGCGTTGCGCGATTGATGTACTGATAAGCGAGCCGGGCGCCGTGGTGGCGGAGTTGCGGCGGCAGCGACTCGCCCTGCTGCACCAACTGGGCGAATGGCGCGAGTTGGGCGGGCCCGTCAGCACGGATGCGATACGGTTTTTGCGTTCGCTGCGTGAGCCCGAGGCGTTCTTGGATTTGGCCGCTTTTACGCTCTGTCAGGATACCCTGGAAAAGCAACGTCTGCTGGAGGAATTGGACACGGCAGCGCGGTACTCGCGCTTCCTGCGCCACCTGCGGGCGGAATCCGCGCGGCTGAAACTCGCGCGGAAATTACAGGGATCGCTGAAGGATGAGGATGTGTCGAGAAACTAGGGACAGAGGGACTGTGGGACTGAGGCGACTGAGGCGACTGAGGCGACTGAGGCGACTGAGGCGACTGAGGCGACTGAGGCGACTGAGGCG